>JANMYM010000012.1:0-243409 GCA_031382085.1 Gammaproteobacteria bacterium
TGGACAGATGCGAGGCCGCGCCACCCGAACCAGATTGCGAAGCCGCAAATCGCGAACAGTGACGTCCAGAATGACAGCGGGCGTGCAGCGGGCTTCATGTGGGATCTAGGGAAGCTCTGCACAGGTAGCGCGACGCGCTAACCCCTTGGGGCCGGACGGATTTTTCCTCCGGCTGCGTCTCTCCTCGTTCATGTATCTCGATACACGTCACTCGTCGTTCCTTGCCAGTGAAAAAATCCGTCTCGGCCGCGCCCGCGTTACCTGTGCAGAGCTTCCCTAGAATCGCGCCCGGTCGTCCGCCGGCAAAGGCTTGCTGCTGAAGATCGGGTTCTGCAGCGTGATCTCGGTGCGGTCGCCGCCTGCATCGCGCAATACAATGGTATCCGCTGCAGTTGAGCCTGCTAACACCGCATCTTTGAAAACACGGCCCAGCGCAGCGCGGCGCGCCTTGAGACCCACGCGCCATTGACCGTTGGTTTGCTCGCCAAACAGCGAAAAGTCGCGCGCCAGTGCATCAAAGTCGAGCGCGAAAAGACTGAAAAAAATACGCGCCACCGCTTGCTGAGCCGGCTGCGAAGCTGTTGCCGCTGCCGCGGGCGACATATCGTCGTGCTTGCGCGTGATCCCGGCCCCGGTAATTACCATGCATGAATTCAGCGGCTTGACGGTGCACCACTCAATACCAATGCCACGCGCATATATAAATGAGCCTTGGGATTCCAACGCGCGAGGCAAGTCCCTGACATAGCGACGTTGTATGAACTCGCCGCGCACGACCTGGGCGTTCGCTAACGACACGTTAGCGGTGTTAGTCAGCAGGCGCAATTCGATCGGATTCCTGGGGTGATTGAAAACGGATTCGACCGGGACTCGGTCGGCGCTGGTTGCACATTCGATCAGGACCGCCAGTGATGCGAGCGCTGCTGCTCTCATGGAACGAATCCAAGGCGTTCAAAGAGGACGTCGGGCGAGCGCAGGCACATCTCACGATTGTCCATCCGGACTGCAACCTGGATGCTGCTCCCTTTGCAGACTCTGTGACCGCTGGCGGCGTCCGTAATGAGGTAGTCGACCTTCAGTCGATACTCCCATTCCCTGAGTCTGGCCTCGACGCGCAGCAGATCGCCGAAGCGCGCCGATTTCACGTAGCGGAGCCGCATGTCGATGATTGGCCACATGTAGCCTGAACGCATCATGTCGTCATAGTTGTAGGCAAAAGACTGCAGCAACTCGCAGCGCGCAATTTCAAAGTACTTGGCGTAATTGCCATGCCAGACGATGCCCACGGGATCGAGGTCATGAAAAGGTATTTTCACGATCACGTGACGCCTGGGCAATTCTACGTTCATGGTCGCGATCTGCTCCAATGTCGCGCGACCAGCAGCGGCAGGCGCGACAACATGCCGAAAAAGAGCCGCGTATGCATCCAGGATATTCGCAGGTTGTCACGCAGTAGATTGAAATGAGATACGCCGTCCGCAGGATAGGTCACTCGTGTTTCGCAGGTAACGAGCGGAATTCCGCGCCAGATTGCCCGGACCAGGATTTCCGGGTCGAAATCCATGCGCTGCCCCAGATGCTCGCGTGCGGCTAGCTGCATCAGCGGCGCCAGCGGGTAAACTCGAAAGCCACACATGGAGTCTTCGACGCTAAACGATAACGTATTCACCGCAACCCAGAAATTGGTAATTTTGCGACCGAGCAATCGGGACTTGGGAATAGTCGCATCGAAAATCGGTGCGCCAAGAACGATCGCGTCCGGATGCGCGTTGGCGAGTCCTACCATGCGGACGATGTCGCGAAAATCATGCTGGCCGTCCGCATCAATCTGCAACGCATGGGTTGCGCCGGCGGCAAATGCGGCGTGAAATCCTGTTAGTACGGCTGCTCCCTTGCCGCGATTGACTGCGTGACTGATGATCGTCAACCATCGTGCTTCCGGCGCCGCCAATCGTCTGGCAGCGGCCGCAGCCTGCGCACAGCTGCCATCATCGATCAGCCAGCATTTCAAGCCCTGCGAGGCAAGTGCGTCAATGGTCCGCGCAATGGCATGCTCGTGATTGAAATAGGGAACTACCAGCGCTACTTCAACCATGTTCGAAGCGAATCTCGCCCGATGAGCATTCCGATCCCGCCTGCAGCATCCTGAAGCGCACCGCCCCGGCCTCGGGCGCGCGCTGCAGCACGAGTTGCACGTCTGACCCGGGAAGGATCAGTCGATTGAATTTCAGAAAATGCAGACTGATACCGGAGCCGCCAGCTCCGAGAAATTTCTGTGCGATGGTAATGACCCAATGCACCTGCCCTACCGCCGGAAGTATTCCAGTAGCAGGGAAATGCCCATCCAGCAATGCGTGACCAGGGAGCACGGCAATGTCGACAGCCACGCCCTGACTGTTAGCTCGCACGGCAGAAATTTGCGGTCCGAGATGCACGCGATTGCGGATTATCCCGTCACCAGATTGTGAATCGCATTCACCGCATCCGCGACGCTGCGAACGTGCCGGAACTGGTCGGGATGAATCTTGCGACCGGTTATACTTTTCAGTTGCAGCACCAGATCGATGGTGTCGATACTGTCAATTTCCAGGTCATCGTAAAGATCCGCCTCGAGCGTGATCTTTGAGTGATCGATTTCAAATAGCTCAACCAGAACTGTGGAAAGACGTTCGAATATTTCTTCTTTGGTCTGCACTGCCGGCCCCGTTTGTTTGCACGGATTGTACTCCCGTGCGCAATCCAATGCGACTCGACAAATGGCAGCGCATGCTACGATTTCCCGTCAGGCATCGAATGCATGGCGGATCCATTCGATCCTGTCGCTGGCATCTAACAACAGAGCGTCGAATCGAATCCGCAGTCGGTTCCATTCGGGGTTCTGGCGTACAAAGTACCTGGATGCGCAGAGAATTCGGCGCCGCTTGGCCCAGCCGATGCTGGCTGCGGCGCCGCCAAATTCCGCGCTGCTGCGCAACCGGACTTCGGCGATGATCAGTACGTCGCCGTGCACGGCGACCAGGTCCAGCTCGCCGCAGCGGCAGCGCAGGTTGCGTCCGACGATACGGAGTCCGGCCGATTCAAGATGCGCTGCGGCGCGATCCTCCGCAGCCGTGCCGCGCTGTTGGGTCGGCGACGGCATCACCGGCCAGCGCGATCAGCGGCCGCCGGTTTCGGGCGCACCGCTGTCTAACAGCCGAATGCCTGCGCCGCGGATCTGTGCCCATTCGAGCTCGCGGCGCACGCGGCGATTGGCATCGAGGCTCAGTTTGCCGGTCAGGCCGGCCACTGGCGTCAGGCTGCTGCCACCGGCAGCGCGCAAGCCCACGGCAAGGCTCCAGGCGTCGTGACCAAAAGCAAATAATTTGCCGCGCGGCGCGCCGTTGTCGCCATAGGCGCTGCGCAGCGCAGCTCGGGCGCGCGTGACCGCTGTGTTGGCGGTCAGAACCCAGGGCATATCCGGAAACATCAACCCATCGGCGTCCTGGTTGATGGCTCCGGCGCCGTCGTAGGCGTCGGAGGTCGCGTAAGTGGGAATATCGCCGGCATAGAAGAACCGCAGCTGCGGCCGCAGCTGCCGCGCCTGCGACGGGTTCGACGGCACAAATATGAAATCGATGTCGCCGCGCCGCCGCGGCTGCGCATTCACGCTGCCGCCGATGATGGCCTCGATGCGGCGTGCACGCGCTTTGGAGTCGTTGATGCGCAGCAGATCGGAAATCTCGGCCGAATGATCGGCGTCGCTGATCGCGTAGCTGCCGGAAGCCAGCACCGTGCCGCCGCCCGAGTTGAGTTCCTCGGTGAAGGCCGCAAGCACGCGTTGGCCCCAGTCGCTCGACGGCACCAGTGCGATCGCGCGGCGCTGGCCGTCGGCCAGCGCGCGGCGCGCGACACTGCGCGCCTCGTCCTCGGGCGACAGCGCAAATTGCACAAAGGCCTCCGGAGGCTGGCGGTCGGCGGCGAGAAAATTCAGGGCTAACAGCGGTGGCCGCGCACCGCTGTAGTCCGCTGCGGCCTGGACTTCCTCGCGCAGCAGCGGGCCGATAACCTGGTCGGCGCCGGAATCATTGGCGAGTCGCAGCGCTGCGGCAACCGGCAACTGCGCCGTGTCGTAAAAGCGCAGCGGCGGCACGCTGCCCGCCGGGCTTGCGAACCAGGAAGCTAACAAACCGTCGCGGATTTGTGCGGCCTGGGCCGCGGCGCGCCCACTGAGCGGCAACAGCACCGCGACATGGGCTCCCGCGGTAACCGGCGGCGCCAATGCCGCGACCGGCGGCATGATCTCATCCTGGCTCGCAAGGGTCTGCGCGACATGCTGTGGAAAGCGCATCCGCCAGCTGGCGAGTGCGGGCCCGACTCGCGCGCCGCGCTGCGCCTGGTAGGCGATCAGGCCGAGCTCGAGCCAGCCACGCAGGTTGGCGTCGCGGCCGGCAGTTTGTGGCTCCAGCTTGACGCCACGGTCCGGCGCCATCTGCAGCGCGCGCAGCAGCGCGCGGCGGCTTGATTCGCGCTCACTGTCGTTGGGCAGGGTGGATTCGAGCCCGGGCTGCGCGAGGATCGCATCGTTCGCCCGGCCGGCCGCCAGTGATACGCGCTGCTTCAGCGACCAGTAGAGCCCGCCTTGCGCACTGCCTGCGGGCGCTGCAATCGATGCCAGCAGGCCCCAGGCTCCCGGCGCGTCGCCGCGCGCCAGCCGCAGCGCCACAGCTAACAAAGCGTACTGCGCACGCAGACCGGGGTTGCTGGTCGCGCCGATGCTGTCATAGGCACGGCTGGCATCGGCCGGCTGATTGGCGGCGAGCCATTCACTGACGGCGCGCAGCAGAAAGCGCGTGCTTTCATCGCCACTATTGTCACGCGCCAGTCCTTCGAACACGCGCGCCGCTGCAGCATGCTCGCCGCGCTGCACCAGAGTCTCGGCGCGCTCCAGCGTCGGCGGCAGATCGGCGCGCGGACCCAGGCTCGGGCAGGCCGTCAGCCAAAGCGCTGTGCTGGCCAGTATCATGCGATGCAATAGCGATGGAAGTCGTCTGATGCCAAGCGGGCTCATGGAGGGATTATAGGTGGTGCAACACACAAAACCCGGGCGGCTCGACGTGGTAGCGACCCCGATCGGCAATCTCGACGACCTGAGTCCACGGGCACGCGCGGCCCTGGCCGACGCGGATGTCATTGCCGCTGAGGACACGCGACGCACGCTGCAGTTGCTGAACGCGCTGGGGATTGCAAATCCGCTGGTCTCCCTGCATGAACACAATGAACGCGAGCAGGCCGCCGGCCTGGTCGAGCGCATGCTGCGCGGCGAGCGCATCGCGTTGGTCAGCGACGCCGGAACACCTCTGCTGTCGGACCCTGGCCATGACCTGGTGACTGCGGCCGTGGCTGCAGGCCTCGAGGTGCGACCGATCCCCGGCCCGACAGCCATTGCGACGCTGCTGTCGGCCAGCGGGCTGCCGACCGCGCGTTTTGCGTTCGAAGGCTTTTTGCCGGCGAAGTCCGCGGCCCGACAGGCCGCTCTGCGCGCCCTCCAGCATGACCCGCGCACCTTGGTTTTTTTTGAGGCACCGCATCGCCTGAGCGACAGCCTGGCCGATTTGCGGGATGTTCTCGGTGCCGAACGGCGGGCGTGCATCGGACGTGAGCTGACCAAGGTATACGAAACGCTGTATCGCGGGAGCTTGACGAAATTAGCCGCATTATCGCTACAGGATGAGGATATCAACCGCGGCGAGATCAGTATTGCGGTGGCGGGCAATGTCGCTACTGCCGGCCTGGACCCCGGGGTTGACCCCCTGCGACTGCAGCGGGTGGCGGAGCTGTTGGCGGCGGAACTCGCGCCGAGCCGCGCGGCCGCTATCCTGGCCGAGGTTTTTGACCTGACACGCAAGCAGGCGTACGAACGGATACTGACGCTGAGCCGTAAAAACCACAGCCACACCGCAGAAGGCAGCGAAAAGAATTGAGATCGTGACGGCATGAGCCTATCTTCGCGCCCGGAGTCGGCCGGGCGATCGCTGCATTTCCTGCGACTTGTCGCAGAAATGGGGAGGAAAGTCCGGGCTTCTTGGACATGGCGCCAGGTAACGCCTGGGGGGCGCGAGCCCACGGAAAGTGCAACAGAAAATAAACCGCCGAAGTGTTCGCAAGGACACTGGTAAGGGTGAAATGGTGCGGTAAGAGCGCACCGCGTCGGTGGCAACACTCGATGGCACGGCAAACCCCGCCTGAAGCAAGGCCAAATAGGGAAGTCGTTGCGGCCGGAAACGGCTAGCAACAACGCCAGTCCTGCGGGACTTCCGGGTAGGCCGCTTGAGGTCAGTGGTGACACTGATCCCAGAGGAATGATCGTCCTCGACAGAACCCGGCTTACAGGCCGACTCCACTTTTTCCCCGCCCGCTAAGTGTTTGCTGCAATTGCGATTTAGGTCTGCGGGCCCTTGCCATCTGCTGCTGCGCTTCCTATAGTGGCGGCAAGTGGTAGAAAGTGGGGGGCAAGGGGTGTCGAAAACGCCCTGGTAACCAAAATGTTCCGTGGTGCAAGCAAGGTCACGCTCGATGACAAAGGCCGGATGGTCCTACCCACCCGCCATCGTCTGCGCTTGGCCGAGCGCGGCGGCAACGCCGTCGTCGTTACCGTGGATCGTGACGGTTGCCTCCTGATCTACCCACTGCCCGACTGGGAACAAATCGAACGCAAGCTGATGACTCTGCCGTCGCTCAATGAACGGGCGCGACGCCTGCAGCGCCTCATGGTCGGCCATGCTAACGAAATGGAACTGGACGGACAGGGACGACTGGCCCTAACGCCGGAATTGCGCGAATTCGCGAAATTGACCAAACATGCGATGTTGATCGGGCAGGGTAACCGCCTCGAAATCTGGGACGAGCAGCGCTGGAACGAGCGCCGCGAGTTCTGGGTGAAGAGCGAGGAAACCGCTTCCGACCTCTCGGCACAACTGGATTCGCTGTCGCTGTAGTTTGTTAGGGCCGGTGGTTTGCGACCGGGGAGACGTGCTGTTGTCAGGTTTGACGGGCGCTAAGGCGGCCGTGCTGTTCTGAACGCTGGCGTCTTGGCGATAACGTGTTAGCAGGATGACCGTCTGACAGCGGTGTGTCCTCGGGGTGGGAGCGTGTGAACGAGCACGAGCCGGTCATGCCGGATGAAGTGCTTCAGGCGCTCGCTCCTGTGGCGGATGGCTTGTATGTGGATGCGACTTTCGGGCGCGGCGGACACAGTGCGCGCCTGCTCGAGCGACTCTCGGCCGCTGGCCGCCTGCTCGCTGTGGATCGCGATCCGGCTGCTATTGCCTATGCCCAGACACGATTCGGCCAGGATGCGCGCTTCAGCGCGGTGCAGGCGTCGTTTGCGCAGCTTGGTCAGGTGCTCGCTGAGCACGCGGCCGGCCGCCAGCCTGACGGGGTGCTGTTCGATCTCGGTGTGTCATCGCCGCAGCTGGATGTCGCGGAACGCGGCTTCAGTTTCATGCGCGATGGCCCGCTTGACATGCGAATGGATCCGACACACGGAGCGCCGGTTGCGGTTTGGCTGGCGAGTGTCGGCGTCGCGGAGTTGCGGCGCGTGTTAGTGGACTATGGCGAAGAGCGATTTGCAGGTCGGGTTGCAGCGGCAATTGACGCCGCCCGGCGGGAGACCCCCATCACCCGCACGGTTCAACTCGCTGCGATCGTGGCGCGCGCAGTCCGCACACGCGAACCGGGCAAACATCCCGCGACGCGCACTTTCCAGGCGCTGCGCATGCAGGCGAACGACGAGCCCGGCCAGTTGCGCGCCGGGCTCGCGGCCGCGCTTGCGGTGTTAGCTCCGGAAGGCCGGTTGGTCGTGATTGCGTTTCACTCGATCGAGGATCGTATCGTCAAGCAGTTCATGCGCGAGCATTCGAGCGTCGACCCGGTTTGGGCCGGGCTGCCGGAGATTCCCGCGGCGGCGCAACCAAAGTTGCGCCTGATCGGTCGCAAACAGCGCGCCAGCGAGCACGAGATTGCCAGAAATCCGCGCAGCCGCAGTGCGGTGCTGCGCACCGCCGGGAAAATTGCCCGCTGGGGCCGCACGTGAACCAGCCGGGGCCACGCTGGTTGATGATTGCCTTGCCACTGCTGTGGCTGGGCACGCTGGCGACTGCGGCGGGCGCCATCTATGCCAAGCATCGGGCCCGTGAATTGTTCGTGCAGCTCGAAAAGCTCAACCAGAAGCGCGACAACATGGAGATCGAATGGGGGCAGCTGCAACTTGAGCAAAGCGCCTGGTCGACGCATTCGTTCGTGGAGAATGTCGCCGTCAGCCGCTTGCAGATGAGTGCGCCTGCACCCAAGGAGATCGAGGTGTTGTCGCCGTGAAGTTGCCACAGCTGACTCCGAGCCGCAGTTTTCGCGTGCGTTCACTTTTCGCAGCCGGTGTGCTGACACTGGCGGCAGCCGGCCTGTTGTGGCGCGCGGTCAATCTGCAATGGCTGGATCGCGATTTTCTGCAGCGCCAGGGCGACGCGCGCATACAGCGCGTCGCTGACATCGCCGCGCATCGCGGTACGATCACCGATCGCTTCGGCGAGCCGCTGGCTGTTAGCACGCCAGTCGATTCGATCTGGGCCAATCCCAGGGAATTGGCCGCTGCGATCGACAAGCTGCCGCAGCTTGCCAAAGCGTTGAACCGCAACAAGACTGAACTGACGCAGCGCATTACCAGCAATCTCGATCGAGAATTTCTCTATTTGAGCCGCCACATGCACCCGGCTGACGCTGCGCGCATCAAGCTCATGGGAATACCCGGCGTCTATGCCGTGCGTGAGTACCGGCGCTATTACCCGGCCGGTGAAGTTACCGGCCACGCTCTGGGATTCACCAGTGTTGATGACAGTGGCCAGGAAGGGTTGGAGCTTGCATTTGATCACTGGCTCGCCGGCGAAGATGGTCAGAAGCGCGTGATCCAGAATCGCCTGGGGCAGATCGTGCAGGACGTCGAGAGCATTCGTGCCGTGCGGCCCGGCCGCGATCTTGTGCTGTCACTGGACATGCGCGTGCAGTACCTCGCGTATCGCGAACTGAAATCGGCCATGCGCCTCCAGAAAGCCAGGGCAGGCGTGGTGGTGGTACTGGATATCGCGAGTGGCGAAGTGCTCGCGATGGTGAATCAGCCGGGCTTCAATCCTAACGACCGCGCGCAGATCAAACCGGCCGGTTACCGCAACCGCGCCGTGACCGACATATTCGAGCCCGGATCCTCGATCAAGCCCTTCGTCATGGCGGCTGCGCTGGCGTCCGGCAAGTACAACGAACAAAGCGTGATCGATACCTCGCCGGGATTCGTCAAGGTCGGCATGCGCGTATTCGAGGACAAGCACAACCTCGGCGCCATCGACCTGGCCACAGTGTTAGCCAAGTCCTCAAACGTTGGCATGACCAAGATGGCGCTGACGCTGGAGCCGGAGTCAATCTATACCACGCTGCTGCGTCTCGGTTTCGGTCAGGTCACGACCAGTGGTTATCCGGGTGAGTCCGCTGGCACCTTGACTCACTTCTCGCACTGGCGCCCGGTGGGAATAGCGACGCTTTCATATGGCTACGGCTTGTCGGTGACGCCACTGCAACTGGCGCACGCCTACGCAACCCTGGGCGGACTCGGCGTCACACGGCCGGTGTCTTTCCTGCGGGTTGACGGCACCGTTCCCGGCGAGCGGGTGCTGGACGCGCGGGTCGCGCAGTCGCTGCTGCACATGCTCGAGCAGGTTGTTAGCCCGAGTGGCACCGGTATTCGCGCCGCGATTCCGGGCTATCGGGTCGCGGGTAAGACCGGCACCGCCTGGAAAGCGAATGCCGGCGGCTATTCAACCGACAAATACATGGCGGTATTCGGCGGTGTGGCCCCGGCCACCGCGCCGCGACTCGCAGCGGTTGTGGTCATCGATGAGCCGGGCGCGGGCCTCTATTATGGCGGCGATGTGGCGGCGCCGGTATTCTCCGCGGTACTGGGCGGAGCGTTACGGTTGTTAGCTGTTGCGCCTGACGGGCCGCTGGCGCCACCGGCTGAGGAGCCGGACAGCACGGTACCCATGCCGGAGGAACCCGGGGTGGCGGAGCCCATTGCCGTCGTGCCGGGGCAGATCGCCGCAACGGCGCCAGCGACGCGCGCCGGCGCGGCCGGGGCCTTGCGGTGACTGCGGCCGGCATCCCACTGTCTGGTTTGTTAGCAGGCATCGCGAATGTAACGCGCGATGCCGCCTTTGCCGACCTGACGCTCGACAGCCGCGCAGTGCGGCCGGGGAGCCTGTTTCTTGCCTGCCAGGGCCGGCGCAGCCACGGACTGCAGTATCTGCAGGTCGCCCTGGAGCGCGGAGCCGGTGGCGTCATTTGGGAGCCGGCACCCGGCGTCACGCCACCGGCTTTGCCGTTGGCGGTGGTGGGCATGGCCGTACCGCAACTCAGTGCCGTCGCCGGCCAGATCGCCGACCGGTTTTTTGGGGCGCCGTCGGCGGCACTCGCAATCACCGGCATCACCGGTACCAATGGCAAGACGACCTGCGCCTGGTTGTTAGCTCAGGCGTTGACTGCGCTGGGTCGCGACAGCGGCTATGTCGGCACGCTGGGCGTGGGCCTGAAAGGCCGGCTGGCGGGCGGCGAACTGACCACCGCGGATGCCGTGACGGTGCATCGGCAGTTGGCGCAGCTGCGCACGGCGGGCGCCAGTTGTGTTGCGATGGAGGTGTCGTCGCATGCACTCGACCAGCAGCGCGTGGCCGGCGTACGCTTCAAGGTGGCGGCGTTTACCAACCTGACGCGGGACCATCTTGATTATCACGGCGACTTGACGCAGTACGGCGCCGCCAAAGGCCGTCTGTTTCAATGGCCTGGTCTCGAGTGGCGTGTCATCAATATCGATGACGAGTTTGGCATGCGCCTGCACAGCCTGCGACCTGCCGTCGGACGATTGTTCGCGACTTCGCGCTGCAATGCGCGGCTTGCTGCCGCCGATGCCTGGCTGACGGCCGAGTCCTGCGCTCTGGGCCACCATGGCATCGAACTCAAGCTCGCATCCAGTTTCGGTCCTGCGGCTTTGACCGTGCCGCTGCTCGGCGCCTTCAATGTCGACAATGTTCTGACCGTGCTGGCCTGTCTGCTGGCGCTGGATGTTTCGCTGCAGGATGCCGCCCGAGTGTTAGCTGTGGCGCAACCGCCGAGCGGACGCATGGAAACTTTCGGCGGCGCTGCGCAGCCGCTGGTTCTAGTGGACTACGCGCATACGCCGGATGCACTGGAGAAGGCGCTGCTGGCCGTGCGCGCACATTGCGAAGGTGCGGTGCACGTGGTGTTCGGCTGCGGCGGCGACCGCGACCGTGGCAAGCGACCGCTGATGGGCGCCGTCGCCGCACAACACGCCGATCGCTGCTGGCTTACAAATGACAACCCGCGCACCGAAAACCCGGTGGACATAATTGCTGACATTCAGCGCGGCATGCCGCGGAACGCAAATTTTCGCGTTGCGCTTGATCGCGCGCGTGCGATCCGCGATGCGATTGCTGCGGCCAGCGCCGGTGACGCTGTCCTGGTGGCCGGCAAGGGTCATGAGGACTATCAGATTTTCGGAACCGAACGGCAGTCCTTCAGCGATCAAGCGGTGGTGCGCGCAGCTCTCGGGGTCTTATCGTGATGCGCAATCTCGAACAATGGAGGCTCGATCTTGGCGGGGAGTGGCATCAGGCCACAGCCGCGGCGCAGGCCGTGACTGGCGTATCCACGGATACCCGTACTCTGGAAAGCGGGCAATTGTTCCTGGCGCTTCGAGGCCCGCGCTTCAATGGGGCTGAATTCGTGGCCGCTGCGGCCAGCGCTGGCGCGGTCGCGGCGGTTGTCGATGTGTCGACGGCGGCAGCGGCCGCCACGGCGGGCCTGCCGCTGATCGTCGTTGCTGATGTGTTAGCCGCGTTGCAGCGCGCCGCGTTGGCGCATCGTGATCGGTTCGCCGGAACTGTGATCGCAGTTGCCGGCAGCAATGGCAAGACCACGGTCAAGGAAATGCTGGCCGGCATACTGGCCGAGAGTGGCGCCACCCTGGCGACGGCCGGCAATCTCAACAATCACATCGGTGTGCCGTTGACCTTGCTGCGCCTGTCCGCCGAGCACGTTCACGCTGTCATCGAGATTGGCGCCAATCATCCTGGCGAAGTGGCGCAGCTCGTCAAACTGGCCAAGCCGCAGGTGGCGGTTGTCACCAACGCCGGCGCGGAACACCTTGAGGGCTTCGGCGACATCGCCGGTGCCGCGCGCGCCGAGGGCGAACTGTTCGAAGGCCTGGCCGCGAATGCGACCGCCGTTATCAATGCGGAGGACGATTATGTCGGGCTGTGGCGCAGTCAGGCGCTGCGCTCGCGCCAGGTCTTGTTCGGATTCCGGCCGCCCGCGGATGTCCGTGCCGAGGACGCCAGCAGCCAGATCGATGGCGGGGGATTCCTGTCAGGATTTGCCCTGATTGCGCCACAAGGTCGTGCGCAAATCGAGCTCAGGCTCGCAGGCATGCACAACATATTGAATGCGGCCGGTGCCGCCGCCGCGGCACTGGCGGCAGGCGCGCAACTCGAGCATGTGCGCACCGGTCTCGCGAAGATGCGGCCGGTCCGCGGCCGGCTGCAGTTCAAGCGCGCCGTGAGCGGCGCCTGGTTGTTAGACGACAGCTACAACGCCAATCCCAGTTCCATGCGCGTCGCTCTCGCCGTGCTTGCGAATCTCCCGGGTCCGAAATGGTTTGTCGCTGGCGCCATGGGCGAGCTTGGCGCGGCGTCCGATTCCAGTCATCGCGAGCTAGGCGAGTACGCCCGCCGGCATGGCGTGGTTCGCTTGTTAGGTTTTGGCGAAGCTGCGCGCCTGACGGTAGCCAGCTTCGGCGCCGGTGGCCAGTGGTACCCGGATATCGAGAGCCTGCAGCGCGAGCTGCAGAAGTCGTTGAGCGCCGAAGTGCGCCTGCTGGTCAAAGGGTCGCGCGCCAATCGGCTGGAGCGCCTGGTGGATTACCTGGTCGACGGGCCTAACGCGGCGCCACAACGCAAGGCTGGCTGATCATGCTGTACTGGCTTGCACGCGAACTAACGCCCATCGCCTCCGGCTTCAATGTTTTTTCCTATTTGACGCTGCGGGCGATTCTGGCGGTCATGACTGCGCTGGTGATGTCGCTCGTGATCGGGCCAACCATGATTTCGCGGCTGTCGCGCTATCAGATCGGCCAGGTGGTGCGTGATGATGGTCCGCAGACGCATCTTAAGAAAGCCGGTACCCCCACAATGGGTGGCCTGCTGATTCTGGTGACCATCTTTGTTAGTGCGCTGCTGTGGGGTGATTTGCGTAATCGCTACCTATGGGTGGTTTTGATCGTTACCGCAGCGTTCGGCCTGATCGGTTTCTGGGATGACTATCTGAAGCTCATCAAGAAACACCCACAGGGCCTCGCGCCACGCTGGAAGTACCTGTGGCAGTCGGTCGTCAGTGCCGGCGCGGCAATCTATCTGTGGAACAGCGCGCACCTGCCGGCGGAAACCACTTTTTATCTGCCCATCATCAAGGATTTTTCCCTGCCGCTGGCCGGCTTTGTCTTCGTGCCACTAAGCTATCTGATGATTGTCGGCATGAGCAATGCCGTCAACCTTACCGACGGGCTCGATGGGCTCGCGATAATGCCGGCCGTCATGCTGGCAGGTGCGTTAGGTGTGTTCGCCTACGCGAGCGGTAACGCGGTGTTCTCCGGCTATCTTGGCATCCCGGCACTGCCAGGGGCGGGAGAGCTGCTGATTTTTTGCGGCGCGCTGGTCGGCGCCGGACTTGGATTTCTGTGGTTCAACTCCTACCCCGCGCAGGTCTTCATGGGCGACATCGGCGCGTTGGCGCTGGGTGCCGCCCTCGGGATGGTTGCCGTCATCGTGCGCCAGGAAGTCGTGGCGCTCATCATGGGTGGCATATTTGTGCTGGAAACCGCCTCGGTGATCCTGCAGGTGGCGTCCTTCAAGCTGCGCGGCAAGCGGATTTTCCGCATGGCGCCCATACATCACCACTACGAGCTCAAGGGTTGGGCCGAGCCCAAGGTCATCGTTCGTTTCTGGATCCTGTCGTTGCTGCTGGTCCTGGCGGGGCTTGCGACCCTGAAGGTGCGTTAGGTGGGAGTGGCATTTCCCAAAGCGTTGATCGTGGGTCTCGGCAAGTCCGGCATGTCGGCGGCGCGTTATCTGCATGCGCGCGGCTGGCAGCTTGCCGCGACCGACAGCCGCGCAGATCCACCGGGTGGTGCGGAATTCCGTCAGCTCGCGCCCGGCGCGCCGCTCGCGATGGGCGAGTTTGCGAGTCCGCTGCTCGCGGGCGCGACTATTGCGGTCGCGTCACCCGGCGTGTCGCTGCGCGAGCCGATATTCCGCGAGGCGCGGCGGCAGGGCATCGACGTGGTCGGTGACGTCGAGTTGTTCGCGCGCGCCGCGGCCGCGCCTGCGGTCGGCATCACCGGGACCAATGGCAAGAGCACGGTGACCACATTGTTAGGTCAGATGGCCGGGCGCGCCAGCCTGCGCGTTCGGGTCGGCGGCAATCTCGGTACGCCCGCGCTCGATTTGTTAGGCGACGCGGCTACGCAGCTCTATGTTCTCGAATTATCGAGTTATCAGCTCGAAGCGGCGCCATCGCTGCGGCTGCAGGCCGCGACCGTGCTCAATGTGACGCCCGATCATATGGACCGGTATGCCGATATCGCGCAATACGCAGCCGCAAAAGCCAGGATTTTCGCGCGTTGCGGCACGGCGGTGCTGAACGACGAGGATCCCTGGGTCCGCAACATGCCGAGCGGCCGGGCGCGGCGCTGCAGTTTCGCCGTGACACAGCCTGCGGACTACTGCGTCGCGAAGCATTTGGGCGAGGACTGGTTACAGGGCCCCGAGGGGCCGTTGTTAGCCTTGGGCGAGCTGCGCATCCGCGGCCGGCACAATGCCGCCAATGCGCTGGCGGCCCTGGCGCTGGGCGATGCCTGCGGCCTGCCTCGCTCCGCCATGTTGCAAACCCTGCGGGACTTCACCGGTCTGCCGCATCGCTCGGTGTGCGTACGGGAGCGACATGGTGTCGCCTGGATCGATGATTCCAAGGGCACCAATGTGGGTGCGACGCTCGCGGCCGTGGAAGGGATGCCGGGACCGTTGCTGGTCATTGCCGGCGGCGATGGCAAGCAACAGGACTTTGCGCCGCTCGCCACGGCATTTCGCGGCAAGGTCCGGCGTGTGCTGCTGATCGGTCGCGATGCGCGCCAGGTGGCCGCGGCGCTGCACGGTGTCTGCGAGCTCGAATTCTGCTCGAGCCTGGAAAACGCGGTGGCGGCTGCGGCGCAGTCGGCGGTCGCCGGCGACTCAGTGCTGCTGTCGCCGGCCTGCGCCAGCCTCGACATGTTTCGTGACTATGCTCACCGCGGCGATGTCTTCGCGGACGCGGTGCGGAGATTGCCGGAATGAGCGCGATTCGACCCCAGCAACGGACCGGCATACGCATCGACTGGCTCACGGTCGCACTGGTGCTTGCCATCAGTTTGTTAGGCCTGGTGATGGTGACTTCGGCGTCAATTTCCATCGCCAGCCAGCAGTCGGGCGAGCCGTTTGCCTATCTGCAGCGGCAGTTGATTCTGACCGCGCTGGGTTTCGCCGCCGCTGTGCTGCTGTTCTGCGTGCGCACCGAATGGCTCGAGAAAATGTCGCTGCCGCTGTTGATCGTCGCGGCGGCGTTGCTGCTCGCGGTGCTGATCCCAGGCGTTGGCTACTCCGTGAACGGCAGCCGCCGCTGGATTCGCATGGCCGGCTTCAACATGCAGGCTTCGGAAGTCGCACGCGTGCTGGTGCTCATTTTCATCGCCAGCTATGCAGCGCGGCGCGAAAAAGAACTGCGCAACAGCTTCGCCGGCCTCGCCAAGCCGCTGGCGATGTTGATGGGATTTTTTGTGCTGCTGCTGGGTGAGCCGGATTTCGGCGCCGCGACCGTGTTGTTCGCGACCGGGTTTGGAGTGCTGTTCCTTGCCGGCGCGCGACTGCGCTACGTCGCTGCGCTGGGCATCGCAGGCGCCGCCATGCTGGGGCTGTTCATGTTGAGTGCGGACTACCGCATCAAGCGCCTGACCACGTTTCTCGATCCCTGGGCTGATCCTTATAACAGCGGCTTTCAGCTGACCCAGTCGCTGATCGCCATCGGTCGCGGCGAATGGTTCGGTGTCGGTCTCGGCGCCTCGGTGCAGAAGCTGTTCTATCTGCCGGAAGCGCACACCGACTTTCTGTTTGCGGTGCTGGCTGAGGAGCTGGGCCTTGCCGGCGTGCTGTTGACGCTGACATTGTTCGTGCTGCTGGTGTGGCGGTCGCTGTGGATCGCGCGCCTGGCGGCGGATGCCGGGCTCAAGTTCCAGGCCAGTCTCGCCGCGGCGTTCGGCCTGTGGGTTGGAATCCAGGCCATGATCAATATCGGCGTCAACATGGGCGTGCTGCCAACCAAAGGGCTGACGCTGCCGCTGATGAGTTACGGCCGCTCCAGCCTGATTGTGGCGCTTGCCTGGGTGGGTCTGCTGCTGCGCGTGTATCACGAAGCCGCGATCCAGGGCCGGGGCGCCGCCAGTCAGCGTGAAGCTAACACGCGACGCGTAGCGCGCGGTGATGCGGCCGAGGCGATGGCATGAGCCACAGGCCGCTCGCAATGATCATGGCAGGAGGCACGGGGGGCCACGTGTTCCCGGCGCTGGCGCTCGCGCGCTGTCTGCAAAGTGCGGCCTGCGACGTGGTGTGGCTCGGCACGCAACGCGGTATCGAGGCGCGGGTGGTGCCGGCGGCCGGTATTTCGATTGAATGGGTTGAGGTGAGTGGAGTTCGCGGCAAGCAAGTGGCAACACTGCTTGCCGCGCCTTTTCGCATCGCCCACGCGCTGTGGCAGTCGCTGCGCGCCATGCAGAGACATCGGCCCGCGGTGGTGGTGGGGCTCGGCGGCTTCGTGTCGGGACCCGGCGGCGTCGCCGCCTGGCTGTCGCGCCGGCCGCTGGTGATACACGAGCAGAACGCGGTTGCGGGCTTGACCAATCGCTTGTTAGCCAGAGTCGCCACCCGGGTGCTGGAAGCCTTTCCAGGCAGCTTCGGCCGCAGTGGTGTAAGCGCCATGACGATCGGCAATCCCGTGCGTGCGGAGTTTTTTGCCAAACCGGCGCCGGCTTTGCGCCTGAGCCCGCATTTGAGCGGACGCTCGATCAACGTCCTGGTCATTGGTGGCAGCCAGGGCGCGCTCAAATTGAATGCGGCGGTGCCATCCGCCATGGCCGAATTACGCCGCGACGGCTGGTCATTTGCGATCCGCCACCAGACCGGCGAGCGCTGGCTCGCCGAGACCGAGCAGCATTATCGTGATGCCGGCGTGGTTGCGAGCACCGATAAGTTCATCGATGACGTGGCGAGCGCCTATGCGGCCGCTGACCTGGTGATTTGCCGGGCCGGCGCGCTGACCGTGTCGGAAATTGCCGCCGTCGGCGTCGCCTCGGTATTGGTGCCGTTTGCAGCGGCGGTCGACGATCATCAGACTGCGAACGCCCGGTTCCTGGTGCAGGCGCAGGCGGCGGTGCTGGTGCCGGAGCCCGAGCTAACAGCGGGGCGGCTCGCTGCCGAAATCCGCGCGCTGTTGCGCGAACCCGGGCGCTTGCTGGAGATGGCGCAAAACGCCCGTGCACTGGCGCGGCCGGATGCCACTCTGCAACTGGCTCAGGCCACGCTGGCCGCCGCCGGCCTTGCGCTGCAGGCCGCGGCATGAACCAGCGAATGGGCCGTATCAACTGCATCCACTTCGTCGGCATCGGCGGCAGTGGCATGAACGGCATCGCCGAAGTGCTCGCGAACCTGGGCTATCGGGTGCAAGGCAGCGATCTCAAAGCTAACGATGCGACTCGCCGGCTGGCCGAGCTCGGGGTCGTCGTACATGTCGGCCATCGTGCCGAGAATGTCGCGGGTGCGGACGTCGTGGTGGTGTCGACGGCCGTGGCTGCGGACAATCCGGAAGTGCTGGTGGCACGGGAGCGTCGTATCCCGGTCGTGCCGCGCGCCGAGATGTTAGGTGAGCTGATGCGATTCCGCGAATCCATCGCGATTGCGGGCACGCATGGCAAGACCACGACCACCAGCCTGGTCGCCAGCATTCTCGCCGAGGGTGGTCTCGATCCGACCTTTGTCATCGGCGGCCGCCTGCAGGGCGCGGGCACCAATGCGCGCCTCGGCACCGGCAAATACCTGGTGGCTGAAGCCGACGAGAGCGACGCCTCGTTCCTGCACCTGCAACCGGTCATGGCCATCGTGACCAATATCGATAACGACCACCTCGCCACGCACGATGGCGACTTCGAGCGCCTGAAGAACAGTTTCGTGGAGTTTCTGCACAACCTGCCGTTCTACGGCCTCGCGGTGCTTTGCAACGACGATGCCGAGGTGCGCAGCATCCAGGAACGCGTCGGGCGGCCGCTGATCCGCTATGGTCTGGACGAAGGCGCCGACTTGCGCGCCACGCAAATCCAGCGACGCGGACTCATGACCGCCTATGTGGCCGAGCGCGAGGGTCGCAGGCCGCTGCCGGTTACCGTCAATTTGCCGGGCCTGCACAACGTACGCAATTCGCTCGCCGCGATCGCCATTGCCCAGGAACTGCGCATTGCTGACTCCGACATCCAGCGTGCGCTGCAGGGATTCCAGGGCGTGGACCGGCGCCTGCAGCATATCGGCGATGTGCGCACCAGCGGCGGGCTGGTCTCGATCGTGGATGACTACGGCCACCATCCCACCGAAATCGCCGCGACCTTGGACGCGGTGCGTCAGGCCTATGCAGGGCGCCGTGTCGTGTTAGCTTTCCAGCCGCATCGCTATTCCCGTACCCGTGACCTGCTGGATGACTTTGCGGCCGTGTTGTCCACCGTGGACGCGCTGCTGGTGAGCGAGGTCTACGCTGCGGGCGAAGCACCCATCAAAGGCGCCGATGGCCGGGCGGTGTGCCGCGCGGTGCGCAGCCGCGGTAGCGTCGAGCCGGTATTCGTGCCCAGGATTGATGAGATCGCGACGGCGCTGCGCGAAGTGCTGCGCGACGGCGATGTGATTCTGATGATGGGCGCCGGGCACATTGGCGCGATCGCGCGCGAGTTGCCGCAGAAACTGAGCGCCATGGCGAGTGCAGCCCCGACCGAGCGCCGGCGCGAGGAGCGCACGTGATGGCGACCAACAAGAAGTCCAGCGCGGATGCCAACGGGTTGCCAGCGGATTTTGCGTTGCGGGTGCGGCGCAATGAACCGATGTCCAGGCACACCTCTTTCCATGTTGGTGGCCCGGCGGACCTGTATTTCGAGCCGCGCGACCGCCTTGATCTTGCAGGCTTCCTGCGGGCGCTGCCCGCGGACCTGCCGATACACTGGCTCGGTCTCGGCAGCAATCTGTTAGTCCGCGACGGCGGCGTTCGGGGCGCGGTTATTGCCCTGCACGGTGCGCTCAGCCGCCTGGACCGCATATCCCAGGACAGCGTTTATTGCGAAGCCGGGGTTCCTGCCGCGCGGCTTGCCAAGCAGTGCCTTAAGTGGGGCCTGACTGACGCCGCCTGGTTTGCTGGCATTCCCGGCACGTTAGGGGGTGCGCTGGCGATGAACGCCGGCGCTTTCGGCGGTGAGACCTGGCGCCATGTACGCGAAGTGGAAATGATCGGCCGGGACGGCGTGGTGAGCACGCACAGCCCCGTGGCGTTCAAGGTGTCGTATCGCCACGTTGAGTCACCGCTGTCGGAACGCTGGTTTGTTGCCGCTCGGCTGGGTTTTGAAAGACGTGGCGAGGCGGATGAGCAGGAGATGCGGGAGCTGCTGCAGCGGCGCAAGGATACGCAGCCGATCGGGTCCTGGAACTGCGGTTCCGTGTTTACCAATCCAGCCGGCGATCATGCCGCGCGACTGATCGAAGCGACCGGCCTCAAGGGTCTGCGCATCGGCGGCGCAACGGTATCCACCAAGCACGCGAACTTCATCATCAACGAAGGACAGGCGAGCGCAGCGGATATCGAGGCGCTGATCCTGCAAGTGCAGCAGCGGGTACATGAGCGACAGGGCGTGATGCTGACTACCGAAGTCCGCATTCTTGGCGAGGCCGGCAAGTGATGCGGTCATGAAACTGATATTTGAACCCGACACCCAGCGCAGCGTGGCGGCGGCCGCGGACTTCGGCAAGGTCGCGGTCTTGTTAGGCGGCTGGTCGACGGAACGCGAAATATCGCTGTTGACCGGCACGGCGGTACTCGCCGCACTGCAGCGCCGCAACGTCAACGCGCTGGCTTTCGATCCGGCGGAAAGACCGCTGCAGCAGCTGCTTACAGAAAAGTTCGACCGTGTCTGGATTGCATTGCACGGTCCGGGTGGCGAGGACGGCGTTGTTCAGGGCGCGCTCGAGTTTCTGGGGGTGCCGTATACCGGCAGTGGCGTGTTAGGTTCCGCGATCGCGATGGACAAGGTCCGGACCAAGCAGCTGGCTATCGCGGTAGGTATTGCAACCGCGGAGTTCATCGTGCTCGAGTCGCCGGCTCAGTTCGACGATGCCGTAATCAAGCTGGGCCTGCCGCTGGTCGTCAAGCCTGCAACTCAAGGGTCCAGCGTCGGCATCAGCAAGGTCATGCACGCGCAGGATCTGCCCGCTGCCCTTGCGGCCGCGCGCGCCGTTGACCGCCTGGTGATGGCCGAGCCCTGGCTGACAGGCGGTGAATACACCGTTGGTATCTTGCATGGCCGCGCCTTGCCGTCCATCCGCATTGAAACACCGAAGACTTTCTACGACTACGAAGCGAAATATTTTCGCGACGATACGCGCTATCTATGTCCTTCCGGCCTCGGCCCGGAGGCAGAGAAGCACATGGGCGCCCTGGCGACTGCGGCGTTCAACGCAGTCGGCGCATTCGGCTGGGGACGAGTCGATTTCATGATGGATCGCAGTCAGCGCCCGTTGCTGCTGGAAATCAACACAGTTCCGGGCATGACCGCGCACAGCCTGGTGCCCATGGCCGCCAGCGCTGTCGGCATCGATTTTGAAACGCTCGTCTGGAAAATTCTGGAAACGAGTTTTGCACGGAGACCGCTATGCTAAGTGTCGGGTCGCGCCGCAATCGGCGCAAGGCGGCGGACCGCCACTGGCAACTGCCGCAAATTCGCTGGCGGCGCTGGCTGCCGCAGTTGAGCGTGCTGCTGTTGTTAGGCATGGGCGCCGTGGGCGCAATCCTGATGATCGATCAGCCGATTGAAACCATCAATATCGTGGGCCGCTTCCAGCGCGTGCAGCCGGTGGATGTTGAGCAGGCGGTTCGCGGCCGGGTCCGCGGGGTTGGCTTGATCGGCGTAAACCTGGAGTCGATGCGGCACGCGGTCGAGACACTGCCCTGGGTCGACAAAGCCAGTGTGGAACGCGCCTGGCCGCGCGGCCTGCGTGTGACGGTGGTCGAACAGGTGGCCGCGGCGCGCTGGGGTGCGAACGGCATCCTCAATGTGCGTGGTGAATTATTCATGAGCGAGACCCGCCATATTCCGACCGAGTTGCCGAAGCTTTCGGGTCCGGTCGGCTCCGAGCGCAAAGTAGCGCAACGCTACCTGGCGGCACAGGGGCGTCTGGTCGAAGCGGGCATGCGCATTACCTCGCTACTGCTCGATGCACGCGGTGCCTGGGAAATGGGTCTCGACAACGGCGTCACCATCCGCCTCGGCCGCAAGCAGGTGGATGAACGATTTGAACGATTTGTACTCGCGGGCCTGCGGCTGGTGGCGCAACGGGGTGGTGAAATCCGCTACGTCGACATGCGCTACACCAACGGATTTGCCGTGGCATGGCGCAATGGCGCCGCGCAAACCGCCGCGACGCCAGCCGGCCTCGCGATTGTCCCAACTGCTGGCAACGATGATGCGGAAACTTAGATGGCCAAGAAAAATGACCGACACCTGATTGTGGGCCTCGACATTGGTACGTCCAAGGTCGTCGCCCTGGTGGGTGAGATTGCTGCCGACAACAGTATCGAAATCATCGGCGTGGGTTCACAGCCTTCGCGCGGCCTGAAGAAAGGTGTGGTCGTCAACATCGAATCGACCGTGCAGTCGATCCAGCGCGCGGTCGAAGAAGCGGAGCTGATGGCGGGCTGCGAGATCCACTCGGTGTTCGCCGGTATCGCCGGATCCCACGTGCGCAGCCTCAACTCGCATGGCGTGGTGGCAATTCGCGACAAGGAAGTGAGTGCTGCGGATGTCGAGCATGTGATCGTCGCCGCCAAAGCGGTCGCTATTCCTGCCGACCAGAAAATTCTGCATGTCCTGCCGCAGGAATTCATCATCGACGGCCAGGAAGGCATACGCGATCCGATCGGCATGTCCGGTGTACGCCTGGAATCCAAAGTGCATATCGTCACCGGTGCCGACAGTGCGGCGCAGAACATCGAGAAATGCATTCAACGCTGCGGCCTCGCGGTCGATGACATCGTGCTCGAGCAACTGGCCTCGAGCATGGCGGTGTTATCCGATGACGAGAAAGATCTGGGTGTGTGTCTCGTTGACATCGGCGGCGGCACCACGGATATCGCGGTGTTCTCGCACGGTGCGATACGCCACACGGCCGTGATTCCGATCGCGGGTGATCAGGTGACTAACGACATTGCCGTGTCGATGCGTACGCCATCTCAGTACGCAGAGGAAATAAAAATCCGTTATGCTTGCGCTTTGTCGCAGCTTGCAAATCCGGATGAAACGATCGAAGTGCCGAGTGTGGGCGACAGACCGCCTCGAAGACTTGCTCGCCAGACCCTCGCCGAGATCGTGCAGCCGCGTTACGAGGAATTATTTGGCCTTATCCAGGACGAACTTCGCCGCAGCGGTTTTGAAGAAGTCATCGCCTCGGGCATCGTGCTCACGGGCGGCAGCGCGAAGATGGAAGGCGCCATCGAGCTCGCCGAGGAAATCTTTCACGTCCCTGTCCGTCTCGGCATTCCGACCGGCGTCAAGGGACTTTCCGACGTCGTTAGCAATGCGATCCACTCGACCGGCGTCGGACTGCTGTTATATGCACGCGAAAACTCGCTCCCCGGTAACCGCGCTCGCTCCCTCGGCGGCAATGCCCGCTCGATGGTTGACCGCATGAGCGCCTGGTTCAAGGGCAATTTTTAGTTTTGGTTTTTGAAGAAGACGACAACCGCCGAATGAAGCTGACACTTCGTACTGACAGACCCGAAGCAATGACCCACACCCCCGGGAGACCCACTCATGTTTGAACTAATGGATTCCTACAGCCAAAGCGCCGTGATCAAGGTGCTGGGCGTGGGCGGAGGCGGCGGCAACGCTGTCACGCACATGGTCAGCACCGGCATCGAAGGCGTCGATTTCATGTGCATCAACACGGACGCCCAGGCCCTGAAGCACTCGAAGGTCAAGACCGCGTTGCAGATCGGCAGCAACATCACCAAGGGATTGGGTGCTGGCGCCGATCCGGAAATCGGCCGTCAGGCTGCGATGGAGGATCGCGACCGCATCATCGAGCTGATCGAAGGCTGCGACATGTTGTTCATCACCGCGGGCATGGGCGGTGGCACCGGCACGGGTGCGGCCCCGATCGTGGCGCAGATTGCCAAGGAGCTGGGCATACTCACGGTCGCCGTGGTAACGCGGCCTTTCGAGATGGAAGGATCCAAGCGCGCGCTGATTGCCGATCATGGCATGGCTGAGCTTGGCCGCCATGTCGACTCGCTGATCACCATTCCGAACCAGAAGTTGCTGACGGTGCTGGGTCCCAAGACCACGCTGCTCGATGCATTCCGCCAGGCTAACAGCGTGCTGCAGGGCGCGGTGCAGGGCATTGCCGAACTCATCACCCGTCCCGGTCTCATCAACGTCGACTTTGCTGACGTGCGTACCGTGATGGCGGAGACCGGCATGGCGATGATGGGCTCGGGCGTGGGTCGCGGCGAGAGTCGCGCCCGCGACGCCGCAGAGGCGGCGGTGTCATCGCCGTTGCTGGAGGATGTAAATCTCGCCGGCGCACACGGCATCCTGGTCAACGTCACCGCCGGCATGGATCTGTCGATCGGCGAATTTCAGGAAGTCGGCACCATCGTCAAGCAGTTTGCATCCGATGATGCGACCGTGGTGGTGGGCACCGTCATCGATCCGGAGCTCAATGACGAATTGCGTGTCACCGTAGTGGCGACCGGCCTGGGCCGCATCGCCGCTGCCACGGCACAGCGCTCGGGCTTCGTGCCCGCGCTGGTCGCAGCTGCGCGCGCTGCGCCGGAAAAGGCGCCGTCACCGGCAAGCCGCCCGGGTGGACGGCACGCGTCTTCGGCGCCGGACTATGCGTCGCTTGACCGGCCGACAATTCAGCGCAAGGTCGCAGTGGGCGATGGCTTGCGCCACGACTCGGAGGCTGACGATGTGCTTGATATTCCAGCATTTTTGCGCCGGCAGGCCGACTGACGCCAGTTGCCGACAGCCCGCGACTCAGCCCGGCCTGGGGGCGGGTTGAGTCGCGGCCGGCTGTGTTAGGCTAGTCTCCATGCTCGGACAACGCACACTCAAGAACAGTATTCGCGCCAGCGGCGTGGGTTTGCATACGGGCAAGAAAGTCCTGATGACCTTGCGGCCCGCAGCGCCTGACACAGGAATCGTTTTCCGGCGGGTGGACCTGCCGGTTCCGGTCGACATTCCAGCCCATGCCGAGAATGTTGGCGAAACCACGCTCGGCACGACGCTGGTCAACGGCGATGCCAAGGTCTCGACCGTCGAACATTTGCTGTCCGCATTTGCGGGGCTGGGCATCGACAACGCGATCGTCGAAGTCAGTGCGCCCGAAGTGCCGATCATGGATGGCAGTGCCGGACCTTTTGTGTTCCTGTTGCAGTCCGCGGGCCTTGAAGAGCAGGGCGTGCCGAAACGCTTCGTGCGGATTCGGCGCGTTGTGCGCGTCGAGGATGGCGACAAGTGGGCTGAGTTTCGGCCCTTCGACGGCTTCAAGGTCAATTTCGAACTCGAATTCAACCATCCGGTTTTTCGGCGCCACGCACAGCGCGCCTCCATGGATTTCTCCACGACCTCGTTCCTGAAGGAAGTCAGCCGCGCGCGAACCTTTGGTTTCATGCGCGACATTGAAATGCTGCGCTCGCAGAATCTTGCGCTCGGCGGCACGATGGACAACGCCATAGTGCTGGATGACTACCGCGTGCTGAATGACGATGGGCTGCGTTATGAAGACGAATTCGTCAAGCACAAGATCCTGGATGCGATCGGCGATCTGTATTTGTTAGGTCACAGCCTGATCGGCGAATTCAGCGGCTTCAAGTCGGGGCACGCGCTCAATAATCGCCTGCTGCGGGCACTGCTCGCCGACCGCGCGGCCTGGGAATCGGTGGTTTTTGAAAAACCCGAGGACGCGCCGATATCTTATGTGCGGATTCCGGCGCTGGCCGCCGGCTGACCCGGCCCCTAACGACTCACTCTGACACTGAGGCTGCGCGCGGCGATGCCGCTCGCAGCCAGTACCAATTGCCCGTCGAGCAGCGCGCCGGCCAGCACCAGCCGCACCCGGGCTGCCCGCGCCGCCGTTTGTACCCAAACTGTCAGCTCACCGTGTTCAAACTGTGTCCGAGTCACGTGCGGCGCCCATTCCGGGCCGAGGATTTCCTCTGTCAAAAGAGACCAATGTTGATGCGGGTCAACGGCTTCTGTGATGTACCTCTCACTCAGTCCAGATTTTGACAATAAGTCTTTGACTGATTTGGGTTTTGATGAGGCGAATGTCTTAGATCTGCGACGCGTCACTCTTCTACTCTTGTCTCGGTCCGGGGCTTTGTGCATAGTGGTCTTGCTGATTCAGGGCAAACCTGTCGAAAGGCGGGGTCGCAAAGCCACCGGTCTAAGGCGTCTCACGACAGCGTGTGGGCGCTATGAAAGCGGGGTTGCCGGCAATTCGCAAGTACTGCGCAGAAGCCAATGCAACAAGAATGGGGCCGGTGGTGAGCCCTGCGGAGCGTTCAAGCCTGTTTGCTCGAACGTGGCGGTTTAACATCGAGCAACCGAGGCTAACAGCATGAACGTGATTCTGTTCCTGCACCGCGGCGATCGCGCCTGGCGACTGAACCTGACACAGCCCCTGGCTGCGGCGGCGATCGGTCTGGCCGCGTTGGCGCTGGTCGGCGGAGTTTTCTCGCTGGGCCTGCGTCTGGGTGACCGCAATAAGCTGGCCGCCATTGGCGATTCGCCGCGCGAATGGACGCGCACCTTCGGTCGTCAACAGGCCGAAATCACTGACCTGCGCCAGCAGCTGCAACAGCGTGTCGACGCGCTGGCGGCCCGCGTCGGCCAGGTCAACGCGCATGTCATCCGGCTCGACGCGCTCGGCAAGCGCCTTACCAGCCTGGCTAACATCGATACCCGTGAATTCAATTTCGATACCGTCCCGGCGAGCGGTGGCTCAGAAGAGGCCGGCGTGCGTGCCGAAGTGCCGGAACTGTCGCTGATGATCAATGAGGTCGAAGACCGCCTTTTGTCGCGCGAAGGCCAGATGACAGCGCTTGAGAACGTGATCCTGACGCGCCAGCTGCGCGAGCAGATCCAGCCGGAAGGCCGTCCGGTGCGCCAGGGATTCATCTCCTCTTATTACGGCAGCCGCACAGATCCGATCAACGGCAGTTTCGCGTTTCACAAGGGTATCGATTTTGCAGGCAATTCCGGCGATGCCGTGGTTGCGGTCGCGACCGGTATCGTTTCGTTTGCCGGCGTGCGCAGCGGCTATGGCAACGTTGTCGAGGTAACCCACGGCAATGGTTACATCACGCGCTACGCGCATAACAGTCGCAACATGGTGCCCGTGGGCACGCTGGTCACGCGCGGCGACACTCTTGCGGCCATGGGTTCCACTGGCCACTCGACCGGGCCCCATGTGCACTTCGAGGTGATGCGCAATGGCGCAGCGATTGATCCCTTGAGCTTCATAGGTCGTTAGGTTTTGAGCAGCGCGCCGGCGTGCGAACGGCAAGTTCAACCGGCAAAACTCGGGTCCCTCGACATACTGCGACTGCTGCCTGTTGCCTTATCCTGCTGCAGGCCTGTGGTAGCGGCGCCGGACCGGCCACCGTCACACCACCCGTAATTCCTCCCGCGAACACCTCCGGGCTCGACGCGCGGCCCGGCAATACCAGTTGCCTGGCCGGCGACCGGCCCAGCACCGCGCTGTCGTTGGGTACGCAGCGGGTATTCCCGAATCTCAGCTTCTCCTCGCCCGTCGCGATGTTGCAGGCTCCGGGCAGCAGCAGCCGCTGGTTCGTGCTCGAGCAGGGCGGGCGGGTACGGGTCTTTCCGGATAACGCCGCCGTGACGGCCAGCAGCAACTTTGTCGATATCACGGCCCGCGTGCGCTCGGGCGGGGAGATGGGTCTGTTAGGCATGGTCTTTCATCCGCAGTTCCCCGCCAATCCACGCGTTTACCTTTCGTACACGACGGGGGCCAACCAGCTGCAATCGCGGATTTCCGAGTTCCGCACCGTGGACGGCGGCGCCACGCTCGACCCGACCTCGGAGGTGGTGCTGCTGACGGTCGATCAGCCGGCCACCAACCACAACGGCGGCAATATCAACTTCGGGCCGGATGGCTTCCTCTATATCGGATTTGGCGATGGTGGCAGCGGTGGCGATCCCTTCGGCGCCATCGGCAACGGCCAGAACCTGCAGACTTTGTTAGGCAAGATGCTGCGCATCGATGTCAACAGCAGCACCGGCACGGTGCCCTACCGCATACCCGCCGGCAATCCGTTTGCGGCCAATGGTCTGTGTAATAGCGGCACCGGAGCACAGGCCTGCCCTGAGATTTACGCTTACGGCTTTCGCAACCCCTGGCGCTGGAGTTTTGACAGCGGCAGCAACGAGCTGTGGGTCGGGGATGTCGGTCAGAACCTCTGGGAGGAGGTCGACCGTGTTACCGTCGGCGGCAACTATGGCTGGCGCTGCCGCGAGGGCGCGCATGTATTCAACTCGACCTGCGGGCCGGCTAACAACCTGATCGACCCGATCGCCGAATATGACCATTCGGTCGGCGTCTCGATCACCGGCGGATTCGTCTATCGCGGCACGGCCATCCCAAGCCTGGTTGGGCGCTATGTGTTCGGCGATTTCTCCAGCGGCCGCATCTGGCATATCGCACGCGACACGACCCCGACGCTTAGCATGACCAGCGGCTTCGACAGCGCCCTGCAGATCGCGAGTTTCGCGCAGGGTGTTGATGGCGAGCTGTACGTCGTCAATTACGCGGGCACGCTGCACCGGCTGACCGGCAGCAGCACCGGTTCCGGCAGCGTGCCGGCCGTGCTGTCAGCCAGCGGCTGCGTCGACATGCAGAATCCCACGCGCGCGGCGGCCAATGTGATCCCGTACATGCCGAACGCGGAGTTCTGGTCCGATGGCGCCAGCAAGGACCGGTTCATGGCCCTGCCTAACGGCCAGACCATCGTCATCGGCGCCGACAATGACTGGACCCTGCCTAACAACGCGGTGCTGGTGAAGAACTTCCGGCTCGGCACGCGCATGGTGGAGACGCGCCTGCTGATGCGCCACACCGACGGCAGCTGGGCGGGCTACAGCTACGAATGGAACGCCGCCGGCACCGAAGCGAATCGGGTCATCGGTGGCAAGACCGCGACGGTGAATAGCCAGGCCTGGATATTCCCGAGCGAAGCGCAGTGCCTGCTGTGTCACACAGCCGCCGCCGGTTTTTCGCTGGGTCTTGAGACCGGCCAACTGAACAGTCCGATCACTTATGTCGCAACTGGACGCAACGCGAATCAGCTGACCACGCTCAATGCGATTGGCGTGTTTGCGCCGGCGCTCAGTGGCGCGGCGTCGACCCAGGCGGTGCTGCCGAACCCGAACGATGCGGCGCGCACGCTGACCGAGCGCGCCCGCGCCTACCTGCACACCAATTGCTCCCAGTGCCATCGGCCGGGCGGCGCCACGCCCTCCAACATGGATCTGCGCTATACGACGCCGCTCAGCGCGACCAACGCCTGCAACCTGCCGCCGCAGGCGGGTAATCTTGGAATTGCGAATGCACAGCTGATCACGGTCGGCGATCCTGCCCGGTCGGTCGTGGTAGCCCGGACCAACCGGCGGGATTCCAATGCGATGCCTCCCGTGGGTTCAGCTCAGGTCGATACCACAGGTGTTCAGTTGCTAAGCACCTGGGTCAGCCAGCTGGTGAGCTGTAACTAACTCTCGTTCAGTCGGAAAACTTTACACTTCGGGTCTAGTTGCAAAAGACGTCTGGAGATAACTAGTTGTTTTTAATAGATATTAACATCTTGGCCCGAGTTTTGCATAAGATAGCGTAGAAACTGTTGTTCCGCACTAATTGGGTATCCTTCATGAAGACTAAAGCGATTTTCTCGGCTCTCATTCTGAGCATCATGGGTTCAGCCGCGAATGCCGGTTGGATTCTGATTGCCGACACAGCGGGTACCTATCGCAACCCAAGCTACCTCGATCCAGCGACCGCGCCTGCCAACCAGAATCCCACGACGGTCGCGGTATGGCTCGATGGACTCAATGGCGTCACGCTGACAGCGGCCAACCTGGCAGGCGCGACTTCGCAAAACGACACTTTCAGCGGATCTTCGATCAGCGGATTGTCGGCTGGCTATGTTGCGGTACACGTTGGTGGCGGTAGCCAATTGGATGAGTACCTTGCGGCGCAAGGCGCCATTCCTTCGGCCAATACGGCGAATGGAAGCTGGAACATAGCGTTCGCCTGCACGTCCGACTGCGGTACGCTGAATTTGCTGCAACGCGCCACTTATGGCCTGTCAGCGGGCACTATTGTCGAAGTCAATCTTGCGACCAGCAACTGGCGTTTCTATGGTTCCAGTGTGTCAGTCCCGGAACCCGCCACGCTGGGCCTTTTGGGCTTGGGTCTCGCGGGCGTAGGCTTCTTGCGCCGCCGCCGCGCATAAGCACGCATAAGGCCGAAACGTCTTCTGACGTCAAAGGGACCCCGCTTCGGCGGGGTTTCTTTTTTGTGGACGAACTTTTGCGGCTGCCCCGCCTCTATCCGTACAATGCGCGGCTTGCCCAAGCACCGATTTGGCTAAGTCCTTGTCGGCGAAGGTTTTTCCAAGGATTTCTGCGTGCTGCAATTTCTAACCCGCGTTTTCGGCAGTCGTAATGACCGTATCGTCAAGGCTTACCGGCAGGCGGTGCGCGCCGCAAACGTGCTCGAGCCCGCGGTCCAGGCCCTGTCCGATGAGGCGCTACTGGCCAAGACTTCAGAGTTTCGGCAACGTTTGGCCAGCGGCACGCCGCTCAATGATCTGATGCCCGACGCGTTTGCCGTGGTGCGCGAAGCCGCGCAGCGCACGCTCGCCATGCGTCATTTCGACGTCCAGCTGATTGGTGGGCTCGCGTTGCACGAAGGCAAGATCGCCGAAATGCGCACCGGTGAAGGCAAGACGCTGGTGGCGACTCTGCCGGCCTACCTCAACGCATTGACCGGCAAGGGCGTGCATGTGGTCACGGTCAACGAGTATCTCGCGCAGCGCGATGCCGAATGGATGGGGCCGATTTTCCGTTTTCTCGGCATGTCGGTGGGCGTCATCAAGGGTCAGCAACCTAACGACGAAAAGCGCGCTGCCTATGCCTGCGACATCACCTACGGAACTAACAACGAATTCGGTTTTGATTATCTGCGCGACAATCTCGCCTTCCGGCTCGACGAGCGCGTGCAGCGCGGCCACGCGTTTGCCATCGTCGATGAGGTGGACTCGATCCTGATCGACGAAGCGCGCACGCCGCTGATCATTTCCGGTCCGGCCGACGAGAGCGCCAATACCTATGTGGAAATCAACCGTCTCATTCCACGCCTGACCCGCCAGAAGGAAGAGGATGGCCCTGGCGACTACAGCGTCGATGAAAAGCAGAAGCAGGTGCATCTGACCGAGGCCGGTCATGAGAACGTCGAGCACCTGATGATTGAAAGCGGTCTGTTAGCCGAGGGCGAGAGCCTGTACGACGCGGCGAACATCCGGTTGATGCATCACCTGAATGCCGCGCTGCGCGCTCATGCGCTCTACAAGCGCGATGTTGAATACATAGTGCGCGCGGGCGAAGTGATAATCGTCGATGAATTCACGGGACGCACGATGGTGGGCCGGCGCTGGTCCGATGGCCTGCACCAGGCGGTCGAGGCCAAGGAAGGCGTCAAGGTGCGCGAGGAAAACCAGACGGTCGCCTCGATCACCTTCCAGAATTACTTTCGCATTTATTCGAAGCTCTCCGGCATGACCGGCACCGCCGATACCGAGGCGCCGGAATTCCTGCAGATCTACGGCCTCGAAGTGGTGGTGATCCCGACCCACCGGGACATGGTTCGCAAGGACGAGCCGGATCTGGTGTACCTGTCACAGCAGGACAAGTACGCGGCCATCGTCGACGACATCAAGGAGTGCGTGCAGCGTTCGCAGCCGGCGCTGGTGGGCACGGCGTCCATCGAGTCGTCTGAACTATTGTCCGGCATCCTGCAAAAACAGGGCATTGCCCACGAGGTGTTGAACGCAAAACAGCACGAGCGCGAAGCCCAGATCATCGCACAGGCCGGTCGTCCGGCTGCCGTTACCATTGCGACCAACATGGCCGGTCGCGGCACGGATATCGTGTTAGGCGGCAACCTGAACGCTGAATTGGCCGAGCGCACTGCGCGCGCGACTGCCGAGGGCAAGGAGTTCACGGACGCCGAGCGCAATCAGGCACGCGTTGAATGGCAGGCGCGGCACAACCAGGTGTTAGTCGCGGGCGGCCTGCACATTGTCGGCACCGAGCGCCATGAATCGCGCCGTATCGACAACCAGCTGCGCGGCCGTTCCGGCCGGCAGGGCGACGCCGGATCGTCGCGTTTCTATCTGTCGATGGAAGACAACCTGATGCGGATTTTCGGCGATCCGAATTTCACCAAGCGACTGCTGTCGGCCGCAGGCATGAAGGAGGGCGAGGTCATCGAAAGCCGCATGCTGACGCGCCGCATCGAGGCCGCGCAGCGCAAGGTCGAGTCGCACAACTTCGACATCCGCAAGCAACTGCTGCTGTTTGACGACGTGGCTAACGACCAGCGCAAGGTAATTTACCAGCAGCGCACGGAAATCATGGCGGCCGGTAATCTCGCGAACGCGATTGACGGCATCCGCGGCGACGCCGTGGAGTCGGTGGTCGAGCAGTTCCTGCCGCCGAGCCAGCCGGCCGACAGTTGGAATCTGGATGGGCTGCGCGATGCGATCGGCAAGGATTTTGCGGTCAGCGTCGATCCGCTGGGCTGGCTGGCCGCAGAGCCGACTATCGATGACGGGCAAATCCGGCAGCGGGTGCTGGATGCCGTAACGCAGGCTTACGAGGCCAAGCGCACCCGCTATGGCGCGGAAGTCATGCAGGTGGTCGAGAAGGACATCATGCTCAAGATGCTCGACCAGCATTGGCGCGAGCATCTGGCCGGCATGGACTATTTGCGCCAGGGCATCCATCTGCGCGGCTACGCGCAGAAGGACTATCGCTACGAATACAAGCGTGAGGCGTACGAGCTGTTCTCCACCATGCTCGATCGCGTCAAGTTCGATACTGCGTCAGTGTTGATGCGCATCGAGCTGCGTTCCGCGGAAGAGCTGGACCGCGAGGAAGAACAGCGGCGCCAGCGCCTGATGCGACAACTGGAGGCACAGCACGCGAGTGCTGGCTCGTCGTTAGGTCCGGGCCCGGAGCCCGCGAGCCAGGCTGCCGGCGCCGCGGCGGCGGATTTTGAGTCGCAGGCAACGTTTGTGCGCTCGGAACGCAAAGTGGGGCGCAATGAGCCCTGCCCCTGCGGCTCGGGCAAGAAATACAAACACTGTCACGGTACGGTCACGGCCTGACTTGTTAGCGCGGACGGGGAGCAGGCACCGATGATCGTCGTTGTCGTTGCCGGCGCTTTGTTCAATGCCGCGGACGAGATCTTGATCGCCCAGCGGCCGCCCGGCCGGCATCTCGCCGGCGGCTGGGAATTCCCGGGTGGCAAGGTCGCGCCGGGCGAAGATGACGCCGTGGCGCTGGCGCGGGAATTGCGCGAAGAGCTCGGCATTGGTGTCCTGGGAAGCCGACCCTTCATGACGCTGACCCACGCCTACCCGGATCGCACGGTTGAATTGCGCCTGCGGCTGGTGGATGGCTGGCAGGGCGAGCTGCGCGGCCTGGACGGCCAGGCGCTGCGCTGGCTGCCGGTCGGCGAGCTGGATCGTGCCGATATCCTCGACGCGGATCGACCCTTTGTCGAGGCTTTGCAGCGCCGCGCGGCCGGCGCAAGATGAGTCAACAATGACAGCCATCAGGCGTGGACCATGAACGCAATAGCCAGCGGCACTGAAACATCGATGCAGGGCGAGCGCCTCGAGGTGCGTAACCCGCGCAGTGGTGCGGTCGACTATCATTTTGTCACGCCGTCGACTGAGCAGCTAACGGCGATGGCGCAGCGCCTGCGCGTGGCGCAGAAGCCGTGGAGTGCGCGGCCGCTGACGGAGCGGATCGAGGTGCTGCAGCGCTTCAAGTCGGAGCTGCTGGCGCGGCGTGAATTGATCATCGAAAAACTAGCGACCGACACCGGACGCTACGCGATTACGCTGGGCGAGTTCGCAGCCGTCATTGGCATGATCGAGCGCTGGTGCCGCATGGCGCCGGATCTGGCCAAGCCGGTCGGCGGCCAGTCCACCATGCATCCGACGGTGAGCTATCGCAGCCAGTACGTTCCGTATGGCTTGCTGGGCGTGATCAGCCCGTGGAATTTTCCGTTTACGCTGGCATTCATTGACGCGGTGCCGGCTTTGTTAGCAGGCTGCGCGGTGTTGATGAAGCCGAGCGAAGTGACACCGCGCTTCACCGGGCCGGTGCGTGCGGCGATCCACGCAGTGCCGGAGCTGGCCGAGGTGCTGGAAATGTGGCCGGGCGCGGCTGCCACCGGCGCCCAGTTGGTCAGCCTGTCAGATGTCATTTGTTTTACCGGCAGCGTCCGCACCGGTCGCATGGTCGCAGAAAACGCCGCCCGGCATTTCATACCCGCATTCCTGGAACTCGGTGGCAACGATCCGATGATCGTCACCGCCAGCGCTGACCTTGATCGCGCCGCTGACATTGTATTGCGCGCCTCGGCCTCGGCCACCGGACAGGCCTGTCAGTCGCTGGAGCGGATTTACGTGGACCGCAGGGTATTCCAGCCTTTCGTTGCCAAGCTAACGGCGCGGGCGGCCAGCGTGGAACCCAACTGGCCGGACCTGCACCAGGGGACGATCGGTCCATTTATTTTCGGCAAGCAGGCCGACATCGTCGCCGGACAGATTGCCGATGCGGTCGCCAAGGGCGCCAAAGTGCTGACAGGCGGTGCCATCGAGGACCATGGTGGCAAGTGGCTGCGTCCAACGGTGTTGGTGGATGTCAACCACAGCATGAGCGTCATGACTGACGAAACCTTCGGCCCGGTGATGCCGGTCATGGCCTACGACAGCATCGATGAAGCCGTGGCTCTTGCCAACGAGGGCGTCTATGGACTGTCGGCAGGGGTGATCGCGGGCACGCTGGAAGAGGCCGAGGCCATCGGCGTGCGTATCGACGCCGGCGGGATCAGTCTCAACGACGGCTCACTGACCGGGGTCATGCATGAGGCCGAAAAAAACTCCTTCAAACTCTCCGGCATGGGTGGCTCACGGATGGGTCCGGCCGGCTACCTGCGTTTCTTCCGCAAGAAGGCGCTGATTCGCCAGAGCGGTGCACCGGTCACGCTGGACATGATGTCGGAAACTGCCGCGGCGCCCGGAACGGCCCGGTAGAATCTGCGCATCACTCAACCCACTTTATTTTTAGAAAGAGATCCATGGCTAACGAACAGCAATTGCCCGAAATCAAGATGGATGGCACGGCGCTTTATCGCGAGGAAGTGTTCACGGATCGTCGCGCCGGCACCTTGAGACGCATGCTCCCGGTGACTCAGGGCGGCGACCCGGATCTGTCGCGGCCGGTGTTTTTCTCGGGTCAGACCCAGCTGCTAACACCCGGCGGCGTGCTGCCACTGATGTTTGAAATTGAAGCCACTACTCTCGAAGAGGCGCTGCTCAAATTTCCGGATGCGGTCAAGATCGCGCTCGAGGAGGCCATTAACGAGGCCCGCGAGATGCGCCGCGAGGCCAGCACGCGGATTGTCGTGCCGGAGGCCGGTGGCGGCCCAGGGCTGGGTGGGCCCGGCCTAGGAGCCGGCGGACGTATCGTCCGGTAATTCTGTGAATTGCCGCACGCCTGCGGCAACTGTCTGCCGACTTCTCAAGCGCTACCGGTAAAGGCCGATATTGCCTGCAGCGGGCACCCTCTTGGTGTCCCTGGATGCAGGTATGTTTGCAATCGGGTCCAATGCGTTTTCCACGCTGCGTACAGGTCTGGTGCACGGCGTGCGCGCGCGCGCCGCGGCCGTGGTCAGTTGCAGGCCCGGTAGACCGCCGCGGCTGCTGCATGTTGTCAGCGAAGGCCCGGCCAGCGGCATGCTGGCCTGGCGCGCGACCCAAAGCTTGCTTGAGAAATTGCCACAGAAGAAGGCGCTGGTCTCCGCGGTACTGGATGCGACCGACTATCAATTACTGCTGACCGAAAACATCGATCTGCCACCGCAGGAACGGCGTGCGGCCGTGCGCTGGAAGATCCGTGACCAGATCAGCATTGCCGCGGAAGACGCGGTCATCGATTGCTTTGAACTGCCCGAGTCGCGCGGCCAGCCGGGCATGCTGCAGGTCATCGTCGCCTCCCCGTCCAGTGTCAATGACCTTGAAGCCATCGTAACCGGCGCGTCCCGGGAGCTTGATGTCATCGACATCCCGGAGCTGGCATTGCGCAATCTGATCATGCACCTGCCGCAGGACACCAGCGGCTCGGTGTTCGTATTGTTAGGCAGAAGCGCGGTCAATATTCTTGTTAGCTGGATGGGCGTGCTGTTCGTCGCGCGGCGCCTCGACGTGTCACTGGGCCTGAACGTTGAGCAGTTGGCGCTGGAGTTGCAGCGCTCGGTGCAGTACTACGAATCGCAATTTGACCGCGCGCCAGTCAATGAAATTGTCATTGGTCCCGACAATCAACAGGCGCGGGACCTTGCACCGCAGCTGGCGGAGGCCTGCGGACTGCAGTGCGCTGTGCTCGACCTCCCCGGTATTCTGGCGATGGACCCGGGCGTTGGCGCGGTCGATCAGCCTGAAATGCTGCTGGCGATTGGCGCCGCGCTGCGACCCACGCGGGAGGGTCCGGCATCGTGAACAACGGCCGTCCGCAATACGTCAATCTCTTTCAGAAGGATACCGGTTGGAAAACCCGGGTCCTCAAGACGCGCGGCAGCGTGGTGGCGATCCTGTGGCTGGTTTCGGGGTTGCTGTTGCTGAGCTGGTACAACGACTGGCGCTTGCAACGGGCGGAAGCGGCAGCCGGCAGCGTCGCCGCAGAGTATGCAGACCGCATCGCCACTCTCGCGACGGCGGGCGCAACCTATCGCACCCGGGACGATTATCGAAAATTGCAACAGCGGGTCAGGGATCTGACCGAGCTGATAGCACGGCAGGATGTCGTGTTAGGACGCATGCAGACGACGACACTGGGCGGGAACAGCGAATTCAGTGCACGTCTCGCGGCCGTGGCGCGCGCGCAGATCGATGGTGTCTGGCTCACACAGCTTGAAATTGAAACGACGCCAAGCAAAATACGGCTGGCCGGAATCGCGATGGCTCCGGAACTGCTGCCGCGCTACCTGCTGCAGCTGCGCGGCGAACCGGAACTGGGAATTCACAGGCTCAGCAACCTGACGGTCGACCGCGCGGTCAACGATGAGCGGGCCGCATTGGCGGGCGCGGTCGGGTTCAATCTCATTGAGTTTGAACCCGCACGTGAGGGCGCGCTGTGAGCACGAAGTTTGCACAGCTGGCCGATGCTTTGTCCCGTCAATGGCGCAGTGTGCGCGGCAGGTTGGGCACCATCGGCCGCAGTCCGCGCATCGCGAATGGCGCCACTGCAGAGCGTCTGCAGTTACTGACGCGAAAATTTGACGGGCTCAGCCTGCGTGAACGCAGCATCGTTTTCTTCGGCCTTGTGGTGGTGATCACGATGGCCTGGGACAGCCTGTCCTTGCAGCCACTCAATCGTCGCGAGCGCGCAGCGCGTGGTCAGCTGGATACCGTGGCGCCCGAAGGGTCCGAGGCCGAAGCGGCTTTGACAGATCTCGATCAACTGGTTGAAAGGGAGAGGACGCTTCTCACCCAGTATCACCGCAGGCGCGGCGAATTGGAGCGGCGCGCGGCGAGTCTGGTGGATTCCGCGAACATGACGGATGTCCTGACAAGCCTGATAACCAGCACGCGCGGTGTGCGGCTGGTGCGGATCGCCAACTTGCCGGTCGAAGAGCTCAAGGCGCCGGCGACGGACGTTGACGCGGATACGGTGGATACCGCGCAAGCGCAGTCCGCCTTCCCGGATGTTGGCGGCGTGCCCGCCGTCGCCTTCGTGCACGGCATAGAACTCGATGTGCAAGGCGACTATGCGTCCATCAGTGAGTACGTGCGGTCAATCGAGCGCCAGAAATGGCGCTTCATCTGGCGCAAGGTCGAACTCGACGCGTCCGACTATCCCAAGGTCAGCGCCAAGATCGTAGTCGCAACGCTGGGTCTCGAAAGGTACTGGTTGACACTATGAGCCAGATGTCTTTTTTTCTGTTAGCTATCGGCCTGCTGGTTGCCGCCGGCCCGGCCACCGCCGCTGCGCCAGCTGCTGACCCGATGCGGCCCAGTTACGTGCCGCCCGCGCGATTGGCCGACAGGCATCGTGGGCAGCGCTTTGCGCTGCAGGCGGTGTTCGGCGATCAGCAGCGTCGGGTCGCGGTATTGAATGGCCAGGTGGTCCAGCCCGGCGATCGTGTACAGGGCGCGCTGGTGCAGCGCATCGGGGCGACACAAATCGAATTGCGCGCAGGTGCTCGCCGCTGGACGGTGCGGTTGCCGGATGCGTCGATGCGGGTAATTGGAGACAAGCGATGAAAAGGCAGGCTCTTTCGTGTGTTATCGGCGCGCTGGTCGCGGTACTGGCAGTCTCGCCAGCGGCGACGGCGGCCAGTCAGGTCGCAGCCTCCGGCGCACATTTCGATCTCGAGGTGTCCGATGTACCGGCGCACGCGTTCTTCCTGGGACTCGCCAGGCGTGGTGGGGAAAACGTCGTCGTGCATCCGCTGGTCAAGGGAAATCTAACATTGAGCCTGCGCGACGTGTCGGTCGCACAGACGTTGGAAACCGTCCGCGAGATGTACGGCTACGACTATCGCCGGCTTGCATCCGGCTATTTTGTGATGCCAGCCAGTGTGCAAAGCCGGATTTTCCAGATCAATTACCTGGACATTGCCAGGCTCGGCGCGTCCCGCACGCTGGTGAGCTCCGGATCCATCACCGATGTTGGCCAGGGTGCTAACAACAACGGCACCACGGGCGGCAGCTCACAGCAGGCCGGAACTATGGCGCAGAATCAGGGCGGTAACCGCGAGTCCGAGGTCACGGGCACCAGCATCATCTCGCGCACCGACTCCGATTTCTGGATGCAACTCGAAGCCAGCCTGAAGGCCATTATCGGCACCACCGCGGAACGCAGCGTGGTCATCAACCGGCAGTCGGGCACCATCGCAGTGCGCGCGATGCCTGATGAGCTGCGCAACGTGGACGAGTACCTCCGGCAGATCCAGACGATCGTTACCCGGCAGGTGGTGCTGGAGGCCAAGATCATCGAGGTCGAACTCAGTGACGCCTACCAGGCGGGGATCAACTGGGGCGCCGTATTCCGGAACGGCAACCAGACGTTGTTCGGCGGCCAGACGGCGCCGGCCGACGGATTCGACAGCGACCTGCTGGCCGGCGCAACCCGACCGATTACCGTGGGCCCGGGAAATCCCGTGATCAGTATTCCGGCTCGCACTCTGGGCGGCGCGTTTACACTGGCCGTGGATCTCCACGACATCAACGCGTTCATCGATCTGCTGAAATTGCAGGGAAATGCACGCGTGTTGTCGAGCCCGCGGGTCGCGACGCTGCATAACCAGAAAGCGGTCATCAAGGCTGGCACGGACGAGTTCTTTGTAACCGGCATCGAGAGCAATACCACCACCGGTACCTCGACCTCGACCACCCGGGATGTCAAGCTGACGCCGTTCTTTTCGGGTATTGCACTCGATGTGACGCCGCAGATAGATGCGGAGGGCCGCGTTATCCTGCATATTCATCCATCGGTCAGCGATGTGCGCGACCAGACCAAGCGCGTGACGGTCGGCGGCCAGACCGACGAGCTACCGCTGGCGGTCAGCGAAGTCCGCGAATCTGACAGCGTCGTCAAAGCTAACAGTGGGCAGGTGATCGTGATCGGCGGCCTGATGCGCAGCACGCATCGGCAGCAGAACTACGGCACGCCGTACCTCAGTTCAATCCCGGGCCTGGGTGGGCTTTTCAAAAGCAAGCGCAATTCCGAGGTCAAGACGGAGCTGGTCATACTGCTGCGACCGATCGTGATCGACGATAGCAACGCATCCACGATGGCGGCGGAAGCCGAAAAGCGCGTCGAGGATATGGCTATCAGCGGTGGTCGGAGCCGTTAGGTCCGCGCAATGAGCACCGTAATAACTCCGCGACCCAAACGCCTGCGGCTGGGCGATCTTCTGATTGCCGAAAGCGTCATTACGCAGGAGCAGTTCGAGCAGGCGTTTGCCGAGCAGAAGCGCAGCGGCAAGCGACTCGGCAGGGTGCTGATCGAGCTAGGTTATATTGCTGAAGACCAGCTGCATCAGTTGCTGTCGCAGCAACTTCGTGTGCCGTTCGTTGATATCCGCCAGCTGCAACTCGAATCCAAAGTCGTGCAGCTGATCCCCGAGACGATGGCGCGCCGTCACCGCGCGGTGGCGCTGCGCGAGGAGGGTGATGCGGTTGTGTTAGGCATGACCGATCCCACCAATCTTTTCGGTTACGACGAAATTGCGGCGCACCTGCACCGGCCCATCAAGTTGGCGTTGGTGGCGGAAACGCCATTGCTCGCTGCGCTGGATCTGCTGTATCGGCGCACCGATGAAATGGTGCAGTTTGCGCAGGAGGTTCGCGAGGACCTGCAAACGCCGGCGATTGATGCCGAATCGCTGAAAATAGACGAAGCCTCGCCCGATGCGCCGGTGCTGAAACTCCTGAACAGCATTTTCGAGGACGCGATCCAGGTACGCGCTTCCGACATACACGTCGAGCCGGCCGATCGCGGGTTGCGGGTGCGTTTGCGGGTTGACGGCGTGCTGAACGAGCACATGCTGGAGGGCAATCGTGTGTCGAGCGCTCTGGTGTCGCGGCTTAAATTGATGAGCGGCCTCGATATCGCGGAACGGCGACTGCCACAAGACGGCAGGTTCACTTTGCAGATACGCGGCAAGACGATCGACATCCGCATCTCGACCTTGCCGACGCAGACCGGCGAGTCTGCGGTCATGCGGCTGCTGGACCAGAGCGCCAGCATTCTGCCGCTCGAGCAGATCGGCATGGGTGAGTCCATGCGCCAGCGCTTCACCGACATCATCCAGCGCAGTGCCGGCATGCTGCTGGTGACCGGTCCGACCGGCAGCGGCAAGACCACGACGCTCTATTCAGCGCTCAGTCACCTCAATACCGCGGACGTCAAGATCATCACCGTCGAGGATCCGGTCGAATATCGGTTGGATCGCGTCTGCCAGGTGCAGATCAACAACAAGATCAGTCTGGATTTTGCGCGCGCGCTGCGCACCATTCTGCGCCAGGATCCGGACATCGTTCTGGTGGGTGAAATGCGCGATCGCGAAACCGCGGAAATCGGCTTGCGGGCCGCCATTACCGGGCACCTGGTACTTTCGACCCTGCACACCTCAACGGCCGTCGGCGCCGTCAGCCGGTTGTTAGACATGGGCGCGGAAGGGTTCATGATTGCATCGGCGCTGCATGGAGTTGTTGCGCAGCGCCTGGTGCGGCGCGTTTGCCCGGACTGCAGAACCGGGTACCAGCCTGACGATCACGAACTGATCTGGCTGCGTTCAAAGCTGACCGCAGAACAATTATCTCGTGCGAAGTTCTCCGCAGGCAAAGGCTGCAATTCCTGCAGCGGCAGCGGCTATCGGGGCCGGATGGCGGTGCATGAGCTGCTTGAGTTCGATCGTGCCCTGGGCGATGCGGTGCGCCGCGAAGATCTCGCGGCGGTTGAGGAGGCCGCGCGCCGGCAGCCCGGGTTCCGCTCTATCACCAGCACTGCGTTAGCGGCGGCAGCGACCGGCCAGACGTCGGTCACGGAGGTCATCAGCCAGCTGGCCGGGCTGGACGAAAGGGGCGGCGCGTCGATTGAATCCCCGGATCTGGAACCCCATCAGGTCGACACTGTCCTGAGCGCCTGACAAACCATGCCGCTCTTTCAATACAGCGCGCGCAGCGATGTCGGCAAGGCAGTCAGCGGCCGGATGGAAGCCGTCAGTGCATCGGCGGCGGCCATGCGCCTTGAATCCAATGGACTGCTGCCGATCCGGATCGACCCCAGGGCCTCGCAGGAATTTTCGTTGCAGGCGTCGTTGCGCAAAGCTGGTTTTGGCAAACCGACCACGACGGACCTGGTGCTGTTTACGCGGCAAATGTACACCATTGCCAAGGCCGGACTGCCCTGGCTCAGGGGCTTGCGCGGCCTGCAGGAAACGACTCGTAATCCGGTACTTCGGGCGACGCTCGAGCAGGCTCTTGTTAGCCTGGAAGCCGGGCGCGATCTGTCGCAGGCACTGGCCGACCATGGTGGAGTGTTCCCGGAACTCTACATCAGCATGGTCAGGGTAGGCGAACACACCGGAACGCTGGAAACAGTGTTTCTGCGGCTCGCCGAGTACCTGCATAACCAGCAGGAGATGCGTGCGCGCGTCCAAGGCGCGATGCGCTACCCGTTGATTGTCGTCTGCGCGATCGTGGCGGCGATGGGCGTCTTGTCGGTGTTTGTCATTCCGAAGTTCGCGCCGCTGTTCAAGCAACTGGGGGACGGATTGCCGCTGCCTACCCGCATCATTCTTGCAAGTTCAAACTTCGTGCAGGCGCACTGGGCTGCCGTCCTCGGCGTGCTGCTGGCGGCGGTGATCGCATTCATGCTGGTGGTTCGGACGGGTCCCGGCCGCTATCGCTGGCATCGTATGCAGCTTGCGATCCCGATTTTCGGCGAGTTGCTGCTGCAATCGATACTCGCGCGCACCATTCGCACCCTGAGTCTGACGCTGGAAGCGGGCGTGCCGATGATTCAAGCGCTCGACCTGATCGCGCGCGCCGCCGACAACGACTACATCACCGCGAAAATCGTCGGCATGCGGGAACAGCTGGAATCGGGCGAGCCGCTGAGTCGTGCGGCCCTGGCCGCGAGAATATTTCCGCCGCTGCTGCTGCAGATGATGGAAGTCGGCGAGGAGACCGGCGAGATGACGCGCCTGTTAGATGAAGTCGCGCTCTACTTCCAGCGTGAAGTCGACTACACGCTCGATAATCTCAGCGCCCTGATTGAACCGATACTGCTGGTCACCGTCGGGGCCATGGTGCTGACCCTGGCGCTCGGTATTTTCCTGCCGCTGTGGGAAATGATCGGCAAGGTGGCGGGCTCCCACTGATGCCTTCCGCCCTTCAAGCTGCGGCGTTGGCTGCCGATACAAACGCTATGCGGACCCGGGATCATCCCTCAAAACCGCCGTCATACCTATCGAGGAGTCTCGTTATGTCAAATCGTTCGAATGCCCGCGGTTTCACCCTGATCGAACTCGTGGTCGTCATTGTCATCCTCGGCATTCTTGCCGCCTTCGCGGTGCCGCGATTTACAGCGATCGAAGGCCGCGCACGCGAAGCGTCGATTCAGGGGCTGGCTGGCAGTGTGCGCAGTGCCGCGACCCTGGCGCATTCCATGTGGCTGGCCTCGGGTTCCCCCGCGACCGTCAGCATGGAAGGCAACAACATCGCGATCACCAACGGCTACCCGACCCGTGCCGCGCTACCTAACACTCTGCAGGACACGTCGGGGTTCGCCTATACCGCCGCGACCGGTACCTTCACCCGCAACGGTGCCACGACGCCGGCCAACTGCCGCGTGAGTTACACGGGCCCGGCCGCGGTGAACCTGGGACCGACGGTTGTCGTCGTTGTCACCGGTTGCTAACAAAAACGCGGGCTGGACGCTTCCGGAGCTGGTCGTTGTCATCGCGGTGCTGGCGATTGTCGCTGCGCTGGCGGCGCCGCGGAGCCTTGACCGCGAGCTGTTCGCGGCGCGCGGCTACGCGGTAGAACTGGCCTCCGCGGCGCGCTTGTCGCGCGCGGTGGCGATGGCAAGCGCCTGCCCGGTACAGCTGCAGGTCAGCAACGCCGGCTATATTGCACGCCAACCCGCGATCCAGGGTACACATTGCGCCGCGGCCTCCAGCGGATTTGTCACAACCGTGGCCCGTACGACTGGCGGCCAGATCCAGGGCGTCGCGCCGGCCAGTCTGCCGCCGATAGGCGCCTTGCAATGGACCTTCATCGCCGACGGCAGTGTGCAGGTCGCCGGCGGCGCTGTGGCCGCCGTCGGACTGCAAAGCATTGCGGTCGATCCTGCAACCGGCGCGATCACCGGACCATGAAACCCACGAGTCTGCAAACCGGGTTCGCGCTGGTCGAGGCGGTCATTGCAATAACGATTGTCTCGATCACGGCGGTTACCATCATGGCGCAAATCTCACAGGCCAATGTGCAGTCGGGCCGCAGTCTGGTGCAGACCGAGGCGGTGTTCCTTGCGAATGCCTACCTCAATGAGATTGCCGCCCGCCCGTTCGACGACCCTGATGGTGTCGATGGCGAGGCCGCGCGTCGTTTCTATGATGACGTCGACGATTACAGCGGGCTGATCGATGTCGGCGCGTGTGATGGCAATGGAATCCTGATTCCGGGCGGCAACCGATACACGGTCAGAGTGACCGTTGCTAACAGCAACGTGCTGCCCGGCGTTCCGGCGGCCGACGCCCTGCTGGTGAACGTAACCGTGACCGACCCGGTGGGCGCGGCCATGCTCGTCAGTGGCATTCGGTTGCGGCCTTGACTGCCATGCGGGTTCACAACCAGGGCTTGACGCTGGTGGAACTGGTTGTTGCGCTGACAGTGACGGTGATTATTGCGTCATTTTCCGTGACGCTGATTTCAGCGCCACCGGCGGCCATGGAAGCAAGTACCCGCCGCGCGAGCCTCGGCGAGAACGCAACGCAGGCGGTGATGCTGGTGGAGCGCGATTGGCGCAATGCGCTGCCTAACAGCCTGAGATTTCGCAGCACGGCCGGCGTGCTGGCGGTCGAGTACCTCGCGGTGCTGGATACGGCGGTGCTGTTTCGCGATGACATTGCGGTTGCCGCGAACCAGCGTCTGACCATCGGCGTGCCAGATGCGCAGTTCGAAACCCTGGGCGCATTCGCCCAATTGACGAAACCGGTGGATTCGACGGCAATCTACGTCGCTGTGCATCACACCGGGGCGGCGGGCGCAAATGCCTGGGCCCTGGCCAACGTGATCAGCGCGCCCGGTACCCGCGTGCAGATCGATGCCGGCGGTTCTGCGGGGCAGGATCAGGTCCGGCTAACACCGGCGATGAACTTTACGTCAGTCGGCGCGTCGCGACGCGTGTATATCCTGTCGGGTGCCGTGAGCTACCTGTGCAATCCCGTCAACGGTACGCTGGCTCGCTATTCCGGCTACGCAATCGCGTCCAATCAGGCGTTGCGCGACACCGATGCTGAGTTGCTCGGCGCGGGCGCCGCGCGATCGGTGATCGCGACCGGCATCGCCAACTGCCGGATCGCAGCCACGGCTAACGCGACGGCATCGCAGACCACACACCATCTGACGATGACGTTCCGCAGCGGCACGGACCAACTGGTGTTCGATATTTCAAGGGTCGGCGACAATGCCGGCTGACCTGCCATGCCGGCAGCGCGGCGTCGGCCTTTTGCCGGCGCTGTTCGTCATGATCGTGGGCGCCGTGATCGGCGCGGCGCTGCTGCAGCTGGTGGGCGGTGGATCGCAGGTCAGCGGCCTGCAGATTTCCGGGTTGCGCGCGCGCGCGGCGGCGGCGGCCGGGCTGGAGTGGGCGCGCTACCGGATCGACCGCAGCAACGCCTGCGCCGCAGGTGCGCTTAATCTATCCACTGGGTCGCTGAGCGGTTTTGTCGTGACGGTCAGCTGCGTTCAAACGGTGCACGATGACGGCGGCACGCCGCGAGCGGTGTATGCGTTGAACGCGTTTGCGCAGTACGCTCAGTTTGGCTCGGCGGACTACGTCAGTGCCCGGGAAGCCAGGATCCTCGTTCGTTAGCGGCTGTCAGGATTGCGGGTCGCAAGACTGCGCTCGAAAAAATCAAAGATGGCCTGGTACGCATGTGGGCCGGTTTCTGCGCCGCGCAACAGGCCGTGTTTCGCGCCCGGATAGGTCATCAGTTCGAATGGCTGGCTGCGATCCTGCAGCATTTTCATCAACGCCGTGGTGTGGGTGAACAATACGTTGTCGTCGGCCATGCCATGCATCAGCAGCAAGCGGCCACGCAAATACGGCGACTGTGCGAGATTGCTGCTGCCCGCGTAGCCACGCGCATTGTTAGCCGGCGTACCCATGAATCGCTCGGTGTAGTGGCTATCGTACAAGGACCAGTCGGTTACCGGGGCGCCGGCGACACCGGCCTGGAAAAAATCGGGCGCCAGCATCAGGCAGCGCAACGCCAGGTAGCCGCCATAGCTCCATCCAAACACGCCGACGCGTTGCGGATCGACAAACGGCTGCTGTCGCAGAAACTCGACGCCCGTGACCTGGTCCTCGACTTCGACCTGGCCCATGCGACGGTGCAGTGCCGTTTCGAAGCGTACTCCCCGCGCACCGCTGCCGCGGTTGTCGAGTGTGAAGACCCCATAGCCATGCTGTGCGAGGAACTGGCGAAACAGGCCTTCGTTACTGCGCGAGCCCCCCATCCACGAATTCCTGACGCGTTGGTTGGTGGGCCCGCCATACAGGTCCACAATCACCGGATAGCGCACGCCGGGCTGCATATGCGCGGGTTTCAGCAGCTGCCAGTACAGGGTCTGGCCATCGCTGGCCGTGAGCGTGCCGGTCTCGGCCGCGACCTGATTGTCCAGATAGGGCGCATAGGGATGCGCAGCGTCCAGCTTGTTAGCAACGATGTCGGCAAGCACGCGGCCATCGATGCTCAACAGCACGGTTTGCGGTGGCGTCGTCGCATTGGACCAGCTGTCGACAAACTGACGCTGATCCGCGGCCAGCCGCACGTTGTGCCAGCCCGGCGCCGTGGTGATCCGGCGAATGCCTTTTTCGATGGCCGCCGGAGCACTGCTGCCGCGCAACGGCGCGCTGTAAAGATGCCGTTCCAGCGGCGAGCCCTTGTTAGCCATGAAATACACGCGGTTACGGGCCTGGTCCACGCCGCGCAGCGCCCGCTCCGAGCCATCCCCGGTTACCAGCCATTCGCCGCGGGTGATCGGGCGTCGCAGCCTGCCTTGGAGATCGTAAAGATAAAGATGCCGGTAACCGCTACGGTCGGATGCCCAGATAAAGCCGGCTGGCTGGGACACGAAAGTCAGTTCGTTATGCAGCTCGACCCAGGTGTCGCTGTTTTCCGTCAGCAGAATGCTGGCCACGCCGCTGGCCGCGTCAACTTTCAGCAGTTCGAGGCGCGTTTGCTCGCGGTTCTGCCGTTGCACGGCGAGTGCGCGGCTGCCCGGAAACCAGTTGACCCGCGCGAGGTATTGATCGCTGGCGGCGCCGATGCTCATCTCGACCGGCGGGCTGGCCGCGCCCAGGCTCGCGACCAACAGCTGGACCCGCGCGTTAGGCCGGCCGGCGGCGGGATAACGCTGCGCAACGACCTTGACCCGGTCGGCGAGGATTTCGAAGCGCTCGATGACATCGACCGGCGCATCATCGACGCGGGTGTAGGCGATATGCTTTTCATCCGGCGCCCACCAGTAGCCGGTGTTGCGGCCCATTTCCTCCTGCGCGATGAACTCGGCCACGCCACAGGAAATCTCGCCACGGCAATCGCGCGTGATCGCGAACTCGTGGCCGGTCCTGAGATCGATCACTAACAGGTTCTGCGTGCGGATGAAGCTGACATAGCGCCCACGTGGTGAAAACTGCGCGTCGGTTTCATAGTCCGGCGTGTCGGTGAGACGTCGCAGTGCGCGCTCGGCCGGCGCGGTAAGATCGTACAGGTACAGGTCCCCTGCCAGCGGCACCAGTACCTGGCGTGAGTCTGGTGACAAGGCGTACTCCAGGATTCCGGACAGCGAGGCGGTGCGCTGCCGCTCGCGCCGTGCAGCCTCCTGCGCCGAGATCGTGGCGCCCCTGGGTGTCAGCGCACTGGAGTCGATGAGCCGTTGGCGCCGCCCGGTCTTGAGTTCAAAGCCCCACAGGTCAAGTTGGTCTTTGTTAGTGTCCCGGCCTTGCAGATAGGTCAGCCAGCGCCCGTCCGGTGAGAGCTGCGTTGCGCGCAGATTCGGGCCACTGAGATCCGGTGCCGCGAATATCCTCGGGATCGTGAGTGGCTGCGCCTGGGCCGGGCCGCAAATGCAGGTTGCGAGCAGCGCGGCCAGCGGGCCGTTGTGTTTGGTAGCATGCTTGGTCATTCTGCGGAGTTTAGGTTTCCCCATGAAACTGCGCTACCTGTTGACGATGAGCCTGGCGGTTACCGCTGTCTTCGCGGCGGGCCAAAGCGCGTTGCGGTACCCAGAGACCCCGCAGGGCCTGGTGAGCGACAACTACCACGGCACGCAGGTTGCTGACCCGTACCGCTGGATGGAAGCGACAGATGCTCCCGAGGTCAAGGGTTGGGTGGCGGCGCAGAATGAGCTGGCACGGCCGCTACTGGAAAAATTGCCGCAACGCGCCTGGATCAAGCGGCGGCTCAAGCAAATCTGGAATTACGAGCGTTTCGGCGTACCGACGCAAGCGGGTGGACGCTATTTTTGGCTGCGCAACAGCGGCACGCAGGATCAGAGCGTGCTGTACGTCGGCGAGTCGCTGGACGATCCGGGCCGGGTGCTGTTCGATCCTAACAAGGCCAGCAAGGATGCGACCGTGTCGCTGGCCAGGTTCGAGCCCACCCCGGACGGCAGGTTGTTAGCCTATTCGCTGTCCGACGGCGGCAGCGACTGGGAAATCTGGAAATTCAAACGAACTGCCGACGGCGGCGACCTGCCGGATGAAATCCGTTTTACCAAGTTTTTTGGCCTGAGCTGGGCCACGGATAATTCCGGGGTCTGGTACAGCCGCTACCCGGAACGCGCCGACAGGCGGGATTCGGGACGTGGCGACGACCTCGCTCAACCTGCGATCTACTTCCACAAGCTCGGCGAACCGCAGGCCTCCGACCGCCTCGTCTACAAGGTTCCTGACAATAACGAGCGTACTGTCGATGCCGAGATTACCGAAGACGGCGCTTACCTGGTCCTGAGCCTGGAACAAGGCTCGAAGGAGAACGGCATTCGGCTGCTCGATCTGCGGACGCCGGACGCAGTTGTGCGCGATCTGTTTTATGACTGGGACGCGCGCTACAACGTCATCGGCAACCAGGGCGAGCGATTTTTTGTCTGGACCACGCAGGGGGCGCCTAACGGCCGGGTATTCTCGGTCGATGTTCGTCAGCCGGCGCGCGCGAACTGGCAGGACGTCGTGCGTGAAGGTCCGCTGGCCATCGAACAGGCCAGTTTCATCGGTGGCCGCATCGTCGTCCATTACGTCAAGGACGCCAGCGGCATCGCCAGCGTATTTGGCAGTGATGGCACCGCCGACGGCGCCGTCCCGGTTCCAGGTCTTGGCACGCTCGCCGGCTTTGCCGGCCGCGGCGATCACAGCGAGACTTTTTTCTCGTTCACCGACTATCTGCAACCGGTGCGCATACTGCGCCTGGATACCCATAGCCTGCAGGTCAGTAACTGGCGTGCGGCGCGCATCGCGGCTAACACTGCGCGCTACAAAACCGTGCAGCGCTTCTACAAGAGCAGGGACGGCACGCCGGTACCGATGTTCATCACGCAGCGCCGCGGGCTGAAGCGCGATGGGTCTCATCCTGTGCTGCTATACGGTTACGGTGGCTTCAATATTTCGACGATGCCAACCTTCCGGGCCCCAGTCATCGCCTGGCTGGAGATGGGTGGCGTCTATGTCGAGGCCAACTTGCGCGGTGGCGGCGAGTACGGTGAACGCTGGCACGACGCCGGCAGCAAGCTTCTGAAGCAGAACGTGTTCGACGATTTCATCGCCGCGGCCGAATACCTGATCGCCGAAAAATACACCCGCGCCGGCCGCATCGCAATTTCCGGGCGCAGTAATGGCGGCCTGTTGGTAGGCGCCACGCTGCTGCAGCGGCCGGAACTTTTTGGTGCCGCACTGCCGGCCGTCGGCGTGCTGGACATGCTGCGTTACCACACCGCCAGCGCCAATGCCCGGCAATGGTCCGCGGACTATGGCTTATCCGAAACCGCTGGAGAATTTGCCGCGCAACTCAGGTACTCGCCGGTGCACAACACCCGCAAAGGCAGCTGCTATCCGCCCACGCTGGTGACCACGGCGGATCGCGACGACCGCGTCGTGCCCTGGCACAGCTACAAGTTCGCCGCCAGCCTGCAGCGCGACCAGGGCTGTGCGAACCCGGTACTGATCCGGGTCGAGACCCGTGCGGGGCACGGTGCGGGCAAACCGATCTGGATGCAGATCGAGGACTATGCGGATCAATACGGTTTCGCCGCGAACGCGCTCGGCGTGACCGCGCCGCGTTAGGCTAACGCCGAATCAGCCGGTAGGTGACTTCGGCCAGCCGATCGAGGCCACGTGCCTGGAATTTCGGGAAATCGTCCACCTGCTCATTGCGCGCCCGCGGCTCGATCCGGTGCGTCGCGCCGTACAGCGCCGTGACTTCCGCTGAATCGACGCTGTGTGGCGGGCCCGCCATGCGGCTGGCGTCGTATTCCAGGGTTACCAGCAGCGTCTGCGTCCCAGGCTCCGCCAGACGGGCCAGCTGCGCTACGTAGCGCTGGCGCATGACGGGCGGCAGCGCAACCAGGCTGGCCCGGTCGAAAATGCCGGCAATCGGACCTAAGGATGCTGGTGTCAGATCGAAAATATCTCCGCAGCGCAGGTCGATTGACGCCAGCAGCGGGCCGGCGTTCTCAGACTTGAACTGCGCGACCGCCAACGGACTCAGTTCAATGCCGACGACCTGATGGCCGGCCGCGGCCAGCCACAGGAGATCCGGGCTCTTGCCCGCGAGCGGCACGAACACCCGCGAGCCGGGCGGAAGATCTAACAGCGGCCAGTAAAGTTCCAATGACCGGTGTGGCTGCGCCTGGTGGAAGCCGATTTCGTTAGTGCGCCACTTGGCGAGCCAGAAGTCCTTGTCCAAGGCGGCCGCGTTTCAGGGGCCGCCTTCCGGATCATGTTCCGGAAGGTTGTCCGCCGGGATCGCGTGTTTTTCCGCAAACCATTCGCCGAGATCGATCAGGCGGCAGCGCTCGCTGCAAAACGGCCGATCGGGATTCGCAGCCGAGAATTGCGCGGGCCGCTTGCAGGTCGGGCAGCTGACGGTCTTGGTGTTCAGGTGCAGCAGCTCAGCGTGAAGGGCAAATCATCGAGGCACTGGGTGGCGCGCTGACCGACGCCGTTCCAGCTGACAAAGCGCAGACTGCACCGGTAATGACTGCCACTGATTTCCGGGTAGAGGTTGCAATCCGCCGGCAGCGTGATGCGCACCAATTGCACCGGCATGTCACGATCGAAGGCGATGTGATATACGCCGCCGCGCGCAATTTCCTGGCGCGGGTTGCCGCTCTGCCGGGTCAGCCACAGCAATTCGGCGATCGCATCGCACAATGGCCGGAACAACGCCAGCCAGGAGGCGAAGTCCGCCAGGCGTTCGCCATCCGGCCGATGCAGCCAGTAGCAATAGTCCGGCAGATCGAAGTCGCAGGTGCCGCCCGGGATGGCGCTGCGATGGCGGATGGCGGCGACGAATTCCGAATCCTTGAGCGCCTGCAGGTAACTGCCGCCGGTAGCTAACAAATCGGTGCGCAGGCGCATCAGATTGTTGACGATGCCGCGCAAGCGCGCCGTGTCCACGCCTGAGCGCCTCGAATATTCGTTCATCAGCGCCAACTGCCGTTCCAGTTCCTTGAGCACGTCGGCACGGGCATCTGCGCGCGAGGTGATGGCGAGGATATCGAGCAGGCTGCTCATGGCCGCGCGGCTCGACCAGGCGCCGTTGCCCTGATTGTGATTCAGGGCCTGGTTGTAGAGGAAATCCAGGCGCAGGTAGGTGCGCAGGCGCTCACTCAGCGGCTGTTCGTACGTCAGTTCGGACACCGCCGGGACCGGGGCCTGGGGCGGCTCTCGAGGCGGTGCTAACACCGACTCGGCAACATCGTTCATGCCGGTATTCTGCGTCACGTCGCGCCAGCGCCACAATACTTCTGGTGCAGAGCCGCTACCGCGGCCTCAAGGCGGTCCGCATCGCCGTCGTTCACGATCACATCATCGGCCGCGGCCAGGCGGGCTGAGCGGCTGGTCTGGGCCGCGAGCATGGTCCGCGCCTGCGCAGGCGAACTGCCATCCCGTGCCTGCAATCGCTGCATTTGCAGGTCTTCCGGGCAGTCCACGACCAGCACCCTGTCGACTTGGATCTGACCCTGACCTTCGATGAGCAGTGGAATGACCAGAATATGGTAGGGCCCGTGTGCCTGCGCCGACTGGCGCGCGACTTCAGCGCGGATCGCCGGGTGCAGCCGCGCTTCCAGGCGCCGCCGTGCGTCCGGGTCCGCAAACACGCGTTCCCGCAATTTGCGGCGCTGCAAAGCGCCATCCGCGCCAATCAGACCGGGGCCGAACTCCTGTTCCACCTGCTGGAGAAGTGGCGTGCCGGGCGCGACAACATCCCGGGCGATGACGTCCGTATCGATAATCGCCACCCCCAACCGGGCGAACAGGCGCGACACTGTGGTTTTACCTGAAGCGATGCCACCGGTGAGTCCCACGCGCAGGCCCATGCGGCTGTCTCAGGTCCGCAGGATGAAACGCGACCAGGCCTGTACGAGGTCGGGTCCGAAGAGCATGGCGATCCAGCCGGCGGCCGCCAGGTAGGGCCCGAACGGGATCGGCAATTGCCGGTCGCGCCCTAACACCAGAATCATCGTGATACCGACGATGGAACCGACGCCGGCCGACAGCAGGATGATGGGAAGCAGCATGGCGGGGCCGAGCCAGGCTCCGAGCGCGGCCAGCAGCTTGAAATCGCCATACCCCATGCCTTCCTTGCCGGTTGCCAATTTGAAAACCCAATAGACCGACCAGAGCGCGAGATAGCCGGCGATGGCGCCGACGATGGCGCGCTCGGGTGCGACCGGCAACGCCGCCGGCGCCGCCGTGACCGGCACGCCGCTGGCGAACAAGCTGGCTAACAAACCCAGCCATAACAAGGGCAGGGTCAGGGAGTCCGGCAGATACTGCGTGTCAAAGTCGATCCCGCTGAGCGCAATCAGTGCCCAGGTGATGACGAGGCCGAAGGCCAGCGCCAGCGACCACCCGTAACGCCAGGCCACTGCGGCTGACAGCAGGCCGGTCAGCAGCTCGATCAGCGGATAACGCGCGCTGATCGATGTCTTGCAGGATGCACAGCGCCGGCCCAGCAGAAGCCAGGACAGCAGCGGAATGTTCTGCCACGCCTTGATCGGCGCCTTGCAGGACGGGCAGGCTGAGCGCGGCGTAACGAGGTTGAAAGGCGCACGCGCTGCGGGGGTCTGCCCGAGTATTCGCTGCGCCTCGTCGCGCCACTCATTCTGCAACCTGACGGGCTCGCGATAGATGACGACGTTGAGAAAACTGCCGACCAGCAGACCGAGAAGAAATACTGCGCCTGCCAGCAAGGCAGGTGAGCTGGCGAGCAAGGCTGACACGCGGCGCCGCGCCGCCTAGACGACGGAACCGAGCTTGAAGATCGGCAGGTACATCGCGATGACGAGACCACCGACCAGCACGCCCAGGATGGCCATGATGAGCGGCTCGAGCAGACTCGACATGCTGTCCACGGCGTTGTCGACGTCCGCTTCATAGAAGGTCGCGACCTTGCCGGACATTTCGTCCAGCGAACCGGATTCTTCGCCGACCGCGATCATCTGGATAACCATGTTAGGAAACACGCCGGTGTTCTGCATCGCCTGCTGCAGGCGGATGCCGGTCGAGACTTCTTCGCGCATCTTCATGACCGCGTCTTCGTACACGATGTTGCCCGTGGCGCCAGCCACCGACTCGAGCGCTTCGACCAACGGCACGCCGGCGGCGAACATGGTCGACAGCGTGCGCGCGTAACGCGCGATCGCTGACTTGGTCAGAATGGGGCCGATGACCGGCAACTTCAGCGACATCCGGTCGAGGACCTCGCGCATCTTCTTGGAGCGCTTCTTGAAATACATAAATGCATAGATGCTGGCGGCGACCACCATGCCGACAAAAATACCCTGGTTTTGCAGGAATCTCGACGCGCCAATAACCATCTGCGTGAAGGCGGGCAGCTCCGCGCCAAAGCCTTCGAACAGTTTCTCGAACTGCGGAATGACGAATATCAGCAGGATGACCGTCACGACCACCGCGACCACCAGCACGGCGGCCGGGTAAAACAGCGCTTTCTTGACCTTCTTTTTCAGTGCCTCGGATTTTTCCTTGTAGGTCGCAATCTTGTCTAACAGATTCTCCAGCGCACCAGCCTGTTCGCCCGCTTCGACCAGGTTGGTAAAGAGGTCGTCGAAATACAGCGGATGCTTTGACAACGACTCGTGCAGCGAGCTGCCGCCTTCCACATCCGCCTTGATGTCCAGAATAAGCTTCTGCATCGCGGGCTTGTCGTTGCCGTTGCCGACGATCTCGAATGACTGCACCATCGGAATGCCGGCCGCCATCATGGTCGCCAGCTGCCGGCTGAAAATAGCGATGTCCTCAGGCTTGATCCTGCCGCCCTTGCTGCTGTTGAAAAAGTTGATCTGCTTGCTGATCTTCTGAACCGTGATGCCCTGGCGGCGCAACTCCGAGCGCATGTTGTGCTCGTCAACGGCGAGGCCATTGCCCTTGACCTTCTTGCCCTTCTTGTCCATCCCCTGCCAGCTGAAGGCAATATCCTTCGCCGGTTTGACGCCGCCCTTGCTGGCGGTTGCAGTAGCCTGTGCCATGTTAGATCGTCCTGTTAGTCGATGGTGACGCTGTTGACTTCATCGAGGCTGGTCATGCCGCCTTTGACCTTGTCGAGGCCCGAGCGGCGCAAATCCGGAACACCGTGTTTTTTCGCTTCATCGGCGATGTCGATGGCGTTGCCGCCGCCCATGATGATGCGGCCGATCGCATCGGTGACCGGCATGACCTGGTAGATGCCGACGCGGCCCTTGTAGCCGTCACTGCAGTTGGCGCAGCCCCTGGGTTTGTAGAGCTTGATGCCGCCGGCAACTTCATCGGCTGTGAATCCTTCCTTCAACAGTGCCTCGTTGGGGACGTCTGCCAGTTCCTTGCAGGCGGTACAAAGGCGCCGCGCCAAGCGCTGCGCGATGATCAGGCTCACCGATGTGGCGATGGCGTAGGGCTTGACGCCCATATCGATGAGGCGTGTCAAGGTCTGCGGCGCGTCGTTGGTGTGCAGCGTGGACAGCACCAGGTGACCGGTCTGCGCCGCCTTGATCGCAATCTCGGCGGTTTCCAGGTCGCGTATTTCGCCGACCATGACGACGTCTGGATCCTGGCGCAGGAAGGAACGCAAAGCAGAGGCAAACGTCAGGCCGACTTTGACGTTGACGTTGACCTGGTTGACGCCGGGCAGGTTGATTTCCGCAGGGTCCTCCGCGGTCGAGATGTTGGTGTCTTCCTTATTGAGGATATTCAGGCCGGTATACAAAGACACAGTCTTGCCGGAACCGGTCGGGCCGGTGACCAGGATCATGCCCTGCGGTTTCGCCAGGTATTTCAGGTACAGTTCTTTTTGCGCCGGGTCATAGCCCAGCGCATCGATACCTAACATCGCGGATGACGGGTCGAGAATACGCAGCACGATCTTCTCGCCGAACAGGGTCGGGCAGGTGCTGACGCGAAAGTCGATGGCGCGCGTCTTCGACAATTTCATCTTGATGCGGCCGTCCTGCGGCACGCGACGTTCGGCTATGTCCAGGCGCGCCATGACCTTGACGCGCGCCGAGATTTTCTGTGCGAGCTGCACCGGGGGTTGCGCAATTTCCTTCAGGATGCCGTCGATGCGAATCCGCACGCGGTACATTTTTTCGTAGGGCTCGAGGTGGATATCCGAGGCGCCGCGACGGATCGCATCGAGCATGACCTTGTTGACGAAACGCACGATGGGCGCGTCTTCGATGTCGCTGCCGGTGTCCTTGTCGAGGTCTTCATCACCGCCGGTGACCTCGAGATTTTCAAGGTCCATGCCGCCTTCGTCGTCGCCCAAGCCCGGCATGGTGTTGTCGGCCTGCTCGATCGACTTGTCGACCAGCTTCTGCAGCTTGTCATCCTCGACCACGATCGCTTCGACCGACATGCCGGTCTGAAACTTGATCTCGTCGATGGCGTGCAGGTTGGTCGGATCAGCGACCGCGAGAAACAGACGCTTGCCGCGACGGTACAGCGGCAGCACGCGATGCTTCGCGAGCAATTTGTCGCTAACGACCCTGACAGTGTCGATGTCGATCTGGATCGCATCGAGATCAAACAGCGGCGCGCCAAACTCAGTCGCGGCGGCGATCGCAATGTCACGGGAATTGGCCGCGCCGCGGGCGATCAGTTGGGTAACGACGTTGCTATGTTTGACCTTGGCGTCCTCCAAGGCGGCCAGCATCGTGGCTTCATCCACGAGTCCGTCCTGCACGAGGCGTTGCGGCAGCCCACCGAGGCCACCCCGGGCATTGCCCCCGAGGGCCAAAGAAGCGTTATCGTTCATAGACTTAGCGCATATTTTAAGCGGCGACTGGAAGTCATAGTCTAGCGAGGTTTGGTCCCACAGCAATTGTTAAATCTTGCCGATGGTCGCACAACCCGCGCCTGGCCTGCGTGACTGCATTCCCAGTTCACAAAACAAGGTTTTTGAAGCCGCCAAAACAAAAGGGCGCCTGGAAAGGCGCCCTTTTGCTCAAACCACGAAAGTGGCTGATTCTACATCGACCTTAGCTACCGGCGCGGCACGAGGCCGGCATGTACTTGGCCAACAAACTGCCCGCGACTGCGGTGGCGCCCGTCATCACGGCGGTACCGGCCGGTGGAGCAGCGTTGCCGCATTTCCAGGCGATTGAACGATCCGGTGTCAGGTACGGTGTGAGGCCGATCGTCGATCCGGCGATCGTGGTATTGGCGTTGTTACCATACGCGACGGTGATGACACCATTGGTGACGGTCACCGAGGTGACGTACTTGCCGCTGGTGTCCGTGACCGTAGCTGTCATGCCAGCTGCCGCTCTATCAAGGGGCGCAACACCCGTGGCTGCGAAAGACTCAGCCACCGCAGTCTTGGCGCCCGCGGCCAGCGTGAGGCCTTCGGATACCTGTGCGCGGATCGTGTAGTCCTGATAGGCCGGGATGGCGATCGCCGCCAAAATACCGATGATCGCAACCACGATCATCAGTTCGATGAGAGTAAAACCCTTTTGGATGGACTTCATATGCATTCAGCTCCAGTTGAGAAAGAAAAACTACCTGCGGCTCGAAGGCCAGCATCCCTGAGCACAGCAAACCTCATGCCAGTTCGGTGGTTTGCAATTTTCTCTTGCCAGACAACGGCTTGCACAGTCCTTGACTTATCGCCTGAGGCCGAATGCTGACAGTCTATGTCACGGTCGGGAGTCGTTCGGTCATTTTGTGACCGGAAGTGTCAGCCCTGCGTCCGGTACGTTGCGTCGCGCCAAAACAAAAGGGCGCCTGGAAAGGCGCCCTTTTGCTCAAACCACGGAGGTGGCTGATTCTACATCAACCTTAGGTACCGGCGCGGCACGAGGCCGGCATGTACTTGGCCAACAAAGTGCCAGGGGTCGCAGTAGCGCCAGTCATCAGCACCCCACCCACAGGTGCGCCGGCGTTGCCACATTGCCAGGAAATCGAATTATCCGGCGATAGGTACGGTGTGAGGCCGATCGTCGATCCGGCGATCGTGGTATTGGCGTTGTTACCATACGCGACGGTGATGACACCATTGGTGACGGTCACCGAGGTGACGTACTTGCCGCTGGTGTCCGTGACCGTAGCCGTCATGCCAGCCGCCGTTCTGTCAGCGGGCGTTACACCGGTCGTAGAGTAAGACTCAGCCACCGCTGTCTTGGCGCCCGCCGCGAGCGTGAGTCCCTCGGACACCTGTGCGCGGATCGTGTAGTCCTGATAGGCCGGGATGGCGATCGCCGCCAGGATACCGATGATCGCAACCACGATCATCAATTCAATGAGGGTAAAACCCTTTTGGATGGACTTCATAAGCATTCAGCTCCAGTTGGGAGAGTATAAATCGTACCCGCGGCTCGACGCCCGGCAGCCCTTACCGATGCAAACCACATGCCAGCATTTTGCGCAGGGATTCTCGTTTGCAAGACAATGGCTTACATAGTTTGAGACTTATCGTCCGTGGTCGAATGCTGACAGCTTGTGTCAGTTTGGGGCGTTGCCCCTTACGACGTGTGACGAATACTGTCAGCCACCCGGCGGCTGGGCGGTAGAGACACAGTCCATGGGCAAATAGCGGGGCTCGACGCTGCCGGAACCGTATGCGCCGCTCGGCGACCCGCCCGGAACATCTGCATTACCGCAACGCCACACGAGCACACGATCTGCGCCAATGTAGGGTGTTAGCTGAACGGTCCGTCCGCTGATCTTTGCGTTGGCATTGTTGCCGTAGGTCAGTATCACGGTGCCACCGGCACCGATGTCAACCGAGCTAACAAATTTTGATTGTGTGCTGCTGGCAGCCGCAGGCAGATCAGCCGCTGCGCGGCTGCCCGGCATCTGGCCCGATTTCGTGAACGTGTCAGTGACCGCGTTCCTGACACTCGCCATGTCCCGCAGCCCTTTGCTGACCTGCGCGCGGACGTCGTAGTCCTGGTAGGCCGGCACGGCGATGGAAGCCAGTATGGCAACGATAGCGACAACGATCAGCAACTCGATCATCTGCAAGCCGCGTTGTAGGGTGCTCACGAATTTGTGCCTCTGCCGACTGAAGGTTGCCGCGATGTTAAGGTGACTGGCGCGCCAGATTGCCCAGCTTCACATAACTACCGGGATCGGTGTCGATACCGTGATCGAGCGCCACAAATCGGCCGCGAACTGTCAGTCGATTCCGAGTTTCTTGGTACGATAACGCAGCGCGCGAAAACTCATGCCTAACAATTTGGCTGCTGCGGTCTTGTTGTATCGGGTTTGCTCGAGCGCCTTGAGGATGGCGTTGCGTTCGGCGTCTTCCAGCTGCTGCGGCAGGCCCGCCGCGGCCTGAGCGCTTGAGTCTGCCGCTGGCCGGTCTTGCGCCGCGCCTGCACTGAGTTCGCTGCCCGACACCGGCCGCAGTTCAATGTCCTGCTGATCGATCTGGCCGTCGACGGACAAGGTGACAGCCCGCTCCAGGATGTTCTCCAGCTCGCGCACATTCCCCGGGAATGGGTAATTGCGCAGTATCGCCAGAGCGCCCGCGGTAATTCGGGGCGTCGGCAACCCGGCCCGCGCTGCGAGCCTCGGCACGATATGGGTGATCAGGGTGGCGACGTCGCCGGCGCGCTCGCGCAGCGGCGGCACCCGCAGTTCGATGACATTGATGCGATAAAAGAGGTCCTCGCGAAACTTGCCTTGCGCGACCAGCTCGCCCAGATTCCTGTGGGTCGCCGACAATATGCGGATGTCAGCCGCTTGCTCCTGTGATTCGCCCACCGGGCGGAAAGTCTTTTCCTGGATCAACCGCAGCAATTTCACCTGCATGTGCAGTGGCAGGTCTGCGACCTCGTCGAGAAACAGCGTGCCGCCTTCAGCCGACTGCACCAGGCCTTTCTTGTCGGCGACGGCGCCGGTGAAACTGCCTTTCTTATGGCCGAACAGCTCGCTTTCCATCAGTTCGCCGGGTATCGCCCCGCAATTGACCGGCACAAAGGGGCCGGCGCCACGCGGGCCGCTGGAATGAATCAGGCGTGCGACCAATTCCTTGCCGGTGCCGGATTCGCCCGAGATATAGACCGGCGCCTGGCTGCGCGCCACGCGCCCGATGAGATCCCGCAGCTGCAGCATGGGCTGCGAACCGCCCAGCAGGCGCTGACTCGACGCTAACAAATCAGCCGGCAAATCAGCCGGCAAATCAGCCGCGGCGGCCGTGGCTTCCCGCGCGCTGGTCGCGGAGCCGGTGCCCTCCGACAGGCGCAGGGCACTGGTGACTAGCTTGCGCAGCAGCGCCAGGTCCAGCGGCTTGGACACGAAATCAAACGCGCCCAGCTTGAGAGCGCGCACCGCGACTTCGACGTTGCCGTGAGCGGTGATCACCGCGATCGGCAAACTGGCATGCCGCTCCTGCACCAGCCTAACAAGCTCGAGGCCATCGCCATCCGGCAGGCGCATGTCGGTCAGGCACAGGGCGAAGCGCTCCGCTGCCAGCAGGCGCCTGGCGGTCGCAAGGTCAGGCGCGGTACGCACCTCAAGCTGCATGCGGCTCAAAGTCATCGAGACCAGGTCGAGTAGATCCGGTTCGTCATCGACCACAAGTACGGTAGGTTTGCTCATGAGCGGTTGAGTTTAGTCGCTCAGGATTCCCAGCGCGCGGGATCGGTGAACACCAACCGGAAAGTACTGCCGCCGCCGACCCGGGCTTCGTAGATCAGCGTCGCCGAATTCGCCTGCGCGATTTCCCGCGCCAGAAACAGTCCCAGTCCCGAGCCACGTTGCTCGGCAGAAAAAAACGGTTCGAAAATCCTCTCGGCAAGCTCGGGCGAAATGCCCTTGCCGCGATCGGCGACTTCCAGAAACGGCCGGGCCGAGGGCTTCAGGCGTCCAAAGGTCAGTTCGACGGCGGACTCGGGCGTCGGGCAAGCATATTTGACGGCGTTTTCGCACAGATTCCAGAGCACTTGTCGCATTTGCGAGGGGTCGGCGCGGATTTCAATGCCCGGATCCTGCCCCAGCAGCGTGAGTTGTGCGGCAGGCCACTGCATTGTCGCGCAAAATTCCTGCGCGAAAGAATCCAACCAGGTGATGAGGACGATCCGCTCCGGCCGGCCGGAGTCGCGCCGCGACATCTGCAGGACGTTGTCAATGATCTCGCTGACCCGGCCGGCATTGCGCCGGATGATGGCGGTCAGCTTGCGGTCCTCGTCACTGAGCGAGGGCGATTCACCTAACAGCTGCCCGGCGTGACTCATCGCGCCCACGGGATTGCGGATTTCATGCGCAATGCTCGCCGACAGGCGACCTAACGAGGCCAGCTTGGACTGCTGGATGCGGCCTGCCAGCACGCTGGTGTCTTCCAGGAACACCAGCACCGGTGCCGGATCGGTCGAGCCCAGTGGCGCAAAATGCGGCTGGATTTCCCGCGCACCATCCGCCGCAATGAACGTGCCTGCCGTATCGCTGTTGCTGCCCGCCCGCGCGTTGCGACGCCAGTCCAGGAGCAGCTGCTCGAGGCGCGGCGAGGTTATGCGGAGCTGCGCACCCGGGAACGCGGCCTGATCGCCTAACAACTGAGCCGCTGACTCATTGACCAGGCGGATACGGTGCTCAGGATCGACCACGATCATGCTCTCGCGCAGGTGCTGGAAGATATATTGCGACAGCTGCGCCATGTTGGCGAGGTCCACTTCCTGGCGCTTGACCAGTGCTTCACTGTCGCTCAGCCGGCGCGCCAGCAACTGCGCGCCCAGCGCGATGACGAAGATCACCGCGCCCAGCACACCCGCAGTCGGGTAGTCGAGAGCCGCCGCCGCACCTTCCACGTGACTGAAAATCTGCTGCAGCAGTATTGCCAGTGTCGCAACGGCCGCGATCAGATAGGCCGAACCGCTCTCGGTCATCAGCGCCGTCGCGCCCACTGGCAGCACCAGCAAAATGCCGAGTCCGCTGGTGACGCCGCCACTCGAATACAGCAGCAGTGCGATGCTCAGCGTGTCGACCAGAATATGCGCCAGCGACATCGCGCGCAGTGATGGCCAGGTCCGGCGCTGCGCCAGAACCAGCACAATGCCCAGCACGAAATACAACGCGCAGACCGACAGGAACAAGGTTGGATGGGTGCGTCCGACGGTGGGTGACGGGGCCGACAGCCAATTGATCGCCAACAATGCCGGCGCAATCAGCAGGCGGTAAAAATTGAGCAGGCCAATGACGCGGCGAGCGAGATCTGTAGGAACCAGGGTCTGCGGCATGGGGCTCGCGGGCATCGGGGAGAATGATGGGCGAGCCGCATCGACAGTTCAACTCCATGAACGGCATTTCGTACTTGCGCGCCGACGGAATTCCGCGAGAATGGCGAGTTTATTGCACCGAATGTGACAGGCAGCACGTACCCGTATGAATTTGCACGAATACCAGGCGAAAGAAGTTTTCCGCAGTTACGGCATTCCGGTGCCGAACGGCCAGGTGGCGGCAAGCGCCGAAGATGCCGTGGCGGCGGCGCGGGCGCTCGGTGGCGCGGTCTGGGTGGTCAAGGCGCAGGTGCATGCGGGCGGCCGCGGCAAGGCCGGGGGCGTAAAGCTCGCCAGGGATTTTGGCGCCGTACGTGCCGCAGCCGCCGCTATGTTAGGTCAGCGGCTTGTGACCAAGCAGACAGGTGCCGAGGGGCTGCCGATCAACCAGGTCTATGTCGAGCAGGGTTCGAAGATTGCCCGCGAAATCTATCTGTCGCTGACGCTCAATCGCGAGAAGAGCCGCATCGCCGTGATTGCGTCGGCGGCTGGCGGCATGGATATCGAGGAAGTCGCCGCCAAAGAGCCCGAAAAGATTGTCACGGCCAACGTGCATCCGGCGGCGGGCCTGCAGCCCTATCAGTGCCGACGCCTGGCATTTTCGTTAGGTTTCAAGGGTGAGCAGATCGCAGCATTTCAGAAAATAGCGCTGGCCCTGTACCGGCTGGTGCTGGAACGCGACGCGAGTCTCGTGGAAGTGAATCCGCTGATCGTCACCGACAGCGGCGCGCTGATAGCGCTGGACGGCAAGATCAACATCGATGCTAACGCGGTATTCCGCCAGCCCGAGATGGCGAAGTATCGCGATCCCAGCCAGGAAGACCCGCGCGAGCGCGAGGCCTCGGAACACGATCTTAACTATGTGTCGCTCGATGGCGATATCGCCTGCATGGTCAACGGCGCGGGACTCGCGATGGCGACCATGGATCTGATCAAGCTGCACGGCGGCTCGCCGGCCAACTTCCTCGATGTCGGTGGCGGCGCCACAGCCGAGCGCGTAACAGCGGCGTTCAACCTGATCCTGTCTAATCCAAGGGTGAAGGCGATCCTGGTCAATATCTTCGGCGGCATCGTGCGCTGCGACCTGATCGCGGAGGGCGTGATCACGGCGGTGCGCAATGTCGGTGTTCAAGTGCCAGTGGTGGTCAGACTGGAGGGTACTAACGCGCTCAAAGCGCGCGAATTGTTAGCTAACAGCGGCCTCAAGGTGATCGCGGCGTCCGACCTCACCGATGCGGCGCGCAAGGTCGTGGGAGCGGTGAAATGAGCATTCTGGTCAATCGGCAAACGCGCGTGCTGTGCCAGGGCTTCACCGGCAAGCAGGGCACGTTTCATTCCGAGCAATGCATTGCTTACGGCACCAAACTGGTCGGCGGTGTCACGCCGGGCCGTGGCGGCGAAAAACACCTCGGTCTGCCGGTATTCAACACGATGCACGATGCTGTTAAAGCCACAGGCGCGACTGTTAGCATGATATATGTCCCGGCAGCGTACGCGGCGGATTCGATCCTCGAAGCGGCGGACAGCGGCATCGAGCTTGTGGTCTGCATCACCGAAGGCATTCCCGTCAACGACATGGTCAAGGTCAAGGCGGCGATCGCCGGCACGGGCGTCAGACTCATCGGCCCGAACTGCCCCGGCATCATCACGCCCGGGGAATGCAAGATCGGCATCATGCCGGGCTTCATCCACAAGAAGGGCGCGGTCGGTATCGTGTCGCGCTCCGGCACGCTGACTTATGAGACCGTGTTTCAAACGACTAACAACGGTCTCGGCCAGAGCACCTGCGTCGGTATCGGCGGCGATCCGGTGCGTGGCATGAATTTCATCGACGTACTGGAGCTGTTCGAGCGCGATGGCGCGACCGAAGGCATCTGCATGGTCGGCGAAATCGGCGGCAGCGACGAAGAGGCTGCGGCCGCCTACATCAAGAAGCACGTCAGCAAGCCGGTGGTCGCTTACATCGCGGGTGTTACTGCGCCGGCCGGCAAGCGCATGGGCCATGCCGGCGCGGTGATTGCGGGCGGCAAGGGCACGGCTGCGGACAAGTTCGCGGCACTCGAGGCCGCGGGCGTGCGTACCGTCAAGTCGCCGGCAGAGCTCGGCGCGGCCATGCTGGAGCAACTGAAGAAACGCCGCGCGCGCAAACCGGCGGCGCGCAAGCCGACGCCACGCCGCAAGCGCTAGATCGTTTTGCGCATCGCGCTGGCACAGCTCAATTTGTTAGTCGGCGATGTCGCCGGCAACGCGCGCCGGATTCGCGATACGGTCGTGCGCGCGCAGCGCGAGCAGGCAGCCGACCTGGTGATCTGCCCGGAGCTGGCGCTGTCCGGCTATCCGCCCGAGGACCTGCTGTTCCACCGCGGGCTGCGGTACCAGATTGAAAAAGAACTGACGGATTTTGCGACGCAGCCGCTGCCGGCGGCGCTGTTGTTAGGATTCCCGGAATACGCCGGCGGCCACATCTACAACGCCGCAGCCGTCTTCGACAGCGGTGCCATGATGGCCAGGCATCGCAAGAACTGCCTGCCGAACTATCGCGTGTTCGATGAGAAACGCTATTTTGAGGCTGGGGACGGCACGACCGTGATCGACCTGCGCGGCGTTCGTCTCGGCGTCCTGATTTGCGAGGACATCTGGGAACCGGAGCCGGCGCGCGCGGCGCGTGCCGCCGGCGCCGAAGTTCTGCTGGTGCTCAATGCTTCGCCGTTCGAACTGCGCAAGCAGAAAATGCGCGAGGACATCGTCCGCCAGCGCGTCCTCGATGTGCGGATTCCGGTCATTTACGTCAACCTGGTCGGCGGCCAGGACGAACTGGTTTTTGACGGCAATTCCTTTGCAATGGACGCCGCGGGCACGGTGATCGCGCGCGCGCCCGCATTCGACGAGGATCTGCAGACTCTCGAGCTAACACGCGGCGCCGCGGGTGTTGAGCTGCGTGGCGGGCGCATCGCGCCGTTGCTCGACGATACGCCCAGTGTCTACGGTGCGCTGGTGACCGGGGTACGCGACTACGTCGGCAAACATCGTTTCCCGGGCGTGGTCATGGGATTGTCGGGCGGCATTGACTCCGCGCTGACGCTCGCCATCGCAGTCGATGCGCTCGGCGCAGACAAGGTGCACGCGGTCATGATGCCCTCGCGCTTCACGGCTGACATCAGCGTCACGGATGCCGAGCTGCAGGCGCGCAGCATGGGTGTGATTTTTTCGAGTATCTCCATCGAGGGCATGTTCGAGGCAACAATGGCTGCGCTGCGTGAGGAATTCACCGGGCGCGAGGCCGATACCACCGAAGAGAACATCCAGTCGCGCTGCCGCATGCTGATCCTGATGGGCCTGTCTAACAAGACCGGCAAGATGCTGCTGACCACCGGCAACAAATCGGAAATGGCGGTCGGCTATGCAACGCTGTACGGCGACATGGCGGGCGGCTTCGCGCCGATCAAGGACTGCAGCAAGATGCTGGTCTACCGGCTAGCGGGGTACCGCAATACCGTAAGTCCCGTGATTCCACAGCGCGTCATCGATCGACCGCCATCCGCCGAATTGAGCCCGAATCAAAAAGACAGCGATTCCCTGCCCGAGTATCCGGTGCTGGATGCGATTCTCGAGGCCTTTATCGAACAAGACCTGTCGGTGGATGAAATCTGCGCGCGCGGTTTTGATCGCGCGACCGTGGGCCACGTGTTAGATATGGTGAAGCGCAATGAATACAAGCGCCGCCAGGCGCCGCCCGGCGTGCGGGTCAGCCGCAGGGCGTTCGGCCGCGACTGGCGCTATCCGATCACCAACGGCTATCGCCGCTGACGCGCAGTCTTAGTCGAACGGATTCCACCAGCGGCGTTTCCGGTCTTTGGCCGCGGCCTTCAACTCGGCATCGCCCTGGTAGTTGGCCTGATACACCGCGCGCGCCTGCGTGGTCAGGGGTTCCAGCCCGAGGCGTTCGTAGCTCTGGATCAGTATCTGCATCGCTTCGCGCACCGCGGGTGCGCCATCGTATTGCTCGATGCAGAGCTTGGCGCGTTGCGCGGCCGCCACCCAGGCACCGCGCTTGACGTAATAGCGTGCGACATTGAGTTCGTAATCGGCGAGCCGGTTGCGCAGGTAAATCATCCGGCGACGCGCATCGTGCGCATACTGGCTCTTGGGAAATTCCTCGGCGACTTTGCGGAACGCGGCAAAGGACTTGCGCGCCGTCTGGGGTGGGCGCTGGTTGAGATTCGCCTTGAAAATCTTTTCGAAAAAGTTGGGCGTGCGCTCGAAATCCACCAGTCCCTTGATGTACCAGGCGTAATCGATGCGCGGGTGGGTTGGGTTCTCGCGGATGAAGGTGTCCGCGGCATCCAACGCCGATTCGCTCTCGCGCGCCTTGTAGTACGCATAGATGACATCGAGGCGGCTTTGTCGCGCCTCGGGCGCGAACGGAAAGCGCGAGTACAGGGCTTCGTAGAGTCGAATCGAGTTGTTGTAGTCGCCTTCCTTGAGACTTTTCTGGGCGGACTCGTAGATCTTTTCGGGCGCAGTCTGCGTGATGTCTTTTTCACGGCGGCTGCGGCAGCCTCCCAGAATCAGGGTGCTGGCCAACAGCAGGACCACAGCAAGCCGCAGTGACGGTGAACGGAGCGCGAGGATCATGTGAAGCTGTCTTTCGTTGGCACGGCGGGCGTGAAGCCGGGCATTATAGCCAAAGCTAGGGAAGCTCTGCACAGGTCACCCGGGCGCGGCCGAGACGGAATTTTTGTCTGGCGAGGCGCGACGACTGATGTGTATCGAGATACATGAAGGAGGAGTTGAATTGAAGCAGAAATTGCTTTCCATCGACGAAAATTCCGTCCGGCCCCAAAGGGTTGGGCCGCAAATGACCGGCTACGGCGTTGCTCCCTCCTTACATGGAATTACCATGCTGCGTCGGTCGCGCCTTGTATCCTGTCATTTGCGGCCTAACGCGCCTCGCGTGACCTGTGCAGAGCTTCCCTGACTTAGGCCCCCCAGTGACTGACGAGTTCCCTGACCTCATGCAAACACACCAGCTGCAAATGCCGACCGCCGCGGCCGGTACGCGGCTGGATCAGGCGCTGGCGCAGGCTTTGCCGCAGTATTCCCGCTCGCGGCTGCAGGCCTGGATCCTGGCGGGGCACGTGCTGGTCGACGGGCGTAATCCGCGCCCGCGCGACAAGGTGCTGGGCGGCGAGCAAGTGGTGGTCGAAGCGCACTTTGCGGCCTCGACCGCCGTGGCCCCCGAGCAACGCCCGGTTGAAGTGGTTTACCGGGACCAGGCGGTGCTGATCGTCAACAAGCCCGCGGGGCTGGTCGTGCATCCCGGCGCCGGCAACCCGCACGGTACCCTGCAGAACGCTTTGCTGGCGCTGGATCCGGAACTTGCCCGGGTGCCGCGCGCCGGTCTTGTGCACCGGCTTGATAAAGATACCAGCGGCCTGCTGCTGGTGGCGCGCACGCCGCAGGTGCATGCAATCCTGGTCGACTTGTTAGCTGAGCGGTCGATCGAACGCGAGTATCTGGCACTGGTGCATGGCGCCCTGACCGGCGGTGGCAGGGTGGACGCGGCAATTGGCCGGCATCGCACCGATCGGCTGAAAATGGCGGTCCGCGCTGATGGCCGCGAAGCGATCACGCACTACCGGATCGAGCGCCGCTTCGCCGCGCATACGCTGTTACGCGTCAAGCTCGAGACCGGGCGAACGCACCAGATTCGGGTCCACCTGGCGCATATTGGTTATCCAATCGTGGGTGATCAGGCGTACGGTGGGCGCAAGCGCACGCCGGCCGGCGCGAGCCCGCAGTTGTTAGCCGCCTTGGCCGGATTCCGGCGCCAGGCGCTGCACGCGGCGCGCCTGGCTCTGACGCATCCGGTGACCGGCAAACCCATTGCCGCCGAGGCGCCGTTGCCGGCCGATTTTGTTAGCTTGCTGGCGGCCCTGGCGAAAGCCACGGCATGAGCGAGCGGTTCTTCGTGCCCGAGTGGCCATTGCCAGCGGGTTTGCGCGCAGCCTTCAGTCTGCGCACCTGCGGGCGTAGCAACGGCCCCTGGGCGAGCCTCAATCTTGGCATGCAGGTCGGCGATGCGCCGCAGGCCGTGACCGCCAATCGCGCCCTGCTGGCGCGCGACCTGGCCCTGCCTGCCGAGCCTTTGTGGCTGCACCAGGTCCATGGCACCCGGGTCAGTTCGGTCGAGGAGTGGCAGGCCGGCGCGCAGGGCCGTGCAGCCGATGCCATCGTCGTTCGTGCGGGTGCCGTGGTCGCGATCCAGGTCGCTGACTGCCTGCCGGTGCTCCTGGCTTCGAAGGACGGCGCCGTTTATGGCGCTGCGCACGCCGGCTGGCGCGGGCTGGCGGGCGGCATTCTGGAGCAAACGCTCGCAGCCATGCGCGTAGCGCCGGCCGAGCTCACCGCTTGGCTCGGCCCCTGCATCCGCAGCGGCGCGTTTGAAGTGGGCGAGGATGTGCGCGCCGCATTCGGTCCGTCCTGTGCCTGGGCTTTTGCTCCTAACAGCAGGGGCCGGTGGCAGTGCGACCTCGCTGGCATCGCAGCCGCGCGCCTGCGTGCGGCGGGCGTAACCGCGGTGAGCGACTGTGGCATGTGCACCTGCGCGGATTCGCAGCGGTTTTTTTCGCACCGGCGCGATGCCGCGCGGCTCGGCAGCAGCGGACGCATGGCGGCATTGCTGTGGCGCACTGTATCCTCGTGAGCTGATCCATGGACAAGCTGATACTCATCCTGCTCGCCACCGGAGGCAGCGGCCTGCTGAGCGCCGCGATTGCCGGACTGTTCCTGTTGTTTCCCGACCGGCTGCGCAGCCGCAGCCTGCCGCATCTGGTCAGTTTCGCGACCGGCGCCTTGTTAGGTGCGGCGCTGATCGCGCTGGTGCCGCATGCGTTGGCGGGAGCCGATGATGATCGCCTGCATGCAGTTGGTGCAACGCTGGTTGCCGGCATTGGCCTGTTTTTCATACTGGAAAAATTCCTGCTGTGGCGCCACTGCCATACCGATGATTGCGCAGAACACGGCGTAGGGACGCTTAAGACCCCTCAGGAACAGCACCGTCGCGCAACTTCTGGGACGCTGGTGCTGGTGGGGGATTCCATCCACAACGCGCTGGATGGTGTGCTGATCGCGGGCGCGGTGCTGGCAGATCCGCACCTCGGCCTGGTCGCGGCGCTGGCAGTTGCCGCGCACGAGATTCCGCAGGAAGTGGGTGATTTCGCCGTGCTCCTGCATGCGGGCATGTCCCGTGGCAGGGCGCTGTTCTGGAACCTGGCTGTCAGCCTGACCGCCATCATCGGCGGTGTCGCAGGCTATTTCGCGCTGCGCGAGGCACAGGCCGCATTGCCCTATGTATTGGCGCTGGCCGCGGCCAGCATGTTGTACGTCGCGATGTCGGATCTGATTCCCGGTCTGCACCGCCATGTCGATTCGCGCACCAGCCTCGCTCAGGTCTTCTGGATCGCCGCCGGCGTTGGCGTTATTGTCATTGCCGAGCGGGCGGCACACGGTTCGGGGCTGATCTAACGCGTTTTTGGTGAATTCCGGCTGTGTGTGGGCATTGAAACCTCCGCTCCGGGCCTCACATCGGCTGGGATATGCGACAGGAAAAACTCACCGCAAGACTGCAACAGGCGCTGGGCGATGCCCAGTCGTTGGCCGTTGGGCGCGATCACCAGATGCTGGAGCCCGTCCATCTGTTCGCGGCCTTGATAGACCAGCAGGGTGGCACGGTCAGGCCGTTGCTTCTGAAGGCGGGCGGCAATCTCCCCAAGCTGCGCACCGAAATTGGCAACGCGCTGGAGCGCCTGCCGAAGGTGGAGGGCACACCCGGCGAAGTCCATATCGGCAACGATCTCGTCAAGATGCTGAATGTCACCGACAAGCTTGCGCAGCAGCGCGGCGATCAGTTCATCGCCAGCGAACTGGTGGTGTTAGCAGCCTTTGAGGACCGGCAATTGTTAGCTCGCCTGCTGAAGGACGCCGGCTTTGCCAAGGCGGCGATTGAGAAAGCCATCGACGAAGTCCGCGGCGGCGACAAGGTCCAGGATGCCAACGCCGAGGAAGGGCGCCAGGCACTGGCGAAATACACCATCGACCTGACCCAGCGCGCCATCGACGGCAAACTGGACCCGGTGATCGGGCGCGACGATGAAATCCGGCGCACGATCCAGGTGCTGCAACGGCGCACCAAGAACAATCCGGTGCTGATCGGCGAACCGGGCGTCGGCAAGACCGCGATTGTCGAAGGCCTCGCACTGCGCATCATCAACGGCGAAGTGCCCGAGAGCCTGAAGAAGAAGCGCATCCTGGCGCTCGACATGGGCGCGTTGATTGCGGGTGCGAAATTCCGCGGCGAATTTGAAGAGCGGCTCAAGGCCGTACTCAGCGATTTGTCCAAACAGGAAGGGCAGGTCATTCTCTTTATTGACGAGCTGCACACCATGGTGGGCGCCGGCAAGGCCGAGGGCTCGATGGACGCCGGCAACATGCTGAAGCCCGCGCTCGCTCGCGGTGAGTTGCATTGCGTCGGTGCGACCACGCTGGATGAATATCGCAAGTACCTGGAAAAAGATGCCGCGCTCGAGCGTCGCTTTCAAAAAGTGTTGGTCAACGAGCCTTCGGTCGAAGACACGATCGCGATCCTGCGCGGCCTTCAAGAGCGCTATGAAGTTCATCATGGCGTCGAAATCACCGATCCGGCGATCGTCGCCGCGGCCACGCTGTCGCACCGCTATATCGCCGACCGGCAGCTGCCGGACAAGGCCATCGACCTCATCGACGAGGCCGCGGCCCGCATCCGCATGGAAATTGATTCCAAGCCGGAAGTGCTGGACAAGCTCGAGCGGCGCATCATCCAGCTGAAAATCGAGCACGAAGCGCTCAAGAAGGAAACCGACGACGCATCCAGGAAGCGCCTGGCGACTCTGTTAGAGACGTTGCGCGGACTGGAAAAGGAATTCGCCGACCTGGAGGAAATCTGGAAGAGCGAGAAGGCCTTGCTGCAGGGCGCGGCCAGCGTCAAGGAAGAAATCGAGAAACTGAAACTCGACATGGAGGCCGCGCGGCGCAAGGGCGATCTGGCGCGGGTCGCCGAGATCCAGTACGGCAAGATTCCGGAAGCCGAAAAGCGCCAGGCGCAGGCGCAGACGGTGGAAACGCAGGGCATGCAACTGATGCGCAACAAGGTGACCGACGAGGAAATCGCCGAAGTCGTCTCCAAATGGACCGGCATCCCTGTGTCCAAGATGCTGGAATCGGAGAAGGAAAAGCTCCTGCACATGGAGGAGGCGCTGGCCAGGCGCGTCGTTGGCCAGGAAGAAGCGCTGAAAATCGTTTCGAATGCGATCCGCCGCTCGCGCGCCGGGCTCGCGGATCCCGCGCGGCCTAACGGCTCGTTCCTGTTCCTCGGACCCACGGGTGTCGGCAAGACCGAACTCTGCAAGGCGCTCGCGTCCTTCCTGTTCGACACCGAAGAAGCGCTGGTGCGCATCGATATGTCCGAGTTCATGGAGAAGCATTCGGTCGCGCGCCTGATCGGCGCGCCTCCCGGGTATGTCGGCTACGAAGAGGGCGGCTACCTCACTGAAGCGGTGCGTCGCCGGCCGTACTCGGTGGTTTTGTTAGACGAAGTGGAAAAAGCGCATAGCGACGTATTCAACGTGCTGCTGCAGGTGCTGGACGATGGTCGCCTGACCGATGGCCAGGGCCGCACCGTGGATTTTCGCAATACCGTGGTGATCATGACCTCCAACCTCGGGTCCAACGTGATCCAGGAGCTCGCGGGAGAGAAGAACTACACGCGCATGAAGGCTGCGGTGATGGAAATCGTGCAACAGCATTTCCGTCCCGAGTTCATCAACCGCATTGACGACATGGTCGTGTTCCATCCGCTGGGCGGCGTCGAGATCCGCGCGATCGTCGGCATCCAGCTGGGCGGCCTGCGCAAGCGGCTGCTGGAGCGCGGCATCGAGTTTGCGCTCGATGACAAGGTGCTGGATTTGTTAGCCGAGGCCGGATATGACCCGGTCTATGGGGCGCGGCCGTTGAGACGCGCGATGCAACAACAGCTCGAGAATCCGCTCGCGCAGCAATTGCTGCAGGGGCGTTTCGGTCCTGGCGATCGTATACAGGGCGTGGTAGACGGCGACGGCCGCATCCATTTCGAGAAGAAAACCGGCTAGCAGCGTAACGTCGGGATGACGGCCCCGCTATAATTGCCACATGCCGTTTTACGAGTACCAGTGCGGCGCCTGTGGCCAGACCCACGAGGCGATGCAGAAAGTCAGCGACCCGCCGTTGCGCAAGTGCCCCGCCTGCGGCAAGTCGCGGCTGCGCAAGCTGATGTCCGCCCCGATTTTTCGGCTGAAGGGCGCCGGTTGGTACGAAACCGACTTCAAGTCGGACCAGGACAAAAAGCGCAACCTGGCCGTGGAAAAGGCCGAGCCTGCCAAGGCCGATACAGCCAAGGCCGATACAGCCAAAGCGGACTCGACCAAGGCCGAGCCTGCCAAGGCCGAGCCTGCCAAGGCCGAGGCGCCCAAGTCCTCTGATAGCAAACACGCGTCGCGGTCCGCAGCGAAGTCGAAACGTCCTGCCGCGCGCAAGGGCCGGCGTTAGTCATGGTCTCATTCCGCCGTTACCTGATCGCGGGTGTGCTGGTATGGCTCCCCATCCTGGCAACGGTCTGGGTGCTGGGCTTCATCATCGACCTGACCGACAATTTCCTGTTGTTGCTGCCCTCAAGCTGGCGGCCGCTCGAGTTGTTAGGATTCCACTTGCCCGGCCTCGGAATCGTGTTCGCACTCGCCGTGTTATTGCTGACGGGGCTCGCGGTCACCAATTTAATCGGCCGTCGCCTGGTGCGTTACTGGGATGGGCTGCTTGAACGCATCCCGCTGGTGCGTTCCATCCATGGAGGCGTAAAGGGTTTTGCGGAGTCGGTGCTGTCGACGTCGGGTAATTCCTTCAAGCAAGTGGTGTTGATCGAGTATCCGCGCGTCGGCATCTGGAGTATGGGCTTCGTGACCGCCGAGCAGCTGGGCGCGGTGCAGGTGCCGGGCGGCGAAGAACACGTCTGCGTATTTGTGCCGACGACGCCTAATCCGACCTCGGGTTTCATCGTGCTCGCAGCCCGGTCACAATTGCGGCCGGTCAATATATCCATCGATGCAGCCATGAAGATGATCGTCACGTTAGGCGTCGTCATGCCGGCGACGCCCCACCAGGCCTGAGTCGATGAATGATCGCAGTCGCGTGCGTGCTGCATTGCTTGCGCACCTGGATACCGCGAGCCCGGACGGCGGCCTGACCGAACAGGGGTTCGCCCGCCTTGGCGAACTGGTGACCGAGCTCAGCGCATTGACCGCGTTCCCGCGTCCCGCGGAACGGCCCGACGTCCTGGCGGGCCGCTGGGTCACGTTATTCGCGCACTTCGGCGCGCGTCACTCGGCCGGCAAACCGCGCGTGCACGAGTCCAATCTAAAAATTCACAGTTTCAACAAGTTTCCGGAGCTGCCGATCGCCGTGCTGGCCCTGCACCAGCAGGTGGCGGCGGACGGTTCACGGTATGACAACGTTGTTAGCATCGCGGCGCCGGGTGGCTACGCGCGCGGCGAAGTTGTCACGCATGGGCGCTGGGCGGTTGATGCAGTCAATCCGCAGCGCCTGAATATCAATTTTCACCGGGTCGAGTTGCAACCCGTGGCGGGGGCGAATGCCGCAGCAATGCGCAGCTCGCTGGGTGCTGCGCCGGATCTTGTACTGAGCGCGGAACTGAATGTGTCGAAGCTTTACTCGGACGTCGTATACCTGGACGACGAGCTGCGAATCAATATAGGCATCCAGGGCGGTCTTTACGTTCTCAGTAAGTTATCCTCGTGAATATGCGTAGTCATTATTGCGGTCAAGTCAATGAGTCGCTGGGCGGGCAGAGCGTGGCGGTCGCGGGTTGGGTGCATCGGCGTCGCGACCATGGCGGCGTGATTTTTATCGATCTGCGCGACCGCAGCGGCCTGGTGCAGGTCGTCGTGGACCCGGATACGCCGGAGATTTTCGCTACCGCCGAAAAGCTGCGCAACGAGTTCGTGGTGCGCATCGTCGGCAGGGTGCGGCCGCGTCCCGCCGGCACGGCTAACAAAGAGCTGGCGTCCGGCCAGATCGAAATGTTAGCCCGCGAGATCGAACTGCTCAACCGCTCCGAACCGCTGCCGTTCCAGCTCGATGAAGAGGTCAGCGAGGAAGTGCGCCTCAAGTACCGCTATCTCGACCTGCGCCGTGATGTCATGCAGCAACGGCTGATGCGCCGCCATGCCATCACCCGTGCGATGCGCTCGCACCTCGATGACGCGGGGTTCATTGACATTGAAACGCCAATGCTGACCAAGGCGACACCCGAAGGCGCGCGCGACTACCTCGTGCCATCGCGCACGCATCCCGGCAAATTCTTCGCGTTGCCGCAGTCGCCGCAGATCTTCAAGCAGCTGCTGATGGTGTCCGGCTTCGATCGCTACTATCAGATCGTGCGCTGTTTCCGCGATGAAGACCTGCGCGCCGATCGGCAACCCGATTTCACGCAACTCGACATCGAAACCAGTTTTCTGCCGCAGCAGGACATCATGGTCCTGATGGAAGGCCTGATCCGGCACTTGTTTAAGACCGTGATCGACGTCGATCTGCCGCAGCCGTTTCCGCGCATCAGCTTTGCCGACGCGATGCGCCGCTTTGGCTCGGACAAGCCTGACCTGCGGGTCGATCTGGAGCTGGTCGACATTGCGGACCTGGTGAAAGACTGCGATTTCAAGGTGTTCTCGGGTCCAGCCAGGGATCCGGGTGGCCGTGTCACGGCGCTGCGCGTACCCGGCGGCGGCAAGCTGACACGAAAGGAAATCGACGATGCCACGGCCTATGTCGCGCGCTATGGCGCCAAAGGTCTTGCCTACATAAAGGTCAACGATCGGGCCAAAGGCCGCGAGGGTCTGCAGTCGCCGATCATCAAGTTCCTGAGCGACGCCGCGTTAGCCGGCATTCTCGAGCGCAGCGCTGCGGCCGACACCGACCTCATCTTCTTCGGCGCCGACAGCGCCAGGATCGTGTCCGATGCGTTAGGTGCGTTGCGCCTGAAAATGGGCGCGGACCTGGGTCTGCTGCGCCAGGGCTGGGCGCCGCTGTGGGTAGTGGACTTCCCGATGTTCGAATGGGATGCGGACGACAAGCGCTGGGCCGCGATGCATCATCCGTTCACCTCGCCGGCCAATCTCGATCCCGAGGCGCTGCGCGCCAATCCGGGCGGCGCGATCGCCAGGGCCTACGACATGGTGCTCAACGGCTCCGAAATCGGTGGCGGCAGCGTGCGCATCCATCGCCAGGACCTGCAATCGGTGGTGTTTGATTTGTTAGGCATTGAACCGGAAGAAGCGCGCCGCAAGTTCGGCTTCCTGCTGGATGCGCTGAAGTTCGGTGCGCCACCGCACGGCGGCATCGCCTTTGGCCTCGATCGCCTCGCGATGCTGATGTCCGGGGCCGACAATATCCGCGATGTCATCGCCTTCCCGAAGACACAGACCGCGGCCTGCCCGCTGACCGATGCGCCGACCGAAGTCAGCGAAAAACAACTGCGCGAACTACATATCCGGCTGCGACAGGCGCCCACGACCTAACAACGCAGGTTCGCGGGTCGGCCTGGCGATTGGGAATTATTCTCAATCTTATTGGAGGGGATCATGGATAAGTCGAACAGCGGCTCGAGCCGCCTGCCGCGGCAGGTCGGGTTGTCGGCAGCGGTGAAGTTCTGATGGCTGCGCGCCGTGTGTATTTTCTGGCGGGGCTGTTAGCTGTCAACGTCGTGCCGGCGCAGACCGCTGCGCCGGCGGACCCGCAGCAGCTGGCCATTGGCGACCCGGCGCGCTCGCAACGCCAGGCGCCGGTGGTGCTGGACGCGGTGACCGATACCGCGACCGGCGAGTTGATCACGGATGCGGACATGGCGCGGCGGCTGGCCGACGCGCGCGTGCTGTTCATCGGTGAGCAGCACACCGACGCCAGTTTTCACGAGGTTGAATTGCGCGCGATCCAGGCGCTGCATGCGACGGGCCGCAAGGTCATCATCGGACTGGAGATGTTTCCGTGGACCCAGCCGCCTGCGCTCGCGGCGTGGTCGCGCGGCAAACTGACCGAACAGCAGTTTCTTGATCGATCCGACTGGTACGGAAACTGGTCGCATCACTGGGGTTATTACCGCGAGATTTTTCAGTTCGCGCGCGATAAGCGCCTGCCGCTGATTGGCATCAACGCGCCACGCGATGTGGTCAAGACCGTGCGCAGCAAGGGCCTCGCAGGCCTGGAGCCCGCATCGCGCGCTCACATGCCGCCCAGCATTGACATTTCCAGCGCCGAACACCGTCAGTTGTTCCGCGCCTACTTCGATCCCGAGGATGCGCTGCACAGCAAGATGTCTCCGGAGCAACTCGAAAGCCTGTACCAGGCGCAGGTCACCTGGGATTCGGCGATGGGCTGGAACGCCGCTCAGGCGCTGCCCAAGCCTGACGACCCGCGCGCGATCGTCGTGGTGCTCATCGGCTCCGGCCACGTCGCCTATGGCCTGGGCGCCGAACGGCAGCTCAAGGCGCACTTCGCGGGCCGCATCGCGTCCTTGATACCGGTGATGGTTAAAGACCAGGACCGCAAGCCGGTGCCTGCGGTCAGTGCCTCGTATGCCAACTTCATCTGGGGCGTGCCCTTCAGCAGCGGTCCCAGCCTGCCGGTGTTAGGCGTGTCGCTGATGGGCAAGCTCGGCAAGGAGCCGAGCAAGGTCATCCAGGTCAGCAAAGATTCAGTCGCCGCGCGCGCCGGCATCAAGGTCGGCGACATCCTGCGCAGCCTGGATGGCGTCGCGATCGATTCGAGTGCCGGCTTGCAGAAACAGACTGGCAACTATCGCTGGGGCGATGTTGCGCAGCTGTCGATTGAGCGGGATGGAACGAGGCAGACGTTGCCACTACCCTTCCGTCGTCAAGACTAAGAGGTCTCTATGCGCCGCATCCCGCCGTTTGCAGCAGCCATGCTGCTGACCTGCTCAGCTGGCGTCACCGCGATCGCGCAGGCGCCGCCCGCTCACCCAGCCGAGCGCCGGGACGTGCGCCCATCCGGGCTCATGGATCCGGCCAGCCTGCCGCGTTATCGGATCAACGCGACGCTCGTGCCCGACACGCATGAGCTCGTTGCCGACGTGACGCTGGAGTTTCCGGCTAACGCCGCGGGCACGCGGGTCGAGTTCCTGCTCGCTGCGCCGCTCTCCATCGAAGCCTCGCAACCCGCGGCACAGGAATTGCCGGCCAAGGGTGCCAGCGCAGCGTTGTCAGGCAGCGGGCGCGCACGACGCTGGCAGGTTCGGCTACCTGCAGGTGAGCGCACACTGACACTTCACTACCGTGGCCGGATGGATTTTGGATTCGATATGCCGGAGCAGGAATACGCGCGCGGCTTCAGCGAGACCGCGGGCACGCTGGGACCGAATGGTGTTTACCTCGCCGGCAGCTCGCTCTGGTATCCCTGGCTCGGCGACTCGTTGTTCACGTTTGATGTGACCGCACGCGCGCCCGACGGCTGGATGCTGGTCAGCCCTGGCGCGGGTACCGCGCGCGACGCCAGCGGCACGGCGCACTGGTTGTCGACGGATGCGATCGATGAATTACATCTGGTGGGCGGGCCGCTGCAGCGCTACCTGCGCTCCGCCGGCGCGGTCGAGGCGCAGGTGTACCTGCACGAGGCAGACGCTGCGCTGGCCGCGAAATATCTCGAGGCGACCGCGCGTTACCTCGAGATGTATCGCACGCTGATTGGCGCCTATCCGTACGGCAAGTTCGCGCTGGTCGAGAACTTCTGGGAAACCGGCTATGGCATGCCGTCGTTCACGCTGTTAGGTCCGCAGGTCATCCGCTTCCCGTTCATCATCACCTCGTCGTTTCCGCACGAGATCCTGCACAACTGGTGGGGCAACTCGGTGTTCGTAGACTACGCCAGCGGCAACTGGTGCGAGGGCCTGACCGCGTATCTCGCGGATCACCTGTTCAAAGAGCAAGCTGGGCAGGGTGCGGAGTACCGGCGCGACACGCTGAAGAAATACCGCGATTTCGTCGGCGAGGCGCATGATTTTCCGCTGCGCGAATTCCGCTCGCGGCATAGCCCGGCCACCGAAGCGGTCGGCTATGGCAAGGCGCTGATGCTGTTTCACATGGTCCGGCAACAGGTGGGCGATGTCGCCTATCGACGCGGCCTGCAGCGCTTCTATCGCGAGCAGCGCGGCACGCGCGCGTCCTTTGATGATTTGCGGCGCGCACATGAAGCCACCAGCGATGTGAAACTGCAGGCGCTGTTCCAGCAGTGGGTTGCGCGCACCGGCGCGCCCGACCTGCGTGTGCTGGATGCCCATGTAAGTCGTGAGGGTGACGGCTGGGTGGTCAGTGGCCGTCTGCACCAACAGCAGAAGGCGGCGCCGTTTTCACTGGCCGTGCCACTGCGCATCCAGACCAGTAACGGGCTGGTTGAAAAACGCGTCGATACGACCGGCCGCGACACGGCGTTCCAGGTGCGTGCCGACTCCGAGCCGCTGGCGCTGCAGGTCGATCCGGATTTTGACCTGTTCCGACTGCTGGATCAGCGCGAGGCTGCGCCGTCGTTAGGTCAGGTGTTTGGCGACAAGGCCATTGTCGCGGTGTTGCCGGCCCGTGCGAGCGCGGCGCAGCGCGCGGCCTACATCGCGATGCTGGACGCCTGGAAGAGCCCGGTGACCCAGGTCACCGTGACCAGCGACCAGGATCTCAAGCAACTGCCGAAGGATGCATCGCTGTGGATTTTCGGGCGTGACAACCGCTGGTTGCCGCAGGTATTTGCCGACGATCCAGCGATAGGCTTCGCGCGCGACTCCACGGGCGTGCAGCTGGGCGCGGACCGAGTGGACTACGCCGGCAACTCCATTGTCGCCGTGGGCCGCAATCCGGCTAACAGCGCGCATGCGGCGGCGTGGATCGCGGTGGATCCGCTGGCCGCCGCGCCTGGCCTCGCGCGCAAGCTGCCGCACTACGGCAAGTATTCCTGGCTCGGCTTCGCGGGCGAGGAGCCTGCTAACAAAGTCAAGGGCGAATGGCCCGCGAGCGACTCGCCGCTGCGGGTCGATTTGCGGCCGGCGAGCGCGCGCAATGCGCCGTTGCCGTTGCTGCCGCCGTCTGCACGCAAGGCGCTGGCGGATCTGCCGGCGACGTTCGACGAACGCGCGATGGCGGCCAACGTGCAGTGGCTCGCGGCGCCGGAGCGCGAGGGTAGAGGGTTAGGTTCATCCGGCCTGCTGCAGGCCGGCAGCTGGTTGGCAGAACAGATGCGCGCCGCGGGCCTGACGCCCGGTGGCGAGGCCGGTGGCTGGTTCCAGGAATTTCCAGTGGAATCGGTGCCGGCAACCCGCGGGTCGACTGCCTCGGCGCCCGTCAAGCCCGGTACCACCACGCGCAATGTCATCGGCGTATTGCGCGGCTCGAATCCGGCGTTCGAGGGTCAGTGGCTGGTCGTCAGTGCGCACTACGATCACCTGGGCCGCGATGGACCCGGCGTGCGCGTAAGCGAACTCGGACAAATTCATCCCGGCGCAGACGACAATGCCAGCGGCACCGCCGTGATGCTGGAGCTGGCGCGCGTCATGGCGGCCGCCGGCGTGCCGCAGCGCACGATCGTCTTCATCGGATTCTCCGCCGAGGAAGCGCGCCTGCAGGGTTCACGCTGGTTTGCGCTGCATCCATTGCCACTACCGCTGAGCGGTCTGCGCGCGGTGGTGAACCTGGACACCGTCGGCCACCTGAACAGCAATCCGCTCAGCGTGTTAGCCACCGGCACGGCGCGCGAGTGGGCGCCGATTGTGCAGGGCGTGGGTTTTGAGACCGGTGTCAGTCTGCGCAGCATCGCCGGCAATGGCGAGTCCTCGGATCAGCAGAGTTTCATCGCCCGCGGCATTCCCGGCGTGCAAATCTTCAGCGGCGCCAATCTGGATTATCACCGGCCGAGCGATACGGCCGACAAGATCGACAGCGCGGGGCTGGTGAAAGTCGCGAGGGTCGCGCGCGAAATCGTCAATTACCTCGCCGAACGACCGACGCCGCTGACTGTCAGTATCGCAGCGCCGGGCGCGGCGGCCGGCAACCCCACGGCGGGGGCCTCACCGGGTGACGGCGGGCCACGCCGCGTGTCCTTCGGTCTGGTGCCGGACTATGCGTACACGGGCGCAGGTGTCCGCGCCGAGTCGCTGACGCCCGGGTCACCCGCGGCGCTGGCGGGAATGCAGGCGGGCGCTGTGTTGTTAGCTCTGAACGACAAACCGATCGCGAATCTGAGCCAGTTCTCGGATGCGCTGAAATCCTTCAAGCCCGGCGACACCGTGCAGGCGACTTTCCGGCAAGGCGGCCGGGAGCAGCAGGCGGCGGTGCATCTGGTCGAGCGCTGAGCCATCCGTGGCGAACACGATGGTACTGTTCGTGCACGGCCTGTGGATGCCAGGCCCGGAATCCGCGCTGCTCAGGCGCCGGGTCGCACAGCAGCTGGGCGCGACCGCCGATCTGTTCGCCTGGCGCACCACCCGCGAGTCGCCCGCTGTGGTGGCCAACCGGCTGCATGAACGCATTCGCGAGCGCGCCCCGCAGGCACTGCATCTCGTCGGCCACAGCCTGGGCGGTCTCGCGGTACTGCAACTTTTCGTGCATCACCCGCAACAACCGCCCGGGCGGGTCGTGTTGTTAGGCTCCCCGACCGCAGGCAGTCTCAGTGCCGAGAAATTTACTGCGCGCTTTGCGGCGGGCCAGCGCCTGGTCGGGCCGTTGCTGCGCGACGAGGTGCTCGGACGGCAGCGCGGCGCATTGCGCGAGTGGACGCACGCCGACCGGCCCCTGGGCGTGATTGCCGGAACCCGGTCCATGGGTCTCGGGAGATTTTTCGCGCAGTTCGACGAACCTAACGATGGTACGGTCGCGCTGCGCGAGACCGCAATTGCCGGCGCCGCCGACCAATTGACACTGCCGGTCAGCCATTTCGGCATGCTGGTGTCGCGTGAGGTCGCGAGCCAGACCGCGTTCTTCCTGCGCAATGGCCGGTTCAAACTGACCGCGACACGCTGACCCATGGGCAATGTGTCTGGGGTTTGAAAGTCAGGACCGTTGCAGCTCAGGTGTCGGCGCGCTTGCAAGATCGCGGTTCGCAGACTCACGCGCGATCTTGCGCGTTCGCTCGCGCGCACGGGCGCAAACGTTCGTCACGGATCTTTTCCCAAGTTGAACTGAATTTACCAAGTTTGCGCTACCGCGCGCGCGAGCCGCCGACAATTCGCTGCCCCGGTCCTGATTTTCAAACCCCAGACACGTTGCGATCGTTCGTCAGCTGTCGGCGAGTTTGCGCAGCCGGTAAAGCGCGTCCAGCGCCTGGCGCGGCGTCAGCGTGTCCGGATCCATCTCCTGCACTTCCAGTTTGAGTTTGTTAGCCGTCTCATCGATGAGCCGCTCGCTCGGCGGGTGCTCGGTCGCGAACAACGGCAGCTCGGTTTGCCGGCCATTGCCCGCCGCGGGTGCGCGGCCCGACTCCAGCAGGTTGAGGTAGCCGCGCGCCCTGGCAATGACGTCGCGCGGCACGCCGGCGAGCTGCGCCACCGCGAGACCGTAGCTGCGGTTCGCAGGACCCGGGCGCACCGCATGCAGAAAGACAATGCCGTCCTTATGTTCCGCCGCATCGAGGTGCACGTTGGCGACGCTGTCGATGTCCTGGCTCATCGCCGTCAGTTCGAAGTAGTGCGTCGCGAACAGCGTGAACGAGCGCAGGCCGACAGCGATATGCCGCGCGGTCGCCCAAGCCAGCGCCAGGCCATCGAACGTGCTGGTGCCGCGGCCGATTTCGTCCATCAGCACCAGGCTGCGGGCGGTCGCATTGTTGAGGATGTTAGCAGCCTCGGTCATCTCGACCATGAAGGTCGAGCGCCCGCCGGCCAGATCATCCGCCGCGCCGATGCGGGTGAAGACACGGTCCAGCGGACCGATCTCGGCGCGCTCCGCGGGCACAAAGCTGCCGATATGCGCCAGGATCGCAATCAGCGCGGTCTGGCGCATGTAGGTGGACTTGCCGCCCATGTTAGGTCCGGTGATGATCAGCATGCGCCGGCGCGCATCCAGTTCCAGGTCGTTCGGCACGAAGGGTTCGCGGCTGAATTTCTCGACCACCGGATGTCGCCCGGCGGTGATGCGCAGCACCGGCTCCGCGACCAGCGTGGGCTCGCTCCAGCTCAGTGCCGCGGCGCGCTCGGCCAGCGCCGCGAACGCGTCGATGTCGGCAATCGCGGCGGCGCTGTCCTGCAGCGCCGGCAGCTGATCGATCAGCAGGCCTAACAGCGTTTCGTAGAGCCCCTTTTCGCGCGCCAGCGACTTGTCGCGCGCGCCGAGCACCTTGTCCTCGAAACTCTTGAGTTCCGGCGTGATGAAGCGCTCGGCGCTCTTGACCGTCTGGCGCCGGTGGTAATCCGCGGGCACGCGTTCCGCCTGGCTGCGGTGCACCTCGATAAAAAATCCCTGCACACGGTTGAAGCCGAGCTTGAGCGAGGGAATGCCGGTGCGTTTACGCTCGCGCGCTTCAAGTTCGAGCAGAAAGGCGTCCGTGTCGGCGCTGAGACGGCGCAGCTCGTCCAAGTCCGCGTCGTAGCCCTGCGCGATGACGCCACCGTCGCGCACGAAGTTCGCCGGCTCCACGGCTATCGCGCGCTGTAGCAGCGAGAGTTCAGCGGCATGGGCGCCGATCCGGTCAGCCAGTTGCTGCACCACCGGCGAATCGATGGCCGCCAGCGAGCTGCGCAAATCCGGGAGCACTGCCAGCGATTGGCGCAGCCCGACAAGGTCCCGCGGCCGCGCCGTGCGCAGCGCCACGCGCGCCAGGACCCGCTCCACGTCACCCATGCCGCGCAGCGCCGCGCGCACCGCGGCGCCGGCGCTGGCCGTATCGCCATGCGCACCCAGCGCACCGACTGCCTGATAGCGGCTGCGCAGCAGATCCTGCCGTGTGCTCGGCCGGCCTAACAAGCGGCGCAGTGCGCGCGAACCCATGGCCGTAACTGCTGTGTCGAGCAGCGCCGCCAGGCTGGCATCCGTGCGGCCGGCGAGACTGCTGTCCAGCTCCAGATTGCGGCGCGTCGCCGCATCGAGCTGCAGCTCCTCGCCATGTTCTTCAACATGCAGTGCGCGAATATGTGGCAGGGCCGAGCGCTGGGTATCGCGCACATGTTGCAGCAGCGCTCCCGCCGCCGCGATCGCGAGCGGCAGCACATCAGCGCCATAACCGGCTAGGTCCAGCGTGCCGAGCTGGTCGGTCAGCAGGCGCGACGCGCTCGCCAGTTCAAACTGCCAGGGTGGCCGCGTGCGGACAATCGCAGCGTCGAGCGAGGGTGGCGTCTGATGCTCTGCGACCAGCAATTCGGCCGGTTGCAGGCGTTCGAGTTCCGCCGCCAGCGCTTCGGCACCCGTGGTCTGCAGGATACTGAAACGGCCGGCCGCGAGGTCCAGCCACGCGAGCCCGAAGCTCTCGCCCTCGCGCCACAGTGCTGCTAACAACGTTGCGCGCCGCTCTTCGAGCAGCGCTTCATCGGTGACCGTGCCGGGCGTGACGATGCGCACCACCTGACGCTCGACCGGGCCCTTGGTCTTGCCCGGTTCGCCGATCTGCTCGCAGATTGCGACCGACTCGCCCTTGCGCACCAGGCGCGCAAGATACGTATCGACGCTGTGAAACGGCACGCCGGCCATCGGTATCGAGGCGCCCGCCGATTGCCCGCGCGCCGTCAGTGTGATGTCGAGCAATGCCGCCGCGCGTCGCGCGTCGTCATAGAAAAGCTCGTAGAAATCGCCCATCCGGTAAAACAGCAGGACCTCCGGATGCTGCGCCTTGATGCGCAGGTACTGCTGCATCATCGGCGTGTGATCCGCGAATCCGGCATCGGTCATGCGCTAAGCTTAATGGATGGCGACTGACTACGACCTGCAGAGATTGTCGGTGCGCGTGGGCGAGCGCCTGCTGGCGGCGGGTGCGTACCTGGCAACGGCTGAATCTTGCACCGGGGGCTGGATCGCACGCTGCATCACCGACGTTGCCGGCAGCTCACAGTGGTTCGATGGCGGCTTTGTCACCTATTCCAATGCAGCCAAGTGGCGCGATCTCGGCGTGCCCAAAACCATGCTGGATCGTGCGGGCGCGGTGAGCGAGCTCACGGTGCGCGCCATGGCGCGCGGCGCGCTGGACCGTACCGGTGTTGATGTCGCGATTGCCGTCAGCGGCATCGCCGGACCGGGCGGCGCGGTGACCGGCAAACCCGTCGGCACGGTGTGGTTCGCCGTCGCGCAGCGGCGCAGCAAGGCCATCGAAGTGACCGCGCGGCTCAAGACTTTCCGGGGGGATCGCGAACAAGTACGCCGCAAAGCGGTGCAATTCGGATTGAAAATGCTGCTTGACGTCGTGTTTATACAGTAGTCGGTTTTCGCCGCACCTGTATATCGAGTGAACGCTGCGTAAAATTTTATTTTGAGTGCAGTTTTGCCTCTTCCATACGCAGGTGCTTGTGATTAAATTCACGCATCGCTCGCGTACACAGCGCAGTTCACTCAAGTGGGGTCGAGGCACATGGATTCACGGCAAATGCAATCTGAGTCGAAGCAAGAGTCGAAGCAAATGGACGACAGTCGGAAAAAGGCGCTGGTCGCCGCCCTCAGTCAGATTGAAAAACAATTTGGCAAAGGTTCGGTCATGCGTCTGGGCGATGCGTCCGCGTCGTATGACGTCGAGGCCATTTCCACCGGTTCGTTAGGCCTCGACATCGCCCTCGGTATCGGCGGCCTGCCCAAGGGTCGCGTGGTCGAAATCTATGGCCCGGAATCCTCGGGCAAGACCACGCTCACGTTGCAGGTCATCGCCGAAGTGCAGCGCAATGGCGGCACCGCGGCGTTCGTCGATGCGGAGCACGCCCTCGATCCGTCGTATGCCGAGAAGCTCGGCGTCAACGTCAACGACCTCCTGGTGTCCCAGCCGGACACCGGCGAGCAGGCGCTCGAAATCACCGACATGCTGGTGCGTTCCGGCGCGGTGGACATCATCGTGATCGACTCGGTCGCGGCGCTGACCCCCAAGGCCGAAATCGAAGGCGAAATGGGTGAGATGCAAATGGGTCTGCACGCGCGCCTGATGTCCCAGGCACTTCGCAAGCTCACCGGCAACATCAAGCGCTCCAATTGCATCGTCGTCTTCATCAACCAGATCCGCATGAAGATCGGCGTCATGTTTGGCAGCCCGGAAACGACCACCGGCGGCAACGCGCTCAAGTTCTACGCCTCCGTGCGGCTCGACATCCGCCGCATCGGCGCCATCAAGTCCGGCGAAGAAGTCACCGGCAATCTGACCCGCGTCAAAGTCGTCAAGAACAAGGTCGCGCCGCCGTTCCGCGAGGCCGAGTTCGAGATCATGTACGGCGCCGGCATTTCGCGCGAAGGCGAGATCATCGAGCTGGGCTCGACGCACAACATCATCGACAAGTCCGGCTCCTGGTACGCCTACAAGGGCGAGCGCATTGGCCAGGGCAAGGACAACACGCGGGACTACCTGAAGCAGCACCCGGCCATTGCGCGCGAAATCGAAGACCAGATCCGCGCGAAACTGTTGGTTCCCAAAGGCGGCGCCAAGCCGGCCGAGGGGGATGCAGGTTCCGAAGTCGTGCAGTTTCCCAAGGGTGGCCGGTGAGCGAGGCTGGCCGCTAAGCCAGCGCCGGCCAGCGTTGGCCAGCATCAATTTGCGAGCGCCATTCAAGCGCAAAAAATCGGAGCGCAAAGACCTGAGTGAGCCAGCGGCCGTGCAAACGGCCCTGGCGACTCTGCTTGCCAAGCGCGATTACGCCATCGCCGAAGCTGCGGCCAAGCTCATCGACCGCGGGGCGCCGCCCGAGCTTGCGGCGACCGTGGTGGCTGACTTTGTGGCCCGCGGTTACCTGAACGACCACCGCTACGCTGAGAAATACCTGAGTTACGCCGCCCGCACCGGCCATGGCCCGGTGCGTATTGCCCGGGACTTGCGCGAGCGTGGCGTCAGTAACGAAGATATTGCTCTCGCCATGGACCATGGACCCGATTGGCGTGCGCTGTGCGAGGCCCTGCGGCAGCGGCGCTTCGGCCCGGAAGCGCCTGCCAGTTGGGCGGAAAAAGGCCGTCAGGCCAGATTTTTGCAGTATCGGGGCTTTTCATCGGATCATATGCGGCCAGGCACGACTGCAGAAGAATGACTGACACCCAATCCAGCGCCAACCCCGCGCCCAAAAATCCGCCGTTCATGAGCGCGACCGACGTCCGCCGCGCCTTCCTTGAGTTTTTCCGTGCGCGCGGTCATGCCGTCGTGCCCTCGAGTTCGCTGATTCCCGGCAACGACCCAACGCTGCTCTTCACCAATGCGGGCATGGTGCAGTTCAAGGACGCCTTCCTGGGCAAGGACCCGCGCGCTTACGTGCGCGCCGTGTCGAGCCAGCGCTGCGTACGCGCCGGTGGCAAGCACAACGATCTTGAGAACGTGGGTTACACCGCGCGCCATCACACCTTCTTCGAGATGCTGGGTAACTTTTCCTTTGGCGATTACTTCAAGCGCGATGCGATCCGCTTCGCCTGGGACTTCGTCACCCGGGTGTTAGGTCTGCCGCCGGACCGGCTCTGGGTCACGGTGTTCCGCGACGACGACGAAGCGGCCAACATCTGGACCCGGGAAATGGGCGTGCCGGCGGCCAGGCTCACGCGCCTGGGGGAGGCGAGTAATTTCTGGGCCATGGGCGACACCGGGCCCTGCGGCCCCTGCAGCGAAATTTTTTACGATCATGGCGCGCAGATCGCTGGCGGCCCGCCGGGCACGCCAGACGAAGACGGCGACCGCTTTGTCGAGATCTGGAATCTGGTCTTCATGCAGTACGACCGTTCGGCCGACGGCAGGCTGGTGCCGTTGCCCAAGCCCTCGGTCGACACCGGCGCGGGTCTCGAGCGGCTGGCGGCTGTCATGCAGGGCGTGCACAGCAACTATGACATCGATCTTTTCCGCAGTTTGTTAGCTGCCACAGCGGTTCTGGCGAACACCACTGAAACGCAAAACCCCAGCCTGCGCGTCATCGCGGACCACATCCGCGCCTGCAGCTTCCTGATCGTCGACGGCGTGACGCCATCGAACGAAGGCCGGGGCTACGTCCTGCGGCGCATCATCCGCCGCGCGATCCGCCACGGTTACAAGCTCGGGATCCAGGACACATTTTTCTACAAGCTGGTGAAAACGCTCGATGAGGAAATGGGCGCGGCGTTCCCGGAACTGAGCGCGGCGCGTACGCATGTCGAGCGCGTGCTCCGGCAGGAGGAAGAGCGATTTGCCGAGACCCTGGCTACGGGCATGAATTTGTTCGACACTGCGATCAGCAAGCTCGGCGGTCGCAAAGTCATCGACGGCGAGACGGTTTTCAAGCTCTACGACACCTACGGTTTTCCCGCGGACCTGACCGCCGACGTCGCGCGAGAGCGCGGCCTGTCCATCGATCAGGCCGGGTTCGACACCGCGATGGATGCGCAGCGCGAACGCGCGCGCGGCGCGAGCCGCTTTGGCGTGGACCTGCGCGCCGGCGTGCAGATCGATGCGCGTTCGAGCTTCCGCGGCTACGATCACACCTCGGGCCAGGGCACGGTGCTCGCAATCCTGAAAGACGGCGCGCCGGTCGAGAGCTTGCAGGCGGGCGAGCGCGGCGAGATCGTGCTCGATCAAACACCATTCTATGCCGAGAGCGGCGGCCAGGTCGGCGACACGGGTTTTTTGCAAAGTGCCGCAGCGGTCGAGTTCAAGGTCGAAGATACGCACAAGCGAGGTGCCGCGATTGCGCACGCAGGCGTGCTAACAACCGGGACGGTTGAAATTGGCGCTACCCTGACCGCAAGTGTAGATAGCGCGCGCCGCGATGCAACGCGCCGCAATCATTCGGCGACTCACCTGTTGCATGCAGCGCTGCGCCAATTGTTAGGCAAGCACGTGCAGCAGAAGGGCTCGCTGGTGGCGCCGGACCGGCTGCGCTTCGATTTTTCGCATATCGCCGCGCTCACGCCCGACGAATTGCGGCAGATCGAACAACTGGTGAACGCCCAGGTGCGCGCCAACGCCGTCGCGGAAACTACGATCCGCAGCTATGACGATGCGGTCGCCGCGGGAGCGATGGCCCTGTTCGGCGAGAAATACGAAGCCGACGTGCGGGTGCTCAAAATAGGCGATTTCTCGATGGAACTGTGCGGCGGCACGCATGTGAGCCGCGCCGGTGACATTGGCCTGTTCAAGATTGTCAGTGAAGGTGGCGTGGCCGCCGGCGTACGCCGCATCGAGGCCGTGACCGGCGCGGGCGCTCTCGCGCAGGTCGATGCTAACGAACGCGAACTGCGCGAGGCGGCGGGCCTGTTGCGCGGCCAGCCGTCGGAGCTCTCGAGCAAGGTCAAGGATGCGCTGGACCGAATCCGCCAGCTTGAAAAGGAAAATCGCCAGCTCCGGGACAAACTCGCCTCGGGCGCTGGCACCGATATCGCGGCGGGTGCCGTGGAGGTCGCAGGCATTCAGGTCGTCGCTGCGCAAATCGAGGGCGCCGATGCCGGAGCCTTGCGCAATGCGGTCGACGGGCTCAAGGATCGGCTCAAAAAAGCGGTGATCGTGCTCGCAACGACGGACGCCAGCGGCAAGATCACGGTGGTCGCAGGCGTCACTGCGGCTGAATCCACGAAACTGAAGGCGGGCGAAATCGTTGCCGTTGTCGCGGCGCAGATTGGCGGCAAGGGCGGCGGTCGGCCGGATTTTGCCCAGGGTGGCGGCACCGACGCGCAGGCGCTTGCGGGAGCTTTGGCAGGCGTCCCAGACTGGGTCAAGACAAAAATCGCCACTTAATTGCTTGGCCTGATGACGTTGTACAGGTAGTCTCATGTACAGCATGTTGATACTGACCAGACGCGTAGGCGAGTGCCTGATGATCGGCGAGGACATCACCGTGACGGTGCTGGGCGTCAAGGGAAACCAGGTGCGTATCGGCATCAGCGCGCCCAAAGAAGTCACTGTTCATCGCGAAGAAATCTTCCGGCGCATTCACGATGAACCGGCCGCCGAGGGCGCCGCTAACGGACCGGGCAATGGCCACTCCAACGGCCACGCTAACGGCACCTGATCCAGCGGTATTCCGGGCGGCATGAAACCCGCCCCCTGGCTGCCGCCGTTGCCGCGTGAGCAGCTCCCGCCTAACATGCAAGCGGCCTTCGATCGCGCCGCGCAGCTGCGCGGCGATGCCACCTTTGTTAGCGTCGCGGGCCATGCACCCGAAATGTTCGATTGGTACGGCGAGTTCTACAGCCGGGTCTTTTATGGCGGCCGCGTCAGCCGGCGCATCAAGGAACTGGTGCGGTTGCGTCTCTCGACCGCGCACGGCTGCGCGTTCTGTAACAAGGGCAACCGGGTCGATGCGGCTGCCGCCGGGCTGACCGACGCGCAGATCGCTGCCATAGAGCGCCCGGACGATCCGGTCTGGCAGCCCGATGAGCGTGCCGCGCTGTGCCTTGCCAGCCAGATGATGCTAACGAACCCGCGCGGCAGCCTGTCCGCGGAGCTGTACCGCGAGGCGCGGCGGCATTTCGACGACGCCCAGCTCTTTGAGCTCGGCATGACAATGGCAGTCCTGACCGGCATGGCCAAATTCCTCTTCGTTTATGACCTGGTCGAAAAGGAGGATTACTGCGAATTCGGGGCACCCAAGGTATGATTCCGCCTCTTGGGAGAGATGGCCGAGTGGTCGAAGGCGCACCCCTGCTAAGGGTGTAAGGGTCAAAAGCCCTTCGAGGGTTCGAATCCCTCTCTCTCCGCCAGTTTTGCCTACGGGCACCTTGGATTCGAACCCGAGAAATCAAACAAGTTGGGTTCGACGACTTCGCGTAGCGAAGTCGGACGCGCGAGCGTGGGCGAGCGCGGTCCCGAGCTTCTGCGAGGGACGAGCGGCGCAGCCGCGAGCAATCCCTCTCTCTCCGCCAATATTTTCCTTACGTATCAATAGCTTACACGATTATGCGCTGAAATTCAACATGTTTTCAGCGTCACGAAATTACCTTCCGTCCATTTGGAACGATGGCGTCCGCAGTGATGGTGCCAGCGATGTGAAACTCCCAACTGCGATTGCTGCGGGCCAGCAATGCGCTTTGTAGAACAAGTTTAACCGGGCGGTGTTAGGTTGAGTGCGCGAGTGTTAGCAGGCAGCGCGGCTCAGCGTGCACGGCTGACATCGGCTGCCTTTTTCCTGAAATCGGGCGTGACGATGGCTTCATAGAGTTCGCGCAAGTACGTCATCGCGGACTTGGGCGATTCGGCGTAGAAGAAGAACTTCCATCCAGCCGGCGTGCTGCGCAGCATGGCACTCGCGCGAAGCCGTTCGCGCATCGGCTGCATCGTGCCGCGCTGGAATTGATAGTCCAGGTTCCAGGTGGCGAGTGCGACGCCGTCGCTGATCGCGCGGACGCGGATCGTATCGGCTTCGTAGCGCGACACGGACGGTGGCGCATTCGGCCGCACCGCGAGGTAGGCCTCGATCGCCGGCACGCCGACGAACCAATCGGGCTGCTCGCCGGCAAGGTACATCACGCGCGTATCACCCACGTCCCAGAGATCGCCGACGATGGTGTGGCGTCTGCCCGAGCCCCAGCGCGATGCCATATCGAGCACGACGGCTCGCACCTGCTCCTCGATCCGCACGTCGTCCGGCGGCGCTGCCACGGCACGCGCTGTCGGGCACCCCGCGCCCAGTAGCGCGCATGCAATTAGCAGAGTTCGCACTATGGACTCCGATTGGCGCTGTGCACCGCGGACTCCGCCAGCCCTGGGGGCGCCGTGCCCTTGCGGAAGTAGAACTCGAAGCATTCGTCGAAGCGCTTTTCGGCATAGGGTACGAAGTAGATCTTCGCCATCGCTTCGAGCGCATGCGCGTTCTCGATGGAGCCGACGTCGCAGGTTTCGAAACCCATCGCCTCGCAGAGTTTTGCGACTGCGCGCTTTGCATCGGCATCGTTGCCGACCAGCGGCACGGTCACTGGCCCCTTGGCGAGCCGCGGATCGGCGACGATATGATAGCCAACCGTGTTGAAGGCCTTCACCACGCGGGCGTTCGGTGCCCAACCCTGGATCAGTTCCCCGGCCGACGTATCGACTGATCCGGCGCGCTGGTTACGCCCGAACTTGAGCGGTGCGTTGGTGATGTCGAAGAGAATCTTGCCGTCCAGGCGCGCACCGGCCGCACGGATGAAATGCTCTGTGCCTTTCCACAACAACGCCAGCGCAACCAGATCGGCGGCCGACGCTGCATCCAGCTGCGAGGCTGCGCGTGCGGCCGGTCCGGTGGCACGGACCACGGCCTGCACCCGTTCAGAGGTCGGCTCGCGGGAGCCGAACACCACGGCGTAGCCGAGCCCGGCGAAACGGGCGGCGACAGCAGCACCCATCCGGCCGGTGCCGATCACCGCGACCTTGATCTTCGTGGCTCGCGGCGACTGTCCAGCTGCGCCACGCGCCCCGCCCAGGGACAGCACTGCGGCCGCGGTGGCCGAGGCCTTCAAGAGCATTCTTCTATGCACGCGACGCTCCTCACTTACGGATAGGAAATCCAACGGCCCAATTGCAGATTCTACCTGCCGCAGGGGGATCAAGTAGGCGGGATCAGGATCAGCGGGGTGAAGCCGGCGATTTCGGTGTCTGAACCGAAGCGGTGGTAGTTTGTGAAACGCGTGAGTGGCGGGCGCAACAATACGGGCCCACCCGGCGACTGCGATTTGAGAGGCGGCAAGTCGATCTGCCATTGAGCAATGCGCCATAATTACTCAATAATTGAGTAATAATACTCAATGACTGAGTAATGTTGACAATGCCCGGCAGCGGACGGAAACTCCGCCAATGGTCTTTTCCCGTGCCCTGGTAACTGATCTCGCCACTGCGTGCCGGCGCACGAAGCCGTTGATTCAGATGATCGTCGGTCCGCGTCAGGTGGGTAAGTCCACCGCCGCTGAGCAACTTGTGCGCAAGCTGCGCTGGCCATATGTGTCTGCCTCGGCGGATGCGCCGCTGCCGCCCGGGCCAGAATGGATTGAAACCCAGTGGCAATTGGCACGCACCCGCAAGCCGGCGGCAAAACAGCGGGTGCTGCTGATGCTCGACGAGGTGCAAAAGGTTCAGGGATGGAGTGAAGTGGTGAAGCGGCTCTGGGATGAAGAGCGCCGAACCCGCGGGTCGGTGTTACCCATCATCCTCGGCTCGTCCGCGCTGCTGCTACAAAAAGGCGCGACCGACAGTCTCAGCGGCCGCTTCTTTCTCCATCGCTGTCTGCACTGGTCATGGCCTGAGTGCCGCAGCGCCTTCGGTTGGGACCTGTCGCGCTGGCTTTACTTTGGCGGCTATCCCGGTGCAGCGGCATTGGCCAGGAATGAATCCGCCTGGAAGCGCTATGTCGTTGACTCGCTGATCGAGACAGTGCTGGCCCGCGACGTGCTGCAACTTCAAACCATCAATAAACCCGCGCTGCTGCGACACCTGTTTGCACTGGCTGCGACGTTCCCGTCACAACTTTTGTCATACAACAAAATGCTGGGTCAACTGCAAGACGCTGGCAATACCACCACATTGGCGCGGTATCTGCGTCTGCTCGAGACGGCATTCCTGGTTACCGGGCTTGAGCTATTCTCCAAGGGACAGATCCGCAAGCGCGGCAGCACGCCGAAGCTGGTGCTATGGAACAACGCGCTCGTCAATGCCTTGGGCCTGCGCTCACGCACTGAAGCCATGGCGGATGGAGCATGGTGGGGCCGTTTGGTCGAGAACGCCGTCGGTGCGCATTTGCTGAATGGCCTGCAGGGACCCGACTGGAGCGTGACCTATTGGCGCGATGGCGGCGATGAAGTTGATTTTGTGGTGGCCCATGGCATGCGAGTTTGGGCAATCGAGGTCAAGAGCGGGCGTCCGGGAAAGCCTAACGGACTGGTGGCCTTTAGAAAGCGCTATCCGCAGGCCAAAGTCTGGTTGTTGGGCGGCGGTGGATTGAAACTCGAAGAGTTCTTTTCGCGGCCAGCGACCGATTGGTTCGACTAGGGCTCCAGTCAGCGAGCCGCTTGAACGTTTACTCGGCGACGAAGCGATCCGTTTAGGCTTGATTTTTGATGGTATATCTGATGGTACTGAAATTCAGGGAGTAGCTAAAACACCTTGAAAACAGCACTGTCGGCAGCCGATATGAATACCTCTCTCTCCGCCAGTTTTCGGTCAGGCCCAAAGCGCGGCTATTGGTATCGCTTTCAGCTTCTCGCCAAACGGCAATGTTTGTTCGCCGTTATAGAGCAAAATGCCCTGCACGAATGAAGTTTTGGCCGCAGATGCAAGTCGTTCAAGACCACCGAAGTCGCGTCGCGTAATTGAGGCTGCAGCCTTCACTTCGATGCCTACCACTTTACCTGCTGTATTTTCGAGCACGAAATCCACTTCGAAGTCATCCCGGTCGCGGTAGTGAAACATCGCCACGCGCTCATCCGACCACGATGACATCTTGAGCAACTCCGAGAAAACGAAAGTCTCCAGCAGCGATCCGAACAAGTGCCGATCTGCTCGCATTCTGGCGATGGAGTGCCCTCGCAATCCAGCGAGCAGTCCTGCATCCATGAAATGCAATTTCGGGGTTTTGACAAGCCTCGATAGGTCGTTGCGGAACCATGGTTTAAGGCGTTGCAGTAAATACAATTGTTCCAGTACGCGAAGGTAATGATCGACTGTCTTGTGGTCGAGCTGGGCGCTGCGTCCAATTTCGGAGAGATTTGTTAGCTGACCGGAGAAGCTAGCTGCTATTTCGAGTACCCGCGGCATTTGGCCCGGTTTGACCAGATCCGCGACTTCGGGAAGGTCACGTTCCACTATCGCGTGGATGTACGCGCGATACCAATCCTGGCGCCGTCGCTCACTGCGACGCTTGATGGCGCCCGGATAACCGCCAGTAACAACGAGGTTCATCAGTTCTTCGCCAGTGAGCGATTCATGTGGCTGCGGCGTACGACCTTGAAATATCTTTTCCAGGAATCCAGGCCGCTTTAGCCGCAATCGTTCGCTGCGACCCAGTGGGTAGAGCGGCACGACTTCGATCCGGCCCGCCAGGGAGTCGCGAACTGTCTTGATCGTCAGCAAGTTGGCTGACCCGGTCAACAGGAAGCGGCCGGGGCGCGGATCTTCATCTACGCTATGTTTGATGGCCAGCATCAGATCCGGTGCGCGTTGCACTTCGTCTATCACCGCACGATCCATCCCCTGGATGAACGCGACCGGATCGGACTGCGCAGCTTGCAGTGTGGGCAGATTGTCGAGCGTGAAAAACTTCAGGCCCTGCCGCGTGAATCGGCGTGAGAGCGTGGTCTTGCCGGCTTGCCGTGGGCCACTGATTGCCACTACACGCGTGTCACGTAGTGCCCTGCGGACTTGAGATTCAGCATGGCGCGCGTACATGATTGTTCAAGAGTAGCGGCTAATTGGGAATTGCGCAACGGCTAATTGGGAATTTAAGAGCGGCAATTCGGGATTTGAGTTCTGTCCCGCTCGGCATGGGCGCCGGGTCTTGGTCAATGCCGGAAGCAGGTGAACATCCTGCGCAACCTCGATCCCATTGGCGCTTGAGTTGGTACAGGTTTCGATGCGCTGGGAAAAATCCGTTAAGCCAACGGCTTGGCGAACCATTCTATTGCCGGCCTGTCCGGGCCCGGGTGTATCATTTTCCAGCGAACGCGTCATTGCCTTAACAAACTCCGAGGAGAGGGAAATCATGGCTATACCGTATCTGCGCCCAACGTTGGCCGCCGCCGTGCTCGTGCTATGCCTGCCACAGGTCCTGATGGCCGACCCACCCGCCAAGGGCGACCTCTGGAAAGTGAGCAGCAAGATGTCGATGGAGGGCATGCCGATGGAAATGCCGGCGCAGACCGCAACGCACTGCGCGGCAAAGGAGTGGACCAAACCGCCGGCCGACGACAACCCGCGCCAGAAATGCAAGCGCGCGGACTACCGGATGAGCGGTGGCAAGATTTCCTGGACTGAAAGTTGCGAATCGCCGGCAATGACGGGCAGGGGCGAGATCACACGGCAAGGTACCGATGCCTACACCGGGACGATTCAGTACTCATCCGCGCAAGGCAACATGACGATCAAGTTGAGCGGCCACAAAATCGGCGAGTGCGACAATCCGGGTTAGCATCGGACGTCACCGCAAGTCGCAGCTGTAGATGAGAAATTGGCAGCGACTGCGCAACATCATCGGCGGCTCCGCCGGCAATTTCGTCGAGTGGTTCGACTGGTTCGTGTACGCGTCCTTTGCGATCTATTTCTCGCGCGCTTTTTTCCCGCAGGGCAGCCAGACCGTGCAATTGCTGAATGCGGCCTTTGTCTTTGCGGGCGGCTTTCTGGCGCGACCGCTCGGCGCCTGGTTGATGGGGCGTTATGCCGACCGTGCCGGTCGGCGCGCCGCGCTGGCCTTGTCGGTTGGCCTGATGTGCCTGGGGTCGCTGGCCATTGCGATCATGCCTGCCGGTCTCGGCGTCGCCTCCACCGTGCTGCTGATCGCCGCGCGCGTATTGCAGGGTCTGTCGCTCGGCGGTGAGTACGGCGCCTCGTCCACCTACGTCAGCGAAATGTCACACCGGACCACCCGCGGTCTGTGGTCGGGGGTCTATTACTCGACGCTGGTGGCCGGGCAGCTAACAGCCGTGTTAGTCCAGGTGTTGCTGCAGCTGATGCTGAGTGAAGCGCAGCTTTATGCCTGGGGCTGGCGCGTACCATTTGCAATCGGCGCGCTGCTGTCGCTCGTGGTGTTCTGGATACGGCGCGGCATCGACGAAACCCATTTGTTCGCGGTGGAATCAGATGGCGCGCAACACGAGAGCACAGGCTGGCGCCTGCTGACCCGTTACCCAACGGAAACCTTCATGGTTATTGCGCTCAGCGCCGGGGGTGGCGTTGGGTTCTACACCTATACCACGTATATGCAGAAATACCTGGTGAACACGGCGGGGTTTCCCAAGGACAGCGCCTCGCGGATCATCACGCTGGTGCTGCTGAGCATGATGTTCCTGCTGCCACTGACCGGCTGGATCTCGGACAAGATCGGCCGCAAGCCGGTGCTGGCATTTTCCTACGGCGCGGGCGCTTTGTTAGCTGTGCCGGTGTCGACTGCGCTCGCGACCGTGACGGACCCGGTGCAGGCCTATCTGCTGTGCATGCTGCCGGTGATTGCCTTGTGCGGCTATGCCGCGCTCAGCAGCATCATCAAGGCCGAGCTGTTTCCGACCCGGGTGCGCGCACTGGGCGTGGCCCTGCCGTACGCCTTCTCGCAGGCCATTTTCGGCGGCAACGCCGAGACTGCTGCGCTGTTGTTCAAGCGCGCGGGTCACGAGCCCGGCTACTACTGGCTGGTGAGCGGTCTCATGACCCTGGGCCTGGTGGTCGCCCTCTGCATGCGGGATACGCAGAAACAGAGCCTGATTGCCGATGGCTGACGGCCAACTGGAATCGACGGCGCAACGCAGCAAGTATTTGCCACTCGGTTGTTGTAAACAACCAACGGTCGCAGTCCTGCAGCAGGCCGCTATACCCTGCCGAAATCCAGTGTTTCGTTGACATCATGAAGATATGACGATTAAATCCCGTTTGGCCACTTTCCGGCCGGGGGACTCTAAAAATGCTGTCATCTCGCAACCTGACGATCGCGATTGCTTCGGTGCTTTCCTGCGTGGCGTTTGCGCCCGCGTTTGCGGCGGAAGGAGAGCTCGAAGAGATCACGGTTACCGCGCGTAAAATCACCGAGCGCTTGCTGGACGCGCCGATCTCGATCACCGCATTCAGCGCGACTGCGATCGACGAAAAAGGCCTGAAGAATCTCGAGGATATCGCCCGTTCAACACCGGGTATGCAGTACTCGCTGCAGGGTGGCCAGATTCCCGGACGTTATAACTCCGCGATCCGTTTTCGCGGCATGAACGTCAATTCCGCGGCGCCGTCATTGCAGTTGAGCGCGCTGTTTATCGACGGCATTTTTTCGCTCGGCGGCACGCAATCGATTCCTTATGACGATATCGAGCGCATCGAGGTAGTGCGTGGGCCGCAGTCTGCGACCTACGGACGCAGCACGTTTGCGGGCGCTGTCAATTACATCACCCGTACTCCGTCGCTGACGGAAGCCTCCGGCCAGGTCAACCTGGCCGCCGGCACCTACCGCGACAACACGGTTTCGGCGAGCTTTGAAGCGCCGATCGTCAATGACAAGCTGTCGTTCCGCGTCGGCGCACGCCATTACTCGCGCGGCGCTGTCATGCGAGGGACTGATGGCGGCGGTTATGGCGAGGAATCGAGCAAGTCGATTCAGGGCACCTTGTATTTCAAGCCCACCGAGGCGCTGAGCTTCAAGTTACGCGGCTTTTATGACGTGGACGATGACGGCCCGGCGTTAGGCGGCATCGTTCAGGGTTTGAAAAACAATACCTGCGCTGGCGTTACCGTTCAAACCCAGGATCCCATGGTCCCGGTGGCGACGCCGATGAACTACATCTGCGGCGCGGTGCCGGAGCAGGGCAGCGCGATTTCGGCCACCGGCGGTTTCAATATCATTGATACCCCGACAACACTGCGTCCGCCCCAGGCGGTCGCGATCGGCCTGCCGGATTACCTGGTCAACACCCTGGTGAACGCGCCGTCGCCGGTTTTGGCCGGCTCCGTGCCGCAAATCGACCATGTTGGCCTGATTCGCAATGTCGCCCGCTATTCCTTGACCGGCGAATATGATTTTGGGAACGGCTACAACCTGATTTTTCAGGGCGGCATGAACAAGCTGCGTGCGAACTGGATTCGTCCCTTCGGTCTGTCGCCGCTCGGACTCTGGTGGTCCCGGGATCCGCAGAATTCCAAAGACAAGAGCTTTGAGCTGCGTCTGACCTCGCCCCAGGAAGGCAAATTCACCTGGCTGGTCGGCGTCAACAAATACGACCAGGATTTCATCTCCTCCGGATCGGGCGGCGATGCTGTGAACCTGTGCTGGCCAATCACGGGCCGGCCGGTACGCGCCACGGCGGGTCCTTGCGTGGTCGGCAATGTGAGCGCGATCTTGTTTGCCAACGGACTGGCGCAGGATTCGGATCACGTCGAAACCTTTGGAATTTTTGCCGCGGCGAACTACAAGCTCACGGATCAGTGGATGCTCAGCCTGGAAGGGCGCCATCAAAAGGACCAATCGACCAGCGGCGTGCTGACGGCAGCGCCCTTCAAGGTCGAGGAAACCGGCTTCCTGCCGCGTTTCATCGTTCGCTACCAGCCTAACAATAACACCAACATTTACGCGAGCTATTCCAAGGGTGTGCTGCCGCCGCAGGTCAATACCCAGCTCGCGATTGCCACGGCACGCGAGTTCGCGCAATACCAGGTCGCGCAGCCTGGTGTGCCGACGATCATCGCGGGTGATGATCTCAAGATGTATGAACTCGGCTGGAAACAGAAGTTCTGGGAGAACCGCGCGGAAATCGCGCTGTCGGTGTATTCCGGCAAGTGGAAGAACCAGAAGGGCCGTTCGGTGGCCGCGATTCGTGAAGATTGCGGCAGTCCGTCGCATGGTGTCGGCAATGCGGGATCGGGTTGTCTGCCGGTGGGTGGCGTCAATCTTCCGGGCCAGTTGCTCGCCGCGCAGGGGCAGCCTGCGACCCTGGCCGACGGCACGCCGTTTTTGAATTTCCGCAATTTCAACGTGCCGGGCAACAGCAAAGTTGAAGGCGTGGAGTTTGCCGGCAACCTGGCGCTGACCGATCGTTGGCAGGCCGCGGCGACCTTTACGGTCGCGAAGACCGAGTACGAGGACTTCACCTTCAACTTCCTGTCCGCCATTTCGGTGTTCACGCAGATGAAGGGCAACCAGAACGCCCGCTTCCCGAAGACCTCGGGCAGCCTGTCGAGCGGCTATGAGGCGCCGATGAAGAACGGCGACTGGAAGTGGTTCGTGAATGGCAATCTGGGCTATGTCGGCAAGACCTTTACCGATGAAAGCAACCTGGCGTACTGCAAGAGCTACGTGACGACCAACGTCCGGTTCGGCGTCGGCAAGGAAAAACTGCGCCTCGAAGGCTTCATCACGAATGCGACCAACGAGAATGCCTGGACGTCCTGCTCGCGCTGGTCCGATTTCGATTCGGTCCCGACCATCGGCACGGCGTTCCAGGGTGTCGCCGTATCGCCGCTGATTCCGCGGCAGTTCGGCGTGCGCGCGACGATCAAATTCTGATCGCGACCGGCACCATGAGCTAACAAAGGCCGCCCCTCACCGGGTGGCCTTTTTCTTTGCTAAGCCTGTTAGCGGAAGACCCGGCCTGGATTCAGGATGGCGCGCGGATCTAACAGGGCCTTCAGCTTGCGCATCTGTTCGATGTCGGCACTGGAGCGGCTGAGATGCAGGTAGTCGCGCTTCGCGACGCCGATGCCATGTTCGGCCGAGACCGCGCCGTCATGGCTCGTGAGCGGCGCGAGTACCAGCTCCAGGATTCGTGCCTTGTTGCTGGCGTCGGGCGCGTCGATGATGTAATGCAAAGTCCCGTCTCCCAGGTGCGCGAAACGCAGGGCCGTCAGCCCGGGGAACTCAGCCTGCAGCGACTGCGCGACCTCATCGCAGTAGGCCTGCAGCGTTGTCAACGGCAGGCTGACGTCAAAGGCCATGCTGTGTTTGTATATCTGCAGCAGCTGCGCCACGGCGTCGCGTAGTGCCCAGAATTCTTCGGCCTGTGACTGCGACTGGGCAAGCACGCCATCGCTCACGAGGTCGCTGGCGATGGCCTGTTCCAGGAAGTCCGCGAGTGCCTGCTCGGCGCCCTGGTTGGATTCGACTTCCAGAAGGATTGCAAATGCCGGGCTACCTCCCAGGGGCTGGCGCACCGCCGGCAATCGGCTGCGCACTTCATCCAGATAGTCCGACCACATGACTTCAAACGCACAGAGACCGGCGCCCAGTGTCCGGCGTGCGTTCTGCAACACGCTCAACACTTGCGCGAACGAAGCTGCGGCGACCACGGCAGTCGCCTTGTCGCGCTGCGCCGGATACAGCCGGAGCACCGCCCGGCTGATGACGCCTAACGTCCCTTCGCTGCCGATGAACAGCTGCTTGAGATCGAAGCCGGATGTATTCTTGGTCATGCGGTTCAGGTGCGTCAGCACCATACCGTCGGCCAGTACGGTTTCCAGGCCCAGACACAAATCGCGCGCCACACCATAGCGAATCACGCTGTTGCCGCCGGCGTTGCAGGCTAGGTTGCCGCCCAGCGTGCAACTGCCGCGCGAGCCAAAGTCCAGCGGAAAATACAACCCGGCCTCGCTGGCGGCGCGCTGCAGGTTTTCCAGGATGACGCCGGACTGGACCGTGGCCGTGTTGCCGACGACGTCCAGCTCTTCGATCCGGTTCATCCGCTCGGTCGACAGCGCGACCTCACCGGCTCGCGGCGTTGCGCCGCCGCACAGGCCCGTGAGCCCGCCTTGCACGACCACAGCCTGCCCATGCTCGTGACAGACACGCAGCGCTTCCGACAATTGGAGCGTATCTGCCGGCCGGAGGAGCAGCTCCGGCCGGATCGCGGCCGCGCTGCTCCAGTCCCTGCAGTTGCGGTCCGGGACATCCCCCGCCGCGAGCACGCCCAGGGGGCCCAGAAGAGGGCGCAGCGCCGCGGCGATAGACTGGATTTTGCTCGTCGGGGCCAAGATCGGCCAATCATAACAACGTCGCCAAACCGCGCCGGCAACTGGTCAATGGAGGCCGCGGTTTGGGCTTTGGAGGGGCTGTGATAGGATGCGCGCCCTCGCAAATCAGCGCGCCCGTAGCTCAGCTGGATAGAGTACCTGGCTACGAACCAGGGGGTCGGGAGTTCGAATCTCTCCGGGCGCGCCAATTCTTGCAGGTCCGGGTGATGTTCGACGAACGGCTCTTGCCCGCCTGCCGCGGACCCGTGACGACGACCACCCGCATAGCGCCGAGCGCTTGATTCAGCAAAGGGGCGGCGGCTCTGGGCAGAACGGGCATGCGGGATAACTTAACATTTGATGTTAGATAATCCAACCCCTGCTGTTGGGCTATTCGAAGGGCACGAGCACTACTCCGCTACCAGCTCCCTACGCCACGTTCCTTGCGCGCCTGGCGCTTCGCCGCGGTCCTGGAAAAAAGACCAGTTACTTTTGCGGGAGTTTTGCGGGACCTGGTCGTGCTGCGTCGTGCTCAGTCGTGACAAATGCAACGGATGCCATGTGAGCTCGCGGTTGATGACATCAAACTCATTCAAGAAAAACAATCGCCTACGTTCTTGGCTTCGGCCGAGCTTTTTGTGCCCTCCAACTACAAACCAGGGGGTCTGGAGTTCGAATCTCTCCGGGCGCCGCTCCTGTTTCGTCTCGCGGCTGCCGAAATGGGTTGTTAGCCCAGACCGCCTTCGCCAAGATGCTCAAGCACTTGCAACGCTGCGATCGCCGTGATAGCGAAAAAACATAACAAGATAATTTCCATGGCCCGACTCCTTGCATTCGTGAGGCGGCAAGTATCAGGTGTTTCCGTTACCGCCTGAAGTCAGCCGCGCGAAAGCCGTGTGACACGCGTCACAACTGCGATGCATGTCACAGACCGCGGGCCCGAAAGTCCATCACTGCATGGCCGACTGACGATTGACCTCGCACCTGCCGGTGCAGCACCATCATCAATGCCGCCAGCAACAGCGTCATTATCAGCAGCGCGATCAGCCCTGCCTGGAAGCTTCCGGTCGCGTCTTTGGCGGCGCCCCACGCAAAGGGCGAGACGAACGCGCCGATCTGCGACAAGGTGTTGATGGCCGCGGCGCCCACAGCAAGCTCGCGCACGTGCAGGACTTCCGCCCAGCCGGAGGAGGTCAGCATCGGCACGGTAAAGCAGGCAGTGGCAAAGGCCAGGTAGGCGACGATGACAATGGTGGGAGCGGGCGAGAGGCTGAGGGCCAGGAACGCGCCTGCCTGCAGCAGCGTCCACCAGAACGCATTGCGGAAGCGGTTACCGTGCCGATCCGAATAGCTGCCGGCAATCAACATCGCGATGACGCCGATGATGCCGCCAATGCTAACAAGAAAACCGACCCGTGTTGCATCGAGGCCGGTGGCGCCCGCCAGCAACAAGGGCGCCGACAGCACAAAGGTCGTCAGTGCGCCAATACACAAAAATCCGATGGCGCCGACCAGCAGCACCCGCGGATTCCTGAAGGCGGCAAGCACGTTGTGTCCCACCGGTTGGCGCATGCGCGCCTGTTCGGACGCCAGCGTGTCCTGGAGCCACTTTTTTTCCGGCTCTGTTAGCCATGCGACCGTGGCGGGCGCGTCGGGCAGGAAACGCAGGACCAGGAGCCCGACAAAAACCGCCGGTAAGCCCTGCACCAGGAACAGCCATTGCCAGCCCTGGAGATTCCCAAGGCCGTCGAGGCCAAGCAGCCCGCCCGAAATCCCACCCATCACGATGGAGGCAAGCGGACTGGCGACATAGAAGCGACTGACCGCGCGACCGCGATAGTTCCGGGGGAACCAGCCCGAAAAATAATAGATCACGCCCGGATAAAAGCCGGCTTCAGCGACGCCGAGCAGAAAACGCACCACATAAAACTGCATCGGCGTCTGGATGAACATCATGCCGGCGGCCAGCAGCCCCCAGGTAATCATGATCCGCGCGATCCACTGGCGCGCACCGAAGCGCACCAGCATCAGGTTGGACGGAATCTCGAACAAGGCGTAGCCGAGGAAGAACAACCCGCCGCCAAGGCCATAAATGGTGGCGCTGAATTTCAGATCGTCGTTCATCTGGGCCGCGGCAAAGCTGACGTTGACGCGATCCATGAAGGCGAAGAGATATGCCAGGGCGATCAACGGCAGGATGCGCCACAAGGCCTTCGTCATGGCCGAACGCTCGACGGCGTCTTCCGGCAATCGCTGCTTGTCCAACTCCGCTCCCTCTGCAGGTCGAGACCGCAGCATAAGGTATTCAATGGTCTGCGCGCGGTAGCTCGTGACGGCGTTCACATTTCCCCGGCCCTCCGCGTTGGCATTTGACAAATCAATGAGGCGCCGCCCATTTGCGGCTGGACTTTGCCGCTACCGTAGCTCCGATATCAAATTCGACTGTGGGAGTCTTGAATCTTGGCGACTGAACCGACGTCGGACATTGCAGTGGGTCGACGAAGTTCCCGAACGGAAGACCAGCTGCGCGAGCCAGGTCAGCGTCTCGGTTGCGCTGCTGTGGCCTTGCTGACCGTCACCGGTTCGATCACACGCATCTGGTCGCGCAGTCGCACCGCCGCCGAATTTGCCAGTGCGGAAATCGCCGCGATCAGCTCGGTTTTGATAGCGCGCAGCGTCGCACAGCGCGAGGCCGTTGTTAGCAAGCACGTGCGGCGTACCGAATCGGGTCCGGTCGTTGCGCGCCTCATCGCGGTGCCGGTGGCCTCGGGGTCGCAGCGACCGGTCGGCATCCTGGTCGCGCTGTGGCGGCCCACCGATCCACCGTTCAAGAAGGCGGCGCAGTCGATGCTGCAGGGCCTGGCGGACACGCTGGCGCAGCGCCTGCAGTCGAATCGCGAAGAGAATACCGGACTTCTGAATTGGGCGGGCTTCTGCAGCCGCATCGAACACTTCGTCGCGACCCAGGCCGCCGATGCCAGTATCGCGATCCTGTACGGCAACATCGATCAGCTGCACCTGCTCAACGACGCGCGCGGCATGGCCGCGGGCGATGAGGCGATTGCGCATTGCTCGCTGGTGATACGTCGAATCGCCTGCACCGTGCGGCACGCCGCATGCCGCTTGTCAGGCGATCGTTTCGTGGTCGCGCTGCCCGGACATACCGTGGAGCAGGCGCGCCTCATGGCCGAGAAGATGCGCACTGAATTCGAAACCGAGGCGCAGCGTATCTTTGGCGCCGGCGTGACGCTGTCGATTTCCTGGGGTGTTGTCAGCAGCAACTCCAACCAGGCCGATGTCGAGCATGCGCTGACCGATGCCGAACTGGCCTGCCGCGCGGCCAAGGATCGCGGCCGCAATCGCGTCGAGACCTTCGAGAGCACCGACGCGAGCATGGTTCGCCGACACGACGATATCGACGCGTTGCGACTGCTGCGCGAAGCGCTCGATAACGGCCGCCTCGTTCTGTATGCGCAGCCGATCGTGCCGCTGCTCAACCTCGAGCTGCCGACCAGTTATGAATTGCTGGTCCGGATCGCCGCCAAGGATGGCCGCATCGCCGAGCCGCAGGAGTTCATGTCGGCCGCTGCGCGTTATCAGATGCTGCCCGAACTCGATCGCGCCGTGATCAAGACCGCCTTTACGCAGCTGCGCGCCGCAGTGCCGGTCGACGAACGGCTGCCGTTCAGTTTCTCGGTCAACCTCGCAGCGAACACGCTCAGCGCTCCCGGTTTTGACAGCTGGCTGATCGAGACCATGCGGCAGCACGCGATTCCACCCAGTCAGCTCACGATTGAGATTACGGAGTCGACAGCGGCTTCGAGCCTCGAAAATCTTCAGCGTTGCATGGCCGGGCTGGTGCGCGCGGGTGTGCGTTTCGCAATCGACGATTTCGGTACCGGCGTCAACTCGCTGTCGCACCTCAAGGCGCTCGACATCGCCATGATCAAGTTGGACGGGTCGTACGTTCGCGACGCGGGCCGGAATGCGCGTTCCCAGGCGCTCGTGAGCGCCATCGTGCAACTCGCCGACAGCATGGGAATCGTGACGGTCGCGGAATACGTTGATCATGTGGCGCTGCGGACGCATCTCGCCGAACTCGGCGTGCATTTCGCGCAGGGCTTCGCGGTCGGCCGGCCCGAGCCACTCGCGGAAGTACTGGCCGTGTTGCCGGCGGTCGCGGTCAAGCGCATCGCGTAGCACCGCCTCAATCCTTAACAGGCGCGTTCAGCGCCCAGTCAGGAATCTGGGCAGATGATCGGACCATGATCGGTGCGTAACGCACGTTCATGGAGAAGCTCATGAAAACCGCTCTTGCGACAGCATTTTGGGTCCTTGCCCTTGCGGGCACCGTGTCGTTGGCTGAACCCGGTCGCGGCGATCGGCACCGTGACCATGAAGCCGATACGCACGACATGCCCGCTGCTGCGGTCGAGCCCGGCCGCGGAGGTCATTCACGTGGTGATGAGGCGCGCGTTGATGAACGGCGCCATGACGAGCCGCGCGGCGGCAACTTTCGCGGCGCACCCGCTGCTGCCGACGAGGGCGGGCACCGAGGTGGATCGCGCCACGAGCCGACGATTCGCGAGTCTCATGCACCTGCGGACACGTGGCGCGGCGGCGCTGAGCCACGCGGTGACCATGCGCGCGGTGATGAATCTCACGGCGGTGGGCCACGCGGTGACAGGTCGCGCGGCGGCGGTAATTCCCGGGGCGGCGATAATTCGCACGACGGTGAGGTCAGGGTCGCGCCGCCACGCATGACGAATCGTGACGATTGGCAATCCCATCGTGACGGTCGTCGCGACTACAACAATGATTATCGCCGCGGCAACGGTCGCGATCTTGGAAACCGGGACGATCGCCGTTACGACGGACGCCATGACAACCGCGACGACGATCGCTCTCAATTCAGCTATCGGGACAATCGCGGCCGCGGCTGGCGCTACGAGCCGCGCTGGTATCAAAGTTACCGTCACTCGCACTTCCGTTACGACGGCGGGCGTTACTACGGGCGCGAGCGCTTCCAGATCAGTTTCTATGTCATGCCGCGCGGCTTCGCGTATCGCAACTGGCGGGTGGGCGAATACCTGTCTTATTCGTATTACGACCGCGCGCGCTATGATCTCGATGAGTACTGGAGCTACGATCTCTACGACCCGCCTTACTGGGCCCACTGGGTCCGCGTGGGCAACGATGCGCTGCTGATCGATTTCGATAGCCGCGAGGTTATCGACGTCGTGTACGACCTGTTTTACTGACTAACGCGAACCCGAGTACCAGGCCGCCAGCCGCGATAAAACCACCGCGTCGGTGCGTACCGGCGCCGTGTGGTTCGGTCCGCGCAATGCGGATCAGTCGAGCGATTATGGCAGCGCGGCGATTGCGCTCCACCCGGTCAAGGATTGCATCGAATCATTTGCGGCGTATTATTCGCCTGAGAATGCGCGGGCCCGCAAGGGCTAATACCGCGATGCACCGACGCCGGTCACTGGCAAGGTCTACCTGGTGCCGGTTCCACCCGGCACGATCAAGGGCGGCGCGGCGCGGGAATAATTTTTAAGACGGGAGCAACATCCATGTGTGACGAGTATTCAGTCGATGACATGATCGAACTCAACCAGCGCCGCGGCGATTGGACGCGCCGTCAGCTGGGGCAGGTGGGTCTCGGGACCGCGGCGGCCTTGCTGGTGCCGGCCGGTGCTAACGCAGGCGGCAAGGCGCTTGCGGTCAAGGAAGCCGAGGTTAGCATCCATACGCCGGATGGCACCGCCGACGCCTACTTCGTGCACCCGGCCCGCGGTCGTCATCCCGGCGTCCTGATCTGGACCGACATCCTCGGCCTGCGGCCGGCCTTCCGCCAGATGGCGCGGCGCCTGGCTGAATCGGGCTACTCGGTGCTGGTGCCGAATCCCTTTTACCGCACGCGTCCCGCGCCGATAGTGGCTCCCGGCGCGACTTTGCAGGACGAAAAAACCCGCACCGCGTTGTTTGCGCTGATGGGGACCCTCAGCACACAGACTCACCTAACGGATGCGAAATCATTCATCGCATACCTCGATGCGCAGCCGGCGGTCAACGCCCGGCGCAAGATCGCCACCACCGGCTATTGCATGGGTGGCCCCATCGTGCTGCATACCGCGGGCGCCTTTGCCAGCCGCATCGGCGCGGCGGCCAGCTTCCATGGTGGCGGGCTGGTCACGGACAAACCGGACAGCCCGCACCGCTTCATCAGCCAGATGCGTGGGCAGGCACTGATCGCCGTCGCCGACAACGACGACAAGCGCAGCCCCGGCGACAAGGACGTACTGCGACAGGCCTTTGCGGCCGCCAACCAGCCAGCCGAAATCGAGGTTTATGCGGGCGCGATGCACGGCTGGTGTCCGCCCGACAGTATGGCCTACAACAAAGACTCCGCTGAGAAGGCCTGGAGCCGGATGCTGGCGCTGTTTGAGAAAGCCCTGGCCTAGCTCCCGCGGGATTGTCTTGCGGTCGTCGTCACCTCGCTGAGCACACTCGGCGCGGTGCTGTCTGTTAGCCTGTCAGGGCGGATTCCCCGGACCTTCGTAGTGATTGTGCAGGTCGACCACTTTTTTCGAACGCCGGCGCATGCGGATGTTGAGCATTTCCACGCCGAAGGAGAATGCCATCGCAAAGTACACATAGCCTTTGGGTACATGCGTGTCCAGTCCCTCGGCGATCAGCACCACGCCGACCACCACCAGGAAGGCCAGCGCCAGCATCTTGATGGTCGGATGGTCCGAGACAAACCGGCCGATCGGACCCGCAAACAGCATCATCAGCGCCACCGACACCACGACTGCGGCAATCATGATGCGCACATCGTCGACCATGCCGACCGCGGTGATGATGGAATCGAGCGAGAACACCATGTCGATGATCATGATCTGCGTGATGACGCCCGCCAGCGTGGCCGTGACGGTGGCGGCGGTGTAACCCTCCTGACCTTCGAGAGAACCGTGAATTTCGGTGGTGCTCTTCCAGACCAGGAACAGGCCGCCCAAAATCAGGATCAGGTCGCGGCCGGAAATTTCCTGGCCTAACAGCGTGAACAGCGGCGCGACCAGGCCGACGATCCAGGCAAGCACCAGCAGCAGCCCGACGCGCATGAACATGGCCATAAACAGGCCCAGCCGGCGGGCAAGGTCCTGCTGCGCCTTGGGCAGTTTGTCGACCAGGATGGCTATGAAAATGATGTTGTCGATGCCCAGCACCAATTCCAGCGCGGTGAGCGTCGCAAAAGCGATCCATGCTTCCGGGTTTGCGAGTAGTTCCATGATCCATGTCCCTCTCTGTCATGATGCCGAGGGGCCCTGCCGGTGGCAAGCAGCGGCGGCTGTGGGCAATGGAGAGCTGGCGATGAATGAAGGGAACCGAAACGTCGTTGAGTCCTATTACCGGCAACTCTATTCGCCGGATTGCGCGCGCGCGATTGCCAATTACCTGGCGCCGACCTATGTCGAGCACCAGTACACCGCCGGTTTTACCCGCCAGGGCTTGCGCAGCTACGTTGAGTCGCGGCTCAAGACGCACCCGTTGCACCGGATCATCGTCCACCAGGTGCTGGGCGAAGGCAATTTCATCTTTCTGATGGTCGAAGAGAGACTCGGCGACAAGGTCGATGTTGCGCGCGGCGAGCTCTTTCGCCTGGCCAATGGCAAGATCGTCGAGCACTGGTGCGCCCACGTGGACGATGACAAGAATCGCAAGAATCCCAACGGTACTTTCGATGGCGCCCGGGTGAATCGCCAGGTGGATTACGCCAGGCAGTTTGCCAAGCGCTTCGAGGAACTCGACCTGCAGGGATTCAATCAGCAGACTCTTGAAAGCTTCGATGAAAGCCGCGTGCAGGATTACAAACAGCACAGCCCCAAGTGCGCTGATGGCCGTGAAGGCCTGGTTAAATTTCTCGCGCAACTGAAAGCCAGCGAGCAGAAGACGACCATGAGTCCGAAGCGCGTGCTGTGCGACGGGGATTTTCTGCTGAGTCATCGCCTGTACGATTCTGATCCGCCGCACCCGCTGATGAAGCGCATCAACACTTTCGACATCTTCCGGCTCAACGCCGAGGGCAAGGCGGTCGAACACTGGGATGTCATGGACAGCGTCCCGTCACGTGAGTTGCTGGCCCGCATGTTCTGACGGCTGAAGCCTGAAGACACAACTGCCGGCGACAAGGACGGCAGTTTCAATCAGTGGGTTATCGGTTTTTTGCAGCGGCAGATGCCGGCCCGGCCAGAGTCTTGACGGTCCGATACCAGATCTCGAGATTGTCGTAGAAAGCCTTGACCGGAAGACGCTCGTTGAGTCCGTGTGCGAAATTGTCGCTGTTTTTCATGAACACACCCGACACGCCAAAAGTCGGAATGCCGACATTTCGAAAAACCGCACCGTCGGTCGCGCCGCTCGCCTGGCTGGGCACGATTTTCACGCCAGGCACGACCGCCTGCACGCTGCGCGTAACCGCTGCCAGCACGTCGTTGCGCAGCGGCGATGCGTCGCTCCAGAACGGCTCCGCCAGCAGCTTGATGTCGACTTCCTTGCCGGCCAGCTGGATCAGCGTGTTGCGTACCGTGGCCAGCGGCATGCCCGGAAATATCCGGCAATTGACCGTGGCAGTCGCAGACTGCGGCAGTGCGTTAGGTGCGTGGCCGCCGGCAAGCATGGTCGCCACGCAGGTCGTGCGCGTCTGTCCCACGTAACCGGGTTCCTTGAACAGCGTGTCCGCGGCCTCCTGATCCAGAGGATTGGCGGCAAAGCGCCGCAGCGTCTGACCTAACGGCCCGGGTGTGGTTTCGCCCGCCAGCTTGACGGTTGCGATGGTCGCTTCGTTCCACATGACCGGAAAGCGGTATTCCGCGAGGCGCGCCAGCGCCCGCGACAGCTCGTAGATTGCATTGTCACTGCGCGGCGAGGCGCTGTGGCCGCCCGCGTTGTGAAAGGTCAGCAGATAGTCGGCATAGATCTTCTCGGCGGTCTGCAGGCCATAGTGCAGGGGCGCGCCCGTCTTCTCATCGAGAGTGCCGCCACCGGCGTCGGAATTCAGTGCGAACTCCGCATCGACCAGCTCGCGGTGATTGCGCGCGGTGTCGAGCGTCGTAAATTGCGCGGTTTCCTCATCGCCGCTGAAATAAACGATGATGTCGCGCGACGGCACGAATTTCTCGCGCTTCAGGCGCTGGATCGTGGCGACGATAGCGACCACGCCTTCCTTGTTATCGCTGGTGCCGCGGCCGAAGAAAAAGCCATTTTCCTCAACCAGCTGAAATGGATCGCGCTGCCAGTCCTCGCGGCGCGCCGCCACCACATCCATATGACCTAACAGCATGATGGGTTTGCCGCCACGACCGTTGCCACGATAGCGCGCCACCAGCGACACCGTGTCCGCGAACGGCAGGAGGTGGATGTCCTCGGCCGGTATGCCGGCAGCGCGCAGCTCGCCGGCCACATAGTCCGCGACCGCCCGCACCTGACGCCCGACGCGCGAGCTGTCGATGCCGATGACGCGCTCGAACATAGCGCGCGCTTCGGCGTCCATCGGGCCCGCGGCCGCGGCCGCGGCGCTGTTAGCAGCAGCGATCGCCGACAATACGCCGGCGGCGATCGCGATCCGCGCGCGGCGCGCCATGCGCCTAAAACTTCTGCGAGAACTTGAGGCCGATGGTCCTGGGTCGGGGGCGTATGCCATACGGCTGCACACCGCAAACCGATTCGGTGCATTGTGCGGTCTTGTACAGCGAGCCGTCCTCGTTGGTGGCGTTTGCCACGAACAATTCCAGCGCGTAGCTGTCCTTGGCAATGCCGGCGCTGAAGTCGAAGGTCGATGTCGCGTCGATATCGCCGATGATGGCATTCTCCGCCAGCCCAAGCCTGGCTGCGGCGCTGCCTGAATAGGCGTAGGCGCCCTGCAGGTGTGCGTCGAAGTTCCCCAGGTTGAACGAATAGCGGGCCACCAGGTTGCCCTTGAACTTCGGTGTGATCGGCAAGGCCGTGCCCTTCGGCGCGATGACATTGGTGATAACGCCGGCCGCGTTACGATCGGCGTAGACGTCCTTGAGTTGCGAGTCGTAATAGGCCGCAGAGGCCGACAACATCAGCTTGTCGGTGGCCAGCCACAGGAGTTGCAATTCCGTGCCTTGGACCTCCGCCGACGGGCCGTTGGCGACCTGCGTAATGCCGTTAGCACCCTGGAATGAAATCTGGAATCGATCCCATTGCTCGAGGAACACCGCGCCGTTGAATTGCAGGGTGTTGCCTCGCCACTCGGTCTTCCAGCCCAGTTCCCAATTGGTCAGGAAGTCCGACACGAAGTCGCCGGCAAACGGGTTGCGGTTGATGCCACCAGGACGATAGCCCTCCGACCAGGTCGCATAGAGCATCGCATCCTCGGACGGCTTCCATCGCAGGTTCACGCGACCAATGTGCTCGCTTTCATCGATGCCCTTGTCGACGTTCTGACACGGCGCGTCTTTGTATGCGGCCTGAGACCTGCAGCGCCACTCGCCGTTCCTTGACCAGCCGGCGCCGAGCGGTGAGAAGGCGCCTGAGCCGCCGTTGACGACGGCGCCCGGCTCGCCCACGTCGCTGGCTCGGGTGCCTGGTGCTCGGCCCGGGTTGAAGCCCAGCCCGTAGCCAAAGAATCCCTTGACCGTCACTTCGGGTTTGAAGAAACGCGCGCCGACCGTGAGTTCCAGCTTGTCCGTCAGGTCGTAGGCCACCTGGCCGAACACCGCCTTGTCCGTGTCGACGCGGTCGACGCTGTTGAGATATACGACGCCCGGGTACTTGGTGCCGTTAGGTTCATCGCGGTTCATCAGCCTGAAATCTGCCAGGCCCGCCATGTTGCCGAACGGCTGCTCGAAGTCGTGGTACTGCCGCTGCCAGAAAAATCCCAGCATGCCGCGCAGGCGCTGGTCCTGCGCCGAGCTGATCCGAAGTTCGTGGCTTTGCTTGGTGTAATGATCGTTGTTGATGTAGGTCTGCGTCCGGTTTACGAAGCCACCCGCGTTGTTCACGAACAAGTTGGCAAAGGAGCCGGTGGTATAGGCGTTGTCATACCAGTACGAGTAGTCCGAATAGTCGCCCGACGCGTCGACGTCACGATTGAGGTAGTTGCCGGAGTAGGTCAGGTCGAAATTGCCGAGCTTGCCCTCGATCGTCAGGCCGCCCTGGTACCACTTGTCATTATTGAATTCCTCGCGAAAATGCTTCACGGCGTACTTGCCAGGTGCAAAGCTGCTGAGATCATCGCCCCAGGAGCCCTTGGCCTTCTGCTCCTGGATCTGGACCACCGGCGTGATCGTCCAGTTGTCGTTCAGTTCGATGCGCAGCGCTGCGCGAGCACCGGTCGTGTCGATCGTGTTGTAATTGTCTTTGGCGAGGCTCGCGTTATTGACGGTAACGTTGTCGGCGGTGGTACTTATGTCGCCCCGATAGGTGCGGGTGCCCGGCACGTTGTCGATCCAACCGGCGTCTTTCTTGGTCCAGCCCACGAGACGCACCGCGGTTTTGTCGTTGATCGGAATGTTGACAAAGCCCTCGGCGACATAGCCGCTGTCACCCTCGTAAACATTGTTTCCTTCCAGCGAATAGCCGGCTGAAAACTTCGACGGGTCCGGTTTGTTGGTGATGATGCGGATCGTGCCGGCCTGTGAACTGGCGCCGTACAGGGTGCCCTGTGGACCGGCGAGCGCTTCGACGCGCGCGATATCGTACAAGTGAACGTCCAGATTGCCCTGGATGGTCGTGATCGGCTGTTCGTCGAGGTAGGTGCCGACACTCGGTTGTGACGTGGTTGCCTGGCCGTCGCCACCCGTGACGATGCCGCGCATGTACACCGCGGAGTAGCCCGGGCCCTGCACGCTGGGCGTCGCGGCGATCGTGGGCAGCATCCTCACGTAGTCCTGGAAATTCTGGACATTCAGCTCTTCGAGCTTCGCATTGCTCAGCATGTCGATGCTGATCGGAACGTCCTGTATGTTTTCCGCGCGCTTCTGCGCCGTGACCACGACCTCTTCGAGGACGCCAGTTTCCTGTTCCTGGGCGAACACCGACTGGCTCCCGAGCGCGATCATCACCGCGGTCGCGATCGGCGATCGGCGGACAATCAGAGGCAGACTCTTTGATCGGGGTACTCGCATAATCATGCTCCAGGTGAATCCAGTTGATGCGAGAGACTACGACAAACGGCAATTCAGCGTAAAGCCCGCATTCGCACTGTTGTTTCGTCGCTACAGTTGCGGAACGGTGGGATACGCGTCCAGGACTGCGCCGAGTGCCACTTTGAGCGGGTCGAGCCAGGCTTCGTAGTGTCGCCATTGATCGAGCCCTTCGCGGTAGATGGGCTTTCGCACCTGCTCGGAACTGGCGGTGCGCACCGGGCGCTCGTTTTCAAAGAATCGCAGGCATCCCGGTTCAAAGGGCAGCCCGCAGTAGTCCAGCAGCCGACGCACTTCCGTTTCAGTGTCTTCGACCATCCGCTCGTAAATCACGCGATGGATGCGCCCCGGCAACACTGCATCGAAATGCGCCATCAGTTGCACATAGTCGCGATAGTAACGACCGATGTCGGGGAGACCGTAACTGAAGCGGTGGCCACGGGCGTAGAACTGCTTGAAATTGGAAAAACAGCAGCCTAACGGATGGCGGCGCGCATCGATGATCTTGGCATTCGGCAGGATGCTATGGATCATCCCGATGTGCAGGAAATTGTTAGGCATCTTGTCGATGAAGAACCGACGTTCGGACTTGCGGTACACGCGGCTGCGCTGCAGGTACTGCTCTCCCAGCGCGCGCAACTCGGTGGCGCTTAACGAGGCCAGCACCTCGCTGTAGGTTCCGATCTCGTCCGACTCGGCTCGATCGCGCAGGTCCTTGGCCATGGCGATGATATCGGGTAGCTCGGAGGTTCCTTCGACCGCTGAATGACTGGAGAGAATTTGTTCCAGCAGCGTCGAACCCGCGCGTGGCATGCCGACGATAAAAATCGGATCGGGCGCGTCATGACCGGACCCGGCACGCGGGTTGAAGTACTCGCGCGTGAAGATTTTTTGCAGGCGCGTCATGCGGGCCGAGTTGAGTTCGGCGTCGTAACGGATACTGGCGCGATGCAGGTCATTGCCTTTGGCATAGTGCTCGAACGACGCTGCGTAATCGCCGGCGTCCTCAAACGCCTTGCCCAGCGCAAAATGAAAATGCACGCGATTCAAGTCTTCGAGCCTGGGATCGGCAAGCTGCCCGTGCATGGCCGCGAGATCCGCGGCGCTGAACCGAAACGTCTTGAGATTGGCGAGGCTCCAGTAAGCTTCGCCCAGCGTGGGATCGAGGGCGATGCTCTTGCGGTAGGTGTCGATGCATTCGTCCTGGCGGCCCTCGGTCTTCAACACGTGGCCGTAGCTGAGCCAGACCTTGGCGTTCGCCGGGTACTCGCGCAGCAGTTGCGAATACATCTGGCTCGAACGCTGGACCTCGCCGACCCGGCTCAGTATGACGGCGCAAAGATTGCGATAGCTTGGGTTGTTAGGGTCGATGGCCAGCAGGCGCTCCACTTCCACCAGCGCTTCCGATGCTTTGTTACGTCGATGCAGCAGCGTCGCATAGTTGTAACGCGCGGCTGCGAAGGTCGGCGCCAACTCCAGGCAGCGTACGAGCAAGCGCTCAGCGTCTTCATCCTGGCCACAGCGCACGGCGACCTCCGCCAGCATGCGGATCGCCGGCACATCGGTCGGCACCTGCTTCAGGTGATTCTTCAGAAGTGCCTCGGCGGTCGGAATTTCATTCTTGAGCATCGCCACTGCGGCCTGCTGCAGCTGCGGATTGCGCGTCGAGCACTGGACATGGCGGACATAGGCCGCATCGGCGCCGGCGGTGTCGCCGATGGCCATGAGGTGATCGGCGAGGACTCGCCAGGCCTCCGGGTGCCCGGGATTCAGGCGCAGTACGTTTCGCATGCCTTGGATCGCTTCATCGCCGCGGCCAACGCAGGCCAGCGCGAGGCCGCGCTCGAAGTGTGCGGCCGCCCAATTTGCCTGGGCGCGCACCAGAGGCTCCAGCACCTCCAGCGCACCGGTCGGGTTACCCGAGCGGCGCCGGGCGGTGGCCAGCAATAAACGGGCGGGCGGGTGGTTCGGGGCTACTTTCAGGATTTCGAGCGCCTGCTCGGCGGCCAGCGCCGGTTCGACATCAAGCAAACGCGCGGCGTGCGCTATGGCGACGTCAACGGTCCCTGTCGGTTCGGAAACCCCAGTCACGATATATATCCTCGGCCTGCGCTAACGCCGCCCTTTCGTTGTCGATGCACAGGCATCCTAATCCATATGAGCTCGATCATCGTCGGCGCTCTGCCAGGATGACATGCGCTGCGTTGTAGCCGGGCGCGCCGGTCACGCCGCCGCCGGGATGGGTGCCAGCACCACATAAATAGAGTCCGGCGATCGGCGTCCGATAGCGGCTCCAGCCCGGCAGCGGGCGCATGAAAAACATCTGATCGAGCGCCAGATCGCCATGAAAAATATTGCCCTCAGTGATGCCGAATTGCTGTTCGAGATCCAGCGGTGTCAGCACCCGTCGCGCAATGACACTCCCCGGCATGTTAGGCGCGTAGCGCCCGATGATTTTGGTGACGACGTCGCCCAGCTGGTCGCGTTTCGAATGCCAATCGCCGTCGGCCGGTTGCCAGGGAAGGTATTGAACAAAGCAGGTCAGCATGTGGCGCCCGGCAGGCGCCAGCGTCGAGTCCACGTTCGACGCCAGCACGCAGTCGACCCAGAGGTCCTCGACCATCTCGCCGCGTTGCGCCGCGTTGTAGCAGTTCTCGGCGCCCTGCAGTGTGGGCACGAGTGTGAAGAAGGAACGCTCCGCGGGACTTCGATCGGCCGGCATGCCGGCCACTCGCGGCTCCTCGCCTAACACGAAGTTGACCTTGGCGCAGGGGCCGGCCATGCGGATATTGGCGATCTGGCGCCGAAAGTCGCAGTCCAGGTCCTGCGGCTGCAGCAACTTGAGGAACGAGCGCTTTGGATCCGCATTGGACACGACCAAGGGTGATTCGAGGAACTCGCCCGACTCCAGTGTCACGCCGCGCACGCGGCCGGCGGCTTGATTGATGCTCGCGACGGTCGCGCGGGTGCGGATCTCGACGCCGAGGTCAACACAGGCGCGCCGCATGGCTTCGGTAATCGCGCCCATGCCGCCGATCACATGCCCCTGGAAGCCAGGCTCACGGTTCTCGCCGCCTGTTAGCAAATGGAACAACAGCCCGAGCGCCGTACCGGCCTGGTAGGGGCCGCCGTGCCTGCCATAGACGCTATTGGCGAGGATGAGGCGCTTGAGTTTCTCGGAGCTGAAGCGCTGATCGAGAAATTGTCCGAGAGATCCCGTGAGAAACGCCGCGAGGCCCGTGATATCCGCACGGGTCGCGCGCCTGAAGCGCGTGAACCAGCGCCACAAGTCACGCATGCGTTGCAGGCCCCGCGCATCGAGATCTGGCGGCGCCTCCAGGAAAAAAGGTTCCAGGAACGAAGCGAGGCGCCGCAGTTCGCGCTCTGTGTCAAAAAATTGTTCTACATCGCGTGGCGCGAACTGCTCAAGCTCGCGACGCATGCGGGCGCTGTCGCTCCACCAGGCGATGACGCTACGATCCTCGAATGCTGCCTGAACTCCAGGCTCGCAGGCGATCATTTTGAGGCCATACGATGCGAGGCGCAGATCGCGAATCACTTCGGGCCGCAACATACTCGCGATATACGAGGCGGTTGAAACACGGCAACCGGGCGCGAGTCTGGAGTCCACATCCTCAGTGACCGCGCAGCCGCCGACAATGTCGCGCCGCTCAAGTACCAACGGACGCATGCCAGCCCGAGCGAGATAGGCCGCTGTTGTCAGGCCATTGTGGCCGGCGCCGATTACGATGACGTCAGGTGACACGGGTGGGAACTCTGTAGCGGTTCACGTCTAGATCGTCGGTCCGGGACGAATCGGGGTCCCATCGAAGAAGCGGCCAAGGCGAAATGGCGCGAGCTCTGCGGCGCTTGCCTTGTTCGTGACCATATTCGCAATCAAGCTCCCGGCGCCCGGTCCGATTCCAAAGCCGTGGCCGCTGAATCCGGTCGCGACAAAAAATCCGTCAACGCCATCGACTGCTGAAATGATCGGCAGCAAGTCGGGCGAGCTTTCGATTATACCGGCCCAGGTTTCAGCGATCGGCGCCGCGGCGATTTCCGGAAAGGCGCGCGCCAGCGCCTGGCGGATTTCGACAATGTCACCGGCGTCGGGTTTTGGATGCAGCATGCGTTCGCGTTCAAACGGCGATTCACCCGACAAGTCCCAGCGTCGCGGCGTTGCGCAGGCTTTCAGGAAATCGCGGCCCACGCGCAGGCGAATCGCGCCATGTTCCTGCCTGAACGCTGGCAGAAACTTTGCCATGAATCGAAACGTCGCAGGCACCAGCGCGTGCTCGAGGGCCGATCCGCGCGCGACTGTGTAACCGCCGTCCTGGCGGCGGCGAATGGCAACCTCGCGCGACCACGCTTCGCCTTGCAGGATTTCGATCGCGGGCGCGGTACGCACGACCGTCCCTTTGACAAGCAGCTGGGGCACGGGCACATCGATGGATCGGCAAAAGAGGCTGGTCCACGCGCCACCCGCGCAAACGATCGTGGACGTGCGCACGAGGCCGTGTTCCGTGATGACAGCATCCACTCGGCCATTCGTTCGTCTGAGCCCACGTACCGCACAACCGCTGATGACTCGAGCGCCCGCGCGCGCAGCACCGCGAGCGATGGCCGGCGCCGCGCGCTGGGGCTCGGCGCGCCCATCGCTGGCCGTATACAGGGCGCCGGCCCAGTGATTCGGAGTCGAGCGCAGGATCGATGCGAGTTCGCGCGTGGACAGTAGCGTTGTATCGAGTCCATGCGCGCGAGCGACCGTTAGCCATGCGCCGAATGATTCCAGCTGCCCGGGGCTGGCGGCAAGGTAGAGGCTTCCTCCCTGAACAAAGCCGACGTCATCCTGCAGCTCATGCTTGAAACTCCGCCAGATCCGCAGGCTGTTGATCATCAAGGGCAGTTCAATGGGCGAACGCCCCTGCTGGCGCACCCAGCCCCAGTTGCGCCCCGATTGTTCACCCGCGATTCGTCCCTTCTCGCACAGCAGGACCGAGACGCCGGCGCGCGCCAGAAAATACGCTGCGCAGCAGCCGACAATTCCGCCGCCCACAATCGCCACATCAACGGCCGTGGGAAGCGAGGACGATGACTCGTTCCACGTCCACTCATCGCTGATGCTGGCACAGACTTGTTGTTCGCCAATTGTCATTGGATGGTTTTCATCGACGGCTGGCACACTAGCAGGTTGTTGAAAAAGGTCATCCTGACCTTTTTCAACGGCGGCGCGCGAAAAGCGTGGTTTTCACGCGCCTTTCAAAATCAACGCTTTAGGAACGCGTCGATTTTGGCGGTACATCCCTGTACCGCGACGCACCGGTCGCGGGTATTTTCACCGCTCGCGCATCGCTTTCAGTCCACGGCGTCATTATGCTTGTCCAATTGCAGCGCAGTTCGGCGACGGGAGCAAACAATGAAACTGGAGGCGACGCTGCCTTCATCCTGGTATCGGCGCGACGATGTTTTCGCGCTCGAGCGCGAGCACATCTTTTTCAAGGAATGGATGTGTGTGGCCCGCGACGAGGAGTTGCCACACGCCGGCGCGCATCGCGTCGTCGACGTACTGGGGCAGAGCATCCTGATCGTCCGCAATTCGCACGGCCTGTTGCGGGGCTTCTACAACGTGTGCCGGCACCGCGGTGCGCGGCTATGCGCAGCCGAGGGCAGCGGGACTGTTAGCAATGATCTGCCGGTCCGCGGCGGTGTGATGCCGGGCGGAATCATTCTCTGCCCTTATCACGCGTGGACCTACGACCTGGATGGGCGGCTGCTGCGCGCACCGTTCATGACGGCGGAGCAGGGCTTCGAGGCGGGCGATATCCGCCTGCACAGTGTTGGCGTTGCAAGCTGGGGCGGCTTTGTGTTCGTCCACCTAACGCCAGAGCGTGCAAAGCCCTTCGATGTTTACATCGAAGTCATAGGTGAACGTTTCACCCGCTATCCACTGGCGCAGCTGCGCATCGCCAAAACGATCCGCTATGACGTCGGCGCAAACTGGAAAATTCTCTGCGAGAACTACAACGAGTGTTATCACTGCGGGCCCGTACACCCGGAACTCTGCCGGGTGGTGCCCGCGTTTCGCGAGAATGGCGGCGCGTCGCTCGATTGGGAGCGCGGCATAGCGCATCGACCCGGCGCCGATACCTTCACGGCGAGTGGAACTTCCACGCGCCGCTCGTTCCCAGGGCTCAACGCAGATGAGCAGCTGCTACACAAGGGCGATCTCCTGTATCCGAACCTCTTTTTGAGCGTGGCGCGTGAGCATGTGGCGGCATTTGTGCTGCAACCTGTGGGCCCGGCGAGGACCTTGATCACCTGTCACTTCCTGTTCGAGCCTTATGAAATGGCGAAACCGGAGTTCGACCCGTCGGATGTCGTCGACTTCTGGCATCTCGTCAACCGGCAGGACTGGAACATCTGCGAGATTGTGCAGGCCGGAATCGGCGCGCGTGTGCACGAGGCGGGGATGCTGTCGCCGATGGAAGACTGGAACCTCGACATCCGCAAGTACGTCAGCGACCGGATCGCAAGCCACGTGCAGCGGGCAAGTTCCGGAGGCGGTGCAGGTATGATCCCCGCATGAGAGGACGAAGATCGGCCTTGGCGTTGGTACTGTGGGGGCTGGGCACCTATGCCTATGCTGAGCCGGCGCCGCCGCCGAATATTGCGATCGGCGAGTCGCGCAGCATTCGCTGTGGCCGCCTGTTTGAGAGCGAGACGGGGGCGGTGCGGTCCGCGGTACGCGTGCGTGTGGATAGCGGTCGGGTCGTCGCGCTGGAGACTGTCGCTGCGGACGCTGCGGTGGGCGACGCAGAGCTGGATCTGCGCAACTACACGTGCTTGCCCGGACTCATCGATCTGCATGTGCACATGACGGAAAGTTCCCGGGATACCACCGACTACACGGTCTATTTTCGCCGCACCCGCGCCGAACAACGCGCGCTTTCAGCGGCGCACGCCGCGGCTACTTTGTTAGCGGGGTTTACCTCGGTACGCAATGTCGGCGCGTACATTCGCGGCGTGGATTTTGCGTTGCGCGACGCGATCGATCGGCGCGAGACGATCGGGCCGCGCATGCAAGTCAGCGGTTTTTATCTGACCATCCCGGGCGGCGGCGGCGATCTGCTGATACCCGGCATACCGGCCGAGGCGACGCCCAGTTTTGTGCGCGGCGGTGTCGCGCGCGGCACTGAGCAGTTCCGGCGCAAGGCGGAACTGGCACTGGCCGACGGCGCCGATCTTATCAAGATCATTGCTTCTGGCGCCGTGTTAGCTTTCGGCGGAGTCCCGGGCGCCCCGGAGATGACTCGCGCTGAAATTGCGACGGTCGTCGAGGTCGCGCATGCCCATGGCCGAAAAGTTGCTGCGCATGCGCATGGCGCGCAATCGATCCGCGACGCGATTCTCGCGGGAGTGGACACCATCGAGCATGCCTCGCTGATGGACGAGGAGGGTATTCGCCTCGCACGTGAGAAAGGCACCACCCTGGTCATGGATGTCTACAACGGCGATTACATTGACACCGAAGGGCGTGCGCAGCATTGGCCTGAGGAATTTCTGCGCAAGAACATTGAAACGACCGAAGCACAAAGACTGAGTTTTACCGCAGCTCACAAGGCGGGCGTGCGACTTGCATTTGGCACGGACGCCGGTGTTTATCCGCACGGTTTGAACGCGCGGCAGTTTCACATCATGGTCGAGCGCGGCATGACCCCGACCGAGGCTCTGCAGTCAGCGACATCGATCGCGGCGCGAGCGATGGGCTGGGAAAACAACGTGGGCTCGCTGGCGCCTGGTCATTACGCGGACCTGATCGCGGTTCAGGGTGATCCGACGGTCGACATCCGCTTGTTAGAGTCAGTGCCGGTGGTCGTGCAGGGCGGCCGAATCATGAAAGTGCCTGCGCCTTGAGCGCGGCTGTCAAATCAAGACAGCGCTATGACGCCATCGTCATCGGCGCGGGCCACAACGGCCTGACCAGCGCGGCATTCCTGGCGCGCGCCGGGCTGAAAGTCATGGTGCTGGAGCGCAACTCCTACATCGGCGGTGCGGCTGTCAGCCGGGAACTGCACCAAGGCTGGATCTACTCCAATTGTTCCTATGTCTGCAGCCTGTTGCGGCCTGAGATCTATCGCGCACTGGATCTCGCGCGGCACGGTCTGCAGATCGTGCCCTACGGCGGCGGGGTCACGTTTACGCGCGATGGCGACTATCTTGGCGGCTACGTCGACAAGGACGTCAAGCGCCGCGAAATCGCGCGCCACAACGCGCATGACGCCGATGCCTGGCAGCGCTATTCGCGCGACACCATGCGGCAGTGCCGCTTTATCCGTTCGCTGCTGCTGCGCACGCCGCCCGACCCGACCTCGCTCAAGCTGCGCGACCTGCGCGAACTGCTGTATCTTGGCAAGCGATTTGCCGATCTCGGCGAGCAGGGCATCTACGACACCATCCGTTTCTACACGCTGAGCATCGCCGACTACCTCGCCGAGTATTACGAGTCGGACCTGGTGCGCGCCAATTTTTCCGGCAGCGGTATCATCGGCACGGCGTTAGGTGTGCACTCGCCTGGCACCGCCTACGTGCTGCTGCATCACTACATGGGTGATGTCGATGGCCAGGCAGGCGCCTGGGGTTATGCGCGCGGCGGCATGGGCGCGGTCAGCAAGGCGCTCGCGGGCGCACTGCAGTCGTTCGGTGGCGAGATCCGCACCGACGCCCCGGTCGAGAAAGTGCTGAATCGCGGCAGGCAGGTCACCGGCGTGGTGTTGGCGAGCGGCGAGGAAATCCTCGCGGATCGCGTGCTGTCGAATCTCGATCCGAAGCGCACCTTTCTGGGTTTGTTAGATCAGAAGTCGCTGCAGCCGGACCTGGTGGCCAAGGCGCGCAATTTCAAGATCCGCGGGTCCTCCGGCAAGCTCAACATCGCGCTCGATGGCTTGCCGGAATTCCCGGCGTTAGGCAGAAATCATCCTCTGCACTGTGGCGACTTGCATTTTCTTGATTCCATGGCGCGTTTCGAGCGCGCCTACGATGACTGGAAGGACGGACGCTGGTCACGCGATCCCTATCTGGATCTGCTGATCCCGTCGATGACTGATCCGACCATGACACCGGCCGGCAAGCATTACATGTCGGTGTTCGTGCAGTACGTGCCGCCGAAGGTGCAGGGACGCGACTGGACGCAGGCGGATCGTGATGCCTTTCGCGACACCGTGTTCGACCAGATCGAAACGCAGAGTCCGGGATTCCGCAAGCTGGTGCTGCACGCCGAAGTACGCACGCCGCTGGAACTGGAAAACGAGGTCGGACTCACCGAGGGCAATATTTTCCAGGGTGAGCTGACCATCGACCAGTTGTTCTTCAATCGGCCTTTCCCGGGATTTGCGCAATATCGCGGACCGCTGCGCGGGCTTTACCTGTGCGGTTCCGCGACGCATCCCGGGGGTGGGGTGATGGCGGCGCCTGGTGCTAACGCAGCGCGCGAAGTGCTGCTCGATATGGGGCAGCCCGAGGGCGTGCCCGAAGGGTGGAGCGATGACTGAGCGCGCGCCCATCATTGTCGTTGGTGGTGGCCACAACGGACTGGTCTGCGCGGCGTATCTCGCGCGTGCGGGGCGGCGGGTGCTGGTACTGGAGGCCGCCGCCCGTGCTGGCGGTTGCGCCGCCACGCATGAGTTCCATACCGGCTTCAAGGTCTCGTCGATTGCGCATTTGTTATATGGCCTGGACGCGCAGGTCGCGGGCGATCTGAACCTGACACAGCACGGCCTGGTCTTGGCGCAGCAGAATCTGCGCTCGGTGGCACTGCATCCCGCGGCGGAGGCGTTGGTGTTCGAAGGCGACAGCGTCAGCGGCGCCGGTCTCGCCGCCGCGGATCGCGACGCCTTCCGGAGATTTATCGCCGCGCGGCGCCGCTTCGCCGCCGTGTTAGCCAGCTGGCATGCGGCGCCGCCACCAAGGCTGGCGCTGCATGGCTGGCGTGACGCGCTGCCGGTCGGGAAGCTGGGATGGTCCGTGCGGCGGCTCGGCCGCAAGGAGATGCGCGAGTTGCTGCGTGTGGCGACGATGAGTGTCGACGACTGGCTGAATGAATATTTCACCAATGCGCGTGTCAAGGGCGCGCTGGCACTCGATGCGGTGTTAGGAGCCCGGGCCGGGCCCAGGTCCGGTGGCACGGTTTTCACCAGCCTGCACCGCGCCGCGGGCGGCGGTTCCTATGCCGTGCCGCAAGGTGGCATGGGTGCGCTGTCCGCCGCCCTGGCGCACGCCGCTACCGCCGCTGGCGCCGAGATTCGTTGCCAGGCGAAGGTGGCAGGATTCGAAGTCGTCGCAGGGCGGGTCAGCGGCATGCGGCTGGCGTCCGGCGAAACGCTCGCCTGCAGTGCAGTCGTCTCGGCGCTGGACCCGCAGCAGACGCTGCTCGGGTTGTTAGGTGCGCGGCACCTTGAAGCCGAATTCGCGCGCCGCGTGCAGCACGTGCGCGCCACCGGCACGGCCGCGAAGCTGCACCTGGCATTGTCGCGAGCGCCGGAGTTTCATGGGCTGAAAACGCAGGATCTGGGACAGCGTCTGCTGATCGCACCCGACGCCGACTATGTCGAGCGTGCGTTTAATCCGGCGAAATATGGCGAATATTCGCCGCAGCCGGTCATGGAAGTCCATCTGCCGTCGGTCCACGATGCCTCGATGGCGCCTGCGGGCCAGCACGTGTTGTCAGCCATCGTGCAGTACGCACCGCATAACCTTGCGGCCGGCTGGCCAGCGGCACGCAGCCGGTTTCTGGAAACCTGTCTCGAGACCCTGTCGCGCCATTGGCCCGGCTTGCGGGCATCGATTCTGCACGCCGAACTGCTGACACCGGCCGATATCGCCGGGCGCGTCGGCATCACCGGCGGTCACTGGCATCACGGCGAGCTCGCGCTGGATCAGTACCTGATGCTGCGCCCGGTGCCGGGCGCCGCGCAATACGCCACGCCGGTCGGCGGGCTTTACTTGTGCAGCGCCGGTACGCATCCGGGCGGCGGCGTGCTGGGCACGTCCGGGCGGCTTGCCGCGGCGCAGTTGTTAGCACGGGAGGCCGCGCCATGATGACGCGTGAGCATTACCAGCACGCGGTGTATCCGACGCCGTTCCATCCGCGCACCTCGGCCGCTAACAAGCTCAACCTGTGGCATCGATGGAAGGATTGCACGGTTGCCGATGCCTATACGGACGTGTCACTGGAATACACCGCACTGCGCAACGCCTGCACCGTCTTCGATCTCTCGCCGATGACCAAGCATCGGATCGACGGGCCGGATGCGCTGGCGTTCATGAATCGCCTGGTTACGCGTGATGTTGCCAAGATCAAGCCGGGCCGCGTCGGTTACACGGTCTGGTGCGACGATGCAGGGCAGGTCATTGACGATGGCACGATTTTTCACCTCGACGCGGGCGTGTATCGGCTTTGTTCGCAGGAACGCCAGCTCGACTGGCTGCAGGATTCAGCGCTGGGATTCGATGTCCGGATTCACGAAGAAACCACCGAGGTCGCGGCGTTAGCATTGCAGGGGCCGACCAGTTGCGCCGCGCTGAAATGCCTGGGCCTGACAGGCATTGAAACGCTGCCGCCGTTCGGCATGCGCAGTTTTCCCTTCGCGGGCACGCAGCTGCAGGTGTCGCGCACCGGGTTCACCGGCGACCTGGGTTACGAACTCTGGATCGAGCCTGGGCAGGCGTTGGAATTGTGGGACCGGTTGTTCGAAGCGGGCAGTGCGGTGGGCATCAAGCCCATGGGCACGCTCGCGCTGGAAATGAGCCGCGTCGAAGCCGGGTTCATCCAGGCAGGGGTCGATTTTCTGCCGGCGGATCGCGCTGTTCGTCCGGGCCGCACGCGCTCGCCGTTCGAGCTGGATCTCGCGTGGCTGGTCGATTTCAGCAAGCCGAATTTTACCGGCCGCGGCGCGCTGCTGCGCGAGCAGGCGCAGGGATCGCGCTATCGCCTGCTGCGACTGGATGTCGAAGGCAACAAGGTGGCCAAGGATGCCTTTGTATACAACGGCCGGCAAAAGGTCGTTGGCGTGGTGACTTCGTACGTCTGGTCGCCGGCGGTCAAGGCCAGCGTTGCCCTTGCCTCGGTTGAGACGCCCTGGGGCCGGGCCGACGACGAATTGTGGGTCGACATCTACTACCAGAAAGAACTGCAGTGGAACCGCAAGATGGCGCGCTGTCGTGTGGTGGCAGGGCCGTTCTACGCGCCGGCCCGACGTAAGATGACCCCGGCTCCGGAATTCTGATCGAGGCGATTGCAATGTTCGAACCTCGCACCCATAAGCTCGCCAGCCGCGAGGTTTTTGTCAGGCGGGTGCTGCTCAATGTGCTCGTCGCCGTAGCGCTGGTCGGTGTCTCGTGGACAATCGGCATCGTCGGCTACCACGAATTCGAAGGGCTCGGTTGGCTGGACGCCGCGCTGAATGCCGCGATGATTCTTGGCGGCATGGGCCCGGTTGATGTCCTGCACACGGATGGCGGAAAAGTATTTGCGATGTGTTACGCGCTCTACAGCGGCGTGGTCTTCCTCGCAGCTGCCGCGCTGGTCTTTGCACCGCTCGCGCATCGGCTACTGCACCGCTTCCACCTCGAATAGGGCGTCGCCGCCTGCCGCTAAACGGCCGCCGCAAAAACACCCGTACAGCACCAATTCAGCCAGCGGCTGCTAATGTGAACCGGACCACGTCGGAAAATTTTCCATTTTCTATTCGCGCCACATTATGTCCGTCACTATTTGCCAGAAAATCAAATACTTAGCAAAACTGGCATCGATCCTGCATGTTCCTGGGTACGGCTCGACGCAGCCGGGTTTTGGGTGTGGTTAGATGACTCTGCAGACCGACCGCAACAAGTTCAGGGCGGCAGCCCTGATGTCACTGGGGATTTTGGCTCTCGGTGGCGCGGTTCATTACGTTAACAAGAACTACGTCGTGCGCCTGGTGCGCGTGGACGCGCAAGGGCACGGCCTCGAGGCGGTGGCTGGCTCGGAAAACAGCAACAGCTCAGCCGACGCTGCCCAGTCTGGCGACATTGCCAAGCCTGCGCCGATAGTCGTGCGCGTCGCCTGTGCCAGGACCACAAGGGCGATGAACGCCCTCAAGTCGCCCAGCCGCTCGCTGCGACAGCAGCTGCGGCAGGCCGATCCGCAGGCACCCATTCCGATGCCTGACAGGCGCTGCAAACAAACGGCCGAGCTTTGACGCGCATGTCCGCCAGCAATTCACCTCGCCATGATCATCGCGACCACAAGTCCGCACTCGTATCGTTGCTTTTGTTAGCAGGGCTGGGCGTTGGCGGCGCAGGATTTTTCTCCCAGCACTACCGCCTCGAATTCGTGCCGAAGGGCCAGAGTCGCGGGCCGGTGCTTGAGCCCGCGGCGCAGGGGCCGGCGGTCCGATCGCCAGGAGGCGGTGCAGCCGAACCTGAAGTGATCCTGGTTGACGGCTGTGACTTTGCGGACGAGGAGCCGATACTGGCCCTCATTCCGGGCCGGCCGGCTCCGCGAACCCAACTCAAGGCTTCACGCGAACAGGCGATGCGACAACCTTGTGATGAGGAAATGACCGCGGACATCACGAAGGCCGGCAGCCCGGCGCCACGGCTGGCGTTGCTGTCAACGCTGACCGAACTTGAGGGTGAGACGATGCTTGGGTTGCAGTTTGACCCGATGGCAGCGCCCGTCATCGGCGCCGCTGTCGGTCCTGCGAGCGGGGATCTGCCGGGGAGCTCGTACCTGTCCAGCCTGACGACTCCGGGAGGCGGCGGTGGATTGCCTGACGGCGGCATCACGAGTCTGCCAGCGCAGGAAAGCTCCGATTCGCCGCTGTCGGCGCCGACCACCGAGTTGCTGAACACGCCGATGCCCCTCGATACCAATGTGTCCGAGCCAGGCACGGCCACCACATCGGTTCCCGAGCCAGGCAGCCTCGCTCTCCTGGCAATTGCCTTGTTAGGGATCACGCTGGTTCGCCGTCGGCGCGCGCGCTGAGCTTCGCTAAGGGACGGGGTTCGCCTCCCAGGATCCATACATCGGATTCGGCAATATAAAAAGATGTTCGCCAAAATCCGCGAGCGGCATCGAATTCGTCTGTGAGCGCCCCGGGAAGTCCTTGATGTTGTCGCCGACCCAGGCGAGCACATGCAGTGCGGGCAGCCCTGCGACCGCAGTGCCGTTCTGCAGCGCTGCAAAGCGTGGATTCTTGTCTTGCAGCAACTTGCCGGTCGCCGGATCCTGGGGCGCACATAACACCGCGGCGACGCGCAGGTTCTCACTGCGCAAGTTGGCGCGAGTGTCCTCGCAGATCGCCTCAGCGCGATTGGTGACCACAACGACCAGTCCGCCCGCAGCTAACACGCGTTCGACGAAAGCCCGGCTGCCGGGCGTCGCAACCGAATGGCGCAGCCGCACCCACGGCTGCCAGGTGGCCTCGCTGTACGTCTGGCCGCTGTGCGCCAGCATCAGCTGGTACTCCACGTTATCAAGCAGGGTTTCGTCGGCGTCCGCAATGACAGCCCAGCTGCCGCGCGCCTGGTTCACCGCGAGTTGCGCGATGCGATCGCCCGCCAGTTTATATACCTGCTCATAAACGGCACTTTTTTCCGCGGCTGTTAGGTACCAGTGCAGGCCGCTCGGGATCGCGGCGCGGTACGCTGGCGCCGCAACCGGTGCGGGCTTGGTGGCGCACGCTGTAATCGCCAGCAACAGCGTGACCAGGATGCAGGGCAGGCGCGGTCTCATAAGTTGACTTTGGTAGTTTGAAAGTGGATGGTTCCTGTTTACGATGCAAGAATAGCAACACCGGAGCATCCTGATGTCGAGCCAAGCGAAATGCTTGCGAATGGTCGCCGTGGCGGCCACCGGCCTGTTGTTCGGCCTGCTGTCGCTAGCCGCGGTTTATGGCGACGATGTGACACCAACCCCGCCGGCAGCTCCCGCGCCTGCGCCAGCACTGAACCCCGGCGAATTGGCCTGGAACGCGGCGCGCAGCGCCATGCAACACGGCCCGGTGGCCCTTAGTTTCCGCGACCAGGCGAAGCTGCAGCTGCCGGAAGCTTATGTCTTTGTCCCTGTCAAGGAAGCGACCGACTTGATGCGGGCGATGGGCAACAGCGTAGACAGCCGGTTTCTCGGGCTGATATTTCCGCTCGGGCGCGAGGACGCCAACTGGTTTGTTAGCCTGGACTTCGAGGACGCCGGTTACATCAAGGATGACGACGCCAGGGACTGGCACGCGGATGAATTGCTGCAGTCCCTGAAGGACGGTACCGCAGCGGGCAACGAGCAGCGGCAAAAACTGGGCATCGCGCCCATTGAAGTGACTCGCTGGGTCGAGAAACCCAATTACGATTCGACCGCTCACCGGCTGATCTGGTCGGCGGAATCACGCACCAAAGGTGGCAACGATCCGGACCCCGGCATCAATTACAACACCTATCTTTTGGGTCGCGACGGCTATATTTCGTTGAACCTGGTAACCAGTGTCAAAAGCGTGGCCACCGACAAGCCGGATGCCCGCAGGTTGCTGGCGGCGCTGCGGTTCAACGACGGCAAGCGCTACCAGGACTTCAACAGCTCGACTGACAAGGTCGCCGCCTACGGTCTTGCGGCTCTGGTAGCTGGTGTCGCCGCCAAGAAACTGGGTCTGTTAGCTACGCTGGGGCTCATGTTGGTGAAATTTGGCAAGGTGATATTCGTCGCGGTTGCCGCAGCGGGCGCCGCTGCTGCCAAGTGGTTTAAAGGGCGCAACAACAACGACCAGAACCGCGCATGAAATTCCTGCTGCTGCTGCTCGGCGCTGTCAAGTTCAGCAAGGTTCTGATGACAGGCGGCACCATGCTGCTGTCAGTTTTTGCATACTCGTTTCTTTTTGGCTGGCGCTACGCGGCCGGGTTTGTCGCGCTGATGTTTGTCCACGAGATGGGCCATTACCTGGCCGCCAAAAAGGAAGGCCTGGATGTGGGCGCGCCGACTTTCATTCCCTTCGTTGGGGCCTGGATTCAACTCAAGGACCAGCCGGTCAACGCGCAGCAGGAAGCGTATATCGGCCTCGCCGGTCCGGTGGTCGGTACGTTCGGCGCGTTGGCCTGTTTTTTCCTGGCGCGGAATTTCGACAGCCCATTGTTGTTAGCAATCAGTTACTCGGGTTTTTTTCTCAACCTGATCAACCTGGTACCGGTGCTGCCCTTTGATGGCGGGCGCGTGACCGGTGCCATTTCGCCGAAGATCTGGTATCTGGGCGTGCCGGTACTGATTGCGCTTTTTTTCTACAACCCCAGCCCGATATTCATCATTATTGCGCTGCTGGCGGCGCCGTCCATGCTCAAGGCCTGGCGCGGTGGCACGGCGGAACACGAGCGCTACTACGACGTGCCGCTCGAGACACGCGCGCAATATGCACTCGTGTACCTGGCGTTGTTAGCTTTTCTCGGAATGATGACCTACGAACTGCATCAGGAGCTGCCGCGCGCCGGGTTCAACTAGCTCGATCAGGCCAGCGTGTGAAACACGCGCTGCACGTCGTCTTCCTGCTCCAGTTTGTCGATCAGCTCGAGCACTTCACGCGCCTGATCTTCCGGCAATTCGGTCGGCGCGGTACAAACGTACTCGTGTTCAGCCGACAGCGGCGCCAGCTTGCGCGCTTCGAGTGCGGCCTGCAGCGTGCCGAAATCGTCGAAGGCGCAGCGGATCACGAGTTGCGGTTCAGATTTTTCACCGGTCGATTCGCCCATTTCATCGAGACCATGATCCATCAGGTACAGCTCGAGCTCGTCATGATCGATAACGGTCGGGTCGAGACGAAAAACCCCCATGCGTTTGAAATTGAAAGCGACACTGCCGGTCGTGCCGAGGTTGCCGCCGCCCTTGCTAACGGTACTGCGCACGTTCGCGACCGTGCGGGTTGGGTTGTCGGTTGCGGTTTCGATAATCAGCGCCACACCGTGGGGCGCATAGGCCTCATAAATGACAGTGGCGTAATTGGTTGCGTCCTTGCCTAACGCGCGTTTGATCGCGGCCTCAACCTTGTCCTTGGGCATGTTGACAGCGCGCGCATTCTGCATGATACGACGCAGGATGGGATTGGAGGCCGGATCGCCGCCGCCCGCCTTGACGGCCATGTTGATGTCCTTGGCGATGCGTGCGAACTGCTTCGCCATGCGATTCCAGCGCGCGAACATCGCATGCTTGCGGACTTCAAATATTCGACCCATGGCGAATTCTACACTCCGGTCCTAGAGCCCTTCGCGGACCGGCAGCGGGACATTGCAAAGGTCGACATGGCCCGCGGGCAACTTGTACCAATCGTCGCGGCGATTACGCCGTGCCTCGATGAGCGCCGCGAAGCTCGCGCTGTCGGTTCGCAGTGCCTGCAGCTGCGTTTGCTGCTTCGATGGCAGATCGGCCATCACGCGAACACTGCGGATGCCGTGCCGCTCGGCTGGCGTTTCGTAGAATCCAGATGCGCCGCTGCCGCGGCGCAGCCCGCTCAGTGTCTCCATACCCTGTACCACACGGCCGACGATGCTGACGTTGCGATCGAGCTGCCGCGGCGCATGGCCGATGACAACGTACAGTTCGCCGCCGTTGCCTGAATTTTCGTCATTGTCACGGCCGACCCCCACGCTGGCATAGCAATGCGCACCCCAGATGCGGCCGCTGGTGCGATCGCCGGCGACCGGTATGCCGGCCAGAAATCCTGCTTGCGGGGCGTAGGCGTCCGGGTCAGGCAGCAGCGTCACGGCTAACGACGCCGGCCAGTCGCGGCTGAATTCCTCAGGCAGGGTGCGGCTGGCGGAACCTAACGACCGGGTGTTGTCAGGATCGCCCCATTGCACGACGAAATTGTCCTGCACCCGGTTGATGGCGAGACCGTCGAAGTACTTTTCACGGACCAGGGTACGGATGTTTGCGACCGCGCGCGGCGCGAGCTCGGGCGCGAGTTCAATGCGGACGGTCGCGCCAGACTCCAGTTCCATCTGCAGCAGCCGCTGCGGGTCCAGTGCGCGCCATTCCGCGCGTCGCGACAGTGCAACGATCGTACTCGCGGTGTTAGCCGGTACACGGCGTGCCACCAGCGTGCCTGCATCGCCGAACAGCGCCTTGCCCTGGGTGTCGCGCAGCACGTCGCGCATGGACAAGGAATCGGATGTCAGTTGGTAACGGAATTCGGGAACGATCACGCGCCGCAGCGTCTCGCTGCGATAACGGCAGCGTGGTGACGCCGGCGTCGCGATCCAGGTATCCGCAGCCACGCCCATGCGCCAGACGAGCGCGCAGCTGGCCGGGAATGCCTGCAGGCGCGACGGCGTCAGCTGCGCCAGCTCATGGGGCAGCTGCTCGAGATTTCCCGGCAGACTGCGCGGCTTGACGGCATAAACCACCACGTCCAGCACGCCGGACGCCGGCGGCTTGGCGTCGAACACGTAGAACTTCTGCAGCAGCGGCTGGGCTGAATCAAAACTGTCACGCGCGATCTGGTGATAAACGACGGCATCGCCGAGTTGCGGCGCCGCGACTTCGACGATCTTGTGATACACCTCGATCGTACTTCCGGGCCTGGCCGGATCGGGTGCGGTGCCGCGATAGAAGCCGATCAGTCGACCGCGCAGCGCTTCCAGGTCGATCGCGCGTGGCGCGGCCGCCAGAGGACTGCAGGCTCCGCACACCAGGAGAACGGACACGAGGCTCAGGAATCGGTGGTTCGCATTCATGGCTCATTGTAAGTTAGGCGCTTCCTACCGAGGCAAGCATATGAATTACCTGAATGCAGCGCTGGCCGGCTTTACCGCAATGGCGGTTGCCGCAGTCCTGACCTGGCTGGTCAGTGTCTGGAAAAAAAATGTCGCTGTTGTCGATGTGCTCTGGTCGCTGATGTTTCTGCTTGGCGCGGCGGTGTATTCGCGCGCTGTGGACGCTGGCCCGCGCCAGCCCTGGATCATGGCGCTCGTGGCGCTGTGGGCATTGCGTCTGGCGATCTACATCGGCGCGCGCAATTGGGGCGAGCCTGAGGATCGCCGCTACCAGGCCATTCGCAGGCGCAACGATCCAGGATTCACATTCAAGAGTCTCTACCTGGTATTTATGTTGCAGGCGGCTCTCGCCGCGATCGTCTCGCAGCCTTTGTTAGGGGCGATCGCCGGGCAGACGCCGCTCGGTTGGCTGGACGGGCTCGGAGTTGTTGTGTTTGCAGTCGGCTTGATCTTCGAGGCAGTCGGCGACTGGCAGTTGTCGCGTTTCAAGGCAGATGCGGCCAACAGCGGCAAGGTCATGGACCTTGGACTCTGGGGCCTGACCCGCCATCCGAATTATTTCGGCGAATTCTGTATCTGGTGGGGCTTCTATTTGTCAGCTTTGGCGGCCGGAGCATGGTGGACCATCTTCGGTCCGCTGTTGATTTCCTTTCTGCTGCTCAAGGTGTCGGGTGTCAGGCTGCTGGAGAAGGAAATCGGCCAGCGCCGCCCGGGTTATGCGGAATACATTCGCCGCACGAACGCTTTTTTCCCCGGACCACGGCGCGCTCGTGTCAGGCAGCGCAACGCGTGACGCTGCCAAGATCGCGGATCATGCAGCTCATGCAAACGGCAGCAGACTGCCGCTGCGCTCACGCCAGGCAAGATACTCCGGTGCATTGCTGTAACGAGTCTTCTGTTTTTGGTCCAGCATCATGGCCTGGAACAACATCAGCATGATGACGTAAAGCGGCGCGACCCATACCAGCAGGTATTCGCGCGCCGACACTGCGGCGCCCGTGCCAGCTAACATGAGACCGATCTGGAACAGGATTTCGCCGGCATAGTTGGCCTGGCGAATGCGCGTGAACAGCCCGCTGTCCACCCAGCGCTCCGGCGCCGCCGCTTTGGCGAATTGCTTCTGATTGTCGGCGATCGATTCCATGGCGAGACCCAGCAGCATGAGCATGGCGCCGCTGATGATCCACGGCGTCATGGCAGCGCGCGTGCCGACCAGCCAGGTGGTCATGCCCATGAATGTCATCAGCCAGCTGACCATGATCCAGATGAAGACTCGGGCGACCAGCGGTGTGCGCTGGTGCAGCTGCAGATTGGTGTCTGGATCGCCGCGCGCGGCACGCGCACGATGCCGCGCAAACACAAACTGCCAGAGCCTCAGTCCGTAAGCGGCGCACAGCCCCCCCACCAGCAGTGCCGGCAGGTTGCGGAACTGGAACATCAGCCACAACGAGACGCACAGCATGCTGAGGCCGTAGCCGTAGGAAAAAATGTAGGCGAAGCGATAGAAAACCACCAGACAGGCAATATGCGCGATGATCAGCATGAGCCATTGATCGCGGGTCCAGCTGCCGGCTGACAGTGCCGATCCGAACAGCCACCACATCGCAACAACGCACACCAGGAAAATTGTCTGTAGATTGCGGTTCATCTGTGATGCCTTTGCTAACGTTCAAATTTCGCCGCGGGCCGCATCAAGGCGGCGGCCGGATCGCGCAGGATCTCGGGGTGCAACCGCGCCAACAGGTCGAGGTAGGGTTTCGGGCAGTCGGCGAGGCGCGCGACCTTGCGGCCCACCGCTCGCGACAGCAGGCTGCCGGGCCGGTCGCCCATTTTCATCCACAGTTGCCAGTTTGAAACGGCCGTGAAAGCAACACTGGCGGCCGGCGCCTGCAGTCGCTTGTTAGCCAGGTCGCGCTTTGAGGCCTGATAGGTGGAAAGATCGGTTACGACAAAATCGGGCGCCTGCGTGCCGAGACGGGTCACCACGGCGACACTTTCGTCGCGCAGGATCTGCGTGTCGCCATCACCGTCGAGGAATTCCGTATGGTGCTGATGGCGCAGGCTCGCGCCCGGCAGCGAGGTCGGCAATTCCGGTCCGCTCGCACGGTACGGCACGCTGACCGGCCCGACCGGGTCCGCCGGGCGCATGGCCACCGTTTCCTCCGTATAGGGATTGCGCCACTGTGTTAGGGGCTGGCCGGTTTTGAGGTCGGTGTTGTAGACCAGTTCCAGGCTGGTGACGCTGAATTCATCCCCGGCGCCAGCCTGGCAGCGGAAGATCGAGGCAATCTCCATGTTGTAGAGCGGCGTCACGCGCGAATCGACCACGCCGAACTTGGTGCCGCGCAGCCACCAGAAAAACACGTCCTCATGCATCGCAAATCGCAATTTTCGATAGCGGCGCAGCAGCTCGCCGCTGAGATCCAGCGCGGCGCTGGCCGTGGCCATGACCAGGCCGAGTGCAGCGCTGCCCTGCAGCATATCCCGTCGCTTCATGTTTTTCCCCTTGTCGCTGGGCAGAATCCCGAGGCCGGGTGTATTGTGCCCGATATGAAACGCCGGGAACTATTGGGCTATTCGGGTGCGGCCATAATTTCGGGCGCCGCGGCAGCCAGGACCCCTCAGTGCGGCGGCTCGCTGGCTGCGAACAACGTTGTCCCGCCGGACTTGTCCTTCCTGCGTGAAGGCACACTGGTCAATGCGCAGCGGGCGCGCGAAAAAATGGCAGCCGCCGGCGTCGACGCCATCATCGCAATGCTCGCGCCTAACATTTTTCATCTGAGCGGCCACTGGCCACAACATGACCGCATGGGCCACGGCAATGCCGCGCTCGCTATTTTTCCGCTTGATCCGGCCCGTCCGCTGGCGGTGATCATGCCGGGGTTCCTGCACTATTACGTGCACTCCGATGAGACGCCGGCCGGCGACCGTGTCGTGTTCACGTATACGTCACCCGCCACGGACGGCTCGAGTCCGGGGCCCGATGGCGAACCTGCCGCGGTACCGACCGGCGTATATCCGATTCTGAATCCGGATCTGGTGTCACCGCGCGAGCAGCGTCGCCGTGCCGCGGCAGCCTCGGTGCGCGGAGTTTCGCCGGGCATGGACTGGGCGCTGCGCCGCGCGCTGCGTGAACTACGTCTCGACAATGCGCGCCTCGCCTGTGACCATCCGGATGTCGCGGTGATGATCGGCGCGCGCGGACTCGGCGCGCGCTGTGTGCCGGGCGACAACCTGTTGCGCCGCATCCGCATGGTGAAATCACCGCGCGAAATCCAGTTGATGCGTATCGGTGCGCAACTCAATGTCGATGCGGCGATCGTCGCGGCAAAATCGGCGCGCAGCGCCGGCACGACGCGGGCTTTGCGCGCGCGCTATTTTTCCGAAGCGGCGGCACGTGGCCTGATGCCACTGTTCATGGTCATCGACCAGTCATCTTCGGAAGTCATGAACGCCGAACTGCGCGAAGGGCAGTGCTTTGCAATCGACTGCGTCAGCAGCCTGAGGTTTTATCACGGCGATTTTTCCCGTTCGATTTTCATCGGCGAGCCGAGCGCGAAAATGCAGCAGGTCGTTGCGATGACCAATCGCGCCTGGGCCGACGTGCGTGGTGCGCTGCGTCCGGGCTTGCGATTCACGGAGATCCAGCGTATCGGCAAGGAGTCCATCAAGCGTCAGGGTGGCGATTTCAATATCAGCTTCACCCCGCACTGCGTGGGTCTCTATCACACCGACATGCCGATGCAGACCGTCGCGGAGCCGCAGGCACTCGAGCCCTTGGTTCTCGAAGAGGGCATGGTGCTCTCGGTCGACTGTCCGTTAGGCCACGCCGGCGTCGGCGGCAGCTCGCACCTCGAGGACCTGTCGCTGATCACCCGGGAAGGCAGCGAGCCGATTCACACGGTTCCGCCTAACGTCTTTGTGGTCTGACTGCCAGTTGCTGCAAGGCCTCGCCATCCATGCGCCACACGGTCCATTCCTGCATCGGTTTGGCACCCAGCGAACGATAGAATCTGATTGCCGGTTCGTTCCAGTCGAGAACCGACCACTCGAATCGCCCGAGGCCCTCGCGGATGCAGCGCGCGGCCAGGTGTTTAAGCAGCCCTGCACCGATACCGTGGCCACGGTGCGCCGGCTTGACGAACAGGTCTTCGAGATAAAGGCCATGCCGACCACGGAAGGTCGAGAAATTGTAGAACCAGATCGCCATGCCGGCGGGCTCGCCGTGCCAGCGGGCGATTTCGCAGAAGACCCGCGGCGTGACGCTGAAGAGCGCGGCGCCGAGGTCCTCGCGGGTCGCGATGGCTTCATGGGCGAGGCGTTCATAGGTCGCAAGGTCGTGAATCAATGATTGAATCAGCGGCAGGTCTGCCGCGCTGGCGGCCGTTATCGTAAGCATAGCCGCTCAGTAACACCTTTATTTATCCGGCGCAACCCGCCAAAATCGCCGCCTCCCAAACATCGGCACAACGAGGCGCGGCGATCATGCAATTGCAGGGCAAGACAGTGGTAGTAACCGGCGGCGGGCGCGGTATCGGGCGGCAGATGGCCAGCAGTTTTGCCGCCAAGGGCGCCAACATCGCGGCATGCGATCTCAACCAGGCCGATCTGGAGCAGACCGTGGCCGACTGCAAAGCCAAAGGCGTCAACGCGCGCAGCTACCTCATGAATGTCTCCAAGGAAGCCGATGTGATCGCCGCGATGGACGCGGTCGTGAAGGATTTCGGCTCGCTGGACGTGTTGATCAACAACGCCGGCATCACGCGCGACGGTTTGTTAGTGAAGGTCAAGGACGGCGCGATCGTCGGCAAGATGACGCTCGAGAACTGGCAGCTGGTCGTCGACGTCAATATGACCGGCGTATTCCTCTGCGGCCGTGAGGCGGCGGAACGGATGATCAAGTTCGGCAAGGGCGGCGTGATCATCAACATCTCGAGTGTGTCGCGCCATGGCAATGCGGGGCAAACCAACTACAGCGCCACCAAGGCTGGTGTCGCGGCGATCGCCGAAGTCTGGGGCAAGGAACTTGCGCGCTTCAATATCCGCACCGGCGCCATCGCGCCCGGGTTCACGCGAACCGAAATCCTGTCGGCCATGCGGCCCGAAGTGCTGGACAAGATGTTGTCGATCGTGCCGCTGCGGCGTCTTGGCGAGGCGTCGGAAATTGCTAACACGGCGATCTTCATAGCCGAGAACGACTTCTTCACCGCACGCTGCATCGACGTCGATGGTGGGGTGGTCCTGTGATGCGGCCGCGTTTGTTAGCCGGCGCGCTGCTGGCGGTCTGGACGCTGGCGGGTACCGCCTGGGCTGCCGAGACCGTGGCGATCCTTGGCACGGGTCGCATGGGCGGCGCGTTTGGTGCGCAATTCTCCCGGCTTGGCTATCACGTCGTGTACGGCTCGCGCAATCCCGGCCGCGCTGATGTCAAGGCGCTGGTCGCCCGCTCCGGACCAAACGCCGTGGCAGTATCCGCGGCCGAGGCGGCGCGGCGCGCCGATATCGTGGTCCTGGCGTTGCCCTGGTCAGCGACCGAAGCGACACTGCGCGGGTTGGACCTTGCCGGCAAGATTGTCATCGATCCGGTAAACGCGCTGCGCACCGGCGCTGACAAACAAATGGAACTCGCAGTCGATACGTCGGCTGCCGAACACATCCAGGTATGGCAACCGAAGGCGCGCATCGTCAAGGCTTTCAACGCCGTCGGATCTCATGTGATCGCCAACCCCGCGGTCGTCGGGGGCGTGGTCACGATTCCACTGGCCGGGGACGATGCCGATGCCAAGGCGAAAGTCGCGCAGCTTGTGCAAGCGATGGGATTTGAATCGATCGATCTTGGGCCGCTGCGGCATGCACGGGTACTCGAGGGCATGGCGATTCTCTACATGGTGCCCTACATGTCGGGTCGTCGCGATGACGCTTTCGAGTTTTATTTGCGCCGCGGCACGGCGCCCAAACAGAGCACCGGCGTCAGGCCGGCGCAGTAGTGTCCGTGAACTGCAGCGCGGCGAGGCGCGCGTACAGTTCATTCGATTGCAACAGCACTTCGTGGCGGCCAATCGCCACGATGCGACCTTCATCCAGAACCACGATCCGGTCCGCCTTCAGTACTGTCGCCAGCCGGTGCGCAATAATGATCGTGGTGCGGTTCTGCATCAGATCCTCAAGCGCGTGCTGTACCAGTCGTTCGCTTTCGGCGTCGAGTGAACTGGTCGCCTCGTCCAGCAGCAGGATGGGCGGATCCTTGAGAATTGCACGCGCGATGGCGATGCGCTGGCGCTGGCCGCCTGACAGACGCGTACCGCGCTCGCCGAGAAAGGTGTCATAGCCTTGCGGCAGCTCGCGGATGAATTCATCGGCGGCAGCGGCAAACGCCGCCTGCTCGATATCCGCATCGCCCGCAGCCGGGCGACCATAGCGGATATTTTCGCGCGCGCTGGTGCCGAACAACACCGTTTCCTGCGGCACCAGGCCTATGCGGCCGCGCACCGCCAGCGGATCTGCGCTCGCAACGTCGACGCCATCGATCAGCACGCGGCCGGCCAGCGGATCATAGAACCGCAACAGCAGCTGAAACGTCGTGCTTTTGCCGGCGCCCGAAGGGCCGACGAACGCCACCGTTTCGCCGGGCTCGATAATCAGCGAAAAATCGGACAGGGCCGCTGCATCAGGTCGCGACGGGTAGCGGAAGCTGACATGGTCAAATTCGATTCGACCCAGGGGCTGCGAGCCACTGCGCCCGGGAAACACGCGCGGCGCCACCGGCGCCACTATTTTCGGTTCCGCGTGTTCGAGCTCTACCAGCCGTTCCATGGCGCCGGCCGCACGCTGCACCTCGCTCCACATCTCGCTAAGCGAAGCTGCGGACGTGCCACAGTAGACAGCTAACAGCAGGAACTGGCCCAGCTGTCCCGAGCTCATGTGGCCGGCCAGCACCTGGCGCGCACCGAACCACAGCACCACCGTGATCGCGCCGAAGATCAGCATGGTGGCGAGCGCCGTCAGCCAGGCGCGCACCTTGGTGCGTGCGACCGCAACCTTGAACGACTCCTCGACGGCATCCTGGTAGCGCTGGCTGTGCAATTCCTCGAGGGTGAATGCCTGCACTGTCTGGATCGCGTTCAAGGTTTCTCCGGCCAGACCGCTGGTGTCCGCGATCCGGTCCTGCGACTTGCGCGACAGTTTGCGCAACCTGCGACCCAGCACCAGCACCGGCACGATCACGAACACCAGACCTATGACCGTGAACCCTAACAAGCGGGCATTCGTATAAGCTAACAAGGCCAGCGAACCGATCAGGTTGACCACCGAGCGCAGCGTGATGGACAGTCCGACGCCGGCGATCGATTGCACCAGCGTGGTGTCGGTGGTCAGGCGCGACAGTACTTCGCCGGTACGGGTCACTTCAAAAAACGCCGGGTCCATGCGGATGACGCGCCGGTAGACACGATCGCGAATGTCGGCGACGACGCGCTCACCGAGCCAGGTGACCAGGTAAAAGCGCAGCGCCGCAAACACGCCGAACAGCACGGCGACGCCGAGAAACGCTATGAAATAGCTGTCGATCGTGCCCTCGCTGCCGGCCTTCATGCCGGTGTCGATCAGGCCCTTGAGCGCGATCGGCAGCGCCAGCATGGCGCCTGAGGCCAGCAGCAGAGCCAGGGCTGCGGCCACCATGATCCCGCGGTAGGGCATCAGGTACGGGACCAGGGCCTTGAGGGGTTTCAGCGACTTGCTCTTCGCGCGCTCGCTGTTTGTGACGTCGCTCATGTTGTGAGTGTGACAGATCGCGCATTAGCGCGGCGTCTCCGGGGTGGACAAGGTTTAGGATTCATGCGTATGGAAGGCGACGTTCCCGAAGAGTCAGTCATCGCGCGCAGTGACATCCGGCTGACGCTGGCGCGGCTCAAATTTTTTGCAGGACTCAACGTCGATATCATCAATGCCATAGCGGCCGAGCTCGACTGGCTGTCGCTGCCTGGCGGCGCTCCTTTGTACCTTGTGGGCGAAGGGTCCGATGCCATGTACCTGGTGTTGTCCGGGGGGCTCGGTACCTATGCGCCGCAATCGAACGTCAACCGCCGGCGGTTTGTCGCGCGCATCAGTGCCGGCGAGACCGTCGGCGAAATCGGCCTGATCAGTGGCAACTCGCGCACTGACAACGTCATTGCATTGCGCGATACCGAACTCGGCCGGCTGTCGCGCGAAGCTTTTGACCGGGTCTTCAAGAATTATCCCGATGCGATGATGCGCATGCTGCAGCTCATCGTCATCCGGCTGGAAAACAATGCCGACGCACCGCGCCGGCAGGTGCATGGTTCGCGCACGTTCACGCTGGTGCCGCAGAGCATTGACGTCGACGTTGCAGGCTTTGCAATCGAGCTGGTGAATTGTCTGCGACAACTCGGCCGCACCGAACTGGTCTGGAGCGTGCGGGGCGCCGATCACACGAGTCACTGGTTCTATCGCATCGAATCAGCAAACGACTACGTCGTCTACGTTGCCGATCCGACTGCGACGCCGTGGAGCAAACTGTGCGTGCGCCAGGCCGACACGCTCTTGTTGTTAGCCCGCGCCGAGCGCGAGGCCGGCCCGTTCGCAGCGATCCAGGACACCCGCAATGCCAGTTCCGCGTCGCAGCGCTCGGAGCTGGTATTGCAGCACACGGAAAATATTCTGCCCGGAGCAGCCGCACGCTGGTGCGCGGCGCACCTCGGACTGCCGCACCATCACGTGCGTGCCGGGTGCGACGTGGCGCGCATTTCGCGTCTGCTGACCGGCCGGGCGGTCGGCGTTGTCATGTCAGGCGGCGGGGCGCGCGGCTTTGCGCACATCGGCGTGGTCCGTGCGCTGCAGGAGGCGGGCGTGCCGATCGACATGGTCGGTGGCACCAGCATCGGCGCGATCATCGCGGCCGCTGTCGCCGCAGAATGGACCCTCGATGAAATGCAGACGCGCTTTCGCCGCACTTTCGTCAGCAGCAATCCGTTAGGCGACTACACGCTGCCGATCATCGCGCTGGCCGCAGGCCGGCGCGTGACCGAACGGTTGCGCGGCGAGTTTGGTGACGCCGACATTGCCGATCTGCCACTGCCCTATTACTGCGTCTCGGCCAATCTGACCACGGGACACAATGCCGTGCATCGCACGGGTCTCGTCTGGAAATGGACGCGGGCGTCGGCGGCCATCCCGGGCGTGCTGCCGCCGGTCACCGATAATGGCGAGGTACATGTCGATGGCGGCACGATGAACAACCTGCCTGTGGATGTCATGCGCGAGATCGGCCGCGGGCCGGTCATCGGCGTGGATGTCGGGGCTGACACCGCCTTCCAATCGAACACCGACGACATGGACATTCCGCCGGCCTGGCACGTCGGCAGCTGGGCGCGGACCTGGCGGCGGCGCCCTAACATTATTCAGGTGCTGGTGCGTTCCGGCATGGTCAACAGCGCCGCTGCGACCATGGCGCGGCGCGGCCAGACGGACCTGCTGCTGGTACCGGATCTCAATGACATCGACATGCTGAACTGGAAAGCGTTCGACAAGGCCATCGCCAGCGGCTATCGGCACGCGCAAAGCAGGTTGGCGGAGTTGCCCGCGGAACTGGCGGAGCGACTGAATTTGCCCAGGCCGGCTGGCGCCGGCTAGTTCGTCGCGATGTTCTGCAGCGCCAGCGTCACGGCTTCTTCCGGCGTCGACGCGGTCGCTAACAAATCGTAGGAGTCGCGGCTCAGGAAGCCCTCGCGCACGCTGCCGGCCAGGAACTCGAGCAGCGGCGCGTAATAGCCGTCCTGATTCACGAGCACCATCGGCCGGCGTCGCGCGCCCAGCTGCATCAGCGTCCAGATTTCGAACAGCTCATCCAGCGTGCCGATGCCGCCCGGCAGGGAAATGAAAGCATCGCTGATCGCCAGCATTTCAAGTTTGCGGCTCGCGAGGTCCGGCGTAATGTGCAATTCTGTTAGCTTGGTGTGCGCCAGTTCGCGCTGGCGCAGCGATTCCGGCAGGATGCCGATGACCTGGCCGCCGGCCACCAGAGCGGCATCGGCGGCGATGCCCATCAGCCCGATGCTGGCGCCGCCATACACCAGCACGGCGCGGCGGGCCGCCAGGCTGGCTCCCAGCCGCCGCGCGAAATCCGCATAGGCGGGCCGGGCGCCGGACGCGGATCCGCAGAAAATGCAGACATGCGCATGGCGACTTCTTGTTAGCTGTGACATGCCGGCATTGTAGCGGTAATCCGCGCTATAGTTCGCGTCATGCTCGCCGCCATGTACCGCCGCCACGGCCCGCCACTAACAACCCTGGAACTGGTGGACATCGATACCGGTGTGCCAGCGGCCGATGAGGTCGTCGTGGCCGTTGAGGCAGCACCCGTGCATATCGCCGACTTGCTGTATATCGCGGGCGACATGCCGATCGCGCCGCCGGCGCCGGCGCTGGCAGGCATCGAGGGTGTCGGCCGCGTCGTTGCCTGCGGCAGCGCAGTGCAGCAGTTCACACCGGGCGATCGCGTTTTTCTGCCGCGCAAGAGCGGCACCTGGGCGCGCCAGGTGCGGCATCCGGAGGCCAGCCTGCTGCGTGCCCCGGACACCGGTGATGTGGTGCAACTGTCGCTCGTCCCCATCAATGCGGCTACCGCCTGGTTCTTGCTGCGGGGTGTGCTGCCGCTGCAACGGGGCGACTGGTTGATCCAGAACGCTGCGAATTCGAGCTGCGGGCGCTTTGTCATCGGTATCGCGAAACAGCTCGGCCTGCGGACGGTCAACGTGGTGCGGCGGCCTGAACTGCTGGCAGATCTGACGTCGCTTGGTGGTGATGTGACGCTGCTGGATGGCCCGGATCTCGCTGCCCGCGCGGCGCAAGCCACGGGCGGCGCGCCGCTGCGCCTCGCGATCGACGCGGTCGCTGGCGACGCCACGCAAAGACTCGCAGAATGCCTGACACGCGATGGCGTAATTGCCTGTTACGGCCAGATGTCGCAGCAGCCCTGCCAGATCACGCCACAAAGCCTTTATCTGCAGAACCTCGCGCTGCGTGGATTTTTTACGCCCCATTATGAGCGGTTGCTGCCACGCGCAGACTGGCTACAGGTGATGCAGCAACTCGGGGATTGGGTCGCGGCCGGGGTGCTGCGCGCGCGTATCGCCGCCTGCTACCCGCTGACGCGCATTCATGATGCGTTACGTCACGAAATGAATTCCGGCGCTGAACGTGATGGCAAGGTGATCGTTTTACCGCAGGAATGAGCGGACTAGCTGCTGCTCAGAATTTCAATGCGTTCGCCGGCGGGCCCGACAAAACAAAAGGCGCGCCGACCCTCATAGCCCCCGACATCGATGCGCTGCGGCCGGGCGATGCAGCACGCACGCGGGTCACTGGATACGCGATCAAAGACCTTATCGATGTGGTCGCTGCTCAGTGTCACGAGGCAGGTGCCGGCGTCGAAGCGGTCCGCGGCCGCCGGGAGAATGTCGATCACCCCGGCCGGGTAGCCTGTTAGCTCAAGGCCGCCAAGGCCGGTGCCCGGCGCGTTGCCCTTCAGAATCTCGAGGCAGACCGGCGTGGGTTCCGGCAGTTTCCAGATCTGGTGCCACAGGCCCCGGTCGAAGCGCGAACTGAGGATCGGTTGCATGCCTAACAAGCCGGCATAGAAAGCGCGTGCCGCGGCGAAATCCGCGGTGACCAGCGGCAACTCGAACACATGGCCCGCCCAGGACTGGGTGGCGGGAAATTCGCGGCCCAGCGGCTTGGTCAGACCCATGGTGAAAGCGAGATGCGTGCCGCCCGGACCGCGCAGGATGAACGCGCGGTGCTGGTTGCTGCCGAACTCCGACCAGTCCATGGTCACGGGCGCCTGCATGGTTTTTAGCCAGGGAATCGCCGCCAGGCGCTGGTAGAGTCCGTCGATATCATGCGACACGATCATTTCGATGCCCGACCAGCGTGGCGTGAGCTGTTTGCTGCGGGTTCGCTCCGGGCCATGCAGCAGTCGTACCCGGCCGCGTGTCACAGCGCCTGATTGCCACACGGAATAGGCGCTGCCGGCGCTGCCGGGGCTGATTCCCCAGAGACGCTCGAGCGCCGCGTCGATCCGGCCGCCGGCCGTGCGCTGCCAACCTAACATCGAGCCGAACAGCTGCTCGAGTTCGGCGGGGTCCGGGCAGGCGATCGTAATGGTCGCGAGCGCCGTCACCAGCGGCTCGATCGGAGCGGCGGCCGCGGACTCCTGGGTGGACGCAGTCATGGCGATCGCGCGCGCGCCTCAGCGCGGCGCGGTGCTGGCCGCAAATCGCCGCAACTCGCGTTCGAATGCTGCTGGCGCGTCGATGAAGGTGGCGTGCCCGGCGTCCGGAACCATGACCAGGCTGCCATTGGCAAGTTTCGCGGCCACCGCAGCCAGCACCGCGGCCGGCTGCGACAGGTCCTTGTCGCCGGCTAACAAAAGGATCGGTACGTGCAGGCGTGGAATCACATCGTCATTCTGCAGGTTGCGGTCGGTCATGGCGCGACGCGCATACGCGGGCAGCATCTGGTTGGTCGCGAACATGATTTCCGCGATGTCGGGCGGCGCTGGCCTGACGGTCATCAGCCCAACGAATACATGACCGCCTTGCATGCCAGCGCCGATGTCGGGCGAGGCATTGCGGTTGTTGGCGCGCATGACGCGGGCGCGTTCGATCAAGGCTGGATCGGTCGGTGGTGGCGGCAAGCCGGCGTTGGATCCGACCAGCATGGCGCCCGCAATGCGCTGATCGCCATAGCGTCGAACGTAGTCCATGACCACATAACCGCCATAGGACCAGGCGACCAGCAAGGGCCGCTGCAGCTTGAATTCGGCCAGCACCGCGGCCATGTCGCCCGCGATCCGCTTCGAGGTGTAGTACCTGGCGTCCCAGGGTTTTCCAGAGCAGCCGTGGCCGCGCAAATCATAGGCTAACAAACGAAAGTCATGCGCCAGATCCGACTGGAACTGCAGCTTGAAGACGGCATGGCTCTGCGAGAAGCCATGCACGAACAGGATCGGCGGACCGGACGCATTGCCGGTTTCGTAAACGCAAATCGGCACGCCATCCGGCGCGCGGATCAAGCCTGCGGTCTCGGCGCTGCGGGCCGCCGGCGCGCCGCTGCCGATGGCGCCGAGCGCCATGGCAGCTAACAGAGTGCGGCCGGAAAGAAAACGTCGCGCCGTCGTGTCATGACAGGTATTCATGGTTCTGAGCCTCCCCGTGTAGAATGAGCCCATGCAAGAAGCCCCGCAAATATTCGATGACGCGTTCACCAAAGCGGTCGATCTGGGGAATTCCCTGGCCGATCACGACAAGGACGCCGATGTCTGGGATATTGCCGACGGCCTGCTCGCGGGCGCGGTGCAGTACTGGCTGTACTCGCGCCAGCCCTGTGGCGACCCGGCTTGCACCGATTGCGCGAGCGTCAGTACCTCCAGCGCGCGCATGGCGGAACTCAAAAAGCTGATCGACCAGATGGCGAACGAAAGTGAATATTTTCATACGCCGACCGACGCCAACGCCGGCCGGGCATAGCGAGCAGGCAAAAAAACCCGCTTCAGGCGCCGGTTTCCACCAGAGCGGCGCGCAGCATCGCGAGGCCATCCTGCAGTTGATCATCCGGGATGGTGAGCGGCGGCAGTAAACGGATGACATTGCTGTAGATGCCGCAGGACAGCAGGATGAGCCCGCGCCGTCCCGCCGCCTGTACCAGCGCCCGGGTACGGTCGGCATCCGGTTGCGTGGCAGTGCGATTTTTCACCAGCTCCATCGCGACCATCGCGCCGATGCCGCGCACCTCGCCAATCGCGGCGTGGGCCGGCTGCCATTCGCGCAGCGCGGCTAACAATTGTGCGCCGACCGTGTTGGCGCGTTCCACCAATCGCTCGTCGCGCAGTACTGCCAGTACCGCGAGCCCCGCGGCGCAGGCGAGCGGAGATCCCGCAAAGGTGCCGCCCAGGCCGCCGGGGTTGGGTGCATCCATGATCGCGGCCTTGCCGATGACCGCGGACAGAGGCAGGCCGCCGGCAATACTTTTCGCGACCGTCACCAGGTCCGGCTCAATGCCGCTGTGTTCGATTGCGAACATGCGGCCGGTGCGGCCGAAGCCGGTCTGGATTTCATCGGCGATGAACAGGATGCCGTGCTGCTCGCAGCGCGCCTTGAGGCCGCGCAGGAATTCCGGCGGCGCCATGTAGAAGCCGCCTTCGCCTAACACCGGCTCGACAATCAGCGCCGCGACGCGGCCCGGGTCAACAGCGGCTTTGAACAACTGGTCCAGTGCCGCGAGTGAATCTTCGCTGCTGATGCCGTGATAAGCCATCGGGAAGGGCAGGTGATACACATCGGGCAACATCGGCCCGAAACCGGCTTTGTAGGGCTGCACTTTGCCGGTCAACGCTAGGCAGGCGATGGTGCGGCCGTGAAAACCGCCGGAGAACGCGATGACGGCGGTGCGCTGGGTGGCGTAGCGCGCGATCTTGACGGCGTTTTCCACCGCTTCGGCGCCCGTGGTCAGGAACAGGGTTTTCTTCGGCGTGCTGCCGGGCGCCAGGCGATTGAGCTCTTCCGCCAGCCGCACATAGGATTCATAGGGCGTGACCTGAAAGCAGGCGTGCGACAGTCTGGTCAGCTGAGCGGCGACTGCCGCAGCGATCGCCGGGTGCAGGTGGCCGGTGTTGAGCACCGCAATGCCGGAGGCGAAGTCGATGTAGCGGCGCCCTTCGACATCCCACAGTTCCGCATTGCGCGCGCGTTCCGCATACACCGCCAGCGAATTGCCGACGCCACGCGGAATCGCCGCTTCGCGGCGCAGTTGCCACGCCTGGTTGCTTTCCCCGCTCATGTGTTAGGTAGCGGTGCCTGGATGCTCAGCCGGCGCCGCTCTTCAGCTCGGCGGCACGGTGAATTGCCGCGCGTATCCGCTGGTAGGTGCCACAGCGGCACAGATTGCCCGCCATCGCGGCGTCAATATCGGCATCGGTCGGCTTTGCGGTCTTGGCGAGCAAAGCCGCCGCCGACATGATCTGGCCCGACTGGCAGTATCCGCACTGCGGCACATCAAGCTCAATCCAGGCTTTTTGCACCGGGTGGCTGCGGTCGGTCGACAGGCCTTCAATCGTCGTGATCTTCTGCTGTTCGGTGACCGCGCTCACCGGTGTTACGCAGGATCGGATGGGTTCTCCATCGACATGCACAGTGCAGGCGCCACATAGCGCCATGCCGCAGCCGTACTTGGTGCCGGTCATGCCGAGGGTGTCGCGCAGGACCCAAAGCAGCGGCGTGTCGGCCTCGACTTCGACTTCCAGGGTCTTGCCGTTGATGGTCAGCTTCTGCACGATCGTGGCCCTCGGAGTTGAAACGGATGAGCCGCCAACTATAGCGCCCGGTTCAGCTGCCGGCCATGGTCGCTTTGGTAGAATTACTGCCCTCATGGAGCCATTACCTACGTCCGCTGCCGATGCGGCCATCCGAGCTGACTGCGTCATTGTTGGCGCCGGCCCCTGCGGGCTTTTTCAGGTCTTTGAACTCGGCTTGCTGGGCATTTCGGCGCATATCGTTGATTCCCTGGCCAATGCGGGGGGCCAGTGCACCGAGCTTTATCCGGACAAGCCCATCTACGACATCCCGGCTCTGCCGGTCTGCGGTGCCCAGGAACTCGTTGACCGGCTGCTGCAGCAGAGCAAGCCCTTCAATCCCCGGTTCCACCTCGGTCAGGAGGTCAGCCAGCTGCAGCGCCAGGACGATGGCCGGTTCAGCCTGCAGACCAGCGCTGGCACGCGCTTCGACACCGCCACCGTGGTGATCGCGGCAGGCGTGGGCTCGTTCCAGCCGCGTCGCCTTGGTCTTGAGGGCGCGGAACTCTACGAGGGCCGGCAGATTCATTACCGGGTACGTGACGCGCAGCAGTTTCACGGCAAGGCACTGATGATTTTTGGTGGCGGCGACTCGGCGCTTGACTGGGCCATTGAATTTGCGCCCAAGGCCAAGTCCTTGACCATGGTGCACCGGCGCGCCGAATTTCGTGCCGCGCCGGCGTCGGTGGCGCGCATGCGCGTGCTCGAAGCGGCCGGCAAACTGACCTACATCGAGGGTCTGGCCGATTCTTTGTTAGCTGATGGGTCAGCTGATGGCGCACTATTGCGCGGTATCCGGGTCAAATGCAAAGATGGCAGCTTGCATGAGGTAGCAGCCGAGCACGTGTTCGCATTCTTCGGGCTGCACCCCAAGCTCGGGCCGGTCGCGGAGTGGCGCCTGGCGATGGAAAAAAAGACGCTCACCGTGGATACCGAGAAGTTCCAGACCAGCGTGCCGGGAATTTTTGCGATCGGCGACGTCAACCATTATCCAGGCAAGAAAAAACTGATCCTGAGTGGGTTTCACGAGGCGGCGCTGGCGGCGTTTGCGATCCAGGCGCATCTGAATCCCGGCAAGAAGCAGTTCCTGCAATACACGACGACCAGCCCGCTGATGCACAAGCGGCTGGGCGTCACGGGTGAATGAGTTTTTTTTTCCAAGGAATGTTCATGAAAACCAAAGGCATGATTTTATTGTTAGCGATCAGCGCCGGCAGCGCGGTTGCGATTGCCGCAACTCCGCCGGCCGCCAAGCCGGCCATCAAACCCGCGGCTAGCGGCAAGGTCTGCAAGCTCCAAATCAGTGGCACCGACGCCATGCAGTTCGACAAGAAAGAGCTCAGCATTGCGGCCGACTGCAAGGTCGTGCAACTGACGCTCAAGCATACCGGCAAGTTGCCGATTTCCGCCATGGGCCATAACTGGGTACTTACAAAAACGGCCGATGTGATGCCGGTGAATAACGCCGGCCTGACAGCTGGGCTGGCCAGGAACCACGTGCCGCCCGGCGACCAGCGCGTCATCGCATTCACGCCGGTGCTGGGCGGCGGCCAAAGCACGAGCATCAGCTTTCCGACCACCGGCCTGGTCAAAGGCGGGGACTACACGTTTTTCTGCAGCTTTCCCGGGCATATCGGCCTGATGCGCGGCAAGTTCCTCGTGCAGTAGTTCATGTCGGACCAACTCGCCGACCTGTTGCGGCAATTCGACCTCGAGCGGCTCGAGGTCAATCTGTTTCGCGGCGAGAGCCGCGACATCGGCAGTCCACAGGTGTTCGGCGGCCAGGTGTTAGGCCAGGCGCTCAGCGCGGCCTATGCCACGGTTGAAGGGCGCGTGGTGCATTCGCTGCACGCCTATTTCCTGCGGCGCGGCGATTTCAACATGCCGATCGTCTATCAGGTCGATCGCAGCCGCGACGGCGGTTCATTCTCGTCGCGACGTGTTATCGCGATCCAGAACGGCGAGCAGATCTTTACGTTCGCCGCGTCGTTTCAGGCACCTGAAGACGGCATCGACCATCAGATCGAGATGCCGAGTGTCCCGCCGCCGGAGTCGCTGCCGGATGCGCACAAGCCGCCTGCCGACATCCTCGCGCGCCTGCCGGACAAGCTGCGCAGTTTCCTGTTGCATGGGCGGCCGTTCGAATTTCGCATGGTGCAGGAAATCGATTTCATCCATCCAAAACCGGCGCCACCACTGCAACAGATCTGGGTCCGGTCGCTCGGCCGCCTGCCCGACGATGACCACGTCCATCGCTGCCTGTTAGCCTATGTGTCGGATTATAACCTGCTGAACACCGCGACGCTGCCGCACGGCCGCAGTTACCTGACCGGCGACTTGCTGCTGGCAAGCATTGATCACGCGATGTGGTTTCATCGCAGCTTTCGGCTCGACGACTGGCTGCTGTATTCCATGGACAGTCCCAGCGCCTCAGGTGCGCGCGGCTTCGCGCGCGGCGCCTTTTTCGACCGCAGCGGCCGCTTGGTGGCCAGCACTGCACAGGAAGGGCTAACGCGCCAGACTCTGCCGCAAACTTCGCGAACCGAAACTACTGCTGCGGGTGGAGCCAAGTCATGAAAGTACTGAGCGCGTTGTCCTCGCTGGTCCTCGCCGTGGCGACCCCGGGCCTGGCGGTGCTAACACCGGTCGCGACGGCTGCAACGGGTGCGGAAGCTGCGGACATGAAGCGGGGCCGGCTGCTGTTCATCCAGTGCCGCGCCTGTCACGAAGTCAAAGCCGGCCTGCCGCACAAAGTGGGCCCGAATCTCAATGGTATGCTGGGCCGCAAGGCCGGCATGGCGCCGGGATTCACCCAGTATTCGCCGGCGCTGCGCGCCTGGGGCCAGACGTGGGATGTTGCGTTGTTAGATAAGTGGATCGAGAAGCCGAGCTCGGTCGTGCCGGGCAACTCGATGGCATTTGCGGGCCTCGCCGCGGCACGCGACCGTGCCGCCCTGATCGCCTACCTGCAGGCCGAGACCAAGCCACCGCTGTAGACGCGCAACGCCCGCTGCCAGGCCCTAGCGGTTCGCCGCCGAGCTTTTGCCTGCCAGCGCGTCGATCTCATGCATCAGGATCGGGTTGAAGCCCGCAGGATCTTCCATCATCAGGAAGTGGCCGTGGCCCGCCATCACGATGCTGCGCAAAGTCGGGGCGACTCTGCGGCTGCGAGCGTCATCCAGCGGACTCATGTCGCTGACTATCGCGACGATCGGGACCGTGATGTCTTTCAGGTCGCTGCCCGCACCGGCGCCCCAGGCATTCAGGCCCCGGACCGAGGCGATGGCCACTTCGGGCGGCGCCGAGGACATGTCATCGGCAATCTGCCGGACGAACGCCGGATTCGCCGACGGCGTGAAGAAGGCCGTGCTGACAAATTGCCGCGTGTAGCCGATGAAGTCCTTGTTCATCGCAGCCATCTGCCCTTGAATTTTTTTCGGGTCGGTCGGCGGCAGGCCGAAGGTCTTGAAGGTATCGACGCCGATCACACCTAACACCGAAGCGCCCAGTTGCCGGGCGGCTTCGATGACCACGGGACCGCCCATGGAGTGTCCTACCAGCACCACCTGGCGCGGTGCATCCACGTGCTGCGACCAGTACGCGCGCACGGCCGCCGCGACATCCGTGCCGAAGTTCTGCATGCTCCAGTCGCTGCGATTGCGGCCCGAAGCGCCATGCCCCGCAAGATCGACTGTCAGCACCGTGTAGCGCGGTGTCAGTGCCGGCAACTGCGCGCGCCAGTAATTTGAATCGCAGGACCAGCCGTGCACCAGTACAACGAGTGGCGTGCCAGTTCCCCGGACGCGGTATTCAATGTGTACGCCGTCCGTGGAGTCCGTTATATGCGGCTCACCCGAATTCGGTTTGCTCGACGGTTTATTCATTGCGCTTTCAACTGTGGTGGCGACTGCGGTGGGTTGCGGCGGGGCATTGTTGCGACTGCAGGCCGCGCTGACCAGGGTCACGGCTGCTAACAACAGATAGTGGGAGTTGCGTCGGCTTTCCATCGGTGAGTTCAGGCTTGCAGGAGTGTCCAATGATAGCCATCCGGCGCATAAAAGCTGCAGGCTTGCTGGCCAAACTCGTCATGGCGGATATCGGTGAGCCGCGTGACGCCGCCGGCGGCGAGACGCGGGTGCAGGCTGGCGAGATCGCGCACCCGCCAGACGTACATCGAGTAGCCGAGGCAGCCGGCTCGCGAGCGATCCAGCTGGCAATCGATTTTGGCGTTGCCGGCGAAGCGCACGCACTTGAGCTTGCCGGAGCGGCGTTCGTGCAGCGCGTGACCGGATCGCGGGTCGTCAAAATCCACCATGTGAAAGCCTTCGCCCGGCGTCAGGCCGAATATCGAGCGCGAGCCGGTGGCATTTTCGTACGGCACCTGCTCGTCCAGCATGCGTTTAAGACCTAACAAGTTCTCGTAGAAGTCGAGCACCCCGGGATCGTCGCCGGCGATCATCAGGCCAAAGTGCGTGTGCTGGCTGGTTCGAAACAGGCAGTTCGCGTTGATCTGCCCATAGGCGGGCGACTCATAGCCGAAACGCTCGAAAAAAACCTGCCGGTAATGGGGCAGCAGCAGCACCATTTCCCGCACCCCGACCAGCGGGTCTCGAAAAGGCCTTGCCATCTGTGTGCCCGTGACGTCGCCAATCACGGCCAGCAAAGGTTCGATCATGCTCAGCTCGTTACCCGACTCACGCGCACGCTGCGCGTGATTGACGATGTTGAAAACGCTGCTGGTAACGCGCACGCCCCAGCGCGAGCCGACGCAGCGCAGGCTGGAGCCCATACCGAGACCACTGTTCAGCGGCCGTTCCCATTGCATCAGGCGTACCCCGCCGTGATCGGCAGCCTGGTGCAACAGACGCACGGAGCGCAGCGGTGAATCGACGCCGTACAGCGCCCTGGCTGCCGCGGCGTCAAATTCGCCGACCGGACCGACGCGGCAGCCGAACGCTTCGTAAAAGGCGATGGCTGCCACCAGGTCCGGTACCCCGACACAGGCTTCGTACAGGCCGCCGACCGCTGCGGGGGCATCCAGTTTGTTAGGCATGGGGTGGGTTATCCTGGTTTGCGGGTCAGCTCGTTCGACACCAGCCGAAATCCGAGCAGGAAGCTGCGATAGTCGACCGGGTCGCGCGACTGTGCGGCGGCGCGGGTCCAGTTCGGCCCGCTGACCCAGGAACCGCCGCGTGGCGAACGCAGGCTGCAGTCGCCGCCGTTCGCTTCCAGCCAGGCGCTGCCGTCGACGGGCGCGCCTTTGAAATCCGCGTGATAGCAGTCCGCGGACCACTCAAAGACGTTGCCAACGGTATCCAGCAGGCCAAACTTGTTAGGTTTGAATTTACCCACCGGCGCCGTGTACAGGTAATCATCGATGCAATTGTGCACCTGCTGTTTCGGGTAATACGGCTTGATGGCGTTGTCGCCCACATTCGCGTACTCGCAGGCCTGCGTACTGTCGACACCCCAGAACCACGGCGAGTCAGCGCCGGCGCGGTTGAAATATTCAAACTCCGCGGCGCTCGGCAGGCGGTAGCGTCGTCCGGTGCGCTTGCTGAGCCAGTCCGCATAGGCCTCGGCATCGCGCAGGCTGACGCAAACCACCGGATGATCCGCGCGTTGGGGATATCCGGGATTGCGCCAGTTGTGTTCCAGCACATAGCCATAGTGGCCGTCGTAGAACTGGCAGCCGTCGGCTGTGCGGTAGCCGCTGGCAGTGACAAATTGCTGCCATTGCGTGCGGGTGATCTCGGCCCGCCCCACGGCCAGCGCATAGGCAATGCGGACTTCGCGTGTCGGGCCTTCGCCTGCGCCACGATCCACCATGTCCGGAGCCGAACCTAACATCACAGCGCCCGGCGGTACGACAATCATGGCCGGGCAACCGTCGCAGTCGCTCCAGGCCGGCGGCGGCGCAGCCGGAGCATCGGCCGACAGCGCATCGCCCAAAAAGAGCACAGCAGACAATTGCAGCAGGGGCAGCATCAGGCGCATCCGTGCGATCATAGCGACTCGTTAGTCACCGCGCAGCACCTTGCCCGGGTTCATGATGCCCTCAGGGTCCAGCACACGCTTGATGGCGGTCATCAGCGCCAATTCCACGGGAGAACAGTAGCGCGCCAGCTCGTCAACCTTCAGGCGGCCGATGCCATGCTCGGCGCTGAAGCTGCCGTGGAAATCGCGTACCAGATCGTGAACCGCGCGTTTCAGCGCCGGCTCGCGCGCCAGAAATGCAGCGCGGTCGGTGCCCGCGCGCTGATTGACGTTGAAATGCAGATTACCATCGCCGAGATGGCCGTAAGCGACCAGAAATCCATCCGGTGCCTGCGCCGCCAGCAACTGCCTGCCGCGCTCGATAAACTCGGGAATGGCCGATATCGGGAGCGAGATGTCGTGCTTGAGGCTCGCGCCGTCGCGGGTTTGCGCCGCTGGAATCGATTCGCGCAGCCGCCAGAAGCGCACGCTCTGCGCGCTATTCTGTGCCAGCAGCACATCCTGCAGCAGGCCGGCTGCCAGAGCGTGCGCGAGCGTGGCCTGCAATTGCTCGCGCACGCCGCTGTTAGCCTGCGCGGTGGCGACCTCGAGCAGTACCAGCCAGTCACCGCCGCCGGGAGCGGCGATATCACCCAACTCCGGCAGATGGTGTCGCACCAGGTCGACCGCAACGGCGGGTATCAGTTCAAATGAACTGAGTGCTTCGCCACAACTGTCGCGCAGCCGTGACAACAGCGTCACCGCGTCGGCCGGATTGCGCAGCGCCACGAACGCGGTCGCGCTGTCATGTTGCGCCGGAAATAACTTCAGGCTTGCCGCGGTGATGACACCCAGCGTGCCTTCCGCGCCGACAAACAAGGACTTGAGGTCGTAGCCGGTATTGTCCTTGCGCAAACCGCTCAGGGTTTCCATAACCCGGCCGTCGGGGAGCACGACTTCAAGACCCAGCACCAGGTCGCGCACCATGCCATAGCGCAACACGTTGAGGCCGCCGGCGTTGGTACTCAGGTTGCCGCCGATATGACAACTGCCTTCAGCGCCCAGCGACAACGGGAAGTAGCGGTCAACCGCCGCAGCCGCAGCCTGCACCCTGGCGAGAATGCAGCCCGCCTCGGCCGTAAGCGAATTGTTAGCCGCGTCGACGGCGCGGATCCGGTTCATTCGCGCCAGCGACAGCACCAGTTGCCGGCCGGATTCATCCGGTGTCGCGCCACCGCAGTAACCGGTGTTGCCGCCGACCGGTACCACGCCGATTTTCCGGGTATTGCAGAAGGCCAGGATTTTGGCGACCTCGGCCGTGTTGCGCGGCCGGGCGAGTGCCCGGGCCTTGCCGTGATAAAGGTGTCGATGGTCGGACTCGAAGGGCGCCAGGTCCAAAGCTGCAGTGGCAAGCACATCAGGTCCGAGCAACGCAGCCAGATCCGCTAACTCACTGTCTGCACCCTGCATCATGCAGGGAGTCTAACAGAGGGCGGTGATCGGACTGCGCCGGCAGTCAGGCTTGGTCAGGAGCATCTGCACATTGCCCAGCTGCCGCTCTGCATAACCGCCTTCGCAATAGCAGAGATAGTATTCCCACATGCGCACGAAGCTCTCTGGATAGCCGAGTTCGCGCACGCGTGCGATATTGCCAAGGAAATTACGCCGCCATTCGCGCAGCGTGCGGGCGTAATGCGGGCCGATGTCCTCGAGATGGAAGACCTTGAGATCGGTAACACGGCTCAAGGATTCACTGATCGCCTGGGCCGACGGGATGAAGCTGCCGGGAAAGATGTAGCGCTGGATATAGTCGACCGAACGCCGCGCCTGTTCGTAGAACTGGTCCTGGATCGTGATTGCCTGCAGCAGCATCGAGCCCGCGGGTTTCAGCAGCGCCGCACACTTGCGCAGGTAGGTATCCAGGTAGTTCGCGCCCACGGCCTCGATCATTTCGATCGAGACCGCCTTGTCGAATCTGCCGTTGAGATCGCGGTAGTCCTCAAGCAGCAGGGTCACGCGATCCTGGAGCCCCAGCCTGGCGACTGTCGCGCGCGCGTATTCGTACTGTTCGCGTGAAATCGTTGTCGTTGTTACCCGCGCGCCGTATTTCTGGGCGGCGTGAATCGCGAGGCCGCCCCAGCCGGTGCCGATCTCGAGCAGCTCATCGCCGGGTTTGAGGTCGAGCTTGCGGCAGATGACATCGAATTTCGTTAGCTGTGCGGTATGCAGGGAGCAGCTGTCCTGCGGAAAAATCCCACACGAGTAAGCCATGGTCTCATCCAGCATCAGCTCATATAGATTGTTGCCGAGGTCATAATGCGCACTGATGTTGCGGGCGCTGCCGTGCTTGCTGTTGCGGTTCAGCCAGTGAAAAAATTTCAACAGCGGTCGTGATAGCAGCGACCAGCGACTGTCCATGCCATCCATGACCTGGCGATTGATGACGAACAGACGCACCAGGTCGGTCAGGTCATCGCAGCGCCACAGGCCGCGGATATAGGCCTCACCCACGCCGACCGTGCCGCCAAAGACAGTGTCGACATACATCTGCGGATGATCGACATGGATGGTGACCGTGTGATCGAAGCGTTGGGTGCGCCGGCCGAAGTGCCGCTCAAGGCCGGGTTCGATCAGCACCAGCCCGCCGTGCTCTATTTTTTCCAGCTGCGCGAACAAAAGCCTGCGCGCCAGGCCCGCGAGCGCGCTGGCACGGTCGGGCAGCCCGGCATCGAGGTGCACCGGAACCAGTGGCGTGTGATTACTGAGACTGCGCGAATTCATAGGGTTGTTAGTTTTGTGTGGCGGTTTTCAGCTTGGACGGATGGGTGAAGAATGGCGTCTTGCGCCACAGCAGTTTCAGCGCCTGCCAGTAAATCATCGCGGAGACCTTGGCCGTAATCAAAGGGTAGGTCGCCAGCGCCGCCGCGAGTGATGCGCCACACAAGGGTTCGCGTCGCAAGGTCAGTGTCGCATCGAACTGCAGAATGCCGTCGCGGCAGTTTTCCATATGGACGTGCAAATGCTCCTGTGGCGCGGTAAAGCGCCAGTCGTAGTCCATGTCCATGGGCATGAAGGGCGATACGTGGAACGCCTTGCCGAAGGTCCAGCGCGACACCTGCGCACCGACGCGCTCCGAGCGGTTCATCGGCAACACATAGGCATGCCGTTCGCGCCAGGGAGTGTTGGTGATCTCGGCGACAATCGTTTCCACGGCGCTGTCGTCCGCATTGAAGATATAATAAAAGCTAACAGGGTTTGACAACCAACCGAACTGGCGCAGGTGTGCAAGCAAGCGGATCGGGCCCTGGGGCCTGACGCCAAGCTCCTGTTGCACCCGATCGCGCACCGCCGCATCGAGCGTTACGGCGGGGTCGCCCAGGTAATCCTTGCGGCGAAACCAGGCGAGCGCGGGGCGGCGCGCCGACCACAGCCAGTAGCGCTCGAACAGCTGCGGCAGTTCCGCAAGATCGAGATAACAAAGATAGATGCGATAGCGAAAATCATTGACCTTCGGCGCGAAGCGCCGATGTCGAATGTGGCCGGTGTAGAGGCAGCTATGCATGGCGTGCGGCACTATGGCTGAGCGCCCGCACCCTGCCACGCGGCGATGCGAACGTCGCCCGTCACGCGGGCAAAGTCCTCGACCGCCCACAGCGCGCTGACCACGCCATCCTCATGAAAACCGTAGCGCCACCAGGCGCCGCAGTAAAAACTGCGATTCTCGCCGGAAATTTCCCGTCGCCGCTGCTGCGCCTGTACAGCCCCGGGTGTGTACACGGGATGTTCAACCTTGAATTGCCGGAGAATCTTGGCCGGGTCGATGTCGGCATCGCGATTCAGGGTCACCAGGAAGCGCGCCGGAGCGGTGATGTTCTGCAGCACATTCATGTCGTAGGTCAGGGCCAGCAGTTCCTGCTCCCTGGCTAACAGATGGTAGTTCCACGCGGCGCGCGCCAGCTTGTTGCGCGGCAGCAGGCGCTCGTCGGTGTGCAGCGTCACCTTGTTAGGCTGGCAGGCGAACTCGGCAAGTATCGCGCGTTCGCTGGCGCTGGGGTTGCCGAGCAGCGCCAGGGCCTGCTGGCCGTGGCAGGCGAAAACGACATAGTCATGCGGGGAACTTTCACCCCGCGCCGTCAGCAGCGTAACGCCCTCCGCGCTGCGATCTACGCGCTGGATCGCAGTGCCGGTGCGGACGGTTGCGCGCAGCTGGCGCAGCAGGGCCCGCACGTATTCGCGCGAGCCGCCCTTGATGGCGCGCCACACCGGGCGTTTGTCGACGTTCAGGAATCCGTGGCGCTGGAAGAAATCCACGAAGAACCTCGCTGGAAAGCCCAGCATCTGCGCTTCGGTCGCCGACCAGATCGCGCGCCCCATGGGCACGATGTAGTGCTCGCGAAACGAGCGAGAATAGCGGCCGAGCTCCAGAAATTCACCGAGCGTAAGCCGCATCGTGGCCGGGTCGTTGGCCAGCTCCGGTGCCAGTAGCTCCGGCGCCCGTTTGCTGAAGCGCAGGATGTCGACCAGCATGCGCAGGAATCGCGGGTTCAGCGCGTTGCGCCGCTGCGCAAACAATGAATTCAACGACGTGCCGTTGTATTCGAGCCCGGTGCGCTCGCAGTTCAGGCTGAAACTCATGTTGGAGTCTTGCCAGGCGACACCCAGTTCGTCGATCAGGCGGATGAAGTTCGGGTAGGTCCAGTTATTAAAGACGATGAAACCGGTATCGATCGCGTAGTTCCGGCCCTGCCACTCGACATCCACGGTGGCAGTATGGCCGCCGACCTGGTCGTTAGCCTCGAACAACGTGACGTCATGCCGCGGCGCAAGAGCCCATGCAGCCGTGAGGCCGGCGATACCGGATCCTATAATGGCGATACGCATCCCAAGCCTCTACGGGCTAGCAGCGCGGTCGGATGCGTCGGTCGGAAAAATCGCGCGCGTGAACCGGGATGGGCTTGAGGTCCCAGACGATGCCGAGCCAGGACAATAGCTTGAGCGCATACCAGGTGATGTCGATTTCCCACCAGTAAAAGCCCTGTCGGGTCGAACTCGGGTAGTGATGGTGGTTGTTATGCCAGCCCTCGCCAAGCGTTACGAGCGCCAGCAGCCAGTTATTGCGGCTGGAGTCGCCGGTGCGATAGCGCTGGCCGCCGAACACATGCGACAGCGAGTTGATCGTATAGGTGCCGTGGTAACAGATCACCGTGGACACAAAAAAGCCCCATACCAGCATCTGCCAGGCGTTGGTGCCCAGTTGCGGCTCCGTGCGCTCCAGCAACGCGCCCAGACCTAACATGCCGAACGCCAACGCCACGGGCACGAAGATGTCGAAACGGTCCAGCAACTGCAACTCGCGAAACTGCAGCAGGTCGCGCACGCGTTTGAGATCGGGGGTGAAGCCCCTTTCGGTCAGGAACCAGCCCATGTGCGAACGGATAAACCCGTGACGGATCGGCGAGTGAATATCTTCAGGGCGGTCCGAGTGCGCATGGTGATGGCGGTGATGGGCCGCCCACCACACCGGCCCGCGCTGCACGGCCGACGCGCCCAGCAAGCCAAAGATGAATTGCCCGGCCCGCGATGTCTTGAAACTGCGATGGGAAAAATAGCGATGATAAAAGCCGGTAATCGCGAACATGCGCACCAGGTAGGCGACGCCCGCCACCAACACCGCAACCGGACTCCAGCCCACCCAGATAATGGCGAAACAGGCGATGTGCATACCGGCGAACGGCAGGATGCGGGCCCAATCCACCTGGTCCCGCAACGAGTTGCGGTCGCGCGCGGTGACCACCCCTGTATCGAACCAGAGGGCCAGCGCCCGCATCCAGCGGACCGGCAGTGAGACGCTGCTATCCATCGTGGCGCCGCGAAGGTATCAAGCGGCGGTCGAACTACGCAATGCGGCGATTCGCTCATCCAGAGGCGGGTGGGTCATGAACAGCGCCTTCAGGCCGCGACCGGGAACGCTGGCAATGCCAAATGCCCGCATCGCGTCCGGCAGCGGCTGCGGGTCATGCGCGCGTTTCAGCGACTCAAGCGCGCCGATCATGGCGTCGCGGCCACCTAACGCGGCGCCGGCGGCATCAGCGCGGAATTCGCGCCGCCGCGAAAACCAGGCAACGATCATGCTGGCGAGCACGCCGAAGACGACTTCCGCAGCCATCACGCTTACGAAATAACCGATTCCGCGGCCGTTCTCGTTCTTGAGTATGGCCTTGTCAATGAAATTGCCGACGATACGCGCCAGGAAAATCACAAAAGTGTTTACCACGCCCTGGATCAGGGTCAGCGTCACCATATCGCCGTTAGCAACGTGGCCGATTTCGTGCCCGATCACCGCTTCCACTTCGCGCTTGTTCATGCGCTGCAGCAGGCCGGTGCTGACTGCCACCAGCGCCTTGTTCTTGTTGGCGCCGGTGGCGAAGGCGTTAGGATCCGGCGAATCGAAAATACCAACTTCCGGCATGCCGATGCCGACTTCCTTGGAGAAGCGTTCGATGGTGCTCACCAGCCAGCGCTCGGTCTCGTTACTGGCCTGGGTGATCACCCGCACGCCCATGGCCCGCTTGGCCGACCACTTGGAGATGAGCAGCGAAATGATCGCGCCACCAAAACCAAACAGAGCAGCAAATACCAACAGGCCGCCCAGATCCTGGCCCGTGCTGGCCAGGTAGACGTCGATGCCCAGCAGGCGCGCAACGATCGTCAGGACGAGCATCACGGCCAGGTTGGTCAACAGGAACAGGAAAATACGTTTCATCGCGAATCACTCCTTGTGAAGGGCGAACATGCAGTGCTCGATTCGATTGTGTCTAAAAGACAAAGTTCAAGCCACTATTTTAGCCCAATGCGCCAAATGTCCTGGCAAGGGGGTGCCAATGGACATACTTCGGTTACGCCCTAGCGCGCATGCAGGCGTGCCAGCCGGGTCGCGGGGCCGCGTCGCCGGGTTGCCGGCAAGGTGCTCGTCAATGGCAGATTCAGGATGAAATCGGCAATCGCAGCGGTGTCGTCCAGATCCAGGCTGGTCAGCCCGGTCGGCAGTTCGCCGTTATCGTCCTTGGGCAGCGCGATCGCGACCAGGCCGCTCGCGTCGGTACCCGGCTCGCGTGCGCCGAGAAAACTGCGAAAAACCTCGATCCGTGGCACTGCGCGCAGCTCCGAAAAACCTTCGATCAGCAACAAGTCGACTGGCGGCACCTGCCGCAGCACATCCGGGAGGTCCATGGGCTGTGACAAATCGCCTAACAACGCATAGCGCCGGTCCGAGACCAGCAAGGTCGCGCTGGCACCGGCGGCGCGATGGCGCCAGCTGTCCTTGCCGGGCAGATCGAGTTCGAAGTCGTGGTGATGGGTGTGTTTGACCGTGGCCACGCGCAAACCGCGCGCGACAAAATGCCGGATCAAGCGCTCGATCAGATGCGTCTTGCCGCTGCCCGACCGACCCACGATGGCCACCGTTCGCAATTCCTGTCCCCTCGGCTGCTGGCGCTTACGAGAGCGCGACGCCAAGCATGCGGCCGACGACGAACGCGAGCAATCCCGCGCCGCCTCCAATGACCACCATGCGCAGGCCATTGCCCCAGGCGTTGCGGCCGCTGAACAGGCTCATCAGCATGCCGACGCCGAACAGGGCGACACCGGTGACGGCGATCGTTGCCATCAGCGCCGTGTCATGCGGGGCACGCAACAGAAACGGCACGAGTGGCAGCGTCGCACCCACCGCAAAGGATGCGAATGACGACGAGGCCGCACCCCAGGGGGAGCCCAGTTCATCCGGATTGAGCCCCAGTTCTTCGCGCGACAACACATCGAGTGCGTGGTCCGGATTTGATAGGAGTTCGCGCGCCATGGCGCGAGCGCGATCCAGATCCATGCCGCGCGCGTTGTAGATCAGCGCGAGTTCTTCGGCTTCTTCTTCGGGATATTCGGCCAGTTCTTCGCGCTCGAGTGCGATCTGGTATTCGTACATCTCGCGCTGCGAGCGCACCGAAATGTATTCACCGGACGCCATGGAAAGCGCGCCCGCCAACAGTCCCGCGATGCCGGTGACCAGCACTGAATCGCTGCTCGCGCCGGCGGCGGCCACGCCAAAGACCAGTGCCGCATTCGACACCAGCCCATCGTTGATGCCAAACACGGCGGCGCGCAGATTGCCACCGCCGAAGCCGCGATGGCGTTCGCCGACCTGTGCGATCGAGGTCGGCATTTCGTGGCCGGCCGACTGACTGCTCGTATACACCGACAAGCCGCGCAGCTTCATCGCTGCCAGCACCGGACGTACTTTGCGCGGACCCAGGGCGCGCACCAGGGCTGCGACTATTTTGCCGCGCATCGACGGCACGAACACGTGATTGCCGGGATGGCTCTCGCGCCATTTGTCCGCCTGCTGTTCGGCGGCGGTCGCGAGCTTCAGAAACAGCTGTGACTTGGCGCGATCGCGCTCAACGGCTGCGACGATCCGGTACAACCAGGCTGATTCTTTCTCGTGACGCCAGCTGTCAACGCCGCTGCCGCTCATGAGCTAGCGATCATGTTCAGCATCGTCATCGTCGTCCCGATCGTCGTCGTCTTCCTCTTCATCGTCCTCTTCTTCGTCCTCTTCTTCGTCCTCGTCCTCGTCCTCGTCCTCTTCATCCTCTTCATCCTCATCCGACCAGCCTTCCGGCTCCTCGGTGACTTCGAGGTCCAGTTCGTGCCAGGTGTCGATGTCGATTTCCTCGATTTCGCGGTCCAGGTATTCGATTTCAACCACTTCGGTGTCTTCGTCGACCGATAGCACGCGAAACGTCTCTTCTTCCTCGACGTTTTCATACCAACGGCCGCGAACCGGTTCGTGATCTCTACTCACAAGCTTTCCTGATTGCTGCGCGTCTCGGTTTGCGCGCTTCGACACGCAGTTTAGGCAAGCTGCTGCAGGGAGGCAATTAGGGTTGCTATATTGCGGTCATGTCCGCGCCACCTATTGCCAAAGCCCGACGTATCGTCGTCAAAGTCGGATCCGCCCTGTTGGTGGACGGCGCCAGCGGCCGTTTGAATCGAGCCTGGCTCGAAACGCTGGTCGATGATCTTGCCCGGCTGCGCAAACGCGACCAGGAAGTCATCCTGGTGTCTTCAGGGGCCATTGCGCTGGGGCGACGTACCCTTGGACTGACCCGTGGTGAGCTGAAGCTGGAGGAAAGCCAGGCCGCCGCCGCGGTCGGGCAGATTCGCCTTGCCCATGCGTACAAGGAGCTGCTGGACGCGCGTAATCTGCCGGTGGCGCAGATCTTGCTGACCCTGGAGGACAGCGAAGAGCGGCGACGCTATCTCAACGCACGCGCCACGCTCAAGACCCTGTTGTCGCTGGGCGCCATTCCGGTCATCAACGAAAACGATACTGTCGCCACCTCCGAAATCCGCTATGGCGACAATGACCGGCTTGCTGCGCGTGTCGCGCAGATGACAGGCGCCGACTGCCTGGTGCTGCTGTCCGATGTGGACGGGCTCTTTACCGCCGACCCTAACAAAGATCCGGGCGCACAGCTGTTGCCGCGAATTTCCCGGATCACACCCGAGATCGAAGCGCTGGCGGGAGTGTCGACTTCGGGCCTGGGGCGCGGCGGCATGGTGACCAAGTTGTTAGCTGCGAAGATCGCGGTCGCCGCGGGCTGCCATATGTGCATTGCGGCGGGGCACTACCCGCATCCGCTACGACGCATAGAAAAGGAAAACCGCGGCAGCTGGTTTGTTCCGCATACGACCGCGCGCAGTGCACGCGCCCAGTGGATTGCCGGCAGCCTGGCGCCGGCTGGCACTTTGCGCATCGATGAGGGGGCGCTACGCGCGTTGCGCGCCGGCAAGAGCCTGCTGCCTGCCGGAGTCACCGCCATCGATGGCCGCTTCGAACGCGGCGATACCGTAAGCATACGTGCCGCGGATGGCGCGGAAATTGCCCGCGGGCTCGTGACCTGGTCAGATGACGATGCGCGCCGCGTGTTGGGGCGGAAATCCGCTGAAATCGAGGTGCTGCTCGGGTTTCGCGGCCGCACCGAACTTGTGCATCGCGACGACCTCGTGATGCTGGAGCGGCTCGCCGATGAACACTGACAATCTGTTGGCGCAAATGCGCGCCCTCGGCGCCGCCGCGGTGGCCGCACAGGCGCCGCTGGCGCAGTCCTCCACGACAGCGCGCAACAAGGCGCTGCGCGCCGCGGCGACGGCGTTGCGCGCGCGGCAGGGCGCGATCCTGCAGGCTAACAGCGGGGATCTCGCCGCGGCGCGCGGGCGCGGCCTGTCGGCGGCGCTGCTCGATCGGCTGGCGCTCGATGGCGGCCGCATCGAAGCGATGGCGCGTGGCCTCGAGGAGATCGCCGCACTGCCGGACCCGATCGGCCGGGTGCTCGCCGAGTGGACGCGGCCTAACGGACTCAGGATCCAGCGCGTGGCGGTGCCGCTCGGCGTGGTTGCGATCATTTATGAAAGCCGGCCGAACGTGACTGCGGATGCCGGCGCCTTGTGTCTCAAGTCAGCGAACCCCGTGATTCTGCGCGGCGGCTCGGAGAGTGCTCACTCCAGCGCGGCGATATACGCCGCTCTGTCAGACGGTTTGCGCGCCGCAGGCTTGCCCGCGGCCGCGATCCAGCTGGTGCCAACCACCGATCGCGCCGCGGTCGGCATGTTGCTGGCGGACCTGGGCGAGTACATCGATGTCGTCGTGCCGCGCGGGGGCCGCAGCCTGGTCGAACGCGTGCAGCGCGAGGCGCGCGTGCCCGTGATCGGCCATCTGGAGGGCATTTGCCACGTTTATGTGCACGTTGCGGCCGATCCGCTCATGGCCCGCGACATCCTGATCAACTCCAAGTTGCGCCGCACCGGTGTCTGCGGAGCCGCCGAGACGCTGCTGCTGGACGCGGCACTGCCGTCCGCCGTGCGCCGCGACCTGCTGGCCGCGTTGTTAGATGCAGACTGCGCGGTGCGTGGCGATGCTGATTGCCGGGCGCTGGATCAGCGCGTGACCGCGGCCACTGAGGTCGACTGGTCCACCGAATACCTCGACAGCATCATTGCGGCGCGCGTCGTGCCGGGCATCGATGCGGCGCTGGCGCATATCGCGCACTATGGTTCGGCGCACACCGAAACAATTGTGACGGCCGACGCGAGCGCGGCGGAGTATTTCCTGTCGCGTTGTGACAGCGCGATTGTGCTGCACAACGCTTCGACCCAGTTTGCCGACGGCGGTGAATTCGGCATGGGCGCGGAAATCGGCATATCGACCGACCGTTTTCATGCGCGCGGACCGGTCGGTGTCGAACAGCTGACCAGCTACAAGTACGTGGTGCGCGGCCAGGGGCAGGTCCGGCCCTGACAGCGTCGCCTCAGTGATCGTGCGTGTGCGCGGCCGGTGCGGCGCAGCGTTCGCAATTGACCCAACCCGAATCGCCACTGACGTAGTGTTCTTTTTTCCAGATCGGAACGCGATGTTTGACTTCATCGATGATGTAACGGCAGGCGCGAAATGCCTCGTCGCGATGCGCGGCGCTGACACCAACCCAGACGGCAACATCGCCGATGCCAAGATCCCCCAGCCGGTGCACGCACTGCACGGCTTTGATTGGAAAACGGCTGCGGGCTTCCTCGATGATGCGCGCGCCCTCCTTGACACCTAACAATTCAAAGGCCTGGTACTCGAGGCGCGTGACCGCCATGCCCTCGTTGTGGTTGCGCACCCAGCCCTCGAAGGCGCAGAAGCCGCCGCTCGCCGCGTTGGCAAGCCGCCGCGGATAGTCCGCAACGGTCAGTGGCGCGTGGCTGAATTCAAAAACGGCCATGGCGCCGGCTCAGCCGCCCGCCACCGGCGGGATGAAGACGACCTCGTCGCCGTCGCGGAGGTCCTGGGTCCACTCGGCGAACTCGGCGTTGATCGCCACCCGCAACTGCTCCATGGACAGGGTGAACGGATATCGTTGCTGCAGTTCGGCGAACAATGCGGCCGCGTTGCGCGCATGGGTCGCGAGTTGCTCGTGGCTGCACCCCGCCTGGTCACGCAGCAGCGCGAAATACTGCACGCGGATGCTCTTGACTGTCGCCGCCGCCGGGTTCAGGTCCTGCATGGCGGCAGCATACTCCTGCGGAGTGTTGATGTTGTCGAGCGCGCGCGCGCTCGGCGCTGTTAGCAGGTGGGTCGCATGCAGGCGCAGGAATTTCCGCGGGCACTGGCCGCCGTCGGCCACGTACTGCGCCACGACCGCACTGCTCCGGGGTTCATAGATCGCGCACAGCGGCTCGGGCTGCCCGTCATGCCCGGACCGGAACGCGGTGGCCAGCGCGGCGCGCGAGCGCCCGTGTGCCAGGGTGCTGAGGGTTGCCTCGTCGAGGAACGGCAGGTCGCAGGCTAACACCCACCAGGCGGCGCCGGGATGCTGGGCCTGGGCGCTCGCGATGCCGGCGATCGGGCCGGCGAGACCCGCCTGGTCGACGATCTGCGGCCGGATGGCGCGCAGCGGATCGCCGCGCTGATCGTCGCGCACCGAGACGAAAAGCCGATCGACATGTGGAGCTAACAAGCGGCAGGTATGCTCGAGCTGCGATTCGCCGTGATATTGCAGGCGCGCCTTGTCGCTTTGCATCCGCGAGCTGCGTCCGCCGGCGAGTACCAGGCCATAAAGGGGTTCAGACATGGCGGCTCATTTTACCTGGCGCGCTTGAAGGTGCGCTTGCCGCCCGACTTGTGCAGCAATCGCAGCGGGCCAATCTCGATGGCGTGGGACAGTGCTTTGCACATGTCGTAGATGGTCAATGCCGCAATCGAGGCGCCGGTCAGTGCTTCCATTTCAACGCCGGTTCGATAGCGGGCCGCCACCTCGCACACGATATGGATACGGTTGCCGCGCCCGTGCTCGATGTCGAGTTTGCATCGTTCCATCGGCAGCGGGTGGCAAAAGGGGATCAGGTCATGCGTGCGTTTTGCTGCCTGCACGCCGGCGATGATCGCGGTGTCGAACACCGGACCCTTGCGCGTGCGGTGCCCGCTGGCGCGCAGTGCGCGCGACACGGCCGCCGGCAGTGTCACCCAGGCCTCGGCCGCGGCTTCGCGTAGCGTGATCTCCTTGTCGCCGACGTCCACCATGGCGGGGCGGTTGGCGCGATCCAGATGTGTCAGCTTGCCCATCGTCAGCCGCCGATGTGGAACATTTCGACTTTGTTAGCCTGGGTGGCGCGACTCGAGGCACGCAGTTCACTGTAACGGTCCTCTCGAGCGGACCAGATCTCGCGCCACAGCGCTTCGATCTCGGCGTCGCTCGCGCCACCGCGCAGCGGCCCGCGCAGGTCGGAACCTTTCTGGGCGAAAAGGCAGGTAAAGAATTCACCCGCCGACGACAGGCGGCCGCGCGCGCAATCGCCGCAGAACGGTTGCGAAATCGAGGAGATGAACCCAACTTCGCCGGCGCCGTCCGCGTAGCCGTAGCGTTGTGCCACTTCGCCGCGATACTGCCGGGCCTGCGGCACGATCGGCCAACGTGCGGTGATGCGTTCGACCAGATCTGCCGAGGGCAGCACCAGGTCCGCACGCCAGTCGTTGCGGTTGCCGACGTCCATGTATTCGATCATGCGGACGATGACCTTGGTGCCGCGGAAATGCGCGAGCAGATCCAGCAGCGTATGGTCGTTGACACCTTTCTGCACAACGGTGTTGATCTTGATCGGCGCGAGACCGGCGCGCAGCGCCGCCTCGATGCCCGCCAGCACGTCGGCGACTTCGCCGAGGCCGCCGTTCATGGTGCGAAAGACCGCGGGATCGAGGCTGTCGAGGCTGACGGTCACGCGCTTCAGGCCGGCGGCGCTCAATTCGGTGGCGTACTTGGCTAACAAAACGCCGTTTGTCGTCAGTGCGACGTCGTCGATGCCTGGCAGGCTGCTGAGATCGCCGATCAGGTCGGTCAGGTTCGGCCGCAGCAGCGGCTCGCCACCGGTGAGTCGCAACTTGCGCACCCCCAGCCGGGTCGCGATACGGGCCAGGCGCAGAATTTCCGGGAAATCGAGCCGCTCGCTCGAGCGCAAAAATCGGTAGCCGTCGTGAAATGTGTCTTTCGGCATGCAATACGGGCAGCGGAAATTGCAGCGATCCATGACCGAGATGCGCAGGTCGTGCATCGGGCGGACCAGTCGGTCGCGCACCGTGTTAGGCGGGAATGGGACGATGATTTCGTTCATGGTTTACCAGCGCCAGCAGCGTGTCACAAAACCCCTGGCAAAGCGATTGGGGCCCGGCGGCAGTTCGACGAAGCCATCGGTACCCGTCAGCGAGGTGAAGTCGCCCGAACCGTTGGTCGGCCGCGGCTCAGCCCAATCGCGGCCCCAGTCATCGCCGACGATCCGGACCGGCAGAAAGCTGGTTAGCGTGTGCCGCACCTCGACAGGCTCCAGCAACGCCAGGCGTTGCGGCGCGATCGGCGCCGCACCCATCGCGGCGTACAAAGCAGGTGTGACATAACGCGCGAGGCAAACGAGCGTTGAAACCGGGTTGCCTGGCAAGCCAAATACCGCCTGTCCGGCCGGCCCGATACCGAACCAGAGCGGGCGGCCTGGCCGCTGCTCGACTTTGTGAAAGACTTCGTGCACGCCGATGTCGCGCAGCGCGCCCGGCACCAGGTCCAGCGCCCCCATGGATACGCCGCCACTCAGGATCAGGACATCGTGCGTATCGAGATGAAACCGCAAGCGCGCGCGCAGTTCGTCCGCGTCGTCGCGCACATGATCGTCGGCCGCGCGCCGGAAGCCGCGCTGCCGCAGCGCAGCGAGTACGCCGTAAACATTCGAGCGTCGCACCTGGTGCGGCAGCACCGCCTCGCCTGGCTCGATGAGTTCATTGCCCGTGGAAATGACCACGATGTTAGGTTGCGAAGACACGCGGACGCGCGCCATGCCGGCGCCGGCGGCCACGGCAATTTCGGGCGCGGCGAGCCGGGTACCCGCTGCTAACAAGAGCGCGCCCCGGGGGGAGTCGCTGCCGCGCGCGTGAATGTTCATCCCGGGCGTGACGACGAGCCCGTCTTCGAGACGCACAACGCCGGCCCGGACCTGCAGTCGCTCGACCGGTACCACGGCGTCGCAGCCCTCGGGCAGCATGGCGCCGGTCATGATTTCAATGCATTGGCTGCCGGCTGCGAGCGTCAGTGGCGCATCGCCGGCCGCCTGGCGCGCCTGGATGCCAAATTCCCGCAGTTTTTGCGTGTCGGCGGCGCGCAGTGCGATGCCGTCCATCGCCACGCGGTCGAAGGGCGGCGCATCGCGCTCGCCGTAAACGTTCTCGCGCAGCACGGCACCGCCACACTGCGCGAGCGGCAGGGACTCGATGGGCAGGCAGGTAACGTGTTCGCCGATCAGGCGATCAGCGATCGCGGGCGTGGTCATGCCCGCAGTTTACTGCAGCGGGCAGGACCGTCGGCGCCCGACGCTCAGGTTTTCTTGTTCTTTTCCAGGTAAATCTTACGTTGCTCGTTAAAGCGCGCAGCCAGCTCCTCAGCTTCCTTGACGGCCGCATTGATTTTCTGCGCCATCTTCACCTTCAATTCGGCCTTGCGTTCCTCGGTCAGCGGCTCCGCGGCCGTGTCGATGGTCGTGTTCGTTTCTGTCTCCACGCAGGCGGAATAGTCGGCAATCGCCTTGTCGAAGGCCTTGACTTCGGCCTGTGACGCTTTCATTTCATCCAGCGTCGCGCTGCGGCCATCCGGAACCTTGATGTTGGCTTTCGGGTAGGAACAGGCCGCCAATGCGGCATTGCCGGCCAGGCTCAGGCCGACGAGAGTGGCTAACGGCAACAGTATTCTCATGTTCAAGACCTCAGGACGGGGCCACAGGGGCCGGGCTAATGGTTAAAGTACCAGTGACATTTTGAGCTACGAAGCGTGAACTTTGCCTGAACGAGAGCGCCAATGAAACTCGTCTTTACGCCCAACCCGAATTACGTCCATAAGGTGCTTGTGGTCGCCCACGAGGCGGGTGTCGTCGATCGCCTGCAATTCGAGCGCCAGGTGCCATTCGACGCCGACACCCGGATCTGGGACTACAACCCGCTGGGCAAGGTGCCCGTGCTGGTCATGGACGACGGCCAGAGCCTCTATGGCGGCCTGGTCATCTGTGAATACCTGGACTCGCTGGCCGGGCGGGACACGGGTCTTTATCCCGCCGGTGCGGGCCGCTTCCCGGCCCAACGCATGGCAATGACCGGCGATGGTCTGTTCGATGCAACCACCCACATGCGGGTCGAGGGCTGGCGCCCGCTTGCCGAACGGCACTTGGATAGCATGCAGCGCGAGCGCCGCAAGATCTTCAACTGCCTCGATCAGATGGAACGCGATGCGGCCACGTTTGCTAACAAGGGGCTGCATATCGGCCAGGTGTGTTTTGCCGGCGGACTGAGCTACCTCGAACATCGGGATCCGGTCCGCGAACACGCGCTGGAATCGGGCGATGCCGGTTTCAGCTGGCGCGCCGGGCGCCCAAACCTCAGCCGCTGGTATGAATCCATCCAGGCTCGGCCGTCCATTGCCTTTCGCCTGCAGTGGTTTGCGGAGCGCCGCGCAATCCGGCAAGTCCCGAAACCCTAGCGCGCGATAGCTTACAATCGCCGCATTGCTATCCCACAGACGCGCCCTTAGCTCAGCTGGATAGAGCATCAGGCTTCGAACCTGAGGGTCGGCGGTTCGAATCCGTCAGGGCGCGCCAATTCTTGCAGGGTTGTTAGCACGCAGCCACCACGGACGAGGCGTTTGCTATTATCGACCGAACCTCAGGAGCAGAGCTTGTCCACCGCGCCCGCCGGCAAGGAATTGCGTCGTATTTTCGGCAGCTTTGCCACCGGCGTGACTGTTATCACCGGCATTCATCCGGATGGCCGCCCGGTAGGCGTCACCGCCAACTCGTTCACCTCGGTGTCGCTCGATCCGCCGCTGGTGCTGTTCTGCCTGGCTAACAGCAGCAGCAGCCTGGATGCGTTCCAGGTGGCGGCGGCGTTCGCGGTCAATGTGCTGAATGCCCGGCAGACCGATCGGGCGTTGCACTTTTCGCGCTCCAACCCTAACAAAATCGAGTCCGACGCCGAGTGGCGCGCAGCGCCGCATCCGCCGGCCATTCCCGGCGCGCTGGCGCGGTTGGAATGCGTGGTCGTGCGGATCGAGCAGGCTGGCGATCACCAGGTTGTCTACGGCGCCGTGCAGAATGCCTGGGCCGAGGCCGCCGAGCCGCTGCTGTTTTTCCGGGGCCGTTTCGGGGTGCTGGATAGCCCGGAGATCGGGGACGACGATCCGCAGGACGCCTGGTCCAACACACGCCCCTACCCACCGCGGGAGCGCGATCGGGAGCGCGGCTAGAACCCCCAGTGTTTGCGGCGGGCGCCGGCACGGTCCCGTACAATCGACTGCATGAAAACCGGGTTCATTGGACTGGGCGCCATGGGCGCGCCGATGGCGCGTAATCTGGCGCGCTCCGGACATTTGCACGCGGTGTGGAATCGCAGCGCTGACAAGGCGGCGGCCCTGGCGCAGGAGCTTGGCTGCCTGCACCCGGCAACGCCTGCCGCGCTGGCAATCATCTGCGACGTAGTGCTGATCAATGTGTCGGCCGACGCTGATGTGCTGGCGGTGGCGGCGGCGATCCTGCCGGGGCTGCACGTGGGCAGCATCGTCATCGACTGCTCGACCGTCAGCGCGGACACCGCGCGGCAGCTGGCCCGTCAGGTATCTGATGCAGGCGCACAGTGCCTGGACGCGCCGGTCAGTGGCGGCGTCGAAGGCGCGCAGCAGGGCACGCTCGCCATCATGGTCGGTGGTGACGCGGAGGTGCTGGAGCTCGCGCGTCCGCTGTTAGCTGCGATCGGCAGGACCATTACGCATTTCGGGCCGGCCGGCGCGGGCCAGGCCGCCAAGGCAACCAACCAGATCCTGTGCGCGGGTGTGATCCAGGCGGTCGGCGAAGCGATGTCGTTCGCGAAAGCGGAGGGCCTGCCGTTAGGCGCGTTGATCGATACGCTGTCGAAGGGTGCGGGCGGCAGCTGGTATTTCCAGAATCGCGCACCCTTCATGCAGCGCGACGCGTACCCGGCGGGATTCAAGGTACGACTGCACATGAAAGACCTCGGCATTTGTTCGGTCATGGCTGCGCGCCACGGCGTTAGCCTGCCCGTGGTCGAGTCGATGCGCGCCGACTACCAGCGCCTGATCGATGCCGGCTACGGCGATGAAGATATTTCCGCGATTCACCGCTTGAGTGAAGCGCTCTTTGGACGGGAGAAACTGGCGTGACCGAACTCGATGCCTACTGGATGCCCTTTACCGCCAACCGCGCGTTCAAGAAAGTGCCGCGTATTCTGGTGTCGGCCAAAGGGCGTTATTACCGGGATTCTGCAGGCCGTGAGATGTTAGATGGATTTTCGGGCCTGTGGACCAGCGGCCTCGGGCATTGTCATCCGGATATCGTCGCGGCGGTACAGCAGCAGGTTGCGACGCTCGACTACGCGCTGGCCTTCCAGGCCGGGCACCCAAAGGTATTCGAACTCGCCAACCAGGTGGTCAAGATCGCGCCGTCGGGTCTGAACCGCGTGTTCTTCACCAATTCCGGTTCGGAGTCGGTGGATACGGCCATGAAGATCGCAATTGCCTATCATCGCGCCCGCGGTGAGGGCACACGCACGCGGTTTGTCGGTCGCGAACGCGGTTACCACGGCGTGAATTTTGGCGGCATGTCGGTGGGCGGTGTGCCCGCCAATCGCAAGACGTTTTCCGCCGCCATGCTGCCGGGCACGGTGCACATCCGCCACACCCACAGTCCAGCGGACATGGCGTTCTCGCGCGGCCAGCCCGCCTGGGGCGCGCATCTGGCGGATGACCTTGAGCGGCAGATTTTGCTGCAAGATCCGTCGAACATTGCAGCGATGATCGTCGAGCCGGTGTCCGGTTCGGCTGGCGTGATTGTTCCGCCGTCAGGATATCTCGAGAAGCTGCGAGAAATCTGCAGCAAGTACGGCGTGCTGCTGATATTCGACGAGGTTATCACCGCGTTCGGGCGCGTCGGTCATGCCTTTGGTTCGCAGCGTTTCAATGTGACGCCGGACCTGATCACGACCGCCAAGGGCCTGACCAATGGCGTCGTGCCGATGGGCGCGGTGTTAGCACGGGAGGAGGTCTATCAGGCGCTGATGCAGGGACCGGACGGCGCCATCGAGCTGTTTCATGGCTACACCTATTCGGGGCACCCGCTGGCGGTCGCCGCAGGCCTTGCCACGTTAGCTGTGTACGCCCGCGATAACATCTTCGCGCAGGCGCGGTCCCGCGAGAGCGGCTTCGAGCAGCTGCTGCATGGCTTGCGCGGCGAGCCCCATGTGATCGACATCCGCAATATTGGCCTGATGGGCGCGATCGATGTCGCCATGCGGCCGGGGGCGCCCGGTGCGCGCGGCATGGAAGTGTTCCTGCGCTGCTGGGACGACGGCGTTGTGGTGCGGTCCACCGGCGACACGATTGCCATTGCGCCGATATTCGACACCACCGATGCGGAACTTGAACGTATCGTGACGACAGTGCGTAATGCGCTGCGGGCATTGGCCTAGCGAGCAGGAGTCCGAGCATGGTTTACGAACCGACACTGACCGAGCAAACCCGGCAGGATTACGTACTGAGTCTCAAGCTGCTCGCCAATGGGCCGATTCAGCAGCGCGTGCGCGATGCGTACCGGCAGCGCCTCGCCGCCGCGCAGGCGCCGGCAGCCACCGAGTCGCTGACAGCACGCCACGAGCGCGAGCGGCAGCTCGCGCAACAGCCGGAGTTCCGGAACTGGGCCGCGTTTACCCACGCCTCGCAGTCGATGATGTGGCGGGCTGTTGAGGTGACAGCGCGGCGTGTCGCTGGCGACGCCCACCGCGAGTTCGATGCATTGGCTGGCAAAAAAACCGTGGGCTCGCTGCAGCTGGAGCCGTCGTTGTCAGTGCCAACGCCGATTGCCAATACCGAGATTCACAGGCAGCCCGGCGGTTTCGTGGGTCGCGAGCAGGAAGACAGCATGCTGCCGGGTCTGCGCTATTTTGGCAGCAGCCGGATCTACGCGCCCGGCAAGGGTAATGTCCATGCCGGCAGGGATGCGCGTGGTGCCTTCCTGGTCGAGCAGATCCAGCAGCAGTTCCCGGGCATCAAGCCTGCGCGCATTCTCGAGTTGGGCTGTGGCCTCGCGGTCGCGTCGCATTCGGTCGCACTCGCCTGGCCCGACGCCGACTATCACGCCGTCGATGTGGCGGACCCGCTGCTGCGGATGGCGCATTTGTTGGCCGAGGAAAAGGGCATCCGCATCCATTTTCATCAGCGTGATGCCGCTCACACCGGTTTCCCGGACGGCCATTTTGACCTGATCATTTCACACATCCTGTTTCACGAAACCAATTCGGCGCGACTGCCGCAGATTCTGCGCGAATGCCGGCGCTTGTTAGCACCGCAGGGCAGGATGCTGCATGTGGATGTCGCTACCCAGGTGACGCGGCTGGGCTTTGACGATCAGCTGATGAATGACTGGCAGGTGCGCTGGAATGGCGAGCCGTTCTGGGCATCGTTCGCCCGCATCGACATGCATGCGGAAATGCTGCGTGCCGGTTTTTCGGACCACAAAGTGTTCGCCGATTACCGCAGCAAGCCGGGTGCCGGTGTCAGCTACGTGTTTGGTGCCGCCGCCTGAGTGGCTCAGTCCACCGCGACGCTCCTCTGCTCCTGAAGCCCGGCCTTTGGCGCCTGCGTGCGCCTAACGCTGGCCCAATGACCGGTTCAGGCACCAATACGTATTTGTTAGGCGACCCGGTTGTCGCGGTGGTGGATCCGGGCCCGCTCGATGAATCGCATCGCGACGCGCTGCTTGCGGTTGCGCCGCGGCTCCGCTACGTGTTCGTCACCCATACCCATGGCGATCATTCACCGTTGGCGCGGCCGCTGAGCGAGGCGAGCGGTGCGCAATTGATAGGCCGGCCGCCGCCAGCCGATGGGCGCCAGGATCTCAGCGCTGCCGGCGCCCGCGAGCCGCGCGATGGCGAACGATTCGATCTGGGCTCCGGTTCGCTGACGGCCGTCTACACGCCGGGTCATGCGTCCAATCATGTCTGTTACCTGCTCGAGCCCGGCGGCGTGCTGTTGTCCGGCGATCATGTGCTCGACGGTGTGACCCCGGTTATTCTGCCGCCCGATGGCGATCTGCAGGACTACCTGTCGTCGCTGCGCCGCTTGCTGGCACTGCCGTTGCAGCACATTGGACCGGGGCACGGCGGTTTGATCCCCGAGCCGCATCGCGTCATCGAAGGCGTGATCGCGCACCGGCTGAGACGCGAACAAAAAGTGCGCGGCGTGCTGCAGCGCCTGGGTGCCGGCAGCCTGGACGAACTGGTGGTGCCGATTTACGACGACGTGCCACTCGCCATGCACGTCTGGGCCCGGCTGACCCTGGAAGCGCACCTGATCAAGCTGCAACGCGACGGCGAGTGCGTGCGCGACGGTGCGACCTGGCACTATCGCGTCCCCGCCATCTGACAGCACCGGTTCCTGCGCCATGCCAGCACTGGAAGTCGTCTTGCGGCAGCTCAGTCTGCAGCGCGGCGGCCGCAGGATTTTGCGCGCTGTCGATTGGCAGCTGCGCGCCGGCCAGCGCTGGGTGCTGGTGGGAGGCAACGGCGCAGGCAAGACGCAGCTGCTGAAAATCGTCGCGGGCGCCGTGTGGCCGGACCCTGCCGCGCGCGGCGGCAGGCCTTCCAGGCGCTATCGTTGGCGCGGCCGCTGGCACGATGAGCCGCGGGACGTGCTCGCGCACATTGCCTACCTGGGCCCGGAACGCCAGGATCGCTATGCGCGCTATGACTGGAATTTTTCTGTCGCGGAGCTGGTTGCCACCGGCCTTGACCGGGTAGACATTCCTGAGAACGCGATGAACGAGGTGAGGCGCCGCAAGGTACTTCGGATACTGGGTTCACTCGGACTGGAAACTCTGGCTGACCGGCGGATACTTGAAATCTCCTCGGGCGAACGCCGGCTGGTTTTGTTAGCACGCGCGCTTGCGAGCCGGCCGGCGCTGTTGCTGCTGGACGAAACCCTGACCCACCTGGATACGCAAAACGAGCAGCGCCTGCGGCGCTGGTTCGCCACGACCCCACGGTCCGGACCGGCCTGGGTCTTGAGCACGCACCGCGCCGATCACCTGCCGGAATCGGCAACCCATGCATTGGTGCTGCGAGGCGGGCGCGTGCTTGCGGCCGGTGGCAGGCGGCAGGGAGCAGTGCGGGAGGCCTTGACCAAGCTGTTAGGTCCGGCGGCCGGGAAAGGAGCGCCGCGCCCGCCACCGGCGCCGGCCAGGCACCGTGCCGCGCGTACGCTGTTAGCCGTTGCCGATGGCGAGCTGTGGCTGGAAGGCCGGTTGATCCTGCGTGCTATCGATCTGCGCTTGCGCGCCGGCGAGTGCTGGGTGCTCGCGGGATCTAACGGCAGCGGCAAGACCACATTATTGCGCGCGTTGTATGGCGATTTCCCATTTGCGCTCGGCAGCCGGATCTTGCGCACCGGCGTCAGGCCGGGCGAGGCGCTGCAGAAATTCCGGTTGCGCTGCGGTTTTGTCGCGCCGCAGTTGCAGACCGATTACCCACGACAGTCCAACGTGCTGGAAACCGTGGTGTCGGGCTGGCAGGCGAGCTACGGACTCAATGAGCCCCCGGATGCCGCTGCCCTCGCAGCAGCGGCCGAGGCGCTGAAATTCTGGCGGCTGGCATCCTGGTCGCGACGCCGGCTGGCGGAACTGTCCTATGGCCAGGTCCGCCGCGTGCTGTTTGCGCGTGCCTGGATTCGTGCGCCGCAGGTGTTGTTGCTCGACGAACCTTTCGCGGGCCTGGATGCCCGCCAACGAGCGCTGATCGCACAGCGGATCGAGCGCGCCCGTGCCGCCGGCGCCGCCATTGTCCTGGCGAGCCACCATCGCGATGAATGGCCGATGACTTGCACCGGCGTGTTGCGCATCGACGGGCAGCGGCTGGTTCTAGAACGTTAGGCCGACCGGTGCGCGGTTGGGCTGGCGCACGCAGTCCAGGCTGGCACACGGCTCGCGCACAATGCAGACCTTTTGCAGGCCGGGCTCCGGCCAGGGATCGCAATCGCCATGGCGAAGTTGCTGGTGTTATGGCTGGTGGTTTTCATCAGCCTGATGGGATTCGGCATCACAGCGGTGCCGTTTCCGATTGTCGCCGAGCAGTTCCACGCCTCGCCTTTCTGGATCACCTGGGGCAGTTCCGGGGTTTTCTCGCTGTTCCAGCTGGTGGCAACGCCAATGTGGGGCCGCCTGAGCGACCAGATCGGGCGCAAGCCGGTGCTGATTGTTAGCCTGATCGGCGCATTCGTGGCTTATGTATGGACCGCGTACGCTGACGGACTGATGGTGCTGATTGCGGCCCGTGCATTCGCCGGTCTCATGTCCGGCAATCTGTCAGCGGCCTTCGCCTATGTGTCCGACATAACCGAACCCGGCAACCGCGCGCGCTATCTCGGCATCATCAGTTCCGCGTTCGGCCTGGGATTTGCCGCAGGCCCGGTTCTCGGGGGCCAACTGGGCAGGATGCCGGATGGCACCGCGACCTTGTTCGCGCCGGGTCTGACAGCCGCGGCCCTGACCATTGTGGCAATCGTGGGCGCAATTTTTTTCCTGAAAGAGAGCCTGCCGGCGGAAGTGCGTGCGCAGCGCAAGGCCATGGTGACCGCATCAGGCGTCCGGGAATCAGCGTCGCCGTTTGCATTGTTAGGCAGGAAACCGGTGCTCGCGGGATTGAGTTTTGCCGCGCTGGTGGTCAGCTGCGGCGGCGCGGCGATGCAGTCGATCTACCCAATCTGGGCACGGGACATCTTCCAGCTGCAGCTGAACGCAGTCGGCGCGCATTTCGGCGTATTCGCCTGCTGCTCGGCATTTGGTCAGGCGGTGTTGACCGGGATCCTGGCCAAACGCATGGGCGAGAAGAACGTCGCCTTGCTGGCGGTTGCGGGTGTCACGGTTGGGCTGGTGCTGTTTGCGCTGGCGCACAGTCTTTTTGCCACCTGGGTAGCACTCATCGTCCTCGGTCTGGGTCTCGGTATCTTCACGCCGTCGGTCACGAGTCTGGTGTCGTTCGAGGCCGAGCCCACCAATCGGGGAGCCGTCATGGGCGTTTTCAACGCTGGTTCCAGCGCCGGTCGAGTGTTAGGTCCGGCGTATGCGGGAGAGAGCTATCGGCACCTGGCACCGGGAGCGCCATTCCTGATTTCTGCAATACTGACCGTCGTTGGCGGGATCTTCCTGCTACGCGCCAGGACCCAGCGCGTCGCGCGGGCTATTACAACCTGAGGGAAACATCATGAAGACCACGATTGCCGTACGATTTGTCCGAACACTCCTGCTGGCGTCCGCAGTCGGGTTCCTGCCAGGCGCGTTGCTGGCGGCCGACGCGGCCATGCCGACCGTGTTAGTCACCGGATCGTCGCGCGGCATCGGTCTTGAACTGGTGCGCGAGTATGCGCAACGCGGTTATCGGGTGATTGCCACCGCACGCAAACCGGCGGAATCGAAGGATCTGAACGAACTTGCCGCCAGGTCGAAGAATGTGCGCCTCGAAACACTGGACGTCGTGGATGCGAGCAGCGTCGCCGCGCTCGCCGAGCGCCTCAAGGGCCAGCCGATCGATATTCTGATCAACAACGCTGGCGACACTGACGAGTTTCGCGGCCAGTCCTTCGGCAAGCTGGCGCACGATCGTTTCAGTTACGCGATGGAGCTGAATGCGCACGGTCCGATCCGCGTTGCCGAAGCGCTGTTCGCCAACATTCAATCGGGCCAGCAGAAAAAAATCCTCGCCGTGTCGTCGTTAGCCGGCTCCATGGGCGCGAACGGCGGCGGCATGCCGGGCGGCTACTGGTACAAGTCGAGCAAGGCAGCGCTCAACATGCTGATGCTGGCCCTGGCTAATGACCTGAAGCCCAAGGGCATTATCGTCGCCTGTTTGTCGCCGGGTCAGGTTGACACCCACGGTTATGCGGCGCGCGGTATCCGCATGCCCGGTACCGTGGACATCGGTGTCAGTGTCGGCGGCTTGATCAAGGTGATCGATGGCCTGACGCTGGCGCAGACCGGTACCTTCATTCGTTACAACGGCGAAGTACAGCCCTGGTAAGGCGCGCTCAGGCCGCGGCGAAATATTCGCGACAGATATTCGCCAGCCGCTCACTGGCGAAGTCCATGGCCGAGCCGGGCAGGTCCGGCAGTTCCACGACCTTGCCGTCAGGCGCCAGCTGCGCTCCCCTGCGGCTGGCGGCCGCGAGGTTTTCGTTGAGCACGATTGCTAACAAAGGCCGCGACAGCCGGGTCAGTGCCTGGGCCATGTCGTAATTGAAGACCGCAATGAAGCCCCAGTGCGAGCGCACACCGGCGCGCATGATTTCGGTAAATCGCAACAGCATCCGCTCCGGTGACAGACCGCCGGGAATTGCGGCTGCGTCGCGTTCCCAGGCCGAGCACAGGAACTTGGGGTCGGTAAAATACGGCCTCGGCTTTGCAAATTGAGTGCGCAGCCGCTCGCGTTCGGCCGGCTCAAACAGCGGCACGCCGATCGCTGCGATGCGCCGGACGCGGGCCGGCGATTGCAACGCCGCCGCAATCGCGATGGCGGCGCCCGTGTGTTGTCCGACGAAATCCAGTCCTGCCTCCCGAGTGCTTCGATCTAACAGGGCGTCCAGTCCCGCGAGGATCGCCGCTGCATAGTCCTCGATGCCGGGTGGCGCGGGCGGCGCGTCTGAACCGCCAAAACCCGGGACATCCGGTGCGATCACCAGCCGGTGCTCTGCCAGCGCCAGCGCGAATTGGTCGAAATCGCGCCCCGATCGCGGCGACATGGGCAGGCAAACCACCGGCGGCGCTTTGGGTCCGCGGGTCAAGGGCTCGGTGAGGGTCAGGTGAATCTGGCCATACGGTCCCGGCACATAGAGTCGATGCTGCCGCGCGCCCGGCGGACTGCGCGGCCGCACCACCGCAGCGCTGGGTGTCAGCAGGCCTGCGCCGCTGAGTGCCGCGCCGGCGCCGAGAAAACCGCGCCGGCTGGTCACGCGAGATCGGCGTCGGACACGATCTGACGCTTGCGGATGAGCGACATGAGGAACCGGCTCGCAGCCTTGCCGCCGGTCAGCCAGGCAACGCGTGCACCCGCGCGACTGTTCAGCAACACATGTTCCGCGAGCCAGGGCGTTACGGTTTCGACCCGATCCCCGAGGATGTTGTAGATCCGCTTGGTGCGCTCCAAGTCGCCGGGGTTGTTGCTGCCCATGTCTCGTTTCAGCAAATCTGTTAGCACGATGCCGGGACTGAGGTAACAGATACGCACCTTGCTGCCCCCGGTTTCCGCCAGCAGGCACTTGTTGAAATAAGTCAGCGCGAATTTACTCGCGCCATACAGACCCATCCCCGGATTGATCATGCCGTTCGAGCCATAACCTTCCATGTTGTAGATGTAGCCGCCATCGACCTGGGCTGCCATACCCTGCATCGCCAGCTGTGTGGCCCACATCATGCCGAGCATGTTGGTGGTCGCGACGCGTTCGATATCGTCTTCGCGCATTTCACCGCCGCGCTGCCGCGGATGCGAGACACCGGCGTTATTGATCCAGATATCGACGCCGCCGAAGACGCCGACACTGTCATTCCAGAGATGCTGCAACTGATCGCGGCTCGACACTTCGCAGGCCACGCCATGCAATTTGCCGCCGTGTACCGTCAGTGGATGCAAGTCTGTTAGGGCCTGGTCCACCGCCGCCTGGCTGCGGCCCGAGATCACCACCGCATGGCCGCGGCGCAGAAACTCGGCGGCCATGCCATTGCCGATGCCGCGCGTGCTGCCAGTCACCACGATCCGTTGCTGCTTGTTCATGCCGCGATGCTAGGGGCTGGGCTCGCACAAGCCGACACCGGAGCCGCCCGCGTCCAATCAGCGGTCGCCGGGACGCTGGTGTCTCGGCCTTTGGTGCCGCCCAGTATCCTTGGCCACCGTTTCGAGAGGGCTGAAGCTTGGGCGAACTGAGTGTTGTCATTACCGGCGCCACACAGGGCATAGGCTATGCCTATGCGCGTGAGTTCCTGCAGCGCGGTCATCGCGTGTTGATCTGCGGGCGCGACGCGTCGCGGGTTGCCGAGGCGGTCGCCAAGCTGCAGACCCAATGTCAGGCGGGCGAGCGTGTCGATGGTGCGGCCTGCGACACTGCGCATCTTGCGGCGCTGCAGGCGCTGTGGGACCGCGCTGTCAGTCGTTGCGGCCGGGTTGATATTTTCATCAACAACGCCGGTTATGCGCGCACCGGAGCGCGGTTCGTCGACAACACGCCGGCCGAAATCGAGGCCATGGTCCGCTGCAACGTCATCGGCAGCATGAATGCGTCCCAAGTCGCAATCGCCGGCTTCAAAAAACAGGGTTCCGGCAAGCTTTACCTGACGTTAGGTGGCGGGGGCGCGAGTGGCCGCGTGGTGCCGGGCATGGCGGTCTATTCCACCACCAAGCGCGCAGTCAGGTATTTTGCCGACACGCTGGTCAAGGAATTGCGCGCAGCGAACAACGACCGGATTCTGCTGGGGACCATCAGTCCGGGGGTCAACATCACCGAGGGCATGCTGCGCGAGTTCGCCGAGCTCAAGCCTGAAACACGCAACAAGGCGCTGAAGCAGCTCAACTTTATCGGTGATCATGTCGAGACAACGACCGCCTATATCGTCGGCGAGATCCTGGCTAACACCAAGCAGGGTCATACGATCACCTGGCTGACCGGCGGTCGGATGTTGCAGCGCGCATTGTCGATGATATTCAGTAAACGCGATGTCCTGTCGCGGTATGGATTAAAGGTGCAAGCATGAGTACGGGATTCAAGCCCTGGATGAGCGGCGACATTTTTGTCGCGGTGACGGACCTCAACGATCCGGCGGACGATCATGCGGGTGCCGGCCATATCCGCCAATACGGTGCGGATCTCGCGCTCAAGGCGGATGTTAGCCTGTCGCTCACCTCGCACCTGGTCGGCGGTCTCAAGTTCGATCACCAGGGCGTGCTGTGGGCTTTTGACAGTCACGATCACGTGGTGCTCAACCTGCATCGCGACGGCCGGGTAGTGGTCCGTGACTTTCCGCGACGCGCGTTTTCACATGTGAATTTCGCAGCGGATGGTTCGCTGTATCTGGGCGAGCACTTGGTTGGCGACAGCATCAAGCCTGAAATTCAGGCGCGCATGAAAACCTTTATCTCCAGGATCCCGGGGAGCCAACGCTTTGGCGACGGCCATGTGTTCAAGTTCGATTCGGCTGGGAAATTGCAGAAAGAATATGCGACCCAGAGCCACGGCGGCATGGGCGGGTTTTTGGGCGTGACCATGTCGGCGCTGTCTCCGGACGGCAATCGCCTGGTCTATTGCAGCGAAACCGGCCCCCGCCTGCTGCATTACGATCTGGCTAACGACCGGCAGCTGCCCGATATCCAGAACATCCAGCCGCCATTTCCGCCCGGACCGCCGCCGATGTTTTTCGGGATGGATTACGGCCCGGATGGCACGCTGTATGTCTTGCGGGGTGGCTCCATTCATGTCGTCAATGAGACATCGGGTGCCACGACGCGACAGATTCCGCTTGAAGGTTTTGGCTGGGCGGTGCTCGATCTTGCCAGGGACGGTAGCTACGCCCTGGTCGCGAGCTTTTTTAGCGGCGAAATAGCCAAGATCGATCTCGCGACCGGCCAGAAGCTGGGCAGCATTCAAACCGGCGCCGTCAAGGCACTTGCCGGAGTGGTCGAATATCAAGGGGAGCAGAGCTAACATGATTCTAGTAACAGGCGCTACCGGACGAACCGCTGCCAGTGCGGCGCTGGAACTCGCCGCGCGCAAAATTCCGGTCCGGGCGCTGACCCGGGACGCCGGCAAGGCCACCAAGCTGCAGGCTGCAGGGGTGCAATTGGCGTCAGGCGATGTCGATGACGCGGCGGCGCTGGCGGCGGCGATGCAGGGCGTCACCAAGGTGCTGGTGTGTTTGCCGAATGGCGAAGCGCAGCTGCGCCGTGAGAAAGCGATTGTCGATGCGGCTGTGGTCGCAGGCGCCAGGCACATTGTCAAGATATCGTCGGTCGAAGCGGCTGCACATATGCACAATCCCGTGCATCAGACCCACTGGCTGTCGGAACAGCACATCCGCTCCACGGGCATTGCCTGGACGATGGTGCGGCCGACTTTCTACATGCAGAATTTTCTCGGCAGCGCCGCCACCATCAAGTCCCAGGGCAAGTTCTTTTTCCCGTTCGGCGAGCAGGGCGCGGCGGCGCTGATCGATTCACGCGACGCTGGCTGGTTCGCGGGGCACGTGCTCGCAACCGATGGCCACGCTAACAAGAGTTACGACATTACCAGTCGCGACAAGATGACGTTTCACCAGGTTGCGGAAGTATTCTCGAAGGTGTTAGGCCGGACAATCAGCTATGTCCCCCAGGATCCAGTGGCCTACAAGGCGTTTCTCGGCAAGTTTGTCACCAGCACGTGGCATCTGAACGCGGTGTGTGACATTTTTGCGGAAATTGCCAAGGGTTATTCGGTGCAGGTCACGGACACTTTCCAGCGGGTGAGTGGCCGCGAACCGTTGTCGCTCGAAGGCTTTATCCGCGGGCACCTGGCGTTGTATCAGGCCTGAGGAATCCTGCCGCAAGTTGCAGGTAGTGCTGCCAGGGATGGTCGAACCCGGGCACTTTGCCGAGAATGTTGCGGTCACGGGCTAACACGCTGGCCAGGTAGAGCGCGCGCGCGGCCAGCAGTGCCGGCAGCGCCTGCTGTTCGCGCGCGCTCAGGGGCCGGAGTGACTGATAACCGTCCAGGAAAGCGTGGTCGAGCGACCGATCGAGATCTTCGCTGCGACTACGCCAGATGAAGGGCGTCAGGTCGACGCACAATGCTCCGCGGCCGCAATCGTCAAAATCGAGTGCGTACAGCATGCCGTTGACGCCGCGGCGCAGATTGCCGAAATGCAGATCGCCATGCAGCGATCCGGCCGGCAGGCCGGGCTCCTGTTGCAACACAGCGGCGATTCCGCAACGGACCGCGGCCACCATGCTGCGTTCCTGCGCGTCGCCTAACGCGGCATCCAGCGCTGTGGCGGTCCGCGCCAGTTTCTCACCGAGGCTGTGGCGGCGGGCGGTGGCGGGCAACCCGGCGCTGGAGCTGTGAATCGCGGCCAGCAGCTGGCCGGCGGCACGCGCGTCCTCGACCTCGAGGTTCGGTCCGAGAGTCCGCCCCTCAATCCACGGATAAACGCAGATCATGCGTGGACCTTCGGGTGCGGAAATCTCCAGACCGATGGCGCCATGCCGGGTGCGCATGGCAGCCGGTGTCGCAAGGCCGGCCGCCGCCAGCGCTGCGGACCAATCGATCTCTTCACGCAGCTGCGCGGGCGTACGCAGTCCGCTCTTGAGTGCCCGGATGGCGTGCAGCTTGTTAGCAGTGCGCAGCCGGTACCAGTCGTTTTGCCCATGCTGCAGCAGTTCGACTTGCTGCGGCGGCTCCAGCGCCCAGTTTCTGGCGACCAGCGCGCCCAACGATGCCGCCTGCAGGATTGAATGGCCGACAGCGACGATTTCACTGGCGCAGATGAAGTCCGGGTGCGGCGCGCTCGATTCCATGCCTCATGATATACATCATGGTCATGGCGGCGCACGCATCCGGGTTGCAGGGTGGCATACATGAAGTGGTGGTCGGCGTGCCCGACCTCGCGGTCGCGATCGCGCACTGGCAAGCCTTCGGTTATGCGGTCGTTAGTCGGGGCCGGCTGGACGCCGCGGCGGCGCACACGTTGTATGGCCGGCATCGTGAGCTGCAGGCGGTGCGCCTGGGTCACGGGCGGGCCCGCAGCGGCCTGATTCGTTTGCAGCAATGGAGCGCAGCCGCGGGTCAGGGCCTCGGATCTGCTCCGTTGCGAACCGCCGGCAGCCGCTGGACCGTACACCGAACCCATGACATCACGCCGGCACTGGTCTGGGGGCGGTATCTGCAGAAATCGCTCGCAGGCACCGCCATTGCGGGGCCGGTTGTTCACAGCGTCGATGCCGGCTCGGCGTCGATCAATCATGCGGTGCTGACAGCGCATTTTCGCCACGTACTGATGGTGCGCCATGGAATCGATGTGCCGTTGTACGGTTCGCCGGATCCGGCCTGTTTGTTAGGCGCCAGCGAAGTTGTGCATGCGGGTATCGTGGTTACCGCGGCACAGGCCGACAAACTTTGGTTCTATTCGCGCTTGGGGTTTCAGGCGCTGAGTCAAAGGCGCGTGCAATACGATCCGCAGAGTGTCGCGACGCAATTGTTTCCACTCTATCCGGGCGAAGCGCTGGTGGAGCACGACTTCGATGACCCGGCATCGCGGCCGGGCCCGAGCCAGCTGCCGGGCCGGCTGCGCGCTTTCGTCCTGGAACCTGGTGACGGTGCGGATTTTCAGACAGCACCCGGTGACGATGGTTACAACCTTTACAGCCTTCGGCACGCGGGTTTCCGTACTGCCGATGCCGGGGGCGGCTGGCTCGAGGGTCTGGGCGCCCGGTCGTTAGGTATGGGGCGCGACGAGTTTGGTGAATGGGCCTGGCGGTTCCGGGCGCCGGATGGCTATGAATGGCTGGGATTACCCGCGGTTTGATGCAACTTCGTATCCGTTCGACGGTCTATACTGTTTGACCTTGAGCACGAGTCAGCGATGAAATATTTTTGGGCCGCGTGTTTGGGCGCTTTGCTGTGTAGCGTCCCGCCAGTGCGGGCCGATAACCCGCTGCCGACCGACGCGGAACTGGAAGCCGCCGGCGCGCGCATCGGGTCCATTCGAATCGTGTCACTCGACATTTTCGACCTGGATGATCCCCGCGAGAACAAGGCGTTTTACCGGCTGGCAAATCGCCTGCATGTGGAAACGCGGGAGTCGACGCTGCGCGCGCAGCTTTTGTTCCAGCAAGGCGATCTCTATTCGCGCCGGCTGCTCGATGAGACCACGCGCAACATGCGGCGCCTGCGTTTCCTGCGCGAACCCGAAGTACGCGTGGTGGCCTGGCACGATGGGCTGGTGGATATCGAAGTCCATTCGCACGATGTCTGGACGCTGAATCCCGGCGTCTCATTCGGGCGGACCGGCGGCAAGAACCGCACCGGCTTTGAGCTCGAGGATTACAACCTGTTAGGTTTCGGCAAGCATCTGTCGCTCGGCTATTCCAAGGATGTCGACCGCAGCACACAGTATCTGCGCTGGAGCGACCCCAACGTGCTCGGTTCACGCTGGACCGACGTCATCGAGATCGCTGACACCGACGACGGCCGCACGCTGCGCCTGTCAGCGGAGCGGCCGTTCTTCGCGCTTTATTCGCGCTGGAGCGCCGGGTTTACTCTGGCGTCCGAAGTCAGTCAGCATGATCGTTATTCCCTCGGCGCCGCCATCGACCGCTACGATGTGCAGCGCCGCTACGCCGACGTATTCGGCGGCTGGTCCAAGGGGCTGCGCAACAACTGGGTGCGTCGAACCATCGCGGGTGTGCGTTATGACGACAATCAGTTTGCCGGCATCCCGGGGCTGTCAACCTTGCCGGTGCCGCAGAACCGTCGCCTGGTCTATCCCTATGTGCGGGTGGAGTGGCTCGAAGATGATTTCGCGGTGGCCTCCAACCTGGACCAGATCCAGCGCAGCGAGGACCAGCAGTTCGGGAGACAGTTCAGCGCGCAGCTCGGCGTGGCCGCCGACGCCACGGGCAGCGATCGCAACGCCGCATTGTTAGGTTTTGGCGCACACCGTGGCTGGCGACTGTCCGACAAGGCGCGGTTTTTCGTCGACGGTAGCCTGAGCGGCCGGTTTGGCAGTGACCAGGCCGAGAACGTGCTGGCGTCTTTCGATACCCGACTGTACCGGCGCAATGGCCGTCGCATGACGTTCTATGCCAGCCTGAGCGGCGACTGGACTGATCGCCGGGATGCCGATCGCGAACTGATCCTCGGTGGTGAGGACGGTCTGCGTGGCTATCCGCTGCGCTACCAATCCGGCAAGAGTCGTGTGCTGCTGACGGTCGAGCAGCGCCTGTACACCAACTGGTACCTGTTGCGCCTCGCGCACGTGGGTGCGGCCGCATTCATCGACGTGGGCCGGATCTATGGGCAGGATGCCACTAACACGCCTAACAAGGGTTGGCTGGCGGACGCCGGCATCGGGCTGCGACTCGGAAACGCGCGCTCGGCGCTGGGCAATGTATTGCACATCGATCTTGCGTTTCCGCTAAATGCGGATCCGACTATTGATAAACTCCAGATTCTGATACAGACCAAGCGGAGTTTCTGATGACCCAGGATTTCGGTCCAGCGCTGCAGCGCTTCCGACCCGCGCTGACGTTTGCCATCTGGTACCTGATTTCAAGCAGCTTGTTGCGGTTGGTGCTGTGGTTTGCCTTTGGCCGCGATGCGGGGGTTGGTGCCGCAAACCTGCTGTGGTTGCTGCCACTCGGGCTGCTGGCAGACGCGGTGCAGACGCTTTATCTACTGGCGCCGTTCATGTTTTTCACCTGGCTGGTGCGCGATCGCTGGTACCGGGCCGGCTGGGTGCGCTGGATGCTGCTGGCCGGCGGCGCGTTGTTCCTGTTTTTTCTCGGCTTCGTCGTGGCGGCGGAATATTTCTTTTTCGAGGAGTTCACGTCGCGCTTCAACGTTGTTTCGGTCGACTATCTGCTGTACCCGACCGAGGTCATCGGCGACATCCGCAGCGAATATCCGTTAGGCGCAATCTTCGCCGCGGCCGGCGTGATTGCCGTGGTGAGTGTCTGGGCGCTGCGCACCCTGGTGTTGTGTGGACAGGCCGTGACGGCGCGGTTTGCGGCACGCAGCCGGGTTTTTGGCGCGTATTGCATTCTGTTGCTGCTGGCGATTGGTTTCTTTGACACCGGCCTGCTGGCGCGCTCGCGCGATCGTGTCGCCAACGAGCTCGCGATCAATGGCCCCTCCAGTTTTTTCCGGGCCCTGCGCACCAGCGAAATCGATTATCACCCCTGGTACGTTACTCGCCCCACCCGCGACAATGTCGCGCGGCTTGAGCAACAGCTGAGCGGCGGGCCGGGCACGTTGCGCCGCGATGCTAACGGCTGGCTGGTACGCGACGTGCCGCCGAATCCGCAGGGTCTCGGCAAACTCAACGTCGTGATCCTGGCGAGTGAGTCATTCGGCGCGGAGTTCAGCAAGCTGTATGGCTCCGACCGCGACTGGACCCCGGCCTTTGATCGCCTGGCGCAGGACGGCCTGTGGTTCCGGCAGATGTACGCGTCCGGCAATCGCACGGTGCGCGGCCTGGAAGCCATCACTTCATCAATCCCGCCGATTCCCACCGTCTCGATCCTGCATCGGCCGGGTAGCGACAACATCGCCAACTGGGGCGCCATCATGCGCGCCAACGGCTATCACACCACTTTTTTCTATGGTGGGTACGGCAGCTTCGATGACATGAATCGGTTTTACGACAGCAACGGCTTTGAGGTCATCGACCGGTTGAAGATTCTGCAGCCAACACGCTTTGAAAATATCTGGGGCGTGTCGGACGAAGACCTGTTCGACACGGCGCTGAAACATTTTGACCAGCTCAGCGGCCAGGGCAAGCGCTTTTTCGCCATTGTCATGAATACCTCCAATCACAAGCCCTTCACGTTTCGTGCAGGTGTTCCTGGCGTCAAGGCCGAGGGCGGCGGCCGGGAGTCCGGTGTCCGGTATGCCGATTTCGCCAAGAATTATTTTATTGACAGCGCGCGTGGCAAGCCGTGGTTTGACGATACGCTGTTCATCATCGTCGCGGATCATGGCGCGCGCGTTTACGGGCGCGCCGAGATTCCCATTGGCAGTTACCGCATCCCCATGCTTTTCTATGCGCCCAAACACCTCAAGCCCAGCGTGCATGAATCGCTGACCACGCAGATCGACATCGCTCCCACCGCACTCGGTTTGCTGGGCATCGGCTATGCGGCGCCGTTTTTCGGCCAGGATGTACTGAACACGCCGCCGGAAAAACATGTGGCCTTCTTCAGCCACAATCACAACGCCGCGCTGATGCGCGACAACCAGATGACCATCCTGGGGCTGCGCAAGACGCTCAAGAACGAATCCTACAATCCCGCGACCGGCGAGTATGGTCCCGGAACTGCGGACCCGGACCGGGATGCGTTGACCGTCGCGTACTACCAGACCGCCTACGAGATGTTTCGGGCACACCAGTTCGTGACGCCACCGCAGCCGGTTGCGAGTCCGCCGTAAAGCGGTTTTGTCAGCTCAGGGACCCTGGCAGGTGAGCGTCCCGGAGCGGCCGGGAATTTCACGCTGGACGATCGTCTGCGTGGGAACTGCCTGCCGGTCAATGGTCTGCGCGAGATCGCCTAACGAGCAGAGCCGCACGCCGGCCTGAGTCCAGCCCCGTAGCAGGGTTTCAAACACTGGCGCGAGGCGCAGGCCCTCGATCTCGGCATGCAACGTGAATACCTGATCGCACCCGGCCTGTTGTCTGGTCAGGGTCAGCACTCGTTCGGCGACGTTAGCTTCGGTGCAGCCATCGAGGCCGATCATTTCATCCAGCGTAGGCAGCGTGGTCGGAATCTGCAGGCACACGGGCTTGCCAGTCGCGCTCCGTGGCAGGAATGGACTCACGCCGCGCGCGTCGCTCGCCAGCTCAAAACCGAATTCCGCTTCAAGTTCGGGCACGAATTCGTTGACCTGCCAGCCGGCGGCGCCATGTACCCGGGGCGCGGTGGCGAAGATGCGTGCAAATTCGTCCACCGCAAGAGCCAATTGGCGGCGGGTCCAGGCCGCGTCACGATTCACCACGTTGTCCTGCCAGAGCACATGGTCATGGCAGTGAACACCGACTTCAAAACCCGCATCGCGAACCGCGTGCAGTACGCTCTCGGCGCGACGGCCTATCGGCGGGCCCGGCCATAACACTCCGTAGCTCAGGGTCTTGAGACCGTAATTGGCGCCAACCGATGTGCGCAGCGCCTTGGCCAGGAAGCCCGGACGAAAAATGCGGCGCACAGCACGGCCGGTGTTATCGGGTCCGAGGCTGAAAAGAAAGGTCGCGTTGATCCCGTGCCGCTGCAGCATGCTAACAAGCGGCGGCACGCCCTCGAGCGTGCCGCGCAGCGTATCGACGTCCACTTTCAGCGCAAGGCGCGTCATCGCCTGCCGGGACGGTCAGCCATTCTTGTCGATCTTTGCGCCGAGCGCGGGGAAGCTGCCGGTTGCGGATCCGCTGGTCAGGGCACGGGCATCCTGCAGATCGCCGGCATAGGCATCAAAAATCCCCTGCAGCGCCGTGCGCATGTCGATCCTGGGCGACCAACCGAGTTCGCTGCAGGTGTTTTCGATCTTGGGCACGCGGTTCTGGATGTCCTGATAACCGGCGCCGTAATAGCGCGCCGAGGACACCTCGGTAATCTGTACTTTTTTCGCGCTGTCGCGATATTCCGCGCGCGACATGGCAACCTCCAGCATCATTTCCGCCAGCTGTCGGATCGAATAGTTGTTAGCTGGATTGCCGATGTTGTAAATTTTACCGCTCGCAATGCCGCCCGGGTTCGCAATGATGCGCAGCAGGCAATCCATCGCGTCATCGACATAGGTGAACGAGCGCATTTGCGCGCCACCGTCAACCAGTTGAATGTTCTCGCCTCGAACAATGTGGCCGAGGAACTGGGTCAGCACGCGCGAGCTGCCTTCCTTTGGCGTATGTATGCTGTCCAGGCCGGCACCGATCCAGTTGAACGGGCGGATCAGCGTGAAATCGAGCTCGCCCTTCAGGCCGTAGCTCCAGATAATCCGGTCCAGCAACTGCTTGGCGCAGGAATAAATCCAGCGCGACTTGTTGATCGGGCCCAGCACCAGGTGCGAGCTTTCCGGATCGAATTCCTTGTCGGTGGACATGCCGTAGACCTCGGAGGTCGACGGAAAGATCACGCGTTTTCGGTATTTAACGCAGTGGCGAATGATGGGCAAGTTGGCTTCGAAATCGAGTTCGAACACCCGCAGCGGCTCGTTCACATAGGTCGACGGGGTCGCGATCGCGACCAGTGGCAGCACCACGTCGCACTTGCGGACGTTGTATTCGATCCATTCCTTGTTGATCGTGATGTCGCCTTCGACAAAGTGAAAGCGTGGATTGGAACGGAACGCTTCGACGCGCTCGCTCTGCAGGTCCATGCCGTAGACGTAGTTGTCGGTCTTCTGCAGCAACTCGCGCGTCAGGTGGTGGCCGATAAAACCGTTCACGCCCAGGATCAGGATTCGTTTCATGTTGTTGGTTCTTTAGTCCGAGTGGTGAGCGGCACAATCGCGGCACCGCAACGGCTGGCAAGATTCGCCGCGGTCAGTGCCTGGCCATCCAGTTCGGCCCGTGTCAATGTCAAGCACTTGCCGTCCGTGCAGTCTAACAGGAGTGTCTCGCCTGCGGCACGAAGGCAGGGCGCGCAGCCCGGGTGCCGCGACAGTTGGTTATTGTTGCGGCTGCGGAGAATCCGCAGTTCGCGGCCACAAAAATCGCCGAAGGCGCCTGGATATGGCGGCGCCACGGCGCGAATGAGATTGTGAATGCGGGCGGCCGGCCAGGTCCAGTCAATCCGGCCGTCCTCGCGCCGCCGCCGCCCGTAATAGGAACCCGCTGCGAGATCCAGCGGTTCGCATGGCGCAGTGCCGGCAATCAGCGCGGGCAGGCAACGCGCCAGGAGTCGCTCGGCCGCGGTTGCGACTGCTTCACTGACCTCCAGCGCGGTGTCATTGATGCCGATAGCAATCGCCTCGCGCCCCACCACCGGACCGGCGTCCGGTTTCGACAGCATGTAATGCAGCGTGGCGCCGGTTTGCGATTCACCGTGCACCAGCGCCCAGTTTACCGGTGCCCGGCCGCGATACCTGGGCAGTAGTGAACCGTGCATGTTGAGCGCGCCGCGGGCCGGCAGGGCTAACAGCGCGTCAGGAAGCAGGTAGCGGTAATAAAACGAGAACAGGAAATCCGGGCGTGGATCGCTGAGGCGCGCCAACCATTCGGCGTCGCCCGGTGAGGTGGGCGTGGCAATCTTGAGACCCTGCTGGCGGGCAAGTTCCGCCACGCTGCCGAACCAACGCTGCTCGTCAGGGTCGTCTTCGTGGGTCAGTACCCAGCTGATCTTGACGCCCTGCTGCAGCAGGACGCGCAGGCAACGCACGCCCACTTCAGAGTAGGCGCAGACCAGCGCGGTGGTCATGGCTCGGGCTGGTCCTGCTGCGCCTCGACCACCGCATCGATCAGGTATTTCGGCCGCTTGCGGACCTGCAGATAGATGCGTCCTATGTATTCACCTAACAGGCCGATGCCAAAGAGCGTGATGCCGATCAGCAGGAACACGATCGCGAACAGGGTAAAGAGACCTTCCGCTTCCGGGCCGACGACCAGCCGGCGAATTGTCAGGAATACGACGAAGGCGAACGACAGCAGTGAAATGACAATTCCGGCCATCGAAAAAAACTGCAACGGCACCAGCGAGAATCCGGTCATCAGGTCGAAATTGAGGCGGATCAGCTTGTAGAGTGAATACTTGGATTCGCCGCCAAGCCGCTCATCGTGCGCTACCTGGATCTCGGTGCCGCGCAGCGCATACATGCTGCCTAACGCAGGCAGAAACGTCGATACTTCACGGGTCTGGTTGATGGCATCGACGATGTTGCGGGAGTAACCGCGCAGCATGCAGCCCTGGTCGGTCATGCGGATGCCGGATATCTTCTCGCGGATCCAGTTCATCAGCGCCGAGGCTTTGCGTCTCCACCAGCGGTCCTGGCGATTCATCCGCACGGTGCCGACATAGTCGTGGCCCTGTTCGTAACTGGCGACCAGCTTGGCAATTTCTTCGGGTGGGTTCTGCAAATCAGCATCCAGCGTGATGATGAACTCACCCCTGGCGCGCTCAAATCCCGCCATGATTGCGGCGTGCTGTCCAAAATTCCCGCGCAATATCACGATGCGTGTCTGCGCTGGCCGTTGCTGAAACAATTCCCGCAACAGCGCCACCGATTTATCCTTGCTGCCATCGTCAATGAAGATGACTTCATAGGAACGATGCAGTGCATCGAGCGCGGGATAGAGTCGCGCCGCCAGGTCGTGCAGGCAGGATTCCTCGTTATAGACCGGAATGACAATGCTGATGGCTGGCGCGGCCTGGGGGACCAGTGCGTTCGTGTTCATACGCGACTGCCTAACACCTGTGCAATCGCATCGCAAACACGTTGCACATCGTCGTCGGCCATGGCCGGGAACAAGGGCAGCGTCACGGTTTCTTCACCCACTCTGGACGCGTTAGGAAACGGCGCGGCGTCGAAGCCCAGTTGGCGGTAAGCGGTGAGGCCGGGAATGCAGGGATAGTGAACACCGATCGCAATGTTGTGATTGCTCATCGCCTTGATGAACTCGACCCGGGACATACCGAGGCGCTTGAAAGGCAGCAGCAGCGTGAACATGTTCCAGCAATGCCCATCGTCGCCGCGGGCCGGCAGCACGCCCGGCGGACGGTCACCGAACCGGGCAAAGTAGATGCCTGCAAGTTCACGCCGCCGCGCGGAGAAGCTCTCCAGTTGTGCAAGTTGACGAATACCGATTACCGCGGAGATATCCGACAGGTTGTATTTGCCTCCTGCACGGACAACATCGACGTTGCCGTCCGCGTCCTTTGCTATGCCATGAAATCGTTCGGCGTCGATCAGTCGACACTCGGCAGGATTGGCAAGCGCGATTGCGCCGCCTTCGATCGTCGTCATATTTTTGTTTGGGTGAAAACTGAAGCAGGTCAGGTCGCCGAAGGACCCGATGCGCTTGCCGCGCCAGAGTGTGCCGATGGCGTGCGCGGCATCCTCGACCAGGCGCAACTTGTGCCGCGCGCAAATCGCCAGCAGCCGCTCCATGTCGACCGGCAGGCCGGCGAAATGCACCGGCATTACGGCGCGCGTCCTGCTGGTAATCGCAGCTTCGATTTTCGCCACGTCGATATTGCGGCTTGCCAGTTCCACGTCGACGAATACCGGTCGCGCTCCGACGCGCAGTACCACGTTGGCACTGGCTGCAAAACTCATCGCCGGCACGATGACCTCGTCGCCGGGTCCGATGCCCGCGGCCAGCAAGGCCAGCTCGAGCGCGGCGGTGCCCGAGGTCATGGTCCGCACTGCGCGGCCGCCAAGATAACTGGACAGATCGGCCTCGAATCTTGAGACGTTAGGTCCGGAAGTAATCCATGCCGAACGGATGATGCTGGCGACCGCGTCGACGGTAGCTTCATCCAGGGTGGGCCGTGCGAACGGCAGGCGGGCGCTCATGCGGGACTCCGGGTCAAGAGAAACACTCCAACGACGATGACAAAAATTCCCGCAACCTTGCTGGCATGCAGAGGTTCCCCGAACAGCCAGTAGGCGAGCAGGGCGTTGACGATATAGCCGATCGACAGCATTGGATAGGCGATGCTGACCGGCGCACGTGACAGCGCCAGCACCCAGACGATAACGCTGACCGCGTAGCATCCAATGCCGCCCCAGGATCCGGGGTGCGACAGTAACCTGGGGAGCGCGGCTGTCAGGCCGGCGCTGCTGAGCGCAATGATACCGGTCGCGCTGGTGGCCGCCTTGAGCAGCAGCTGCGCTGCGGCATTGAGCAGCACGCCCAGCAGAATCAGTGTCCAGGTCAGAGCGCTCATGGACGACTCACGGCGACCCGCCGCCGGTCCTGGCCTAACACGCGCATCGGCAGGCCGCGGTTCGCGAGTTCCAAGTAGGTCGCGACCGGCATGACGGCCGCCGCCGTCGGCAGTTCGCGCCAACGTTGTTCGAACGCCGCCAGTGAATCGATGGCGAGCTGCGGCGCATGCTCGATGCCATAGGCCAGTTCGCCGCGATAGTCGACCAGTGTCATGGTTCGTCCCAGGTAAAACGGCAGTGTCTGGTCGTAGGTTTGCACACTGAACATCGGCGCGCCAGCTGGCACGGCGGCCAGCACCGGAGCCAGCGCGCGACCCGAACGCAATTGCTCTTCATGTCCCAGGCTCGCGAATAACAGCGCCAGGCTCCCGAACCATCCCGCAGCAACAACGGCAACGGCCAGAACGCTGCGGTCCTGGCGTCTCGTCCAAACAAGTCCGGCAACGGTGGCGACTGCCAGTGGCAGGATGGCGATTATAGCCCAGCGGGTGCGCACGGCGACCTCGGCGATGTAGGCGTCGGTGCTCACCCACGCGGGCCGCAGGCCGGCGACTAACAGCGCGAGCGACAAGAGCAGCAGCGTCACGGCGCCGAACCACAGCCCCGGGATGCGCCCCCGCGGCGCGTCCATTGCTGTTAGCAACGCGAGCGGTGGCAGCACCGGCAGCATGTAGGGGGCGAGCTTGGACTGCGACAGGGAGAAGAACACAATCACGAATACGCACCACAGCCATAGCAGGCGCTGGGCATTGAAGCGCCCGGTCGCAGCGCCAGAGCGCCAGCCTAGTAGCAAGGTCCGCGCCATGGCTGGCAGCCACGGCAGACAACCGAGTGCGAGGACCGCACCGAAATACCACCAAGGCTCGACGCGGTCCGCGACCTCGGTCAGATAGCGTTCAAAGTGCTGATTGACGAAGAAGAAATGCCAGAAGTCCGGATTGGCACGGCCCACGGCCAGAAACCATGGCAGGGTCACTGCTAACAGGAGCAGCAAACCCGTTACCGGGCGCAGGTTGCGCAGCGCTGCCCGATCGCGTTGCCAGAGCAGGTACACGCCCAGCACGCCGGCAGCGATGACCAGGGCAACAACGCCCTTGGTCAGGATCGCAAGACCTAACAGAATCCAGGTCGCGGGCATCCACTGCCGGCCGCCATCGGGCGATTGCGCCAGGCAGAATGTTGCCAGCATGCCGGTCATCAGCGCGGTGAACGCCATATCCAGCGTCAGGGTCTGGCCCAGCACAAAATGCAGCGCCGAGGACCCGAGAATGCAGGCCGCGAGCCAGCCGGTATTGATGCCTTGCAGGCGCCGGCCCAGCAGCCAGACCAGCCAGACGTTGGCCATCGCAGCTAACAGCGCGACCAGTCGTGCCGACCATTCACCGACGCCGAAGGTGCGGAGGCTGAGCGCCGTCAGCCAGTATTGCAGCGGCGGCTTTTCCAGGTAGGCGAGACCATTCAATCGCGGCGTGGTCCAGTCGCCGGTAGCGAGCATTTCGCGTGGAATCTCGGCGTAGCGCCCTTCGTCCGGATTGTTGAGTGGCCGCCCGATCGCAAGCGTGAGCCAGATGAGGGCGCACAGCGCGAAAAAAACGCCTGCGCCCCGGCTGGCAGTATCGGCTTGCCTGATATTCATGATGCGGGTGCCCAGCAGCCGCGTCCGAACCTGCCACCCAGCGACGGCGGCAGCAGGACCAGCAGCACCCACATGGCGGTACGCCACAATTGCTGCGTTAAGGATGCTGCTACGGGCATAGTGTGTGCATTTTACGTCAACCGGCGCTGTTAGGTGGCTGGAATAAGGTGGTGTGGCTTAATATCTGCGACATGCTTTATTCGATTGGTGCGCGTACGCCGGAATTGGGACTGCGCAGCTACGTGGCCCCCAGCGCCGATGTCATTGGATCGGTACGTCTCGGGGCCGACGCCAGTATCTGGTTCGGCGCGGTCATCCGCGGGGACAACGACTGGATTGTCATCGGTGCGGGCAGCAATGTGCAGGATGGCACGGTGATACACACCGACGAGGGGTTTCCCACGCACATCGGAGCTAACGTCACCATCGGTCATCAGGCGCTCCTGCACAGCTGCGCGGTTGGCGCGGAGACGCTAATTGGCAATGGCGCCATGGTGCTGGATCGTGCGCAGATCGGAGCACATTGCGTCATCGCCGCGGGCGCCCTGATCACGCCGGACACGGCGATTCCCGATGGGTCGCTGGTCATGGGAGCGCCTGGCAAGATCGTGCGCGCGGTGGGCGAACGCGAATTGCAGATGATCCGCCGCGCCGCCGCCAGTTACCGTGCGCGTGCCCAGGCTTATGCCCATTTGCTGCCCTGGCCTGCGGGCGCGAATTAAATCCCCAGGCGGGCCGATCCCTTGCCGGACGGCCGCCTGTGAGTGCCAAGTCGGCGGCAGCCTGACGCTTATCGCGCCTGATTGAAATCGCAGGGAGAATCCTCACTCCCCGGCAGTCGCCGGTATTCCTGAAGTCCGGGTATCTAAAATGTTCCTCGTGGGCCAGCATGGGTTGTGGGCAGTCCTCGCGGGCGCCATCGCCGTGTGCGGGCCCGGGAAGGTATCTTTGGATGGGTGGCTTGAAACAAAGCAAGCGCTTGCGCGACCGCACTAATATCAGGGCTCAGGGGAGACGGTCATGCAGGCGAGTATCGAGGCATTTTTTGACACGGCGACGGCCACGGTCAGCTATGTCGCCTACGACCGTTCATCCCGCGAGGCTGCCATTATCGATCCGGTGCTGGATTTCGATATCCGCTCCGGAAACATCAGCACTCGGTCCGCGCAGAAGTTGCTGGAATTTGTCGCTGCCAACGGCCTGCGTGTTAGCTGGATCCTTGAAACCCATGTGCATGCCGATCATTTGACGGCCGCCGATTTCCTGCGCCGCGAAACCGGCGCGCCAGTCGTGATCGGCGCCGCCGTTCGCGAGGTGCAGGCCTGGTTCGTGCCGCACCTGAATCTGACCGGCGCGGTGGCAATGGATGGATCTCAATTTGACCGGCTGATGCAGGACGGCGACCAGCTGCCGCTCGGGGATCTAACCATCAATGCGCTCGCCGTGCCGGGTCACACGCCGGCCGACATGGCCTGGCAGATTGGCGCGGATATTTTTGTCGGCGATTCGATATTCATGCCCGATGTGGGCAGCGCGCGCTGCGATTTTCCGGGCGGCGACGCCGCGCGGATCTATGCGTCCATTCGCCGGCTGCTCAGCATGGATCCCGAAATCCGGCTGTGGATTTGCCACGACTATCCTCCGGCGGGCCGCAGTGCTTCCTGGCTGACAACGGTGGCCGAGCAGCGCGCGCGCAATGTGCACGTGCGCGACGGCATCACCGAAGCGGAGTTCGTGCACATGCGCCGCACGCGCGACGCGACGCTCGCCGTGCCTGCGTTGCTGTGGCCGTCGCTACAGGTCAATCTGCTCGCTGGCGGCTTGCCGGAGCCCGAGGCGAGCGGGCAAGCCTTCCTTAAAATCCCTTTGTCAGGCCAGCTTGCGGCTAACAAACGTCCGCAACCGGAGGCGCGGCCGGCTCCGGAGCAGGGCGCCGCGGCACCGCCACGTTTGACGCTGGCCGGTGCACGTGCGGCAGTGCTGCGTGGTAATGGCCGGTTCGCTCCACTGTTCAGTCATGGCAGCCTGTCCGTTGAGTTTTATCAGCCACCGGGCATCGATACCCAGCAGCCGCACACGCGCGACGAGGTCTATGTGATTGCCTCCGGTCGCGGAGATTTTCTGGTGGGCGAGACCCGGCAGCCATTTGAGCCCGGCGAGGTCTTGTTCGTGCCAGCCGGCCAGCTGCATCATTTCGAAAATTTCAGCGCCGACTTTGGCGCCTGGGTGTTTTTCTACGGCCCCGAAAGTGGTGAAACCGCGTCGTCCTGAACGCTTGACAAACTTCGAATACAGAGTACTCTGCAAAACAGAGTACAGGTAGGAGTTTGCAACCGTGGAAGAGTCCAAAGCCGCCGAAGATCTCGCTTTTATCCGCAAGATCATGGACGAAAGCAGCGCGTTCGCCGAAGCAGGCGGCGATCAGTTTGTCGTTTGGGGGACCGTCACCGGTCTCGGCATGCTGGGAACCTGGGCCATCGCCAGCCGCTTTCTTCCCGGGGCCGGGTCCACGATCTGGACTCTCTGGGTGGTGGCTCTGGCGGCCGGATTCCTGCTGTCGTACTGGCGTGGTCGGCAACAGAAACGCGCGCCGGTGACCAACAGCGTGAATCGGCGAATCGGCGCGGTCTGGTTCGCAGTAGGCATGCCCATGCTGCTGTTGTTTTTCGTCGGTCAGTCGTTCGACGTGCTGCGCCCGCAGGCGATACCGGCCACCGCCGCGGCCCTGTTAGGTACCGGCATCTACCTGACCGGCACGCTGGCCAGAATCAACTGGCTGCGTAACCTCGCGTTTGTCTGGTGGCTCGCCAGCATTGCGTTGATGCGGGTGCACGGCGCGACCGTGTTTCTGGTTTACGCGCTGCTGGTTTTTACGCTCTATGTGCTGCCCGGCATCAAGCTCATGCGGATGGCGCGGCGCGCCGGAGTCTGAGCGTGGCCGAATTCGACCACACGCTGATTGACGACGTCATTCACTCGCGCCTGCGGCTCGCGATCATGGCGGTGCTGGCCTCGGTAGAGCGTGCGGAATTTTCCTTCCTGCGCCGCCAGGTCAATGCGACCGACGGCAATCTGGGCGCGCATCTGCGCAAGCTGGAAGAAGCCGGCTATATCCGCACCGAAAAACAGTTCGTCGATCGCAAGCCGCGCACTGATTGCTACCTGACCGACATTGGCCGCAGCGCGTTTCGCAATTATGTCGAGCGCCTTGGCAGTCTGGTGCAGGTGGGCAAGGTCGATTCTGCAAATTAAAAAACACGAGTAAGCAATGTTAGTCATTCAAAATCTACGAAAAAATTTCGGCACTCGCTGTGCCGTGAAGGACATCTCGTTCTCGGTCGGCAAGGGCGAGACCGTCGGTCTGCTCGGGCCCAACGGCGCCGGCAAGACCACGGCCATCGCGATGATTTGCGGGATCGCGAAAGCCGATGCCGGCCGCGTGACGCTGGACGGCGAAGCCATCACGCCGGAATCCCGTACGCTCAAGCAACGAGTGGGGCTCGTGCCCCAGGACCTCGCGCTCTTTGAGGAATTGTCTGCCTGGGCCAATATCGAACTGTTCGGCGGCTTGTATGGAATTACCGGCCCGTTGCTGGAACAGCGTGGCACAGCGGCCTTGCAGCTGGTCGGCCTTGCCGAGCGCCGCCGCGAAGCGATCAAGAACTTCAGCGGTGGCATGAAAAGGCGCGTCAACATCGCCTGCGCGCTGCTGCATGAGCCCGATCTGATTTTGATGGACGAGCCAACCGTTGGAGTCGATCCGCAGTCTCGCAACGCCATTTTCGACAATATCGAAACGCTCAAGCGTCAGGGCAAAACGCTGATCTACACCACGCACTACATGGAAGAGGCTGAGAGGCTCTGCGACCGAATCATCATCATGGATCGCGGTACGGTCGTTGCGAACGACACGGTTGCAGGGCTTTATGCGCAATTGCCCGTCAAACGTGACGCAGTGATCGAATTGTCCGTCGACGAAGCTAACGACGCGCTGATCCAGGAGCTGACGGCGCGCTTCGGCAAGCAGTTTCAGGTGCAGTCGCGCGGCGCAAGACTTGACGACGTCTTCATGCAGCTCACCGGCCATGCGCTGCGTGACGCCAGCGACACGGGAGAGTCGCCATGAACGGCCACGCAATCGGCGCCCTGATTCGCAATGACATTCGCCTGTACCTGACGGACCGGCGAGCCATGGTCGTCGGCATTCTGGTCCCGATACTGATTGCCGCTTTTTTTGGCTATGTGTTCGGCGGGCTTGGCTCGAAGAAGGAGGCCGGCAAGATTCCGATTGCCGTGGTCGACGAAGACCAGAGCGCCGTGAGCCGCGCCATTGTCAAGGACATGCAGCTGGATTCGATCATCCATGTTCAGTCGTTAGCTCGTGCAGCAGCGGAGGATAAAGTCCGCACTGGCGCAATCGATGCGGCCGTCATTCTGCCCAATGGTTTTGGCGAGCAGAGCACGCGTGCGTTGTTTACCGGCGAGAACAAATCCGTCATAGAACTGCTGGTAGACCCGAGCAAGAGCACCAGCGCTCAAGTGGTGCAAGGATTGCTGGCCCAGCATGCCATGCAGCAAATATCCAAGGAAGCCTTTGGCGGCGCCGGCGGTGCGCGCACGATGGACGACTTCCTGGGTTCGCTGGGGGAGCCCAGGGCAGGGGAAAGCGCTGATAGAACCGAGCTGCGCGATCTGCTGCGTTCCGCGCGTCGCTGGAATTCGCGCAATGCCGCAGGCACGGCTAACAATGGCGCGACCGCAGGTCTCAGCATTCCCTATGTTGTGAGCAGCCGCCAGATGACAGCACGCAATGACATCCCCTACAACGGCTACGCGCATTCTTTCGCCGGCATGTCGGTGCAGTTCATCTTGTTTGCCGGCATTGATGCCGGAGTGCTGCTGTTGCTGTTGCGGGGTCGCGGTATCTGGCAGCGTATCCGCTCGGCGCCATTGCACAAGTCACAGTTCCTGTTCGCGCGTGCGACAGCGACCATGTTGATCAGCCTGTTCACGCTAACAGTCGTCTATGCCGTCGCCATGTTGGTATTCGGTGTGCGAATCGACGGCAGTCTGCCGGGATTTATTGCCATCGCCATTGCATTCTGCCTGTTGAATGCCTGCTTTGGCCTGATGCTGGCCACACTGGGCAAAAGTGCGGCAACCGCCCGCGGCCTCGCGACAATGGCGGTGCTGCTGCTCGTGATGTTAGGCGGTGCCTGGGTGCCATCGTTCGTATTTCCCGCTTGGCTGCAGCAACTGTCGCGGTTCAGCCCCGCGCGTTGGGCTGTGGACGGTTTCGATGGCATGACCTGGCGCGGCCTGCCATTCGATGCGGCCGTTATGCCGACCGCGGTGCTGCTGGGTTCGGCCCTGCTATGCCTGGCGATCGCCATTTGGCGATTTCGCTGGGAAGAGTAGCGCCCGCCGGTCTCAAAGATGCAGGTGGGTCTCGAATATCTCGACCGCCTGGCCGATGATCCAGACGGCGCTGGCGCACTGGTCTTCGAACTCCAGTTCGATGTCAATTTCGCCGGGCCGGCCGACAAAATGACCCTGGGTCGCGTGAAACGCGGCGCGTCCGTTAACCGCGGTGAGTAGCCCCAGATGCGCAAGGTAGCTGCCGAGAATGCCATGCGCGTTGCCGCTGACCGGATCCTCCGGGATACCCAGCGCCGGGCAGAACATACGCGATTCGGTCTGGCTGCCGCCAGGAGCGCCCTGCAGGGTAAAAACGAAATGTCCGGCGGCGCCGAGTTGTGCCGACAGCGTGTTGAGGCGCGCGAAATCCGGCTTCAGGTGTTTTAGTTGTTCATGACTGCGCACGCCGATCATCAGCCGCGTGCTGGAACCACCGGCAATGCGCAGTGGGCAGCGCGGATCCAGATCGGCGCTCGACAGGGCCAGCGCATCTAACACCGCGAGCCGCTCGCGCTCGTTGAGTTCGCGGCCCATGGCGGGCGCCGGCTGGCGTATCGCGATCGAGCGGTCCAGGCCGTGCCCGCGCACCTCGATTTCAACGACTCCGGCCTTCTGTTTCTGCCGGCGCCGGTGCGCGTCGGCACCCCGCCGTGACAACACAAATTGCGCGGCGATGGTCGCATGGCCGACGAAAGCCGCTTCTGTCCTGGGGGTGAAAAACCGGATCCGCAGGTCATGGTCGGGGCCATCGGCAGGCAGCACGAACGCCGTGTCGGCGTTGTTCAACTCACGCGCAATCGCCAGCATTTCCTCGTCGCTCAGGACCTCGGCACCTAACACGACGCCGGCGGGATTGCCGGTGAATCGCTGTTGCGTGAAGGCGTCGATCTGAAACACGTGCACACTGCGTGTCATTAGCAGACTCCCATTCGTTCAGGGTTCCCGATCAGACTGCAACTGCAGAATCCGAGGCCCGCGCAGTCCGTTTGCGATCTGCCTCCAGCAGCTGGCGTTTGCGCAGCCGGATCGATTCCGGCGTCACCTCGACCAGTTCGTCGTCGTTGATGAATTCCACCGCGTATTCCAAGGTCAGCGGAATCGGCGTCGTCAACAACAGCGCATCGTCCTTGCCGGCCGCGCGCACGTTGGTGAGTTTCTTGGTCTTGATCGGATTCACAACCAGATCGTTGTCGCGACTGTGGATGCCGATGATCATGCCTTCGTAGACCTTCGAGCCGTGCTCGACGAACAGGCGGCCGCGTTCCTGCAGCGTGAACAATGAGTATGCGACCGCTTCGCCCTTTTCATTGCTGATCAGTACGCCGTTGTGCCGCTCGGGAATCTCGCCCTTGACGATGCCGTAACCGTCGAAGATATGGCTGGCGAGGCCCGTGCCGCGCGTCATGGTGAGGAATTCGGCGTGAAAGCCGATCAGGCCGCGCGCCGGCACTCGATAGTCGAGGCGTGCCCGGCCCTGGCCATCGACCGACATGTCTAACAACTCGCCGCGGCGCGTGCCCAGTTCCTGCATGACCGCGCCCTGGTGTTCTTCGGCGACGTCCACCGTCAGAGCCTCGAAAGGTTCCTGCAGCACACCGTCGATCATGCGGCGCAGCACCTGCGGTTTGCCGACTGCGACCTCGTAGCCTTCGCGCCGCATGTTCTCGATCAGGATCGTCAGGTGCAGTTCGCCGCGGCCCGAGACGCGGAACACGTCGGCGTCCGCGGTGTCTTCGACGCGCAGTGCGACATTGCTTTCCAGTTCACGGTACAGGCGGTCGCGGATCTGGCGACTGGTGACGAATTTACCCTCGCGACCCGCGAGCGGCGAGGTATTGACCTGGAATGTCATGACCAGCGTCGGTTCATCTACCAGGATGGGCGGCAGGCCGGACGGCGCCAGGGGATCGCAGAGGGTCAGACCGATGGTCACATCTTCGATGCCGGTGACTGCGACGATGTCGCCGGCACTGGCTTCGTCCACGCTCCTGCGCTCGAGTCCATGGAACGTGAGGACCTGGGCGACCTTGCCGCTGCCACGATCCTCGGCACCGTTGCGCAGGTTGACATTCATCCCGGTGCGCAGCGTGCCGCGGCGAATGCGGCCGATGCCGATGCGGCCGACATAGGAGTTGTAATCGAGTGTCGAGATCTGCAGCTGCAGCGGCGCCTCAGGCTCGGCCGGCGGCGGCGGCACATGTTTGATCACGGCGTTGAACAGCGCCTCCATGTTGTTAGGCCGCGGGGTCGTCGCGAGGTTGCTGGTGGCCCAGCCCTCGAGCGCCGATGCGTAAATGATCTGAAAATCGAGCTGCGCATCCGTGGCGCCCAGCTTGTCGAACAATTCAAAGGTACGATCCACGACCCAATCCGGCCGCGCGCCCGGGCGGTCGACCTTGTTCACCACGACGATGGCCTTGTGACCTAACGCCAGGGCCTTGCGCGTGACAAACCGGGTTTGCGGCATCGGCCCTTCGACCGCGTCCACCACCAGCAGCACGCCATCCACCATCGACAGCACGCGCTCCACTTCGCCGCCGAAATCGGCGTGGCCGGGCGTGTCTACGATGTTGATTCGCGTGTTGCCGTACTCGACCGCGCAGTTCTTGGCGAGAATCGTGATGCCGCGCTCGCGCTCAATGTCGTTCGAGTCCATGACCCGTTCGGCGATGCGTTGATGCGCCGCAAACGTGCCCGACTGCTTCAGAAGACAGTCGACCAGCGTGGTCTTGCCATGATCGACGTGCGCGATGATGGCGATATTGCGAATGGAGCGTGGCGCGGGCATGTTCTTGGGCGACGATTGGCGCAGGAAAAAGGGCGCGAAGGGTACCAGAGCGCCGTGCCAAGAGCGACTTTTTCGCTCAAGTCCGCTAACATATTGCTTCACACACCTTGGGGTGGCCCTGCAACGGGCCTGAGATGCGGCAGCAGCCGTAAACCCGTTGAACCTGATCCGGTTAGCACCGGCGTAGGGAGCAGGTCATGAGCAAGAGCAAACGCGCTTTCATTGTTTTATTGTTGGCAGTCGGCTGGCCCTCAGGCGCCTGCGCCGTCGACGGCGAACCGCTGGCCGAGGTGCTGGTGACCGCCAGCCTGCGCAGAGTTCCGTTGCTGCAATTGCCCAATAGCGTGACCGTGCTGGATGCGACCCGCCTGGCCCAGTCCGGCCGCGAACACCTGCAGGACGTCCTGCCCCTGGTGCCCAACCTGAACTGGGCGAGCGGCACATCGCGGCCGCGCTACTTCCAGCTGCGGGGCGTCGGCGAGACGGAGCAGTGGCAGGGCGCGCCCAATTCTTCGGTGGGGTTCCTGATCGATGACATCGATTTCTCCGGTGTCGGCATGCCCGCGGGCAGTTTTGACCTGGGACAGGTCGAGGTGCTGCGGGGACCGCAGGGCACGAGCCATGGTGCCGGTGCGCTTGCGGGCCTGATCGCGCTGCGCGGGCGTGAACCGACCGCGGGGTTCGAGTCCGCGCTGCAGCTGACCGCAGGCGACTTCGCGACCCGCTCGATTGCCGCAATGCTCAGTGGCCCGCTCGCTTCGCCGGACTTGTTAGGTCGATTGAGTGTACAGCGTCACCGCAGCGACGGTTTTCGGCGCAATCTGACGCTGCAGCGCAATGACACCAACGGCTATGACGAAACTTTTGCCCGCGGCAAGCTGCACTACCGCATCGCTGAGCGCACCCGACTCGTCCTGAGCGGCCTGTGGGCCGATCTCGACAACGGCTACGACGCCTTTGCGCTCGATAATTCCCGCAACACGCGTTCCGACCAGCCGGGCCGTGACGCGCAGCGTTCCCTCGGTGCGTCAGCGGTGCTTGAACACGAATTGCGCAACGGCTCCAGCCTGCGCAGTGTAAGCGCGCTGGCCGATTCCAGCATCGTCTACGGTTTTGACGGCGACTGGAGCGCCGCGCCGGATAACGATTTCACGTCCAGCATCGATCGTGCGCATCGCGTTGTCAGCCAGGACCTGCGCTGGATGTCCGCCGCCAGGGGCGGCTGCGCGCCGTGCTGGGTGCTGGGACTGTATGGCCAGAACCTGCGCGAAACGCTCGCGCAACTGGACCTTTACAACGGCGATGTCTATCGCGAGCTAACAAGTGAGTACCGGGCGGACAACGTCGCGGGCTACGGGCAGCTGGAGTTTGACTGGTCACCAGCCACGCGCCTGACCGTGGGGCTGCGGCGCGAACAGCGCAGCGTCCGCTACCAGGATACCGATGCGACGCGCTTCCAGCCGCGCGACCGCATGACGGGTGGGCAGCTGAGCCTCGCGCATGTCTGGGGTGGCGGCGCTGCGCGGCTGAGCCGGCGTTGGTATGCCAGCCTCGCGCGCGGTTACAAAGCCGGGGGATTCAATATCGGCGCGGCCGTGCCTGCTGCGCAGCGCGGCTACGGTCCCGAATTTCTGTGGAGTGCGGAAACCGGTTTGAGCGCCGCGAGCGGCGATGGCCGTTGGCAGGCGCGCCTCGCGCTGTTCGCGATGCGGCGGCGCGCGCAGCAGGTGGCCACCTCGTTGCAGCTCGATCCGGCGGACCCGCTGTCGTTCCTGTACCTCACCACTAACAACGGCCACGGTCGCAACGACGGACTGGAAGCCGAAGGCCGCTGGCAGCTGACGGAGCGCCTGAGTCTCGCCGGTTCGTTAGGACTGCTGCGTGCGCGCCGCGGCGACGGCCGGGATCAGGAACATGCGCCGCGCCGGCAGCTCTCGGTCAGCGTCGACTTGCGGCAGCCGCAGGGCTGGTTCATGCACGCCGATGCGCAGCAGGTCAGGCGTTTCTATTTTTCGGACAGTCATGACCAGGTGTCGACGCCGTACATGCTGGTCAACCTGAAAGCGGGCATCGAGCGCGGCCCCTGGTCCGGGACACTGTGGCTGAAAAATGTCTTGAATGAGCGCTATGCGCAACGCGGCTTTTTCTTCGGCAATGAACCGCCGGATTTTCCCGAGAAACTCTATCTGCAGCAGTCCGATCCGCGTCAGGTTGGGCTCACGTTGAGTTACCAGTTCAGTCAGTCGCCATGAGCGGCTTGCTGCGGCAGTTTCAGGCGGTCAGCGGTGCGGAAGCACTGGCCCTGGTCACGGGTATTGGCTATGCGCTGCTGGCGGTGCGGCACAGCCGCTGGTGCTGGGCGTCCGGCGCTATCAGTTCCGCGTTGTTAGCCTGGCTGGCCGCCCGGCAGCAGCTGCCGATGCAGGCGATCATGCAGGCGAGCTATGTGGCGTTTTCCATCTATGGGTTCTGGTCCTGGACGCGTGCGGCAGGCAGCGCGGCCAGTCCGCGCATAACGACCTGGCCGCTGCGCTGGCATCTGCTCGGCCTGCTGAGCATCGCAGTCCTGTGCCTGCTGGCGGCGCCCTGGCTCGCACGCTACACGCAGGCGGCCTGGCCGCGACTCGACACCGCAATCATGTTAGCCAGTTACCTGGCAACCTGGATGACAGCGGCCTCCAAGCTGGAAAACTGGGCCTATTGGATCGTCATCGACCTGAGTTCGATGTTGCTCTACAGCGCGCAGGGATTGCAGTTGGCGGCGGTGCTTTATGTGGTTTACGCGGCAATCGCGGTGGTCGGCCTGCGCAGCTGGTGGCTGCGCTGGCGGAGCGCGTCGGCGTGACGCACGATTGGCGGCGGCTCGTGCCGGGTTGGCGCTCCGACAGCCCCTTGTTAGAGTGCTGCGAGCTCGGGCAGGGTAGTGGCGGCGACGTCTGGCGCGTGTCGACTGCGCAGGGGAGTTGGGTCGTCAAGCAACACCGGCTTGACGACTTTGCGGTCGACTTGCGGCGCACGCGGGAACTGCAAAATCTTGCTGCGCAGCAAGGACTCGCGCCGCGCATCGTGGCGATCGATCTCAGCAGCGGCATTGAAGTATCGGCGTGGCTGCGCGGTGAGGTAGCGACAGTTGCGAACTTTGAGCAAGCCGATTACCTGCAGCGTGTCGCGCAACGTCTGGGCGATTTGCACAGGATCCCGGTGCCGCCCGGCTGGGCGCTGCGGGCCGACTGGCGGTTCGACATCCTGCGGCATGTGCAGTTGCGCTGGCGCCGACTGCAGGCGCTGGTCGCGGCGGCCGACATCCGTCCGCTGGCAGTGCGTGTGCAGGCGGCCGCGGCGCAATTCGCGGTCACTCAGAACCAGCAGCGCCCGTTGTCGCTGCTGCACCTGGATGTGCATGCCGGCAATTTGTTAGCTGGCGGCGAACTGGTATTGCTCGACTGGGAATACGCGAGTCTCGGCGACCCCCTCTGGGACCTGGCGTCCTGGCTGGCGCCGCTGGCCATCGATGAGCGCAAGGGCCTGCAACTGATCCGGGCGGCGGGACGCGCGGGCGATACGAGGTGGCGGGAACTGTGCGCGGCGCGCGAGCTGTTCAAACTGTTGAATGAACTTTGGCGCCTGGAGCGGCTGCCGGCCTCATTTGCGCTGGCAGCAGCGCAGTAATCTAGGCAAACTACGCCCGCAGCGCGCTCCGCAGGCGCTGCGGCACCGTATGTAACCCGATGAAAAGACAGGAATCTCAATGCCCGAGTTGAAAGTTGTCGATCGCGATGGAGTGGAGCACGCGGTTGCGGCGAAAGCCGACGCGAAGGTGATGGAAGCGCTGCGTGAGCTGGACTACGGCGTCGCGGCGATTTGTGGCGGCATGTGTTCGTGCGCGACCTGCCACATCTACATCGACCCCGTGTGGCAGGGCAAGCTGCCGGCGGCGATGTCAGACGAACGCGAACTGCTCAGTGAGCTGACACATTACAAACCGAACTCGCGCCTCTCCTGTCAGGTCGAAATGACCGAAGCACTGTCAGGCATGCGGGTCATCATCGCGCCTGACGAGTAAGGCGCAGCCCATGTCCGAATCGACAATTCTGCTTGAACAGCGCGGCCACGTGGCGCTGGTGACGCTGAACCGTCCAGAGAACGCCAATGTGCTGAATCTAGCGATGGGACGGCAGCTGCTCGATACGGTCATTGCGATCGAGGCGAACCCGGCCGTTCGTGCAGTCGTCATCACCGGCGCGGGCAAGCATTTTTGCTTCGGCGGCGATCTGCGCGGCATGATGGCACAGGGCGGTGCGGTCGATGCCTATCTCGGCGAGCTGACAGCGTTCCTGCACACGGCGATTTCTCGCCTGGTGCGCATGGACGCGCCGGTGATTGCTGCCGTAAATGGCACGGCTGCGGGTGGCGGCATTGGCCTCGTCAGCGCGGCTGACCTGTGCGTGTGCGGCAGCGGCAGCAAGTTTTCACTGGCCTACTCCGGCGTGGCCCTGACCCCGGACTGCAGCAGCTCCTATTTCCTGCCGCGGCTCATCGGTCACCGCCGCGCGCTGGAGCTGATCCTGACCAACCGTTTGTTAGGTGCCGAGGAAGCCTTGTCCTGGGGCCTGGTCAACCAGGTCGTGGCCGATGCCGACGTGCTGGCCGAGGCGCTCAGGCTCGCGGACAAACTCGCCGCAGGTCCAAAACATGCTTTTGGAAAGGCCAAGCGATTGTTAGCTGCGTCGGCCGGCGCGCTGGAAACTCACCTGGCGCTCGAGGGCCGGACAATTGCCAGCCAGGCGGCAACGCCCGAGGGGCAGGAGGGCATTCAGGCCTTCCTCGACAAGCGCAAACCAGGATACTGTTAGGCATTCATGAATTGGTTTTTTGGTCTGGTGATTGGCGCCGGGGTGCTTGCGGTAGTCAGGATCTACTATCTGGTGCAGAAGGCCAGGAACGCACACCACACGGTTGATTTCGATGAACATCTGATTGCGCGCCTGCGCGCCGATGGGCTCGATCCTTTCCGGCAACATGCGGTCGATTTTTTCCTGGCGATGCCGGACGATGCGGCAGCTAACAAACTGCTGGAAGTGCTCAAGGCGCGGGGCATGCAGGGCGATATGCATGCGACTGCGGACGCCGCGGATTTTCCGGTCAGCGTGCACGTCAGCCGGGAACTGCACCTGACGGTCAGCGCAATCAAGGCCCTGGCCGCGGAGCTCGGGCAGCTGGCGAGGGAGCATGGCGGCCGCTACGACGGATGGGCCGTTGGCCGTGCGGCGTCGTAAGCCGGACCGCGAGGAGACCGAAGGCCGCCTGCTGGCTGCTTTTGAAACAGTCTGGAACCGGGATGGCGTCCAGGGACTGGGCGTCAACGCCGTTCTCAAGGAAGCGGGTGTCGGCAAGAGCTTGCTGTATCGTTATTTTGGCAATTTCACGGGATTGGCCCGCGCCTGGTCGCAGCGCGAGAGTTTTCTGCCCAAGCCCGGCGTCGTTGATCCGTCTGCGGACGGCCCCGGGGTAACACAGGCCGATCGGCATGTGCGCGCGGCACTTGCCTACGCCAGGGCGCTGCGTAGCCGGCCGCGTACCTGCGAGTTGTTAGCAGTTGAGTTGCTGCGGCGGTCGGCGATGACTGAGACGCTGGATGCGATGCGCGCCAAATTCGGTCGCGAGATGCGTGAGTTTGTCATGGCGAGCGGCGCCACTGACAGCCAGCGGGCTTTTGAGTTGTCATTTTTTGTGACCGCAGCGCTGACGTATCTGTCCATGCGCGCGGGCTCGGTGCCGGAGTATTACGGGCTGAAACTGGATCGCGAAAGCGACTGGCGTCGTATCGAGAGCATGCTGACGGATCTCGCCGGCCGCGTGCTCGCAAACCGCTAGCCTGACAAACACGGCTCAGCCGCGTTTGGACGCCTGGGCCCTGACCGCCTCGGCTGCCGCCTTGATGGCTTCCTGATCACCGAGGTAGCGGCTGCTGAGCGGCTGGAGCCTGGCATCCAATTCGTATAACAAAGGTACACCGGTCGGAATATTCAGCTCGACGATGTCCTGTTCCGATACCCTGTCGAGCATCTTGACCAGCGCGCGCAGGCTGTTGCCATGGGCCGCTACCAGCACGTTTTTGCCGCTGCTGAGCGCCGGCGCCACCCTTTCGTTCCAGAATGGCAGCACCCGCGCCAGCGTGTCGGCCAGCGATTCCGAGGCCGGCAACAGCTGCTGATCCACGGCAGCGTAGCGGACATCAAAGCGCGGATGGCGCGGGTCGTCTGCAGCTAACGGCGGCGGTGGAATGTCGTAGCTGCGACGCCAGATTTTCACCTGCGCTGCACCGTATTGGACGACGGTCTCGGACTTGTTAAGTCCCTGCAGCGCCCCGTAATGGCGTTCATTGAGGCGCCAGGTGTTTTCCACCGGTATCCACATGCGATCCAGCTGGTCGAGCGCAATCCAGAGCGTGCGAATAGCGCGCTTCAATAGCGAGGTGCAGGCAATGTCGGGTTTGAATCCCGCCTTGAGAAGCTCCCGGCCACCCTGGGCCGCTTCGTCCCGGCCTTTGTCAGACAGGTCGACGTCGTGCCAGCCCGTGAACAGGTTGTCGACGTTCCAGACGCTCTGGCCGTGGCGGATGAGAACTAGTTTGCCGGGCATGGTGAAGGTCTCTCCCGAATCAGTGGCGTCGCGATTCTAACATTGGTGACCGTGCGCGGAGCCGTCAACCTGCATGGCGGTCGAGGCCCAGAGCGCAGCGGCGCGAGCGGTTTTGCAACGTGGCCTCATAGACAGTTTCGTTAGCTGCGCGGCGCTCGCGCGCGGCACTCGGGTGGCACAGGTGCAACGCGATCCCGCCGAACAACAGGCTCTGGCGCCTGATGCCGTTGAATTCAAGGCGTGCGCACAGTTCTTTGTCCTCCGGACCCCAGCCGGTGATTTCCTCGTTGAAGCCGTTCACTGCGAACAGGTCCCGGCGCCAGAAGCCCTGATTGCAACCCTTGACCGCGATCAGTTTGTTAGCAATATTGCGCAGGCAGTCAGACGCGCGCGGCGCATGCAGCGCATACAGGCGGCGCAGGCCGCCGAGACCTGCGCCGGTTGCGGTGGGTACGGGCAACGGCGCGGCAATCAGTTCCCGCGTGCGCGCCTCATCCAGCAGGATGCGTACGCCCTGGGTGTAGCGGCCGACTTGCGCGAAACGCTGATGATCGGCGACAAAATGCGGATGCAGCAGCATGTCGCCGTCAACAAACACGATGTAGTCGCCTTGTGCCGCATGGATCGCCATGTTGCGTGAGCGTGTCAATCGAAAGCCCTGGTGTTCCTGCCACAGATGCCGCACCGGGACTGGGCTTTGGCGGCTGGCGGCGCGCACGACATCTGCCGTGCTGTCGCTGGAGCCGTCATCGGCTACCAGAATTTCCGCCGGGGACTGCTGCTGCGCGATCGCGGTCGCAAGCACGGCCGCCAATGCCTCGGGGCGCTGGTAGGTGGTGACCACCAGGCTCAGCGCCGGCCCGTTGCTTGGCACGACGGGCGGCACTTGTTAGCCGGCGAGCCTGCGCAATGCGTCCACGCCCACCGACAGGGTCGCGAAATCGGCGCTGCCGCTGCCGCGTATGTCCTTTAGCGTGCGCTGCCAAACGGTCAGTGACGCGCCCAGGCTTGCTAGCCAGCTGGCGATTCGCTCATCGGCAGTGCCGCGGGACCGGTGCGCGAGTGCGCGTCCGCTCAGGCTGCGTTGCAGCTGGGCCGCGGCATCACGCAAGCCCGAGCGAGCCACCGCCTGCCACTGACCGTCCACCGGCATGCGTTCGATTTCGGAGCGCAACCAGTCGAGACCAAGAGCGGCGCCGCAACGAAACCAGATGCTGGCGGTTTCCTCGATCCTGCGGTGGTATTGAGCGGCCAGCTCGGCAATGTCCCAACCCGATCCGAGCGCTTCGATTCTGGCCATGAACCCCGCGAGGTCTTTCGGCACCCCGGCCTTGTGCAGTGTGGCCAGCGCCTGTTGCTGGTGCTCGCGATCAATGCCGGCCAGCGATTTGTCGAGTGACTGGGCGAGACGTGCCAGAGGATCGGCAAACTCTTTGACGCGCGCCTCGATGGCGAGCTCTTTGCGGCGCTCGCGCAGCAGCCAGTAGGTGCTGTGGCGCAGTATGCGGCTGGTCTCGGCCATCATGCCGTACTGGACCGATGCAGGGATGCTGTTATCCAGCGCCTCGATCCTGGCCCATTGCGCGCGCATGCCAAAGGCTTCGCGCGCGATCGAGTAGGCACGGGTGATTTCCGCCGGCGTCGCGCCCGTGTCGTCCTGCGCGCGCAAAACAAAACTCGGTCCCATGCGGTTCACCAGGCTGTTAGTCGCCGCGGTCGCAATGATTTCACGGCGCAAGCGGTGTTTGCCAATTGCGCGCGCAAAGCGCCGGCGTATCGGTTCGGCAAAATAACGCTCCAGTTCGTTGCCGAGGTAGTTGTCCTCGGGAACGTTTGAATCCAGCAGCTGATTGTTGAGCGAGATCTTGCTGTAGGCTAACAAAACGGCAAGTTCCGGACGCGTGAAACCGACGCCCTGTTTGCGTCGCTCGGCGATACTCTCATCGTCGGGCAGGTACTCGAGCGCGCGATCGAGTTCTCCGGCCCGCTCCATGCTGCGAATCAGGTACTGCAATTCGGCCATGCGGCGTGAACCCTGCGCCTCCAGTGTGCTGATCGCCTGGCTTTGCAGGTAATTGTTGCGCAATACCTGTGCTGCCACCTCGGCGGTCATCCTGGCCAGCAAATGATCGCGATCACGCCGTTTCAACCGGCCGGCGCGTTCCTCGGGGCTGAGCAGAATCTTCAGATTGACCTCGAGGTCCGAGGTGTTCACGCCGGCCGAGTTGTCGATGAAGTCGGTGTTGATGCGGCCGCCGGCCAGTGCGTACTCGACTCTGCCGCGTTGTGAAAAACCGAGGTTGCCGCCTTCGCCAACGACGCGAGCGCGCAGCTTGCCGCCGTCGATGCGCACCGCATCATTGGCCCGGTCGCGGGCATCCTGGTGGCTTTCAGTGCTGGCCTTGACATAGGTGCCGATGCCGCCGTTCCACAGCAGGTCGACTCGCATGCCGAGAATTGCATGGATAACGGCGTTGGGCGCGGCGCTGGCGCCGAGACCTAACATGGTCTGCGCCTCGTTCGACAGGGGAATGGCCTTGGCACTGCGCGCAAATATGCCGCCGCCACGCGAAATAAGCCTGCGGTCGTAGTCATCCCAGCTGGATCTGGGCAGGTTGAAGAGTCGCTCGCGTTCGGCAAAGGAGCGCGCCGCATCCGGCGTCGGGTCGAGGAAAATATGCTGGTGATTGAAGGCCGCCTGCAGGCAGATGTGCTTCGACAACAGCATGCCGTTGCCAAAAACGTCACCGGCCATGTCGCCGACGCCTGCCACCGTGAAGTCCTGTTCCTGGGTATTGATGCCCAGTTCCCGAAAATGGCGTTTCACGCACTCCCACGCGCCGCGCGCCGTGATGCCCATTTTCTTGTGGTCGTAACCAGCGGAACCGCCGGAGGCGAACGCATCCCCCAGCCAGAAGCCGTGATCAACCGAGATCTTGTTAGCAATGTCGGAGAAGGTGGCGGTGCCCTTGTCGGCGGCGACGACCAGATAGGGATCGTCGGGGTCGCGCCTAACAACTGACTGCGGCGGGACGATCTTGCCGTCCACGATATTGTCGGTCACGTCGAGCAGCCCGCGGATGAAAATCTGGTAGCTGGCGATGCCCTCGGCCTGGACAGCATCGCGATTTGCCCCGACCGGCATCTGCTTCGGAAAGAAGCCGCCTTTGGCGCCTACCGGCACGATCAATGTGTTCTTGACGTTCTGGGCCTTCATCAGCCCTAACACTTCGGTGCGGAAATCTTCGCGGCGATCCGACCAGCGTATGCCACCGCGCGCGACCTGTCCCATGCGCAGGTGCACGCCCTCGACGCGGGGCGAGTACACGAAAATTTCGAATTTAGGCCGTGGCGGCGGCAGGTCCGGGATCTGCCGCGGATCGAATTTGAATACAACATACGACTTGGCAGCGCCCTTGGCATCTGCCTGATAGAAATTGCTACGCAACGTTGCCGCAATGACCGCAAGGTAGGCACGCAGTATCCGGTCGTCGTCAGCGCTGGTCACGGCATCCAGCGCCTTGTGGATGGCGGCGATGGCGGACTTGACGGCTGGCTCGCGTGCGCCGCGGAACTGCGGCGCGAACTGCGCGCTGAACAATTCGAGAAACTGCCGCGCAATGCCCGCATGCGTCGCCAGCACGCGCTCCATGTTGGCCTGGCTGAACGGCAGGCCGGTCTGCAGCAGATAGCGGCAATAGGCCCTCAGGATCACGATCTCGCGCGCGTTCAGTCCGGCACCTAACAACAGGCGGTTGAAGCCGTCGTTTTCCACGTCGCCGCGCCAGGCGGCGAGAAAGCCCTCGTTGAAGCGTGCTTCGACTGCAGCGATGTCGAGACCGGTTCCCGAGCGCGAGTCGAATTCAAAGTCCTGCACGCAGGCGGGTCCACCCGCGACGTCGCGCAGCGAATAGGGCCGTTCAGCCAGCACGCGCAAACCGAAGTTTTCCATCATCGGCAGCAAATCCGAGATCGGGATTGGAGCGCCGAGTTTGACGAGCTTCAAATGTGCGCGGTTGAGCGGCGCGCCGGGTGGCCGATGCAGCCTGAGGCGCAGGGAATCCGGGCTGGCACACAAGGTTTCCAGGTCCGCGATGTCATCCAGTGAATCCGCCGGGTCGACTTCATCCTGATAGGCGATCGGAAAGCTTTTTCTGTAGCGCTGCGCCAGGATGAGCGCTGCGGTTGGCTCGTGGCTGGCCAGCAAGGCCTCGCGCATACGGTCATCCCAGGTCATCGCGGCGCGCGCAATGTCATGCTCCAGCGCCTTGAAGTCCGGCGCGGCGCGATCATTGTCCGCGAGCCTGACGACGACGTGCAGACGCGCGTGGCTGGTATCGGAGATTTGCACCTGCGATTCAACGTGCGTGCCGCCGAAACGCGCCAGGATCAGTTTTTCAATGCGCAGCCGCACATCGGTCATATAGCGGTCGCGTGGCACATAGACCATGCAGGACCAGAATCGGCCAAAGGGATCGCGGCGCACCATCAGACGGGTCTGGCGACGCTCGTACAGGTTGACCACGCCACGCGCGATGTCGACCAGTTCCGCCGTGGTTGCCTGGAACAACTCATCGCGCGGATAGGTTTCCAGCACTGCCAGCACGGCCTTGGCATCGTGGCCAGCCGGGTCAAGTCCGAAATGCCGGACGACCTGTTGCACTTTGCGCCGCAGCACCGGAATTTCCCCGGGGCTCGCAAAATAGGCCGTCGACGTCCACAGGCCCAGGAAGCGGTGTTCGCCGCAGGGCTCTCCAGCCGCGTCGAATTCCTTGACCGCGACGTAGTCCAGATAGGTGCCGCGATGTACGGTCGAGGCGGAATTGGCCTTGGTCAGCACCAGCACCGAATGATCACGCGCCAGCGCGCGCATGGTTCCGGCCAGTTTGTTAGGCGTGACAGCACCTCGGCCGCGTGCCGAATCATTGCGCAGTATGCCCAGTCCGCTGCTGCTGGTCGGGAGCAGCAGGTCGATTTCGCTGCCGCGCCGCAGCTGATAGTGCCGGTAGCCCAGGAAAATGAAGTGTTCGCCTTCCATCCAGTCGAGCAGCGCGCACGCCTCTCGGGTATCAACGGCGGGAGTACGCCGCGGCGGCGACGCCGCCAGGCCCGCGGAGATTGCGCGGATCTTGGCGCGCATCGCGCGCCAGTCGGCGACCGCAACACGCACGTCCCGCAGTGATTTGCTGATCGAATCCTGCAACGCCTGGCAATGCTCGGTCGACACTTGCCGGTCGATTTCGAACATCTGCCAGGATTCGTGTGTCTTGCCATCCGCCGGATCTGCTAACAACAGCGATCGCAAGCGCCCGCCGGTGTCGCGCTGCACGCTGAACACCGGATGTGCGATGAAGTTGACACCGGCGCCTGCCGCAGCAAGAACGATATTGATCGAGTCAAGCAGGAACGGCATGTTGTCGGCGATGACAAAGACAATCGTGCCCTGTGATTCAAAACCATCAGGCTTCTGCGCCGGATTGAACACACGGACCAACGGCGTAGCGCGCGGTCGCCTGGCCCCGAGGTGGCGATGAGCCAGCGCAATGGATCGGAGCAGTTTCGCGGCACGTTCCGCGAGATCGATGTCGGCGACGCCGCGGAAGTACGCGCGCAGGAATTCGGCGCTGCTGGCATCGCGGTCGCGCGCCGGGGCGGCGGCCACTATTTTCTCGATCAAACTCAGTCGGGCCTTGGGTACGCTTTGCGACACGAGCGATGCTCCCGGTTGACGATGCGGTATGGATGGCAGTTTAGGCAGGCCGAGTGTAATTGGCACGGGCTGAGTGGCATCCCGACGCAGCTCACAGGAAAACCCTCATAATTCATGCGCCGGGCCAAGTTCGGCCGCACGTCCCATTAATTTTCGCAGCACGGCATCCATTTGCCGCTTCTCGGCCGCGCTCAGGGTGTCGATCAAGGCCCGCTCGTAGCCGAGCGCCATGGGCACGACGGTGGCGTACACGGTTTGGCCGGACTTGCTGAGACTCAGGGTCCGGCGCCGGCGGTCGCGTCGCGACTGCGAGCGGTGAATATGCCGTTTGCCGAGCAGCGAGGCGACCGCGCGGCTAACAGCGACCTTGTCCATGACCGTGCGCGCCGCAACTTCCGCGGCCGCCAGGCCGGGCGATTCGGCCAGTACGGCGATGACCCGCCATTGCGGGATGCTGATGCCGCAGCGCTCTGCGTAGCCCGCGGCGATCGCGCTGCTGACCATGTTGCTGAGCACCGATAGCCTGAAGGGCAGGAAATTGGCGAGTACCAGTGTGGAATCAGGCATATAATGGTTACAACTGTAACTAATTTCGTATGGAGTGACCATGCCCAGCAGCGAACATAACCCGATGGGTACGGATGGATTCGAGTTCGTCGAATATACGGCCCCGGACCCGCAGCTGTTGCGCAGTCTGTTTGAGCGCATGGGGTTTCCGGTGGTCGCACGCCACCGGCGCAAAAACGTCACCCTGCATCGCCAGGGCGACATCAATTTCATCATCAATGCCGAGCCGGACAGCGTCGCGCAGCAGTTTGCGCGCGTTCACGGTCCGTCGGTCTGTGCGATGGCCTTCCGGGTCGCCGATGCGGCGGCCGCGCATGCGCGCGCTCTGGCGCTGGGCGCCAAGTCCGTGGCGACGACCGCGGGCCCGATGGAACTCAACATACCTGCGATCGAGGGCATCGGCGGATCCATCATCTATCTGGTCGACCGCTACGGCGGACCGTCCATTTACGATGTCGATTTCCGGCCGGTCGGCGAGCCGGTGTCGGCCGCGGCGACGCGCCTGACCAGCATCGATCACCTAACACACAACGTCGGCCGCGGCCGCATGAATCACTGGGCCGGGTTTTACCAGGAGCTGTTCAATTTTCGCGAAGTGCGCTATTTCGACATCGAGGGAAAAAAGACCGGTCTCCTGAGTCGTGCCATGACCAGTCCCTGCGGCAAGATCCGCATCCCCATCAACGAATCGCAGGATGACAAATCGCAGATCGAGGAATACCTGCGCGAATACCACGGCGAGGGTATCCAGCACATCGCGCTGGCGAGCGATGACATCTATGCCAGCGTCGATCTATTGCGCGCACGCGGCGTCGCATTTCAGGACACGCCGGATAGTTACTACGAAGGTATCAGCCGGCGGGTACGCGGCCATACCGAAAAACTGGAGGAGCTGAGCCGGCGGCGGATTTTGATCGACGGCAGTCCGGCCGAGGGTCAGGGTTTGCTGCTGCAGATATTCACGACCAACGTCATCGGCCCGATTTTCTTCGAGATCATCCAACGCAAGGGCAATGAAGGCTTCGGCGAAGGTAATTTCCGCGCCCTGTTTGAAAGCATTGAACTCGACCAGATACGCCGCGGCGTTGTCTGAGCGGGCCGCATCCGCTCAGGTGAGGTGCGGCCTGGCCAGATAGCGCTTGGTCTGCATTTCGACCAGACGGCTCGCGGCACGCTCGAATTCGAATTTGAGGCGCTCGCCGCGATACAGAGCGGCCGGCGGCGCGGCCGCGGACACAACCAGTTTCACGCCGCGATCATAGAACTCGTCCACCAGCGCGATGCAACGGCGCGCGTCATTGTCGTCGGCCGCCGTCAGCACCGGGATGCCAGCCACCAGCACCGACTGGTACTCGCGCGCGATCTCGATGTAATCGACCTGGCTCCGTGGGCCGCCGCAAATCGCGGCAAACTCGAACCAGATGACGTTGTCACTTTCGCGGACGATGGGGATCTTGCGCCCCAGCACGGTGATCAGTTTGCTGCCGTCGTCGGCCTCGTCATCCGCCAGGTCGTCATAAATCCTCTGCAGCGCGGCTGGCGTTCCAGCATCCGCGGTATCGAGGTAGATGCGCGCCCTGGTCAGCTGACGCAGACGATAGTCGACGCCGCCGTCGACTGCGACCACGTCCAGCTGCTGCTCGAGGTGCGAGATAGCGGGCAGAAAACGCTGGCGCTGCAGGCCATTGCGGTACAGTCCCTGCGGTGGCACGTTAGATGTGAACACCAGCGTCACGCCGTTCGCGGTCAGGTGCTGAAACAGACTGCCGAGCAGCATGGCGTCGGCGATATCACTGACAAAAAGTTCATCGAGACACAGCACCCGGCAATTTTGCGCAATTTCCGCTGCGACCGGCGCCAGCGGATCCGTTTTCCTGGCGTGCCGCTTGAGCCCCGCATGCACTTCCTGCATGAAGCGGTGAAAGTGACTGCGCTGCCGGCGTTCAAATGGCAGGCTCTGATAGAAAAGATCCATGAGCCAGGTCTTGCCGCGGCCCACGCTGCCCCACAAGTAGGCGCCGCGCACCGCCGGGGCCTGTTTGCTGACACGCAAACTGCGTAGCAATTTTTGGACCGTGGCGGCCTGGTCGCGCTCCGCGCGGATCAGCCGCGCGCGCAGCAGATCCAGTTTTTCCAGCGCCTGCTGCTGCGCCGGATCGGCGCTGAATCCCTGTGTCGCAAGTTCCGAGTCATAGCGCTTGCGCAGGCCGGAGCGGCGAGGGCGGGATTCGGACACGAGGTGCGGTACGCCTGCTTACAGCGACTGGTAGATCGGGCCTGAGCCGCCCTCGGGCGTCGTCCAGGTGATGATCTGGTACGGATCCTTGATGTCGCAGGCCTTGCAGTGCACGCAATTGGCCGCGTTGATCTGCAGGCGCTTGCCGCCGGCGCCATCGCCCACCATTTCGTAGACGTTAGCCGGGCAGAAGTTCTGGCAGGGATTGCCAAACTCCTGCGCGCATTTGCCTGCGCAGATGCTGGTGTCGGCAACCTTGAGGTGCGCGGGCTGCGCCTCGTCGTGCGAGTTGTTAGCAAAGAACACCGACGCGAGCCGGTCGCGCGGTGGCAGGCTGCGCTCGACCCAGTCGCGGTCGGGGGAACTGAACTCCGTCAGGCGCCGGGTTTCGGCATGCGAGGCCTTGTTCCTGAGTGTCCAGGGTGAATGGCCTGCGGTCACGGTTTCCCAGGCGCCGTTAGCCATGCCAAACCACAGTCCACGCTTGAAACCGGGCTTGATGTTACGCACTTTGCGCAGCTCCTGGCCACCGGGCGAAGCGCGCCAGCGCGCGTCGAAGCCGGCGATCGCGCCGGTCTCCGCAATGTGCTCGGCAGCTAACATGCCGCTGCGCAGCGCCTGGTGTATGCCCTTGATCTTGGGCACATTGAGCGTGCCGCCGGCGTCGCCGACCAGCAGCGCGCCCGGCATCTCGAGGCGCGGCGTCGACTGCCAGCCGCCAGCCGAAATCGTGCGCGCACCGGCGGCGACGATTTCACCGCCCTCCAGCAGCGGGCGCACCGACGGGTGATGTTTGAATTGCTGGAATGCTTCGAATGGTTTCAGGCGCGGATCGCGATAATCGAGACCAACCACGTAGCCGATGTAGAGGCGACTACGATCCAGGTGATAAATAAAACTGCCGCCGTAGGTGCCGCGGTCGAGTGGCCAGCCGACGCTGTGCTGGATCAGCCCGGGTTCCACGCGCCCCTCCGGCAGCTGCCACAGTTCCTTGAAACCGAGACCATAGGCCTGCGGGTCGCAGTCCTTGTCGAGCGCGAACTTGTGGATCAGCTGCTTGCTGACACTGCCGCGGCAGCCTTCGGCCAATACGGTGATGCGCGCGCGCACTTCCGGGCCGGGGGTGAAATTCGCACCGGGCGAGCCATCCTTGCTGACGCCCTGGTCGCCGATCTGCACGCCGGCGACCTTGCCGTCCGCGTCATAGAGCGCCTGCGCGGCGGAATATCCCGGGAAAATATTGATGCCGAGATTCTCCGCGCGCTGCGCGAGAATCGGCATCAGCTCACCTAACGAAACAATGAAATTGCCGGCATTGTGCTGCTGCGGCGGTGTCGGCAGGCGGATCCTGCCGCTGCGGGTCAGGAAACTGAACTCATCGCGCTTGGCAGGCACACAGATCGACGGCGGTGTCTTGCGCCAATCGGGCAGCAGTTCATCCAGCGGCCCGGGCTCGATCACGGCGCCGGACAGCGCTTGCGCACCGATCGCCGCGGCCTTTTCGAGCACGATGATCTCGAGGTCGGGTTTGCGCTCCTTGAGGCGAATCGCGCAGCCGAGCCCCGCCGGCCCGCCGCCGACGATGACGACATCGCACTCCATCACATCCCGTTCGATTGCCTGGGCCATGATCCGAACTCCACTAACAAATTCCGCGCCGGCAAATTCTGTGCTAACAAATTCTGAGCTAACAAATTCCGGGCTAGATGATTTCGAGCGCCATCGCGGTCGCTTCGCCGCCGCCGATGCACAGCGCCGCGACGCCGCGCTGGCCGCCTCGGGCCCGCAACGCGTGCACCAGGGTGGCGACAATGCGCGCGCCGGTCGTGCCCACCGGATGCCCGAGTGCGCAGGCGCCGCCGTTGACATTCAGGCGCGCGTGATCGATGCCGATGTCGCGCGCCGCTGCCATGGCGACTGTCGCAAAGGCTTCGTTGACTTCCCACAGGTCGACCGTGTTAGCTTCCCAGCCGGCCGCCTGCAGCGCCTTGCCGATTGCGCCAGCCGGCGCGGTCGTGAACCACTCAGGTTCCTGCGCGTGGCTGGCGTAGGACACGATGCGAGCGAGCGGCTTGAGCCCATGCGCCCGGGCGATCGATTCGCGTGTCAGGATGGCGGCCGCAGCACCATCCGAAATTGACGACGACGATGCGGCTGTCACCGCGCCATCCTTGCGGAACGCAGGTTTCAGCGTCGGAATCTTGGCGATGTCGCAGGTGAAGGGTGTTTCATCCTGGCTGACAACGACGTCGCCTTTTCGGCTCTTGACCGTCACCGGCGTGAGCTCGGCCGCAAAAGCGCCGGATTCCACCGCAGCCAGTGCGCGCCGCACCGATTCGGCTGCGAAAGCATCCATCGCCGCGCGCGTGAACTGGTATTTGTCGGCGGTATTTTCCGCGAAACAGCCCATCATCTGGCCATCCCAGGGGCTTTGCAGACCGTCATGGAACATGTGATCCAGTAATTCGCCATTGCCCATTCGATAGCCGGAGCGCGCTTTCAGAAGCAGGTAGGGCGCATTGGTCATGCATTCGAGCCCGCCGGCCAGCACGATATTGGCGCCGCCGGCGCGGATCTGGTCCGCCGCCATCATCAGCGCCTTCATGCCCGAGCCGCACATCTTGTTGATGGTGGTGGCCGGCGTTGCAACCGGTACGCCTGCGCCCATCGCGGCCTGGCGCGCCGGCGCCTGGCCGAGGCCCGCCGGCAATACGCAGCCCATGATGGTCTCGTCAATTTCGTTAGCTTTGATGCCGGCGGCGTCGATCGCTGCCCTGCAGGCAGCGCTGCCCAGGGCAGGCCCGGTGGTGGCGGAAAACACGCCCTGAAAAGCGCCAATCGGTGTGCGCTTGGCGGACACCAGAACAACTGCGTCAGACATTTCCCACTTCTCCAGATTGCAAGAATCTTTCCCAGGGTGACATTTTAGCAGGCTGTTGAAAAAGAAGTTTTCAACAACCCGTTAGGCATCCGCCGCAAAACCTGCATCACTCAACGGCGCCGGGGGCGGTCCGCGCGTGGCGCGAGTCCCAGCACAAACAAATCGATGAAGCGTGCGGCAATTTCTGCGGGCGTCAGCGCATCCCGACCGCGATGCCAATGGGCGATCCAGTTGAGCGCTCCCGCCACGGCGAATGCCGTCATTTTCGGATCGCAGGATCGAATCGAGCCGTCCTCGATGCCGGCGCGCAGCAGGCGGCGCAGGCCCTGGTCGATTTCCGATTTCAGTTGCTTGACCCGCGCGCTCAATGTGGCGTCGAGGTCCAGGTCCTCCGCCCGCACCATGCACCAGCCGAAATCGCCGGTAATGGCCTCGGCATAGCCAGCTAACACCCGCACCAGGCGTGCCCGCGCGGTTGTGCCGCTGTGCTCGGCGGTCTCGAAGGCGGCGCGGATCTGCTCGACGCCGGTGCAAAAGCACTCAAACAGCAGCTGTTGCTTGTTGCCCACGTAGTGATAGACCAGCGGCTTGGTGACGCCCACGGCGGCGGCGACATCGTCCAGCGACGTGTTGTGGAATCCATTGGCGCGGAACGCCTGCGCCGCAGCGCGGATCAGCGCGGCGCGCTTGCGCCCGCGCTCCGCGTCCCGCGCTGCAGCATCCCGCCAAGGTGACAGCGACGGTGGGCGTCCCCGTCGCGGCGGCGTGACGGACTTGGCGGTCAAAGACCTTGTCTTCAGCATGCAAGCTATCGTATCATTAATTTACTGACGAGTAAGTTTAATTACGTGCAGGTAAATTGCAACATGGCCAGTCCCTCGAAAGCGCAATCACAGTCGCCGATCACGGTCGCCGGGGCCCAGGCGCCGCTGCGCTTTGTCACTGCAGCATCGCTGTTTGACGGCCATGATGCGGCAATCAACATGATCCGGCGGCTGCTGCAGTCCGGCGGCGCCGAGGTCGTGCACCTCGGTCACAACCGCTCGGTGGCCGACATCGTGCGCGCGGCGATCCAGGAAGACGCGGATGCGGTCGCGGTCAGCTCCTATCAGGGTGGCCATAACGAATATTTTGCCTACATGGTGGACACGCTGCGCGCCGCGGGCTGCGAGCACATACGCGTAATCGTCGGCGGTGGCGGTACGATCGCGCCGCAGGAAATCGCGGCGCTGGAACAACACGGCGTCGAAAAAATCTACACGCCCGAAGATGGCCGCTTGTTAGGCCTGCAGGGCATGATCAACGACGTGTTCCGGCGCGTGCGCGCCGCCCGCCGGCCGGCCTTCGCGATGGCGCCGCTCAACGCCGGCGATCATCGCCAGCTGGCGCGCTGCATCACCCTGCTGGAAGGCGAGGCGGGCCAGCAGGGGGCCGGAACCGAGGCCTTGCGCAAGGCACTGGTGTGGCCGGTGAGTCGCGCGCCGGTGGTCGGTATCACCGGCACCGGCGGCGCCGGCAAGTCATCGCTCACCGACGAACTGCTGCAGCGGCTGATTCGTGCATACCCCGAGCGGCAGATCGCCGTGGTCGCCGTGGATCCGACCCGCCGTCGTTCGGGCGGCGCCCTGTTAGGAGATCGCATTCGCATGAACAGCCTGTCGAATTCCAGCGTGTTCATGCGCTCGCTGGCGACGCGGCGCCAGAATCTCGCGACCAGCGTGGTCCTGAAGGACGTGATCGAGCTGTATCAGCAAGCGGGATTCGATCTGATCCTGGTGGAGACTGCGGGCATAGGCCAGAGCGATACGGAAATCGTCGATCTGGTGGACATTTCCACTTATGTGATGACCGCCGACTATGGCGCCGCAAGCCAGCTCGAGAAAATCGACATGCTCGATTTCGCCGATCTGGTGGTGCTCAACAAGTTTGAAAAACGCGGCGCCGCGGACGCGTTGCGCGATGTGCGCAAGCAATGGCGGCGCAATCACCCGGAGCGCATGAAAATCGCAGACTGCGATGTGCCGGTGTACCCCACCATCGCCAGCCGTTTCAACGATCCGGGCGTCAATCACCTGTTCGCGGCCCTGTGTGCGCGCCTCGACGCCAGGGCCGGCACCACCGGGCACTGGCTGACCGCTGCGATCTCCAGCGCGGCCCCGGTGGCTGCTGCTGATATCAGCCGCACGGCGCTTATCCCCGAGAATCGCGGCCGCTACCTGGCTGACATTGCCGCCGTGGGCCGCGATACCCGCATGCAGCTGGAGCAATCGGCCAGAGCCGCCAGCGAAGCGCAAAGCCTGCATCGCGCGCTGCAGGTCCTGGGCGATGCGGATCTGCCGGCGTTGTTAGATCGTTACCCTGTCGACGTGCTCGAAAGCGGCCAGTCCGATGCGGAGTGGCAGGCGCTGCGGCTCGCCTACCACCGGGCGCTCGATGCGCTCGGCGCCGAGGGCGTGGCGCAGCTTCAGGAATGGCCGGCGCGGATCGCGGCGATTACCGAGGCGCAGTACAGCTATGTGGTGCGCGGCAAAGAGGTGCGCGGCGATAATTACCTCGAGACGCTGAGCCGCAACAAGGTGCCGAAAATTGCCGCGCCGCGGCTTACGGATCTGGGTGACATCCTGCGCTTCCTCGGCAATGAGAATCTGCCGGGAGCCTATCCCTACACCGCAGGAGTTTATCCGTATCGCCGCGAGGCCGAAGACCCCGCGCGCATGTTTGCCGGCGAAGGCACGCCGGAGCGCACCAATAGGCGCTTTCATTTGTTAGCTCGCGACGCCGACGCCACGCGCCTGTCGACCGCATTCGATTCCACCACGCTGTATGGCGAAGACCCGGACCTGCGCCCCGACATCTACGGCCGCACCGGCAATTCCGGCGTCAGCATCGCGACGCTGGACGACATGAAGAAACTCTACTCGGGTTTCGATCTGTGCGCGCCGACCACTTCCGTGTCGATGACCATCAATGGCCCCGCGCCGATGCTGCTGGCGATGTTCATGAACACCGCCATCGACCAGCGGGTCGAGCGGTTTCTGCACACCGAGGGCCGCTGGCTGCGCGCCGAGCGGCATATTGGCCAGTTGCGTGCGCAGCAGGCGGCGGCGGGTATCCCGACCGCGCGCTACGTTGGCAATCTGCCCGAGGGTCACGATGGTCTGGGCCTTGGTTTGTTAGGCCTGAGTGCCGATCAGCTGGTGGGTATTGCGGTCGACGGCCAGGTACTGCTGGGCGAAAGCGAGTACCGGAAGATCGCCGCCGCAGCGCAGAGTCTCGCGCGCGGCACCGTGCAGGCGGACATCCTCAAGGAAGATCAGGCCCAGAACACCTGTATTTTCTCCACCGAATTTGCCATGCGGCTGATGGGCGACGTGCAGCAGTATTTCATCGACCACAACGTGCGCAATTTCTATTCGGTATCGATATCCGGTTACCACATCGCCGAGGCCGGCGCCAATCCGATCAGCCAGCTGGCCTTTACGCTGGCGAACGGCTTCACCATCGTCGAGTACTACCTCGCGCGCGGCATGCAGATCGACGATTTCGCGGCCAACCTGAGCTTCTTTTTCTCGAACGGCATGGATGCCGAGTACGCGGTGATCGGCCGGGTCGCGCGGCGCATCTGGGCGCGCGCGCTGCGCGAACGCTATGGCGCCAGTGCGCGCAGCCAGATGCTGAAGTACCACATCCAGACCTCGGGCCGCAGCCTGCACGCACGCGAGATCCAGTTCAACGATATCCGCACCACCCTGCAGGCCTTGTATGCGTTGTTTGACAACTGCAATTCCCTGCACACCAATGCCTACGACGAAGCGCTGACCACGCCGACCGAAGCAAGCGTGCGGCGCGCAGTTGCCATCCAGCTGATCATCAATCGCGAACTCGGATTGAACGCGACACAGAATCCCTGGCAGGGTTCCTACATGATCGACTACCTGACCGACATGGTGGAAGAGGCCGTGTACCGCGAGTTTGAATCCATCAGCGAGCGCGGCGGCGTGTTAGGTGCGATGGAAACCATGTACCAGCGCGGCAAGATCCAGGAAGAGAGCCTGTACTACGAAACCCGCAAGCACGATGGCAGCCTGCCCATTATTGGCGTCAATACGTTCCTCAGCAAACACGATGCGGCCGCTGAGCATGCGGCGGTGGCGCTGATCCGTTCCACCGAGGAAGAAAAGCAGCAGCAGGTCACCGGCGTGAAGTCGTTTCAGTCGCGTGGCGAGGCGCAGCGCGCTGCGGCGCTCGAGCGGCTGCGTGCGACGGCGGCCGGCAATGGCAACACCTTTGGAGATTTGATGGTCGCCGCCCGTTGTGCGTCGTTAGGCCAGATCTCGCACGCCCTGTATGAAGTCGGCGGCCAGTACCGCCGTAACATGTAAGGCGCGCACGCGCGTCACTCCGGCGCCAGGTCGGGCTCGTCCAGCCGGCTGAGGATCGCGGCCCGCGAGCGGCTGCGCAGGTCGGCCGGATCCGGCATCGCGCCTTCCGGCATTTGCAGCGGCGCCAGCACCTCCACCTCGATGATGCCTGGGCGTAGCAGGAAACCCTCCGGCGCCAGGCGCTCGCGTGTGCCGCGGATCACGCAGGGTACGACTGTTAGCTGCGAGCGTGCGGCGATAGTGAACGCACCCGAATGAAACTTCAGCAGCCCGGGCTTGGTGTGAAAAGTGCCTTCCGGGAAAAACACTAGCGACTGACCGCGGCTGGCGCTGCGCAGCAGCCGCCGCGCGTCCGACGCGCCTTGGTGGCGGTTGACTCGGTCGACGAATTCCGACCCTATGCGCCGCAACAAAAAACCAGCCAGGGGAACCCGATCCATTTCCTTCTTGATGACAAACGAAAAGCGCGTCGGCAGCGCGGCTTTCATCACAGGCCCATCGAGGTAGCTGCAATGATTGGCGACCACCACGCAGGGACCCGCGGGCAGATGGTGCAGTCCGATCACACGCAGGCGCATGCCGGCCGCCAAGAGCATCATTCGCGCCATGGCACCGGCCAGCGCCCGCCGAGCCTGCAATCCGGGCACCAGCAGCACCCCCAGCAGCGCGATAACGCCGAGAATTGCGATGGCAAGCCACGCGTAAATTCCCCACAAACCATAGGCTAGCGGCATCGTCGGTTTTGAACCTTTACTGTGATCGAGTTCTCTTTATGTTAATGCGTATCGACAACCGTGAATAAGGTCACTGCGGATTAACCGACGTCGAACCGATACTCCTCCTGCGAATTGGAAGTGGCAACAGCTTTGCCGCTACGCAATCGAGGCTGAATTGATCAAAGCAGCAACAACAGCAGGGCAGGTAGCGAAGGTGGACACCACGGATCCCGCCATCACGCGCTTTCTCGATGCCGTTTGGATGGAACGCGGGCTGTCGGTCAATACACTGGCGGCGTATCGCGCCGATTTGACGGCCCTGACTCGCTGGCTCGCCGAACGCGACATCCGCATACTGGATACCACGCGTTCGGATCTTCTGGGTTTCATCGCTGCGCGTGTTGAATTGGGCGCGCGCCCGCGCTCCACCGCGCGACAACTGTCTTCGTTTCGACGATTCTTCCGGCACTTCCTGCGTGAGGGCAGCGTCAAGCAAGACCCCACGGCGCAGATTGCGATGCCGAAAATCGGCCGTTCGCTGCCGAAGTCGCTGTCAGAGGAGGAAGTCGAGTCCCTGTTGTCGGCGCCGCTCGTCACTGATCCGTTAGGTCATCGTGACCGCACTATGCTCGAAGTGTTGTACGCAACGGGATTGCGGGTAACCGAGCTGGTGAGTCTCAAGTACAGCCAGGTCAACCTCAATCAGGGCGTCATACGCGTGCTCGGCAAGGGCAATCGCGAACGCCTGATTCCGGTCGGCGAAGAGGCGGTCCGATGGCTGGGTGAATTCATCAGTGGTGCGCGCAGTGAAATCCTGCTGGACCGCGCCACGGACTATCTCTTTCCGACACGCCGCGGTGATCGCATGACGCGCCAGGCCTTCTGGCACATCATCAAGCGTTACGCGCGCAAGTCTCTTATTGAGAAAACCCTCTCGCCGCATACTTTGCGGCACGCGTTCGCGACGCACCTTCTCAATCATGGCGCCGACCTGCGTGTGGTGCAGATGTTGCTGGGTCACAGTGATTTGTCGACCACCCAGATCTATACCCATGTTGCCCGCGAGCGCATGAAGGAAATGCACGCAGCGCACCATCCGCGCGGTTAAGTCGCAATTCCTGTTCCTTGAGTTAGACTTGAACCCTTCGGCTGTTATGCGGTCGAAAGTTTACCCTTGGTGGATGGGACGGCAGCGGCATGAAACTTGGTAGTTCCTGGGTTCTATTACTTGGCCTGTGTGCAACGCCGTTGGTACTGGCGCAATCACCCGGCAAGCCAGACGCGCGGCCCGACATTCGTCTGGACATATCCCGCAAATTTCCCGGGACCAAAGTTGACGACGTCCGGATGTCGCCAGTTCCGGGTGTTTTTGAAGTCATGCGCGGCACCGACGTTGTCTATGTCAGTGGCGATGCCAAATACGCCATCGCGGGCGATCTGTACGACCTCAACAACCAGAGCAGCAACCTGACCGAGCGTCGGCGCCGCGAGATCCGCATGCAGATGTTAGCTGCGGTACCGGATTCGCAGGCCGTGGTTTTCGCGCCCAAGGTTGCCAAGTACACGGTCACCGTTTTTACCGATGTGGACTGCGGCTATTGCCGGCAACTCCACAGCAAAATTGCCCAGTACAACGATCTGGGCATCAAGGTGCGTTACCTGTTCTTCCCGCGCAGCGGACCAGACACGGAGTCCTGGGACAAGGCCGAGCAGGTCTGGTGTTCTGCCAACCGCAACGAAGCGCTGACCAAGGCCAAGCTCGGCGAGACCCTCAAGGTCGCGAAGTGCGCTGGCACGCCGGTGAAGCGCGACTATGAACTGGGTGAGAACATTGGTCTGCGCGGCACACCGGGTATCGTGCTGGCTAACGGCGAGCTGTTGGGAGGCTACGTGCCGCCCATCAGTTTGGTTGCGAAATTGCAAGGCCTGGCAGCGGGCAAATAGAGCCGCGACCACCGCTGGAAAGCTAACGCTCCAGCAGTTTCAGCTTGTCGGGCACGCCTTCCCAGGACTTGGCGTCGGCTGGCGCCTTACCCATCTCGGTGATCACCGGCCATTTGCGCGACAGCTCGGCGTTAAGTGCCTTGTAAGCTTCCTGGCCGGCCGGTATTTCTTCTTCCGAGTAGATCGCTTCGACCGGGCATTCCGGCTCACAAAGCGTGCAATCGATGCATTCATCCGGGTCGATGACCAGGAAATTGGGGCCTTCATGGAAGCAGTCCACCGGACAGACTTCCACGCAGTCCATGTATTTGCACTTGATGCATTGCTCGGTCACAACAAAAGTCATTGCAGTCCTCTTGAGGGCTATTCTGCCCTACCGGGCGCGTCGGTTGAACTGAGTGAAGTGGTGTCCGTCCACTCCGGCGGTCCGGTCTTCCAGAAAGCGGCGCAGCGTGTAGTCGGTACTTAGGAAGGCGATGTCCGCCCACGGCAACTCGTCCGCCGTCACAAGCCTGGCATCGAGGCTCTCGGGACCGGCGCCGATTTCAGGGTCCAGCAAGCGAGCGCGGAAAAATACGTGCACCTGATGTGCGGGCAGGACATGCACGACTGTTAGCAGCGAGAGGATCTCGACTGTGGCCAGCGCTTCTTCATGGGCCTCCCGGGCCGCTCCTTGTTGCAGGGTTTCGCCGTTTTCGAGGAACCCCGCCGGCACCGTCCAGTAGCCGACCCGCGGCTCTATGGCCCGCTTGCAGATCAGGATCCGGCCCTCGAATTCGGGCACGCAGCCGACCACGATCTTGGGGTTCTGGTAATGAATGACGCCGCAGCCGTCGCAGACAAAGCGCGGCAACAAATCATCCTCTGGCACGCGCAAACTGACCGGCGCGCCACAATCGCTGCAATATTTCATGATTAAGTGAACCTGGTGCCCGGGGGGAGAATCGAACTCCCATGACCTTGCGGCCGGCAGATTTTGAGTCTGCTGTGTCTACCAGTTCCACCACCCGGGCGGGCAGTCAAAAACGGGGCGGGAGTGTAGCGCAGCAGGGCGCGGAAACAAATTATGCGACGCTTTGCGGGCGTCGGGCATCTAAGGTACGACATGAGCAAACTGGCAGACCTGGTGGTGGCTGACAGCCTGATCGAGGCGGTTCGCAGCGGCGACCGCGATGCGGCCGGCCGGCTGTACGCCAAAGTCGCGGGCACGGCCTATACGCTGGCGCGCCGGCTGGTCGGTTCGGCGATCGCCGAGGATGTCCTGCAAGACAGCATGGTGCGGATGTTCGCGGCGCTGGGCAGCTTTCGGGGCGAAGCGCCGTTTGGCAGCTGGCTGCGGCGGATCGTCGTCACACAGTGCCTGATGCAGCTGCGTTCGCCATGGCGGCGCGCCCGAGTCTACTTTGAGGATGTCGGCGATTCAGCCGCCCAGCTAACGAATTCGACCGACCCGTCGCTCGCCGTGGATGCCGAGCGCGCATTGCGGCGCTTGACACCGACCGCCCGCGCGGTGCTGTGGTTGCACGCGGTGGAAGGCTATTCCCACGCCGAAATCGGCGCGCAGTTCGGCCGCAGCGAAAGTTTTTCCAAGACGCGGTTGGCGCGGGCGCTGCGGCGCCTGCGCGCTGACCAAAACACCGGTCCGAAAGAATTGCTATGCCAGATCCCACCCAAATCCTGAGCCCGGCCGCGCAGCGGGAGTGGCCGGCACCCTACGACTACGCGGCTTTTGAGGGTCGCATCGCGAGTGCGCAGCGGCGCGCGGTGATTGGCCAGCGGGTCGGCGTTGCGACCCTGGCCGCGGTCACGATCGCGGTGCTGAGCCTGCTGCTGGTGTCCTCGCGCCAACGTCCCGCGCCGGCCATCGACGGGGCCGCGATTGTTAGCAACACCGCTGACTCCGGGGATGCGGCTGCGCAGACGGTCATGGATGAAAGCTGGCTGCGTCATTTGCCGCAGCAGCCAGCCCTCGCACGCGTGTCGACGCGTGCACCGGCGGGATTGCTCGAAGATCGGATCGCCTGGCTGGACGATTCGCTGAGCGCCGCCTTGCAGGAGCAGGCCGCACAGGGCGAGGTGCTGCGCCTGCGCTCGGAGCGCGTCCAGTTGGTCGACGCGCTGGTACGAGTTCGCTATGCCGAGCAGCTATCTGCCGATGCCAATTAAATTTTTGTTTGCGAAACGGAGAATGAATTTATGAAATCGCCTCTTTGGTTGGGTTTGTGCACGCTGCTGGTGACGGGGACAGCGCTTGCGGCCACGCCGGCCGTCGCTCCCACGCCGCCGGTCATGGCCGCGGCGCCTGTCGCCCCGATCCCGCCGATCAACCCGGATGAGGCGTCCCGGCGGCTGGATCTGGCACGCGAGCGGCTGGATGCCGCAGCCCGCGAAGTGGCCGAACTGTCGATGCAGATGGGTGGCGAGGGTCCGCAGACCCGGATTTTCGAGTTCCGCAGCAACGATCGCCGCCGCGCGATTCTGGGTTTGCAGCTTGGTCAGGGCGGTGGCGCGGACTCCAGGAACGGGGCCAAGGTAATCGCAGTGAGCCCGGGTGGCCCGGCCGACGCGATGGGCCTGAAGGCCGGTGACGTGATTGTGGGTATCCAGGGGGTGGACCTGCGCGGTCGCGACAACGCCGAGCGCGAACTGGTGCAGCAGATGCGCAGCGTGGAACCGGATCAGAAGGTCAAACTCAAAGTGCTGCGCAGCGGCAAGGCGCAGGACTTTGAAGTCACAGCTCGGGCGGCGCCGCACAATCGGATGATGGCCCGCGGCGGCATGCCGGGTGGCATGGGCATGGCGCAAGTGATGCCCGGGATGCCGCTGGATATGGACGGTGACGGTATGCCGGGCGTGGTCGGCGCTCTGCTTGGGCGGCCGGGCATGTTAGGCCTGGAACTTGCGACGCTGACGCCGAAGCTGGGGCAGTATTTCGGTGTCGATAAAGGCGTGCTGGTCCTGAAGGCGCCCGAAGCTAACAAACTGCGGATCGAAGAGGGCGATGTGATTCTCGCCATCGACGGCCGCGAGCCGAAGAGTTCCGCGCATGCCGCGGGCATACTGCGCTCCTATCAGCAGGGCGAGAAAGTGAAATTACGCGTGCAGCGCCAGCGCAAGGCGCTAACGCTCGACGGCGAAATCGCCTACCAGCACCGGGAAATCCACGACCTGCATGGCGCGCCGATGTCACCGCCGGGCGGCATGTTCCAGATGCCGGTGCCGCCGCCACCCGGCGCCGTGGCGCCGGATGCAGCTGTGCCGCATATTCAGCAACGGATTGTGATTCGCACCAACAAGGACGAAGAGCGCACCTGAGCGGCGCGCGGGCAGATCACCAGCAGGTAGGTGATTGCGCGGCTTCGAATCCTATAAAGTCGCGGCCGTGAATATCGAGGACTTCCATTTCGACCTGCCGCCGGAGCTGATCGCGCAGCGCCCCTTGCCGCAGCGCGCAGCCTCGCGCCTGCTCGCGGTCGATGGCGAATCGGGTGCCCGCCGGGACCTGCATTTCATCGATCTGCCGACGCTGTTGCGGCCGGGCGATCTGCTGGTGTGTAACAACACGCGCGTGGTGCCCGCGCGGCTCACGGCCCGCAAACCCACCGGTGGCGCGGTCGAGATTTTGCTGGAGCGCGTGGTCGACGACCGCCACGCCTGGGTACAGATGCGCGCCAGCAAGGCGCTGCCGCCGGGCCTGGTGCTGGCGGGCGCAGGCGGCCCGCTGAGGATCATGGAAAGGCGGGGCGATCTTTTTTTGTTAGCATTTCCGCAGCCGCCGCTGGCCTATTGTGCCCGGCATGGCGAGGTGCCGTTGCCGCCGTACATCGACCGGCCCGCGGATGACGCCGACATCGATCGTTACCAGAGTATTTTCGCGCGCGCGCCGGGCGCGGTCGCTGCGCCGACTGCGAGCCTGCACTTCGATGCCGGGCTGCTGGCGCGGCTGGCTGCGGCTGGCGTGGCGCGCGCCGAGCTAACACTGCACGTGGGTGCCGGGACATTTCAGCCGATTCGTGTCAGCCGGCTGAGCGAGCACCGCATGCATGCCGAGTGGGCCCTGGTGCCGGCGGCCACGATCGCCGCGTGCCGCGAGACGCGCGCCCGCGGCGGCCGCGTGGTCGCGGTCGGCACGACAGTGGTGCGCGCCCTGGAGTCGGCCGCGGCCGCCGGTGACGCCGGATTCCAGGGTGATACGCGGCTCTTCATTTATCCGGGCTACAGCTTCGCAGCGACCGACGCCATGATTACCAACTTTCATCTGCCACAATCGAGCCTGTTGATGCTGGTGTCGGCTTTTGCGGGCCGCGACAACGTGTTAGCGGCGTATCGTCATGCAGTGGCCGCGCGCTACCGGTTTTTCAGTTATGGCGATGCAATGTGGCTGACGCCGCGCCTCGCTGCGCCAGGGCGCCTATGAGTCTGCACTGGCAGTGCCTGGCTACTGACGGCGCGGCGCGGCGCGGCCGCATCGAAATGGCCCGCGGCACGATCGAGACGCCTGCCTTCATGCCGGTGGGCACCTACGGCAGCGTCAAGGCGATGACGCCTGAGGAACTGGTCGCTCTCGGCGCGGAGATCGTGTTAGGCAATACCTTTCACCTGATGCTGCGGCCCGGCACCGAAACCATATCCGCGCACGGCGGGCTGCACGAATTCATGCATTGGTCGCGGCCGATCCTGACGGATTCCGGCGGCTTCCAGGTGTTCAGCCTGTCCGAGTTGCGCAAGATCAACGAACAGGGCGTGCGCTTTCAGTCGCCCATCGACGGCAGCGCCGTGGAGCTGACACCCGAAAAGTCGATGGATGTGCAGCGCGCGCTGCGTTCGGACATCGTCATGGCCTTTGACGATTGCACACCGTGGCCGGCGACCCGCGAGCAGGCCGCCGATTCGATGCGCCGCTCAATGCGCTGGGCGCAGCGCTGCAAAATCCACTATTACCAGCGTGGCGCCGCACCCGGCAACCTGTTCGGCATCGTCCAGGGTGGCATGTACCCGGAGCTGCGCGCCGAGTCGCTTGCCGAGCTAACAAAGCTGGAGCTGCCGGGTCTCGCCATTGGCGGCCTTGCGGTCGGCGAGCCCGAATCGGAGCGCCTGCGGATATTGGACACATTGCTGCCGGACATGCCGGCGGACCGGCCGCGGTACCTGATGGGCGTCGGGTTTCCGCACGACATCGTCAAGGCCGTGATGCGGGGCGTCGACATGTTTGATTGCGTGATCCCGACCCGTCATGCGCGCAACGGCCATTTATTCACGCGCCGCGGCACCATCAATATCCGCAATGCCGTCCATGAGCGCGACACCGGACCCATCGATCCGGGCTGCGAGTGCTACACCTGCCAGCACTATTCGCGCTCGTATCTGCGCCACCTGGATCGGTGCAAGGAAATGCTCGGATCCCGGTTAAATTCCATTCATAACCTGCATTTTTACCTGCGCCTGATGGCCCAGATTCGCGCCGCCATCGAATCCGGCCGCTTGAGCCAGTTGGCCGCCCTGCTCCCTGTGGCATAATTACCGGCTATCCAAAGGCGAACTAACGCCTATCCGAGACAGGTGCACTATGAGTTTTTTGATTCCTGAAGCCTATGCGCAGGCGGCCGGAGGCCCGGCGGGTACCGGCCAGATGCTGCAGCCGTTTGTGCTGATGATCGTCTTCCTGGTGATCTTCTATTTCCTGCTGATCCGTCCGCAGCAGAAGAAAGCCAAGGAGCACCAGGCCATGTTAGCCAAACTGGCGGCGGGTGATGAGTGCGTGACTGCCGGAGGCGTGCTGGGTCGCGTGATCGAAGTTGGCGACGCGTTTGTGACGCTTGAAGTTGCCGACAATGTGCGTCTCAAGGTGCAACGCTTCCAGATCACGCAGCTGGTGCCGAAAGGCACGCTCAAGAGCGCCTGATTCGCCTGTCGCAGGGCGCCATAGTTCCGGAATAAAATCTCAATGCTCGAATTTGCCCGTTGGAAATACTGGTTGGTCGCCGTCGTACTGGTGGTGGCCGCGCTGATCGCGCTGCCTAACGTCTTCGGCGAGGACTACGCGCTGCAGGTCATCAAGCCGGCTGGAGAGAAGATCGACGACGCCAGCCGCGCCAGCATCGAGAACTATCTGCGCGAGCAGAAGATTCCGCTCAAGAGCAGCTATGTAGAAGATGGCCGCCTGATGCTGCGGTTCGCGGATGGCGCGATCCAGTTGCGCGCCCGCGACAGTGTGCACGAACATTTCCGACGCCAATTCAATACCGCACTGTCATATGCGTCGCGCGCACCGGATGTGCTGCGCAACCTGGGGTTTCGCCCCATGCCACTCGGCCTCGATCTGCGCGGCGGCCTGTATCTGCTGTACCAGGTCGATGTCGGCGATGCCGTGCGCCAGTTGTTAGACAGCTACGACCAGGATTTCCGGCGCGTGCTCGGCAAGAAGGAGCTGGCCTACGGCGAAATCACCATTGAAAAGTCCTCTGATTCGGATATTGAAGATCGCGTGGTCGTGGCCCTGCCCGCGGGCGCCAACAGCGACGCGATGGTGACAGCCCTGAAAGAAATCCAACCGGATCTCAGCTACAACCTTGAGCGCGCCGCTGGCGCCGCACGCATCGTTGCGTCGATGACCGCCGCGCAGATCGTGCAGCGCCAGGATGCCGCCATCCAGCAGAATCTCACGGTGCTGCGAAATCGCGTCAACGAACTCGGCGTGTCTGAGCCGATTGTGCAGCGCCAGGGCCGCGACCGCGTGGCCGTGCAGCTGCCGGGCGTGCAAAATGCGGCGGACGTCACCGCCTTGTTAGGCAAGGTCGCGACGCTGGAATTCCGCCTGGTCGATACCGCCAACAGCGCCCAGGAAGCAGCGACCCGCGGCCGGGTGCCGCTGGGCTCGAAGTTATATACCAACACTAACAGCGGCGCACCGGTGCTGCTGAAGCGCGACATTATCGTGGCCGGCAGCCAGCTCACCGATGCCACCGCTGCGACCACCCAGGATGGGCCAGCGGTGTCGGTGAAACTCGACTCGGCCGGCGGCGACGAAATGCTCGCGACCACGCGCCGGCATGTCGGTGATCCGATGGCGGTGGTGTTCATCGAGACCCGCAAGGAGACCGTCGACGTCAACGGCGAGAAGGTGTCGCGCACCGTCAAGGATGAGAAAGTCATCAACCAGGCGACCATCCGCGGCGTCTTCGGCAATAATTTCCAGATCACCGGGCTCAGCGTCAACGAGGCCAACGAGCTGTCGCTGTTGCTGCGGGCCGGCGCGCTGGCGGCGCCGATATCGGTGGTCGAGGAGCGGGTCGTCGGCCCGTCGCTCGGTCAGGACAACATTGAAAAAGGCGTCAGGGCGCTGGTTCTCGGTATGCTGATCCTGTTCGTGTTCATGGCGGCCTACTACAAGACCTTCGGCATGGTCGCGAACCTTGTCCTGCTGGCTAACATCGTGCTGCTCGCGGCACTGTTGACCATGTTCAAGGCGGCGCTGTCGTTGCCCGGCATCGCCGGCATGGTGCTCACGGTCGGTATGGCGGTCGATGCGAACGTGCTGATTTACGAGCGTATCCGCGAAGAATTGCGCAACGGGGTCACGCCACAGAAGGCAATTGTCAGCGGTTTCGAAAAAGCCTTCTCCGCGATCGCCGACTCCAACGTCACGACCCTGATCGCGGGCATCGTGCTGTGGGTGTATGGCACGGGACCGATCCGCGGTTTCGCTGTCGTACTCTCACTAGGCATCGCGACGTCGATGTTCACGTCGTTGATGGGCAGTCGTGCGCTGCTGACCCTGATGTATGGTGGCGCACGGCGCCCGAGCCATCTGTCCATCTGACCCATCAGTTAACACGGATATTCAACCATGGAATTTTTCAAATCCAATACCCGCTTTGCGTTCATGGGTACGCGCAAGGTGTGGTATGGGCTGTCGGCGGTACTGATCCTCGGCTCCCTGCTGTCATTGGGTATCCGCGGATTGAATCTCGGTATCGATTTCACCGGTGGCACGACCATCGAAGTGAATTTCCCGGTTGAGCCCAATCTCGATCAGATTCGCCAGGGTCTCGAGGCGCGCGGCTATGTCGAGCCGCAAGTGCAGAATTTTGGCAGCACCCGCGACGTCCTGGTGCGTCTGCCCCCGCCCGACAAGCCCGAGGCCAGCAAGATCATGCGCGCTGATGTCGAAGCGGTTGCGCTGGCGTTCAACAAGAGCGCCGAGGTGCGCCGCCTCGAAGTCGTCGGCCCGCAGGTCGGCAAGGATCTGCGCAACAGCGCCATCTGGTCACTGGTCTATACGATGGTGTTCATCTTCGTCTACGTCGTTTTCCGCTTTCACAACTGGCGCCTGCCGCTCGGCGCCATTCTCGCCGCGCTGCATGATCCGATCATCGTGCTGGGTTTTTTCTCCGTGACCGGGATGCCATTCGACCTGTCAGTGGTCGCGGCGATACTGGCGGTCATCGGCTATTCACTGAACGATACCGTGGTGGTGTTCGATCGGATCCGCGAACGCTTCCACGCTGAAAAGCGCGTGCCCGCTCTCGATATTCTCAACCAGTCGATCAACCAGACGCTGTCGCGCACCATCATGACCAGTGCCACCACGCTGATCGTGGTCGTGGTGCTGTTTTTGTTAGGTGGACCGGTATTGTTGGGCTTTTCCACAGCGCTGATCATCGGCATCGTGGTTGGCACCTATTCCTCGATCTATATTGCGAGCGCCGTGGCCCTCGACACCGGGTTGCGCTTCGAGCACCTGTTCCCGCGTGAAGACCGCAAGGCGATTGACGCGATGCCATGATGGCGTGGCTGGCGAACCCGGCGGCGTGACGGTTAGGCGGCGGTCGCCGCCGGGCGCTTGCCTTGGCCCGGTGAAGCGCCTACGCTGCGGTATTCCGCAGGAGAACAACCAATGGCTAACGTCGGTCTTTTCGCCCGCAAATCTGTCGCGCAGGTCCAGCAGGAGTTTGGTTCCGGTGAGTTGAAGCGCAGCCTGAGCGCCGCGAATCTCGTGAGCCTCGGCATCGGTTGCATCATTGGCGCCGGCATCTTCGTGCTCACCGGAAATGCTGCGGCCAATTTTGCCGGCCCGGGCGTCATGCTGTCGTTCGTTCTCGCGGGCGTCGCCTGCGCGTTCGCGGGCCTTTGTTATGCCGAACTCGCCTCGACGATTCCAGTCGCGGGTTCTGCTTACTCATATTCCTACGTGACCATGGGCGAGGCGATCGCCTGGGTCATGGGCTGGCTGCTGCTGCTCGAGTACGGTGTGGCCGCATCGACAGTCGCATCCGGCTGGACCGGATATGTGACCAGCCTGCTCAAGGATTTCGGTTTGGTCATTCCGGAGTGGCTCACGACTTCGACGCTGCAGTACAAGGACGGCGCGCTCGCAGCAGTGCCGAGTATCAATCTGGTCGGCGCCGCCGGCATCATGGCCGTTACCCTGCTGCTGGTGCGCGGCGTGCGCGAATCGGCGCAGGTCAACAACGTCATTGTCGGCATCAAGCTAACAGTGTTGGTGGTTTTCATCGCCGTCGGCGTGTTCTACATCGATCCCGCCAATTGGCACCCCTTCATTCCCGAGAACGAGGGTGGCTTCAAGTACGGCGTGTCGGGCGTGGTGCGTGCGGCGTCGATTATCTTTTTTGCCTACGTGGGTTTTGAGGCCGTTTCGACCGCTGCCGGCGAGGCTCGCAATCCGCAGAAAGACCTGCCCATCGGCATACTGGGTTCGCTGGCGGTGTGCACCGTTCTCTACATTGTTGTCGCTGCCGTGATGACCGGCGTGGTGCCGTTCCGGGAACTTGCCGGCGGCGCGCCGATCGCGATCGCGATTGATCGCATGAATCCGACCTGGGCGGTCGTGCCCTGGGGGCTGACTGAATCGGGAACTATCAATCTGTTAGCCATGCTGATCAAGATCGGCGCTTTTACCGGCCTGACGTCGGTGATGCTGGTGTTGATCTACGGCCAGACCCGCGTGTTTTACCAGATGGCGAAGGATGGACTGCTGTCGCCGGTGTTCTCGCGCATCAATCCCAGGTTCCACACGCCGGCGACCGGTACCCTGCTGTTAGGTGCGATCATCGCGGTGGCCGCGGCGGTGCTGCCGCTGAATGTCCTCGGCGACATGGTCAGTCTGGGAACCGCGGTGGCATTTGCGATGGTCTGCATGAGCGTCATGTACCTGCGCAAGCGCAATCCCGAACTGGTGCGACCGTTTCGCGTGCCCTGGTATCCGCTGACCCCGATCCTGGGCGTGATTTCCTGCGCACTGTTCATGATCGTGCCGATCCTGCTCGACATCATGTCCAAGGCATTCAATTACGACATCCTGGGTGCCATAGTTGGCAATCCTGGTGATGTGACCAGCGATCCAGTGGCACTATGGATACTGGTTGGTTACGCCCTGTTAGGTGTTGCGGTGTACTGGTTGTACAGTTCCAAGCACTCCAAGCTGCGCAATCCGGGCAAGTAACCAGACTGTCGATTCATGGCGCAGCACGATCGGCGGCTCGCTAACCGCATTCTGTTCGGCCTGGCGTTTGGCGCGCTGGCCGGCGCGCTGGTCCTGCTCACGGGCGGCATGTTTCCGGGTTTGCTGGAAGGCTCGCGCTGGCTCGCCAGGAATTTCTTCGATCCGCTGGGCCAGGTGTTCCTGCGCACGCTGTTCTTCGTGGTCATACCGCTGGTATTCGCGTCGCTCGCGTTAGGCGTTGCGCAGCTCGGCGATATTTCCAGGCTCGGGCCGCTGGCCGGGCGCACCTTCGCGTTGTTCTTCGTCAACATGTCGATCGCGGTTGCGCTCGGCATGATCACCATGAACGTGCTGCAGCCGGGCATGGCGCTCGATGCCGAGACGCGCATGCAGCTGGTAGCCGAGTATGGTGGCGATGCGCAAAAGCACATCACGACTCAGTCGGCGCAGCCCCGGATCGATCCCGCGGGTCTGGTCGACATGTTCATGCCGCGCAATCTGTTCGGCGCGTTTGTCGGCAGCGATCGCGGCAAGCTGGGCGAGATGTTGCCGCTGATCCTGTTTGCGATCCTGTGCGGAGCCGCGGCGATCAAGTTGGGCGACAGGCGGCGCGGGCAATTTACCTCGGCACTGGAGGTCATTAACGAACTGATGACCGGAATCGTGCACTTCGCATTGCGGCTTGCGCCCTATGCGGTGCCCGCACTGATATTCAGCGTCGTGGTCAAGATTGGCTGGCAGATACTGATCGCGCTGGGCTTGTTTTTCATCGGCTGTTTCGTCGTCATGTTGCTGCATCTGTTTGGCACCATGTCGCTGTGGATCCGGTTTCTCACAAAATTCAAGCCGCTGGATTTCTGGGAGCGGGCGCGCCCGGCGCTGGTAACCGCATTTTCCACCAGCTCGAGCAGCGCCACGCTGCCGGCTGCGCTGGCGGTCGCGCGCGAGGACCTCGGTCTGCGGCCGAGCGTCGCGGGTTTCGTGCTGCCGCTCGGCACGACGATGAACATGGCGGGCACCGCGCTGTACGAAGGCTGCGTGGTTCTGTTCGTGGCGCAGGTTTTCGGCGTGGATCTTGGGTTTGTGCAGCAGCTGACTCTACTGCTGCTCGCGGTGTTAGGTGCGGTCGCGGTCGCCGCCATCCCCGGTGGATCGCTGCCGATCATCGCGGGACTCTTGATTTCCTTCGGCATTCCGGCCGAAGGCATCGGCATCGTGTTAGGCGTGGACCGCCTGCTCGACATGACCCGCACCATGGTCAATGTCGGCGCGGACCTGGTGACGACCGCGGTGGTCGATCGATTTGAGAAGAATTGAGAAACGAGACGAAGAGTTAAGACGAAGAGAAGATCTAAGCGCGCGGACGATTCGCAGTCTCAAAAGGCAGGCTCCCACTCGCGCGCCCTGCGGGTGCCCTCGTTCGGGCTACTCGCTTGGACACATTCGCTCACCTCGAGTCCATAACCTCGTCGACCGCGCTCGCGACGCCCTCACTCGGCGTGCTCCAGGTCGCTGCCTTTTGAGACTGCGCACCGCTCGCGCGATCGATTCATCACCTCGTCGAATTCTTCGAGTTGTCTTCTTGATTTCGGAAGTCGAGCGAGCCGAGATGTCGGTGCAAAGAAATCATCTCAATGGCCTGTCGCCGTACAGGACATGTGTGAGTTGGCAGGCTCTTCGGCCGCTGGCCGCTGGCCGCTGGCCGCTGGCTGTTGGCCGGTGCGGGTCGGGTGTCCGTGTCTGCGAGCTGGAGCACGCCGAGTGAGGGCGTCGCGAGCGCGGTCGATGACGTCATGATCTGGTGGTGAGCGAATGTGTCCAAGCGAGTAGCCCGAACGAGGGCACCCGCAGGGCGTGCGATTGCGAGCCTGACTTAGACACCCGGCCCGCACCGGCGAGCGGCGAGTACCCGGACCTAGACCACGCTACCGATATCGGATTCACGCAGGCTTGCGGGCGTCAATGGCGCGATGAGCTGGACCATTTCCTTGAACAGTTTGGCGGGCGCCGCAATGATGTTGCCGCCCTGGGTGTAGGGCGCGCCGGTCAACGTGCCGACCAGCCCGCCGGCCTCCTGGATGAGCAGCGTTCCTGCTGCGGTGTCCCAGGCCTTGAGACCGATTTCCCAGAAACCATCGACCCGGCCCGCGGCCAGCCACGCAAGATCGAGGGACGCGCAGCCCGGCCGGCGTACGCCGGCGGCCTTCTGCATGATGGCTTTCAGCATCGCGAGATAATCGTCCAGGTAATCCGCCTCGGCGCGGTACGGAAAACCGGTTGCGATCAGCGCGCCTTCCAGTGTCAGCTGTTTGCTAACACGGATCTTCTTGCCTTCGAGCTGCGCACCAGCGCCGCGCGACGCGGTAAAGAATTCCTGGCGCATGACATCGAGCACCACGGCCGCTTCCAGGCGGCCGCGCACCTCGGCGGCGATCGAAACCGCGAAGGTCGGAAATCCATGCAGGAAATTGGTGGTGCCGTCGAGCGGGTCGATGATCCAGCGAACTTCGCTCGCGGGATTGCCACTGGCGCCGGACTCTTCCGCCAGAAACGCGTGCTCCGGGTACAGCTTCATGATGTTATCGATGATCTCGCGCTCGGCCGCGCGATCGACTTCGCTGACGAAGTCGTTGCGGCCCTTGGAGGCGACGTGCAGGCTGTCGAGGCGGCCGAGGCTGCGCAGGATGACTTCGGCCCCGGCGCGCGCGGCGCGCTGAGCAAGATTCAGGAGCGGTTGCATGATGACAAAGAGCGTGGGATTACAGACGTTAGAATAGCATGCGATGAAAACCGTAGCCGACGCCCCGATCCGTATTGTCCTGGTAGCCACATCGCACCCGGGAAACATCGGCGCGGTCGCGCGCGCCATGAAAAACATGGGCCTGAAGGATTTGGTGTTAGTCAGGCCGCGGCTGTTTCCGCACGAGGATGCGACCGCGCGCGCCTCGGGTGCGGACGATGTGCTGGCGCAGGCCCGGGTCGTGGACAGCGTGGCCGAGGCGATTGCAGATTGCGGCCTGGTGGCCGCGACTACCTCGCGCGAACGCGACCAGAATACGCCGGTGCTGGACGTGTGCGCAGCCGCCCTGGAGCTGGTGCGGGAATCGCTGCGCGGTCCGGTCGCAATCCTGTTCGGCAATGAGCGCGCCGGTCTCGCCAACGAGGAGATTGCCGCGGCGCGGCTGCTGCTGCGCATCCCGGCCAATCCGGACTATGCCTCGCTCAACATCGCCATGGCGGTGCAGCTTGTTAGCTACGAGATTTACCGTGCGCGCGGCGCTGCGGTCGAGGCGCCGCCGAATCCGGTGCCGCTGGCCACGGGCGACGACATGGCGCGGTTGTTCGAGCATTGGGAAACGGTGATGGACGAGGTCGAGTTCCGCGACCGGACGGCGTCCGGCATTCATTTGATGAATCGCGTGCGGCGTTTCCTGCTGCGCGCCGAACTCGACCGCAATGAAGCTAACATACTGCGTGGCTTCCTGACCTCGATCCAGGGTAAACGCCGCCCGGCCGGCCGGAGCTGAAACGGCATGAACGCGCCCATTTACCTCGATCATGCCGCCAGCACGCCGCTCGCCCCCGGGGTGCTCGCCGTCATGCAGGCGGTGCTGGGCGACGGCGGCGAATTTGGCAACCCCAGCTCGGTCGCGCATGTGTATGGCCGTGACGCGGCGGCGCGTGTTGCGCTGGCACGCGCGCAGGTCGCGCGATTGTTAGGGGCGCAGCCGGATGAGCTGGTTTTCACATCGGGCGCGACCGAATCGAATAACCTCGCGATCCAGGGCGTGGCGCGGGCGCACCGCGGCAACCCGGGGCACATCCTGACATCGCGCATCGAACACAAGTCGGTGCTTGATCCCTGCGCCGAGCTGGAGCGCCAGGGCTGGTCGGTCACGCGGGTCAAACCAGAGCCGGACGGCCGCATCAGCGCGCCGGCCATCGCGGCCGCACTCAGGCCGGACACCGTGCTGGTCAGTCTGCAGCTGGCTAACAGCGAGACCGGCATGCTGCAGCCGGTGGCGGAAGTCGCGGCGCTGTGCCGCGCCCGCGGCGTGCTGGTGCACAGCGACGCCTCGCAGGCGGTCGGCAAGATACCGGTCGATGTCGCCGCGCTCGCGATCGATTACCTGTCCTGCACCGCTCACAAGATCTATGGTCCCAAGGGCAGCGGTGCGCTGTGGGTGCGCGGCGCCGCGCGTGCGCGCCTGCGGCCGCTATTGTTAGGCGGCGGGCAGGAGCGGGGCCTGCGATCGGGCACGCTTGCGACGCACCAGATCGCCGGTTTTGGCGCCGCGGCCCGGCTCGCCGGCGAGCGGCTCGGCGCCGATGCGGCACAGCTTGGCGAGCTAACAACACGGCTGTTCCAGCGCCTGCAGGCGCTGCCGGAGGTGTTACTGAACGGCACGCTGGACAACCGCCTGCCCGGGATCATCAATTTCTCGTTTGCCGGGGTGGAGGGCGAGAGCCTGCTGGCGCGGCTGCCGGGCCTCGCCGTGGCCACCGGTTCGGCCTGCATGTCCGCCAGCGCCGA
>JANMYM010000017.1:0-22967 GCA_031382085.1 Gammaproteobacteria bacterium
AATATACGCGGACATTGTCCAGGATGTCGCCGTCGCCATTGATGTCGAATCCCGCCAGCGTCGTGGCGCCGACGATACGACGGTCCGCGGCCGACGCCGCAGGCGTTTCGTCGATGACGCTGGTGCCACCGCCATTCGCCAAGGCGTACTGGATCGACGGGTCGAACGTCAGGATCAGCTTGTCAGTTAGATGCCACAAGGACTGTGCGCGCAGATTGGCGGTATCCGACGGGTTGATGCGCAGGTTGTAGTAATTGGTGCAGGCCGAGGGATTGAGCGGATTGTCAGCAGCCAGCAGTGTTGTCGTGCTGGCGACCGGGGTCGCGCCGTCATTGTCGCGAACTCCGGCCGTCGGTGCGTCAACGAGGCAGGTCGCCGTGTTTTCGTAGTCGCGTCCAAACAGCTGAAAATTCACGTCACTGGTGGTGCGATAGAAATTGTTGCGGTTTTTGTTCAGGTGAAAACCGACAAAAAACCAGTTGCCGTTGTCGTAATCCTGGCGGAGCATGGCGTTGAACTGGCGCTTGTAGAGTTCGCCCGGGCCTTTGAACTTGTCGTACTTGGCGTAGGAGGCCGCGATCCAGGCCGTGGTTTTCCAGGGCCCGAATTCGCCAAAGTTGTACTGGCCGAAACCGCGCTTGTAACTTTCCGTGCCGCTGGAGGCGACAAATCGTGCGCCAGAATCCTTGCTTGGTTTGACCGAACGATAGGCCACGGTACCGCCGGTGGCTGACGCCGTCGGGCTGTCGACATCGGTCGTGCCGAGATTTATCTCGACGCGATCCACCAATTCAGGATCGAGCATCTGCTGGGTGAACAGCGCGTAGTTGCCGCTGTCGTTCAGCGGCAGGCCGTCGAACGTGACCGACACACGCGAACCGTCGAAGCTGCGGATGCGCAGGTTGCCGCCCGATGAGCCATACGGATCGTTGTTAGTAAAATTGACACCGGGCACCATGTTGATGCTCTGGAACACAGTCTGGCCCGCGGTCTGTGTGTCGAGGTACTCAGAAGTGATTGCGACGCGCGACTTCGCTGCGTTCTGTTCGGTGACGCCGGCGAAATCGATGACCTGGCGCTGTGCCGTCACGGTCACTTCTGTCAGCACTTCCTCGGTGGCCAGCGTGCCCGAGGACTGGGCCATTGTCAGCGGTGCAAAAGTGGCCGCCGCCAGCAGACTTGCTAACAACGCAAACTGTTGCAGGGTGGTGAGGGTGTTGGTTGGCAGAGGCGGGAAAGCCCCGAGGCGTCGGATAGTCATCGCTGGCGCTCCAGATGAAAAAACAGGACGTTGCGGCCGGTTACCGGCTCATTTGCGGAGTGAAACTTAAAGCGATGACACCCGAGTTACAACCGGTTTCTTTGCAACCAACCGCTTGACTGTTGGTTCTTAACAACAAAAATCAAGGCAAGTTAAAGTGAATTCTTAACTGTCGCTGCGACCCTGCTGCATCGCCAGCACAAAATGTCGGCGGCACAAAGGGACATAACGTTCGTTGCCGCCGATTTCGACCTGTGCGCCTTCACGCTCGACGGCGCCGTTCGAGCCGACACGCACGACCATGGTGGCCTTGCGCCCGCAATGGCAAATGGTCTTGAGTTCCACCAGGTTGTCCGCCCAGGCCAGCAACTGGGCGCTGCCGGGGAAAAGCTGGCCGCGAAAATCGGTGCGCAGGCCGTAGCAAAGCACCGGCACATTCAGCTCGTCGACCACCCGCGCCAGTTGTTGTACCTGCGCGGGTTCCAGAAACTGCGACTCGTCGATCAGCACGCAGCTCAGCGGCGAATCCCGGTGGGATGCAGTCACTTCATCGAACAAATTGCCGCCGGGCAGGAAATGGCGCGCGTCCTGGGCGAGGCCGATACGCGAGTGCACCCGGCCACCACCCCGGTTGTCGAGTTTCGCCGTGAACACCAGCGTGCGCATGCCGCGCTCGCCGTAGTTGTAACTGGCCTGCAGCAGCGCCGTCGACTTGCCGGCGTTCATCGTCGAGTAATAAAAATACAGCTTCGCCATGGCTACATCAGTTTGATTTCGCGCAAGCGTTCCTGGAGGTACTCGTCTGAGGTGATCGCAATGGGGTAGTGATCCACGCCTTGCGCCTCGACACACTGCGCCAGGCTGCGAATTTCGAATTCGGGATTGAAGTGCAGGAAGAACGGCATCGAGAAGCGCGCATTGGCGGCGCGCTCGCGCGGCGGATTGATCACGCGGTGCGAGGTCGAGCGCAGCGTGTTGTTCGTCAGACGCTGCAGCATGTCGCCGACATTGATGACCAGTGTGCCAGGCGGCGGATTCACATCCAGCCACTTGCCCTGCTTTGTCAGCAATTGCAGTCCCGGTTCCTCGGCGCCCATCAGCAATGTGATGACGTTGATGTCTTCGTGCGCACCGGCGCGCACGCTCGCGGTTGGATTGGGGGCCATGGGTGGATAGTGGATTACCCGCAATACGCTGTTACCTGCCTGGACCTTGTCGTCAAAATAGTGCCGCTCCAGTCCCAGTGGGACGGCGATCGCGCGCAGCAGCTCCAGACCCATCGCGTCGAATGCCGCGAACATCGCCAGCGATGTTTCGCGGAAGCCGGCCACGTCACCGACCCAGACGTTAGGTGGCATGTAGCGCTGCAGCCGGTGTCCGGGCGGCAGCTCCCGGCCAACATGCCAGAATTCCTTGAGATCGTGGTGCAGGGCTCCTTTCGCGGTCTCGATGCCGAAGGGCGTGTAACCGCGGGCGCCGCCGCCGCCGGGCTGGTGGTAAAGCATCTTCTCGGGTTCGGGCCGGGCGAAAAATTCGCGATACAGGCCCAGAAAGTGCTCTGTTAGCCGCGGGGCGATCGAGTGATTCGCGACTGCGACAAAACCAAAGCGGACAAACGCAGCGTAAATGTCCGTGGCGAAGGCCAGTGTACGGACCTGCGCAAAATCCAGCACCGGAACCTGGTCGGGCATCCGCTGATTCTGCCCTGCGGTCGCCGCAAAAGCATCAGGCCGGGCTCGCCGGCGGCCGGCCACGCGGCCATGTCCCGGTTTTGGGGGCATAATTGCGGCCCATGTCCAGCACCTTGCAGCAATCCGCCGATCTCGTTTTCATGGTGCGCCCGGCCAGTTTCGGTTTCAACGCCGAGACGGCCGGTTCCAATGCTTTTCAGCAGGCGCAGCAGGCGGTTCCGGCGGATACCAACGGCACCGCGGTGCGGGAATTCGACTCTTTTGTTAGGCAGCTGCGCGCCGAAGGCGTCGAAGTGCTGGTTGCCGAGGACAGCGCGCCGCCGCAGCGGCCGGATGCGATCTTTCCTAACAACTGGGTCAGCTTTCATGCCGACGGCACACTGGTGCTGTATCCGATGCTGGCGGCCAATCGCCGGCTGGAGCGGCGCCCGGAGCTGCTCGACTGGGTGCTCGAGCGCTCCGGTTTCCGGGTACGCCGCCGGCTCGATTTCACAGCGTCAGAGCAGCAGGGCGTTTACCTCGAAGGCACGGGTAGCCTGGTGCTCGATCACAGCAAGCGGGTTGCCTATGCTGTGCCGTCGTTGCGCACCGAGCCGACGCTGGTGCGCCGCTGGTGCGACGAGATGGGCTACGACTGCGAATTGTTCGCCGCTTTGGATGCCGCAGGTGCGCCTTACTACCACACTAATGTCGTGCTGAGCATCGGCACGCGCTTTGCGGTCATCGCCGCCGAAGCGCTGCCCGCGCAGGACCGGGAGCGCGTGCTGGACCGGCTGAGCGCCAGTGGGCGCGAGGTCATCGTGATCAGCCGTGACCAGGCGGCTGATTTTTGCGCGAATATTCTCGAGCTCTCGACCTGGGATGAAGCTCTCGGCGACAGCTCCGTGCTCGCCATGTCACAACGGGCGCGGGCGGCATTTCCGCCGGCAGCATTCGCGCGCCTCGAGAGTTGTGTCGATCGCGTAATTGCTGCGCCGTTGCACCTGATCGAGCAACTGGGCGGCGGCGGCGCGCGCTGCATGCTGGCCGAAGTCTTTCGGAATCGCTGAATCTTATGCTGGAATACCTGCTCAGAATTCTGCTCGCCTACCTGCTGGGATCCGTCAATGGCAGCTTGCTGTTAGGTCGGCTGCGTGGCGTGGATATTCGCACCTTGGGTAGTGGCAACGCCGGCGGCACCAATGCGCTGCGCACGCAGGGCGTGTGGTTTGCGGCCGGCGCGGTGTTGATCGACGTCGCCAAGGGTTATCTCGCGGTCTACCTTTCAGGTCCAGGCGTTAGCCCGGTCGCCGGGTTGCCCGAGGCCTGCGCTGCCGCCGCAGTCATCGGCCATGTCTATCCGCTGTGGCACGGGTTTCGCGGCGGCAAGGGTGCGGCCACTCTGCTCGGCTCGATTGCGGCGCTGGCGCCCTGGCTACTGGGAGTCGCAGTGGCGGTATGGTTGTTGGGCATGTTTGCGTGCGGCTACGTCGGGCTTGCGACCATGCTGGCCGCGGCCAGCCTGCCGATCGCGGCGGCCTTGCACGGCGCGGATACCGCATCCCTGCAGGTCCTGTTTCTGGCCGGTCTCGCGGTCTTCGTTGTTTTCACCCACCGCAGCAATATCAAACGGATGCTGGCCGGGCAGGAGCCGCGTTCCCGCCGTCTCTGGTTGCTGGGGCGTTTGTTAGGTTGAGTACGCCGCTGATGTCATCCGCACCCGGCTCAGAGCCGTTGATACGCGCGCTGTTCGCTGCGCTCGCCGACGGTGGGTTGCATTCCGGGGCCGATCTGGCAGCGGCACATGGCGTGACGCGTGGCGGAGTCTGGAAAGCCATCGAGAACCTGCGTCTGCTGGGATTGCCGGTGCTGGCGGTACCGAATCGCGGTTATCGCCTGGTGCAAGCGGTGGCGCCCCTGTCCGCGCCGGGAATCCTGTCGCAATTGCGTGCCGAGCACCGCGCGCGGATCGAGGACTGCGCAGTGCTCTGGTCGACCGGCTCTACCAACAGCCTGCTGCTGGAGGCGGGCGCCACCCGGCCGGGTATGCTGCGTGTCTTGTTAGCTGAGAATCAACAGTCCGGCCGGGGGCGGCGCGGACGCGCCTGGCAGGCAGCGCTCGGCAGCGGACTCAGCCTGTCCCTCGGCTTCGGTGTCGATGCGCTGCCACGCGACTTCGGCGGCCTGACGCTGGTCGTGGGCCTGGCAGTGCTGTCGGCATTGACGGCGGCAGGCGCGCAGCCGCTGGCGGTCAAATGGCCTAACGACATGGTCAGCGGACCGCACAAAATTGGCGGCATCCTGACCGAACTACGCGCCGAGGCCGGCGGCCCGGCCTGGGTGGTCTGTGGAATCGGGTTGAATGTCGCGTTGCCGCCAGCGCTGCTTGCGGCGCTGCAACGGCAAGGCGCTGTGGCCGGGGATCTGCGGTCGCTGGGGTTGCGCGATGACCGCAACACCCTGGCGGCGCGCGTGCTTGAGCACTGCATCGACGACATTGCGCTGTTTCTGAACCAGGGGCTTGCGCCGTTCCAGGCGCGCTGGCGCGAGCATGATGCGTTGTTAGGCCAGCAGGTCCAGGTCGAAAGCGCGGGCCGTGTAGTGCACGGGCGCGCCAGTGGGATCGACGAGTCCGGCGCGCTGCTGCTGGACACCGTGTCAGGCCGCACGACCGTGGTGGCGGGTGAGGTCAGTGTCAGGCCGGATCGGGGGCAGACCGGATGACGCGTCGCCTGTTGATCGATATCGGCAATTCACGCCTCAAATGGGCCATCGCATCCGGCGGCCGGCTGTCGCGGCAGCAGGCCCTGGACCACAACGGCCGCCTGAGCAGCGTACGGCGCGGACCACTGGCGAGGGCTATAGGCAGCGTCAACTCCGTCTCCTGCGTCAGTGTCGCTGCGCCGGCGATGACAATCGCGCTGCTCAAGCAGCTGCGCCAGCAGGGAGTGCCGGCTCGGCGATTTCAAAGTCGCTGCCAGCAGCTGGGTTTGCGCAATGGCTATCGGGAGGCCTGGCGCCTCGGCGCTGATCGCTGGGCGGCGATGTTAGGTGCGCGCTCCCTCGGGCCCGCGCGGCGATCCTTGCTGGTGGTTGGCGCCGGCACCGCGCTGACGGTCGATCTCATCGACCAGAACGGCCGGCACCTGGGGGGCGTCATCGTTCCCGGGCGCCGGCTGATGGCGGCCGCTTTGTTAGCCGGCACAACGGGCATTGCGCGGCGCACACGGGGGTTGCCGCGCCGGGGGGGCCGCTCGACTGTCTTCGCCACCGACACGCGGGGGGCGTTGCGGTCCGGCGCCGATCAGGCGGCCGCGGCGCTGGTGGAGAGACTACGGCTAGAGGCACGGCGCAAATTGGGTCATTATCCGCGGGTGGTCCTCACCGGTGGTGACGGACCCACGCTTGCTCGCAAACTGAAATGCAAATTCAAACTGGTGCCCGATCTGGTATTGCGCGGCCTGGCCGCGACGCTTTGATATGAGTAACTCCTCGACACGCAGGCAACTGATGCGCGGCATATTTTTTGCGCTGCTGCTCGCCAACGTGCTGTATCTCATCGGCTCCCGCTGGCTGGCGCAGCCGGTGGCGGGCAGTGACGCGCTGCCCAAGGCGCTGACCCGGGTCGCCCTGGCCCGCGAAGTACCGCCCAGACCCCGGCGCTGTATCACTATCGGGCCGTTTCGCGCGGCCACCGAACTCGCGGCGGCCAGCAATCTGCTGCGCGAAATAGGCTATGTGCCGCGCAGCCGTTCCGAGAGCGCCGAGGTCCCGGACGGCTACCTGGTATTTCTGAAAAACATTCGCTCCAGCGAGCAGCTCGACCGGGCAATGACCCGCCTGCGGCGCGCCGGCATCACGGATGCGGCCATTGTTCCCGATGGCACCCCGGGAATTCGGGTGTCCGTCGGATACTTCAAGGAGCTGCCGCGGGCACAGCAGCGGGCCAGCATCGTCAGGAATTTGAATCTTGATGTCGACGTCATGGAGCGGCTGGCGGCTGGGGCCGACACCTGGCTGGACATCGATCTGCGGGCGGCTGGCGAAGAGCTTGATCCGGCAACCTTCAAGGCCAACGGCAGCCTGCAGGTCAAGCCCTGCCCAAGCGTCCCCTAACAGATTACAATCAGCGACCGGTTTACGGGCTTTGCTGGCATAGCTCAGTTGGTAGAGCAGCCGCCTTGTAAGCGGCAGGTCGCCCGTTCGATTCGGGCTGCCAGCACCAGATTCCCGCCGCCGGTAAATCCAGCCTAACAAACGCTCAGCGGGACGAATACGCGTCCATCATCAGGCCGGTACCGCCGCGCGACACGTGCGCGACGATGGCCTTGCGCCGATGGATCTTGGTGACCGAGCCCAGGTTGATCGCAAACGACAAATCCACCTGCTGACCTTTGCGCAACCCGAGATCGGTGGTCTGTATGTACACACCGGTTGCGCTAAGATTCACCGCGCGGCACAGCTTTTTACGGCCACCGGCGACTGTGATGTAGACGGTGGTACGCGCGCGGTGCCGCGTATGCAGTCGTCGTTCCAGACCGAGCGCCTCGCTGGGCGTGTTTTTATTCATATTCGGCGGCCCCTTTCGCGGAGTATGCCCCGGCGTAATCGCGGCAATTGTACAACTGAACTTAATCCGTCGACGAAGCCTACTAGTGCCATTGACTACTGCAACCGCAGCGCTATCGACACCGGGCAGTGATCGGACAGGCGCCGCGATGCAGCGTCTGCGTTTTCGTAGATTACGCGCCGCATCGAGCCAGCGATGACGCGGGCCGCCAGCGCGGGACCGAGGACGATCTGGTCGATGTAGCCCGGAAAATTCTGGACGCTGCTGCAATTTTTGAAGGCGCCAAGATTTGCCGCCAGCGTCAGCCTGCCGGCCGGCAGGTCGAGCTCATTCCACAGGCTGCTGAGCTGGCCGGCTGAATTGCGTGCCGCGATGCTGTCCCACTTGAGGTCGCGATTGAAGTCGCCCAGGATCGCGAACCGATGACCGGCCGCGGCCTCAGCGTCGATCCACTGTTTGAGAACCGGGACTTGCTGCGCGAGCGTCGCGCATTCGGCCTTGCCACTGTCCAGCGTGCGGCGGCCGCAGCCGGACTTCAGATGCACCGCCAGCAGGTGCATTTCGTCGGCACTGCCGGGCCACAGGGTTAGCTGCACGCCGCGCCGTACTGAGTCACCTAACGACAGGGACGCAAGATCGCCGCCGCAGCGAAACGGCACAGTCGGGCGAACGGCGAAACCCAGATTTTGCACGTGGCTGCGGCCGCTGAAACAGTATTTGTAATTGTTGAAGATGCGCCTGGCCGGGCCCTGGCCATCGACTTCCTGGATGGCGATGACGTCGGCGTCCAGCTTCCGTGCGTAACGCGCCAGCGCCGCAAAGTCCGCGTTGCCGCGCTCCAGGCTGTTAGCAACGTCGCAGGGAATGACCCGGGCAGGTCCGCGCGGCAGGGCGTAGGCCGGCACGCAGCCTGGCCGCAGGCGGCGCAGTACCCGGGGTTCCATCAGCCACTCCAGGTTCCAGGTTGCGATCCGCAGTTCGCGGGCGGCGGCTTCGCCAGCGACTGCCGCGAGCAGCGCGGCCAGTATCAGTACATAACGCATCGCTGCATTGTCACGAACGGTCAGGTCGCCCGCAATGGCATTATCACGGCGGCTCTATGCAATAATTCACGTATGAGCGCAGCAGATACCGCGTCTCCGGACGCATTGGGATGGCGCCGAAAATTCGGCGTCCTGGGTCCTTCAACCAATACCATCGTGCAGCCGGATTTCGACGACCTGCGCGTCACCGGCGTCACCAATCACTACAGCCGGATATTCACGCCTAACGCCAAGGCTGTTAGCAACGAGACCTTCCTGGCGGGCACGCAGGCGATTTCCGCAGGTGTCATCGATGCGGTGCGCAGCGTCATGACCTGTGAACCGGACTACCTGGTCATGGGTATGTCGGCCATCACCTTTTACGGCGGTATCGCCGGCGCGGATGAATTCCAGCGCAAGGTCGAGACCGAATCAGGGCTCAAGATCTCGATCGGTTCGCATTCCTGCGCCGCGGCGCTGCGGGCGTCGGGTGGTATCAAGCGGATTGCATTCCTGTCGCCGTATTTTCCGGTGGCCAATGCCGAAGTGAAACGTTACTTCACCGAATGCGGCTTCGAGGTCGTCCGCGACCACTGCCTGCGCTGCCCCTCATGGACGGCCATCGCCCAGGTTCCGCAGTCGCGCCTGCGCGAAGTGCTGCACAGCCTCGACGGCCCGGACGTCGATGCGATCGTTCAGGTCGGCACCAATTTATCCATGGTGCGCCTGGCGGCCGCCGCCGAGCGCTGGCTGGGCAAGCCGGTCATTGCCATCAATACCGCCACCTATTGGCACGCCTTGCGCGCCAATGGCATCAAGGACCAGCGCGAGGGATTTGGCCGGCTGCTCGCGGAGTTCTAGCCCCGGTTTGCATTGGCCGGGCATGTCCGTATATTCAGCGCTCGGCAGTCCCTGAGCCCCAACGGTGAGTCCCCATGCTTGAACTGAAACACGATCTGAAATTGCGCAAGTCGCGCCAGGAAAAAGGGCGCATGAATTTTGTCTCTGGTCTGCGCAGCCACGTGCTGATGGACATGGCCGGCGGCATGCGCCAGGTTTGGGACGCGCAGGTGGAGCCCGCGGTCACCCGGCAGCTGGGGCGCAAACCCAACAATGGGCCTGAGGTGCACCGCGCCATCAAGAGCAACGAGTACTTCAAGTTCTACTCCAGTCTGCGCGTGACGGCGCAGGACATGGTGTGGCAGTCGGTTCTGCCAGCGGTCGAGAATCAGTCAGCCGAGTTGCAGAAGAAAGCCGCCGAGCTAACAAAATCCAGGCGGCTGGGATCGCTGAAAATCGCCGAGAATTTCCAGGTACCGCGTTCGGTGAGCGCGATCGACGTGCACCTGATGCCCGGCAACTACCACCAGGAATTCGGCGCCGACGATCTCGCCGCGGGCGCGCTCTACGACAACGGCCTGGCGGTTTTCAGTTTCGGCCTGATGGGCCAGAACCTGGATGACATCGGCCAGTCGATCGCCGGGTTCATCCGGCTCAAGTACCCGGATTTCCGCCCGCAGCGAATCCTCGACCTGGGCTGCACCATCGGCCATAACACCGGCTCCTGGAAAGACCAGTTCCCCGCTGCCGAGGTGCACGGCATCGACGTGGCCGCGCCCTGCCTGCGTTACGGGCACGCGCGCGCGCAGGCGCAAAATCGCGCGATTCATTTTCATCAGATGAACGCCGAGCAGCTGGATTTTCCGGACCGCAGTTTTGATGTGGTGTTTTCATCCATGTTCCTGCACGAAGTGCCACGCAAGGACATCAGCAGGATTTTCGCCGAGGCGCACCGGCTGCTGCGGACCGGCGGCCTGATGCTGCACATGGAGCTGCCGCCGAATTCGCAGCTGTCGCCGTACGAGAGTTTCTATCTGGACTGGGACAGCTCGTATAACAACGAGCCCTTCTACAAGCCGTTCCGCGATCTGGTGCCCCAGGAACTGTGTCGTCGTGCCGGTTTTTCTGCAGACCAGTACCTGCAGTTCGTTGTGCCGTCGGTTGGTTGGTATGGCGAGGAGGCCTTGCGTAACTCAGCGCACGATCAGGCCGAGGTCGATAGCGACAAGACCGGTCGCCTCGCCGAAGGTATCCGCTGGTATTGTTTCGGAGCCTGGAAGTAGTTCATGGCAAATCGCAAACCCATGCCTCGCACCATCCGGGGCGGCCGTCCGTTCTTCTTTGCCGACCCGGCGGTCGACAAGGTCCTCAACATGGTCGTGAAGCTCGGCAGCGAGGTCTGGGCACTGCGCGAACGCCTGGCCGCGGTTGAAGGCATTCAAGTCCGGCAGGGGTCGCTGGGTCAGGGCGAGGTGGACGACTACGAGTTCACGCCGGAACAGGAAACTGCGCTGGCCACGGAGCGCAAGGAATTCATCGACAACCTGTTTCGCATCCTTCAGGAGCAGGTCGATGCCGTGCCAGCAACGAAGTCGAAGCCGGCGGCATTCGGCGCGCGCATCTCGAAGTTAAGGACCAAAATGAAGACCAAACCGAAGAAAAGGAGACGCTGATGGGTGGCTTGATCTTGTTGGCAGCGATCGTGCTGATCGTGTTCTGGGTGATCTCCATTTACAACGGGCTGGTTGGCGGCCGTAACGCTTACCAGAATGCATTTGCGCAAATCGACGTGCAGCTAACAAGACGCTACGACCTGATCCCGAATCTGGTCGAAACCGCGAAGGGCTACATGAAGCATGAGCGCGAAACCCTGGAGGCGGTCATTGCGGCCCGCAACAGCGCTTACACGGGCCTCAAGGCGGCCGCTGCCAACCCCGGTGATGCGGCGGCCGTGCAGGCGCTGTCCGGCGCTGAAGGCCAGCTGACCGGCGCCTTGAGCCGTCTGATGGCCGTGGCGGAGTCGTACCCCGACCTCAAGGCCAACCAGAATATGATGCAGCTGTCCGAAGAGCTGACCAGCACGGAAAACAAGGTTTCCTTTGCGCGGCAGGCGTTCAATGATGCCGTCATGTCGTATAACAATCGGCGCGAAATGTTTCCCGGCAGCCTGTTCGCCGGCATGTTCAATTTCGCGGCCGCGCAGCTGTTGGAAATCACCAAGCCGGAAATGCGCGCCGCGCCGCAGGTCAAGTTCTGACCACGGACCGGTAACGCAACGTGGATTTCTACCAGCGCCAGGCCGTCGCGCAACGACAGTCGCGCTGGCTGGTGCTGGCACTCGCGCTGTCGATTGTCGCGGTGGTCGCCGCACTCGATCTGGTGTTGCTGTTCGCGATGGGCGCGACCGATCCGGAAAACTCTGCAGCGCTGCCGCCCGGCGCCAGGCTGCAGATCGTGGCACTCAGCAGCCTGCTCTGGCTCGCCATCATTCTCGGTGCGAGCGCGTTCAAAGGCCTGATGCTGCGTGGTGGCGGTGGCGTAGTCGCCCGCTCGTTAGGTGGCGTGCGCATTGAACGCGCCTCAGCGGATCCTCTGCGGCGGCGTCTGCTCAATGTCGTGGAGGAAATGTCCATCGCATCGGGTGTCGCGATCCCCGAAGTCTATGTACTCGAAAATGAATCCGCGATCAATGCGTTCGCCGCGGGTGATACGCCCGCTAACGCGGCGATCGCGGTCACCGACGGGGCCCTGCAACGGCTGAACCGCGAGCAGCTGCAGGGCGTGATCGCGCATGAATACAGCCATATTCTGAATGGCGACATGCGCCTCAACCTGCGGTTGATGGGCTGGCTGTTCGGTCTGCTGGTCATCGGACTTGCGGGACGCGGAATTCTGCGGCTGATGCCGCGCGGCCGCAACAGCAAGAACGTCGCGCCGCTGCTGGCAATCGCCGTCGCGATGCTGGTGTTAGGTTACCTGGGTTTGTTCCTGGGGCGCATCATCCAGGCGGCCGTGTCGCGCAATCGTGAGCGCCTCGCTGACGCATCGGCGGTGCAGTTCACGCGCAACCCCGACGGCCTGAAGAATGCGTTGCTCAAGATTGCTGGCGTTCCCGAGCACGGTCGGCTGATCGCGAACGACGGCGAGCAGGTGGCCCACATGCTGTTCGCACCCGGCGTGCAGCGCCTGTTCGCGACGCATCCGCCGCTGGGCGAACGCATTCTCGCACTCGATCCCAGATTCGATCTCGACACATTAGCGCGTGCCGCCGCGCAGGCAATTCAGCAGGGACCGGGCCTCGCGGAGCCCGGGGCGAATGCGCCGATGGATGCCGGCACCATTGTGGCCATCGCGCCTGGTGCCGTCGCCGCCTCGGTCGGCAATCCCCAGGATGCGCATGTGACGCATGCGCGCGCGCTGCGGCGCGAGTTGCGTGATCTGCTCGCCGGTGCCCGCACATCCTGGAGCGATGCGCGCGCCGCGTTGTTAGCCATGCTGCTGGCGGCCGATCCCGCCGTTCGCGGCCGGCAACTTGCCCTGATCTCGGGTAGCGCCGGCGCCGATCTGCCAGCCGCGGTGGATGCGGTCAGCAGCGCGCTGCTGCAATTGCCGCCGATGCTGCGCCTGCCGGCGGTACAGCTGCTGTTCAGCACATTGCGCAGTGCACCGCAACTCGAACGCGCGCGACTGCTGACGCTGGTTGAGGGCCTGATCCAGGTCGACGGTCAGACCGAGGTATTCGAATTCTGCCTGGGCAACTTGTTAGCTACCAACCTGCGCGACCTGCGCTCAGGCGATGGCGCTGCCGGCAACAGCACGCTGGCTGAATGCAGTGCCGAGCTTGGCGTCGTGTTTTCCGTGCTGGCAAGGCAGGGCTCTGATAGTCCCGCCGCTGCGCGGCACTGTTACGAGGCGGGTCTGTCGCGGCTGCTGCCACGCGCGCGCCCGGCGATGGCCATTGCGAGCGACTGGCCTGCAGCCATGGCGATGGCCCTCGACACGCTTACCGGCCTGAAGCCAGCCGCCAAGGAAATGCTGGTTGCAGCCCTGGTCGTAAGCATTTCGCACGACAACAGGTTGACGATCAGCGAAGCCGAACTACTGCGCACCATCTGCGGCCGATTGGGTTGTCCGCTGCCGCCGATCCTGCCAGCGCCGTAATCAACGGTGTTCGGTCAAAAAGGCCCGAATTGCGGCTTCAAATGGCGTGGTATCGGCGAGAAAAGCATCGTGCCCGGATGCAGATTCCACCCGCACCAGCTGGGTACGAATGCCGGCCTTTTTGAAAGCCTGGGCGACCCGGACCTGCTCCTCGATCCGAAACAGCATGTCGGTCTCGACGCCAATGATCAGCGCCGACTCCGCTCTGGATTTCTGCGCCACCTGGTCGACACCACCGTGCCGCGCAAGATCAAATCGATCCATGGCGCGTGACAGGTACAAGTAGCAGTTGGCGTCGAATGCATCGGCAAAACGCTCCGCCTGGTTTTCCAGGTATGACTCGACCATGAATTCGCCGATAAATTTGTTAGGCGGCGGAGTGTCCGCTGGCTGGCGTCCATAGCGCTGCTGCCATTCGACCGGCGAGCGATAGGTGATGGTGCCGATCTTGCGGGCCAGGCGCATGCCATTACGCGGATTGCGGCCCGCAGGGTACTGTCCCTGCAGCCAGCAAGGATCAGTCAGCACGGCTTCGCGCTGCACCGAGCGCAGCGCGATGGCGAAGGGCGATGCCGCATCGGTGCCCGAGACGCAGACGATCCGTCTGGCAAGACCGGGGAACAATGCCGTGAAGGCGAGGCCCGACATCCCGCCTAATGATGCGCCGGCGACCACGGCTAACGATTCGATGTCCAGTGCGGCAAGCACGGCCCGGCCGGCGGCGGCGATGTCTTCGACAGTGATGGCCGGGAAGTCGACACCATAGCGACGGCCGGTGCGCGGGTCGGCGGACGCCGGCCCGCACGTGCCGAAACAACTGCCCAGTGAATTGACGCAGATCACAAACCAGCGGTCGGTGTCGAGGGCCTTGCCCGGGCCTAACACAGGTTCCCACCAGCCTTCAGCCGGGTCAACCGCGGAGCTGGCCGCATGGGCCGACGGTGACAGCCCTGTGAACAGCAGAATCGCGTTATCGCGTGCCGGCGTCAGCCGGCCCCAGGTTTCGTAGGCTACCCGCCCGCCATGCAGCTGATCGCCGTCATAAAGCGTGAATGGATCCGGCAACGCGGCGAACTGCCGGGCCGGCCACTGATCCTTGGATTCGACCGTTAACGGCCGCACGGTCCCTGCGGAGTTCAAGGCTCCGGATCCGAACCTTCAGCAATGCCCTCGAACAGTGGCGTCGACAAGTAACGTTCCGCAGTGTCTGGCAGCATGGCTAACACCGCCGACCCCGCCGGCGCTTCGCGCGCTACTTTGAGTGCGGCCGCAAAAGTTCCGCCACTCGAGGTGCCGCAGAAGATGCCCTCCTGTCTGGCAAGCTGGCGCGCGGCGTCGATCGCTTCGCCATCACTCACCAGCACCAGGCGGTCCGGAACTGAGCGATTCAGCACCGCGGGAATGAAGTCAGGTGTCCATCCCTGGATCTTGTGCGGCGCGAAGGGCTTGCCGGACAACATTGCCGCGCCTTCGGGTTCGGTGGCGACGATCTTGATATCAGGGCGCGCGAGTTTGAGCATCTCGCCAGCACCGGTCAGCGTGCCGCCCGTGCCCCAGCCCGTGACAAAGAAGTCGAGCCGGCGGCCGGCAAAATCGCTGAGGATTTCCGGGCCGGTGGTACTGCGGTGATAGGCCGGGTTGGCCGGGTTTTCAAATTGCCGCGCCAGGAACCAGCCGTGCTTGGCCGCCAGCTCCGCCGCTTTGCGCACCATGCCGGAGCCGCGCTCCGCAGCCGGGGTCAGGATCACCTTGGCGCCTAACATGCGCATGACCTTGCGCCGTTCGATCGAGAAGGTTTCGACCATGACGGCGACAAAGGGATAGCCCTTGGCCGCGCAGACCATGGCGAGCGCGATGCCGGTATTGCCGGAGGTGGCTTCGACCACCGTCTGGCCCGGTTTCAACGCGCCGCTGCGCTCGGCATCTTCAATGATGGCGATCGCGAGTCGGTCTTTCACCGAATGCAGGGGATTGAAGAACTCGCACTTCACGTACATCTCGACCTGCGGCGGCGCCAGGCGGTTGATGCGCACGATGGGGGTGCGGCCGATGGTCTTTAGAATGCTGTCGTAGATCATGCCGGCAACTCTAAGCCCGCCTTTCATATAATAGCGAGGCCGATTGGGCTGTCTTTTGATAACGTTTGGTTATATGAACCTGCACCACCTGCGCTACGTGGTCGCCGTTGTGCGTAACCAGATGTCCGTGACGGCCGCGGCTGCCGCGCTGGGTACTTCGCAACCGGCCGTGAGCCGTGCGCTCAAGTCCCTGGAGGAAGAGCTCGGCTTCGAGATTTTCGTCCGTTCCGGCCGGTCATTTAAGCGACTGACGCCCGAGGGCAGGCGGGTGCTGGATCAGGCGCACAAGGCGCTGGCGGAAATCGAGAGTCTTGAAGCCATCGCGGCCGACCTGCGCCAGAACGATCGCGGCGAGTTGACGATTGCGACCACGCATACCCAGGCCCGTTACGTGCTGCCGCCGGTGATCAGCCAGTTCCGGCAGAAATACCCGCAGGTCGAGCTGCATCTGCACCAGGGCACGTCCGAACAGATTGCCGACATGCTGGCCAATGATCAGGTGCACCTGGCAATTGCCACCGGATCCGAAGGATTGTTCCGTGAGCTGGTGCTGTTGCCGGTCTATCGCTGGCACCGCAAGGTCATCGTGCCGAAAAAACACCCGCTGGCAAAACGCGACAAGCTGACCATTCAGGATCTAGCCGACTATCCGCTGGTCACCTATGTATTCAGTTTTACCGGACCCTCGTCGCTGCAGGAAATATTTGCCCGCGCCGGACTCAAACCGCAGGTGGCATTGACCGCGCGCGATTCCGATGTCATCAAGACCTATGTGCGCCTGGGCCTGGGCGTGGGCATTGTCGCCAGCGTCGCCATCGAAGCGCAACAGGACAGCGACTTTGTGGTGTTAGACGCAGGGCATTTGCTGCCCGTGCATACGACCTGGATTGGTTTTCGCCGCGGCTCGCTGCTGCGCAGTTACGTCTACGATTTTCTGCAGCTATTTGGCCCGCACCTGGACCGCAGGCTGGTAGATCGTGTGGCCGAAACGCCTGGTGACACGGCCAACTTGTTCAAGCGCCTATCATTGCCGCTGCGATGAGCGCCGGGCGACTGCAGAAACTGCTCGCCAACCAGGGGTTCGGTTCGCGCCGCGAAATCGAAACCTGGATTACGGCCGGGCGCGTCAGGGTCAACGACCAGCTTGCAACCCTGGGGATGCGCGCGAGCCTCGCTGACCGCATCGAACTCGATGGCAAAGCGCTTGAGCTAACAACCCAGATTGCGACCGAGGTCTTGATTTACCACAAGCCAGCCGGCGAAGTGACCACGCGCAGTGACCCCGAGGGGCGGCCCACCGTTTTCGAGCGCCTGCCGGCGCCCAGGTCCGGTCGTTGGATTGTCGTCGGCCGGCTTGATACCAACACCACCGGTCTGCTGCTATTTACCACTGACGGCGAACTCGCAAATCGTCTGATGCATCCGTCCGGCGAAGTGGAGCGCGAGTACCTGGTGCGGGTGCGCGGCGTCCCGACACCGGCCACGCTGCAAAAACTCGAACAGGGCGTGATTTTGGAGGATGGTCCGGCGCGCTTCGATCGCATCACGGTCGGGCGAGCTGCCGAGGGGCACAGCTGGTTCCAGGTCGTGTTGCGCGAAGGGCGTAATCGTGAAGTTCGCCGTGTCTGGGAGGTGGTTGGGCATGAAGTCAGCCGCCTCAGCCGCATCCGCTACGCTAACATGCTGCTGCCGCGGGATTTGCGTCCGGGCGCGGCGCGCCTGGCGACAGCGCAGGAAATTGCTAAATTGCGTGCTCATTGCCGCTGACCGCGCAGGTGTCGTCTTGGAGGTCCTATGCGATCAATCCGGTTTATTCGGCTGAGTCTCGCCCTTGCCGGGTTGCTTGCCGCGCCCGTGGCGCCGGCCCAGGCGGACTTTTCCAAGGTTGAAATCAAGTCAGTTGAACTCGCACCCGGGCTCTACAGCCTGTTTGGCCTCGGCGGCAACATGGCGCTGCTAACAGGACCGGACGGCGCGGTACTTGTCGATGATCAATTCGCGCAGCTTGCGCCGAAAATTCGTGCTGCGATCGCTTTATTGACGGAACGCCCGGTGCGTTTCGTCATCGACACACACTGGCATTTCGATCATACGGGTGGTAACGAAGCTTTTGGTGGTACCGGCAGCATCATCGTCGCGCATGAAAACACGCTGAAGCGACTCTCGACTCGTCAGCTTGTGGATGTTTACAACGTTGAGACGCTGCCGTCGCCGCACGCCGCGCTGCCCGTCGTCACGTTTGCCGAAGACCTGCAACTGCATCTGAATGGCCAGGATATTGACGCTGTGCACGTAAAAAACGCCCACACCGATACCGATGTACTGCTGTTTTTCAAGCAGGCGAACGTTATCCATACCGGCGATACGTTTCTTAACGGCACCTACCCTTTCATCGACATGGGCTCGGGCGGCAGCATCGACGGCATCCTCGCCGCATGCACGTTATCGTTAGCACGCAGCGATGCCAGGACACAGATCATTCCAGGTCATGGCCCGATGGCGAAGCGCCCGGATCTGCAAAGCTGGTGCGATATGCTGGTGACAATCCGCACGCGGGTTGTCAGCGCGATTCGCGCCGGTCAGACGTTGCAGCAGGTTTTGGCGGCCAAACCCACGGCGGAATTCAATGACCGGTTTGCCAAGGGCGCGATGACATCAGACGTCTGGGTGCAAAGGCTCTACATGGACCTGCGGCGCACAATTACGCCGGGCAAGCGCGCGCATCGTTGAGCGGTGCGAGGCTGGCGAGCCGATGCCCGGGCGGATCTGGTGGTATTTGATCCGGCCCGAATTTCCGACCTCGCAAGTTTTGCGGAACCACACCAGTTCGCACGCGGCTGGTTGATTTTCCTGCGCCGGAGCACAATTGCGGCATGAACTCGCTCAAGGATTCCAGTCGTCATCTGCGCGCGCCACGCGGCAGCGAACTCAGTTGCCGTAGCTGGCAAACGGAGGCGGCACTGCGCATGCTGCTTAATAATCTCGATCCGGAGGTCGCGGAAAATCCCGCCGAGCTCGTGGTCTATGGCGGCATCGGCCGAGCGGCGCGCAGCTGGCGCGATTTCGACATCATCGTTACCGCACTGCGGCGCCTCGGCGACGAGGAGACTTTGTTAGTGCAGTCGGGCAGGGCAGCCGGCATTTTCCGCACACACAGTGATGCACCTCGGGTGTTGATTGCCAATTCCAATCTGGTCGCACACTGGGCCACCTGGGAGCATTTTCACGAGCTCGACCGGCGCGGACTCATGATGTATGGGCAGATGACTGCGGGCTCCTGGATCTACATCGGCAGCCAGGGCATCGTGCAGGGCACCTACGAAACTTTCGCCGAAATGGGACGGCAGCGTTTCGGCGGCGATCTGTCCAGGCGCTGGATCTTCACGACGGGCCTCGGCGGCATGGGCGGTGCGCAGCCGTTGGCAGCCGTCATGGCCGGCGCCTCGATGTTGGCGGTCGAATGCCGCGCCGATCGCATCGCCAAGCGACTCGCAACCGGGTACCTCGATTGCCAGGCCGATAATCTCGATCATGCATTGCAACTGGTTCAGGACGCCTGCGCCAGGGGCAAGCCGAGATCCATTGGTTTGTTAGGCAATGGCGTCGACGTGCTGTCAGAGCTGCGCCAGCGTGGCATTCGGCCGGATGCGATGACTGATCAGACCTCGGCGCATGATCCGATCAATGGCTACCTGCCATCGGGCTGGTCGGTCGAGCGCTGGGACCGCGAGCGTGTCAGTCAACCGCGGCAGGTCGAGGCGGCGGCACGCGCATCCATGGCCGAGCATGTGCGATTGCTGCTGCAATGGCATCGCGACGGCGTCGCGGTGTTCGACTACGGCAACAATCTGCGGCAGGTCGCGTTGGACGCTGGCGTCAGCGACGCATTCGCGTTTCCCGGATTTGTACCGGCCTATATTCGTCCGCTATTTTGCCGCGGCATCGGACCGTTTCGCTGGGCAGCGCTCTCAGGTGACCCCGAGGATATTGCGAAGACCGACGCCAGGGTACGCGAGCTCCTGCCCGCTAACAAACACCTGCATCGCTGGCTGGACATGGCGCGCGAGCGAATTCACTTTCAGGGGCTGCCGGCGCGTATCTGCTGGGTCGGGCTGGGCGACCGTCACCGGCTGGGACTTGCGTTCAATGACATGGTAGCGCGCGGCGAACTAAAGGCGCCAATCGTCATCGGGCGCGATCACCTGGATTCCGGATCGGTTGCCAGTCCTAACAGAGAAACGGAGGCCATGCGCGACGGGTCCGATGCGGTCGCGGACTGGCCGCTGCTGAACGCGATGCTCAATATCGCCAGCGGCGCCACCTGGGTCTCCATGCATCATGGCGGCGGCGTCGGCATCGGGTACTCGCAGCATTCGGGCGTCGTGATCGTTTGCGACGGCACGCCGGCGGCGGCGCGGCGTATCGAGCGCGTACTGTGGAATGACCCGGCGACCGGCGTCATGCGGCATGCGGATGCGGGCTACGAGATCGCGCGCGACTGCGCGCGCGAACATGGACTTGATCTGCCAGCGCTGACATGAGTTGCGGGCTGTCATGAGTAATTCCGCCGCACCGCGCCAGCTGTGGCGCAATTGCACTTTGTTAGATGGGCGGATTGCCAGCGAACCGCTGGCGGATGCAGCCGTGCTTACAGAGGGCGCGCAGATTGTCTGGGCCGGTGCGCGAGCGGCCTGCCCACGCAAAGCCGGCGATGACTGTACGGTCGTGGATCTCGCGGGCCGCTGGCTTTCGCCGGGTCTGGTCGATTGCCACACGCATCTCATATTTGGCGGCAATCGTGCGTCCGAACACGCGCTGCGTGCGCGCGGCGCCAGCTATCAGGAAATCGCCGCACAGGGTGGCGGCATCCTCTCGACCGTGCGCGCGACGCGCGCGGCCAGCGATGCAGAGCTGCTGGCCGGCGCGCGCGCGCGCGTCGATGCCCTGCGCGCTGAAGGCGTCACCACGATTGAAATCAAGTCCGGCTACGGGCTCGACTTCGGTACCGAACAGCGTTTGCTGCGTATCGCGCGGCAACTGGGCCGCGAAGCGGGCGTCACGGTGCATGCGACATTTCTCGGTGCGCACACGCCGGCTCCGGAGTTCGCGGGCCGCGCGGATGATTACCTGCAGGCGATCATTGTCGACTGGTTGCCGCAGCTCGCGCAGCAGGGCCTCATCGACTCGGTCGATATCTACTGCGAGACGCTGGCATTCAGTGCCGCGCACTCGGCGCGGTTGTTCGATGCGGCACGATTGTTAGGTCTGCCGCTGCGCATGCATGCGGAACAGTTTTCCAACATTGGCGGCAGCCTTCTGGCGGCCAGCCACGGTGCATTGTCCTGCGATCATCTCGAATACGCGGGCGAGCCGGAAGCGGTGGCGCTGGCGCGTTCCGGCACGGTCGCGGTCCTGCTGCCCGTGGCCTGGCATGTACTGCGCGAAACGCGCAAGCCGCCGGTGGCGGCGCTGCGCGCCGCGGGCGTACCGCTCGCAATTGCCAGCGACTGCAATCCAGGTTCGGCGCCCGGTGAGTCGCTGCAACTCGCTCTGTCTTTGGCGGCCCGCGATTTCGGACTGCAACCCGCCGAGTTGTTAGCTGCGGTGACCAGCAATGCCGCCCGCGCATTGGGGATGCAGGCCGAGCGCGGCCAGATCATGGCCGGGCTGCGCGCTGATTTTGCGGTCTGGGACATCTCCAGCCGTGACGAATTCGGCTATTGGCTTGGTCACAATCCCTGCGTGGGCACGGTCCGCAATGGCAACGCCGATGCCCGGTTGGCTGCGGCGCTGGTAATTTGGGAGGCGGTATGAGCGAATCATCGGTCTGGACGGGGCGCGAGGACGAGGGCGCCGATGGCGACGCGCGCCGCTGGCACCAGGTGATCCGGCCCTGGCAACCGGGTTCCGGGCCGGGCGTCGCGATTGCCGGTTTTGCCTGCGATGCGGGCGTGGCCCGAAATCAGGGCCGGTCCGGCGCGGCCGCGGGCCCGATCGCCATCAGGCGCGTGCTGGCCAATCTGGCCTGGCACGGCGGCAATCAGTTGCGTTTGTTTGAAGCCGGCGACATTCCTTGCGACGGCGATCAGCTCGAGGTCGCGCAGCGCGCTCTCGGCGCCAGGGTCCAGGCCCTGTTAGCCGACGGGCAGTTGCCACTGTTGTTAGGTGGCGGGCACGAGATCGCCTGGGGCAGTTACCAGGGCCTGGCCGCGCATTGCGCCGCAACCGCAGAGCGCATCGGGGTCATCAATTTCGACGCGCATTTTGATCTGCGCCCCTGGCTGCCGGGCGACCGAGGCTCGTCCGGGACTCCGTTCCGCCAGATCGCCGGCCATATGACGGCGCATGGCCATCCGGTCAGATATCTGTGCTTGGGGATTGCCCGCCCCGCCAATACCCAGGCACTGTTCAAAACCGCCGCCGAGTTCGGGGTCCGTTGGATCGAGGATTTAGACTGCCAATCGGCGAACTTAAAAGCCCATTTGCAGATAATCGAGGAATTTATTGCCTCGGTTGACCGAATCCACCTGTCCGTGTGTATGGATGCCTTTCCGGCAGGTCTGGCACCGGGGGTCAGCGCGCCGGCCGGGCTTGGTATCCCGCCGGCCTATGTTTTGGCTGCGATTCGTGCCATTGGCAGGTTCGCAGGGCCTGCGGCGACCAACAATAAGCTGGGCTTGGCTGAAATCGCTGAGCTTTGCCCGGTACACGATTCCGCTGGGGCGACGGCCCGACTGGCGGCCCGGATCGCCTTTGAGGTGGTGCACTCCTTATATATGGCCCCCTAGCAATATTCTTGCCAACGGCATTGACACCCCGGGGGGTCGAAATCAGAATACGCGGCTCGTTTTTCGCGGAGGGGTACCCAAGCGGCCAACGGGAGCAGACTGTAAATCTGCCGGCTTATGCCTTCGAAGGTTCGAATCCTTCCCCCTCCACCAGTGAGCGGGCGGCACTCGGATGCAAGGCAAAATTCGGCGGATGGCGGGCCAGAGTGCTTGCCCGCAAAGCTAACAGGTTGCGGGTGTAGTTCAATGGTAGAACCTCAGCCTTCCAAGCTGATGGCGTGGGTTCGATTCCCACCACCCGCTCCAAGGACAGCGTCGCTCACGTAGCTCAGTTGGTAGAGCACGTCCTTGGTAAGGACGAGGTCACCGGTTCGATCCCGGTCGTGAGCTCCAGACCGCGAAGGTTGTGCAGTGAAATTTTTGTTAGGAGTCGATTGTGTCGAAAGAGAAATTTGAGCGCAAGAAGCCGCACGTTAATGTGGGGACGATTGGACACGTGGACCATGGCAAGACGACGCTGACGGCGGCCCTGACGAAGGTGATGGCCGAGACGTATGGCGGGACGTTCATGGCGTAC
>JANMYM010000023.1:0-4553 GCA_031382085.1 Gammaproteobacteria bacterium
GCCTGGTTTTGATTGGCCTGCGCGCCCTGCAGAGCCGACGCAGCCAGATTCGTTTGCAGACGATCGGCAAGGCGATCTACTTGCAGCTGCTCGCGTTCCTGCAGTTCCTTGCGAGTGAATACAGCGCCATTCGGGAACGCCAAATCCGTGAATCCGCCCGCACGATCCAGCACCGACCGCAGCGTTTCACCGCGCCGGATCGGGTAGGTGCCGGGGAACCGCACCTCGCCCGACAAGATCACCTTCTCGCTCCCAGCCCACTCCGGCACTTCCTTGATGTTCAACACATCGAAAGGCTGCAGCACCACGTTAGCAACGGCATCGCCCGTTTGCGCGGCCGCAAGATCAATGTCGATGAGCTCAGTCTTGCGGCCATCTCCCCTGATTGTGAATCGCGTCAGCTCGGCACGACCGCCAAATGCCGCATCCTGCAGGCCGCCGCCAGCGCGCACGAGGTCGCCAACCCGCATACCCGGTTCCAGCGGATATTCCCCCGCCGCCTTGACACGCCCGTCCACTCGCACGATAGCACTGGGTCGATCGGGATCCGCCTGGCGACGGAGTTCTGCGAGCAGTGGATCAAGCGCCTGCCGGCGTCCAGCCTCGGTGTCAAACACCATTACCCGATCGCGGCGCGCGAGTTCCGGATCCGCGCGTGAACCTGGCGACCGCAGCGCCGCCGACAAATCGGCAGATAGCACCGTTATGCGCCGGTCAGGCGGCAGTTCGCGACGGACCAGTATGTAACCAAGGTCGGCGTTAGGTTTGAGCTCGTCCACGGAAGCGATGACATCCGAGAGTCGCAGCCCCTCGCGCCAGGCAACCGCGCCAGGGCGGAACACATGACCGTCCAGCGCGACCCCGGAATCGAGCGTGGGCCGCAACCGCAGCACGCGCAACGAATCGCCATTGCGCAGGCGCTCGCTGCGGCCTTCTGCCGCGGTCAGCGGTACATTCAAGACGACGCGCTGGCGTTGCTCGTTGACGCGCACCATGGCTACGCGGGTGTTGTCCGCCTCAGGTGTCAGGCCGCCGGCGAGCTGCACGACTTCTGCGACGCTGGTTTCGCCCTTGATTTCATATAAAGCGGGCCGCTTGACCTCGCCATCGACAATCACGGTCGAACCAACCGGTGGAATGAATATCACGTCCCCAGGCAACAGCTTGGCATCGTTGCTCGTGTCGCCGCGAATCAACAGATCGTAGAGATCGATGCGCCTGACAACCGCCCCCTGGCGCTTGAGCTGAATATCACGCAATGAACCAATGGGCTTGACGCCACCCGATGCAAACAGCGCTGTGGTTACGCTGCCCAAGCCGCTCACGGTATAGGAACCCGGGCGGTTCGCCTCACCTAACACAAAGACCCGGATCGAACGCGTGTCACCCATGGTCACGCTGGCCTTGACGCCTATCATCTGACGGGCCACCCGCGACTCAAGACTCGCCCTCGCCGAATCAAACGTCTGTCCACCAATATTGATGGGGCCCAGCTCTGGAAAATTGATGCGACCATCACGACCGACCACAAGTTTGAAACTCTTGTTCTGGCTGCCGTAGAGCTGGACGGACAATTGGTCACCGGCGCCCACAACGTAATCCGCGGGAACAGGAACATCAGTGACCGGAGCGAAGGTCGACGGAGCCTGATTGAATAGGTCATACCCAAACGGTTTCAGCGCCGCGTCACCAAACTTGGTGACGGGCAGGCGCGCCACTTTCACATCGAGTTTCAACAGCGAGGGTTCTGCAGCCAATCGCCGAGTCGCCTGTGCATCTGTTAGGCCGGCAAGCGGGATGGGGGCAAACCCCGGCAATGGCAGAGCGCCATTGCGATCCAGCAGGTAGGGATTGCGGGAGCGCACCAGATCGATCAACAGCTGCAGTTCGACGCGCTCTTCCGGATCGTAAATAGGCGCCGGCTCGCCGGCAATCGACACCGGCGGCAAGCCTGCTCCCTGAGACTCCATGCGCGCAGGCTTCGCTTTGAAAAAGTCGATGTCGATGAGGACCGTGTCATCCGCCTTGAGCGTGCTGTCGACAGCTGCGAGCTGCGCCGCAAACGACGCAGCTGCGCGGGACGAGCCATCGCGATCCGGCGACCTGTCGCGGTCCGCCACGCCTGACGTCGCGGAGCCCAATGACGAATCGCCAATGCCCATTTGTTTCAGCAGCGCATCGCGGTCTTCCGGGCTCAGGCTGCGCAGCAACTCGATCTGGTCGGCGGTCGGCACCTGCGCGATTGATGGCGCGCCCGCAAAGACGACGCCCAGGCACGCCAGTGGTGCTAACAAAAATCGGTTGATATGACATCCGCTAAACATCAAAACCTCTGGCGCCACTCGACAAAGCCACGGGAGCTGGAGTCAGTTCGCGCACCGGAATAATCGTCCAGCGCCAAGCCGAGCCTGACAGTGCCTAACTTGAATCCGCGATGGTACTCAATTTCGGCATTACGTAGTTTAGATGAACCTGCACTCAGCGCGTGGGCTCGATCAGGCACCGCTCCATTGCGATTGATGCGTGCATCGCGAACTGTCAGCTGCCATGTCTCCCCGGATGGTCGGACCAGAATGGCTGCAACACTGGCCATCCGGCTGTCGTTGTCCAGTCCGTGGCCTATCATCCGCCCTCGGTACGTATAGCCCTGAGGGAACAGGCCATTGCGGTACGCACAGTCGAATTCGGGATTCTGGCGAGTGAATACGCACGTGGTGTCTGTGGCCTCCGCACGCACGCGCCAGCTGCCGAGTCGCATTGAACCCCAGACCTCGGCACCCATTACGCCCAGGAACTTGCTGGGTAATCCATTGGCCTCATCTTCGCCAATGAACTGGGCGTACACGGCGACCGGAATATTCATCCACGGCGACCGAAGCCGGACGTCGTATCCGGCCATCTGGTTCCCAGGCTGCGATGCAGTACTGCCGCCAACCACCTGGTTGTCACGACCTAACAGAAGGTCTTTGATGGTTCCTAACGAGCAATCACGCCCCTGCCCACAAAACTGCGCCGACCTCGTCAGCGCAAACTCCAGCCACGGCCGCGGTTTGAAATTCACGCGCGCCGCCAGAAACCTGACATCCGGCAGCACCGGCAGTCGGCCATCGCGCGCGGTCGTCGCGCCTTCCTCCTGCCCCACCGCAATGCTGGCGCGCCACGGCCCGATCCAGCGCAGCCAGCGGGTCTTGAATGGGTCGGTGTAATTGCGCTCGACGGTCAGACTCGGTATCGGGCGCGCATTGGTGCCGAGGATCAGGCTGCCGTCCCAGCCCGGACCCCACCAGCGCTCCATCTCACCGGCACTGATCATGAAATTGCCGACATTGACGCCGACGTATGAACCATCCAGGCGAACAGACTTGTCATCGGTCGGGCTTGCAACGCCCGTGACCTGGACCCGCGCGGCAAAACGCTCGGTCATCCAGGAGGACGCAACCGTTACCTCGCCCTGCTCACGCGGCTGATCTGAAAACGCGCGCCACTCGGGTGCATCGCTGGAACCCGCCGCCCGCACCTCGAGGCCGCCAGGCCCGTCCTGCTGCGCGTCGCGCGCGGTGCGCTTGAGGCGCGCCAGCGCTGCGTCGACGGAGGCATCGTCATGGGCCGATTCCGAGGCCGCCAGTACGTCCCGCGAGATATCCGGCCAGGACAGCGGCCAGGTCATCACCGGTCCGCGAATGATGCCGGCATCGGCCAGCAATTCGATGTCATGGCGCAGCGCCAGATCTCCGGGCGCCAACCACGGATCTGCCTGGACCCCACCGCAAGCGAACAGCAGGACTGCGTAGGCAGCCCGCCGGATCATTGTTGTTCTAAGCACCCAAACCCCGAAATCTGCGGCTCCGCAGCAAGCCGCCAATGATAGCGAAATTTGGTCCGTCTAGGCGCAGGCCCGCTTGAGGGCGGCGACCACCTGTTCGAGGTCCGAATCCTTGAGATCCGCGCTCATCGGCAGGCTCAGCACGCGCTCCCCGGCCTGAACGCTCACCGGACAGCAATCCGGGCAGCAAAACTGCGCGTAGGCCGGCTGCAGGTGCAGCGGCTTTGGGTAGTGGACCGCCGTCGGGATGCCGGCGGCCTGCATGCGCTTCTGCACGCCGTCGCGGTCGGGCACAAAGATCGTGTACTGCGCCCAAACGCTGTCGCGATCCGGCCGCACGCTAACAAACTTGACCGGAATGCCCGCCGCCTGGATCGCCGCCTGGTACTTCCGGCCCAGTTCCTTGCGCCGCTCGACCTCCCAGTCGAAACGCTCCATCTTGCCTAACAACACCGCGCATTGGATCGTGTCCATGCGCCCCCCCACGCCGATGCGCGTGTGGTGGTAGCGCGCGCTCTGGCCATGCACACGGATCTCGCGGCAGGCGACCGCCAGCGCATCGTCATCGACAAAAATCGCGCCGCCGTCTCCATAACAAGCTAACGGCTTGCTCGGAAAAAAACTGGTGCAGCCGATTTTCGACAGATGCCCACTTCGGCGGCCTTTGTAGGTCGCCCCGAAACTCTGCGCCGCGTCTTCGATGACGCAAAGGCCATGGCTCTTCGCGATC
>JANMYM010000032.1:0-14301 GCA_031382085.1 Gammaproteobacteria bacterium
CTTGACCCAGCTCGACGATGAAATACCCAAGTCCCAGGCTGATCTTGATGTCGCCAAGATCGGCGTGGCGTCCGAAGAAGAAGTCTTCCAGAGCGGCAAGAACCTCTGCGACTCCTGGGGCAAGAACACCCCAGCAGAGAAGCGTTCGTTGATCGAACTGATTGTCGAGAAGATCGTCGTTGGCGACGGTGATGTGGAATTCACCCTCCTCTATACGCCACCGGAAACTTCTGAGACCGAAGAACCTCCACCATTTGGAGGTGGAGGTTCGTCATCTTTGCCCTCGAAACACGCTGCAAATGGGCACCACAACTCCAGGGATTCATCGCCGCCACCAGCTGGAACCGCGCCGGGTATTCGCACTGCAGGCCGACACGAGTGACGGCGATCACGCCGGACTCCAGTGGCTCGCGCAACGCCTCGCGCACGCGGCGGTCATATTCAGGGAGTTCGTCGAGAAACAGTACGCCGCGATGCGCGAGAGTGATTTCGCCCGGACGCGCCTGCGGACCGCCGCCGATAATCGCACTCGCAGACGCCGTGTGGTGCGGCGCGCGAAACGGCCGCTGATCGGCAGCCGTGGCGCCTGATGCCATGCCGCACACCGAGCGGATGCCGGCGACCTCGACATGCTCTTGCGCCGACAGTGGCGGCAGGATTCCCGGCAGGCGCTGAGCTAACATGCTTTTGCCGCAACCCGGTGGCCCGATCAGCAGTAGGCTGTGGCCGCCCGCGGCGGCGATCACCAGCGCGCGTTTCGCGGGCGCCTGCCCGACGATGTCCGCAAGGTCCGGTCTCGATGCCGCTGCAGGCCCGGCGTCTGCGCCGGGGCCCAAGGCAGTGAGATCGGCTAACGGCAGCGATCCGCCCAGGTGCGCGTAGACGGAACCCAGGTCATCGGCCGGAAATATGCGCGCATGAATGGCGGGCAGCGGAGCCGCACGCAGCTCGGCCGCGTTCGCCCGCGGCACGACGATGACGCGGTCCTCCGCCGCCGCATGCACGGCGGCTAACAAAAGGCCGGGGGCGGGGCGCAACTCTCCGGACAAACCAAGTTCGCCATAGACTTCGCAGCGCTCGAGCCCGGGCGCGGACAATTGCCCGGACGCCACCAGTATGCCGATGGCAACCGCGAGATCGAAGCGCCCGCCATCCTTGGGCAGATCCGCAGGCGCCAGGTTGACGGTGATGCGGCCGGCCGGGAATTCAAACCCACTGTTAGCCAGCGCAGAGCGCACCCGCTCCTTGCTTTCTTTGACCGCGGCAGCGGGCAAGCCCACGATGGAGAACGTCGGCAAGCCGCTGCCAAGATGCACTTCGACCAGGACGGGAGGCGCAACCAATCCGAGCTGCGCCCGGCATTGAATGCGGGCGACCGACATCTGAATCCTTTGGAGAGCGCTGTGACTGACGCGCGCTGTTAGCCGTGCGGACTCAACACCGCCAGCTAGACGCGCTTGCCTTCGAGCGCGGCGAGTCGTTGCTCCAGCGCTTCGATCTGGGCACGGGTACGCGCCAGCACCCGGGTCTGCGCGTCGAACTCGTCGCGCGCGACCAGGTCGAGCTTGGCGAGGTTGGCGCGCAGCACCGCACGGAAGTTCTGCTCCACGTCCGCCTGCAGATTGCGCAGGCCCGGTGGCAGACCGTCGAGCAGCTTGCGGGCCAGATCATCGATCCGAATTCGATCCATAAAGTCTCCGTTCATCTGGCGCGATCTTAAGCCTGAAGCCAGGGCTTCGGGGAGGCCATTAATCTAACGTATCGGACCATAAATCGGCCCGGCCCCCTGCTAGACTGCTCAAATTGGCTACCCCGCCTGCCTTTGTGTGATGCAGTTCAAATGCCCGGGTAGCCACTTGCAGCGATACTATTGGCCTCGGAGATTCCCATGCGCGCATCGGCAAGGTCATTGTTGGTATTGGCAGTCCTGGCGGCGACCTGCTCGCAGGCCGGTGACGTTTGGCGCTGGAAAGATGCGCAAGGGGTCGTTCATTACAGTGACGTGCCCGTCCAGGGCGCGGTCCGGGTCAAGCAAAATGTCTCCAGCGGCTCCGCAGTCGCGGGACAGTCGCAAGGCATGACAGCCAGCCAATCGGCTTCGGTACCCACACCGCAGGGCATCGCACTTGCCGAAGAACAACGCCAGCAGCAGGCCGCAGGCAAAGCCGTGCTGCAGGATATCACCAAGAAACGCAGCGAGCAGTGCAAGGCCGCCAGCGCGCAGTACGAACAACTCATCACCTCGACCCGCATCTATCGCGAGGAAAAAGGTGAGCGCACTTACCTGAGCGCCAAGGAACTGGACGAAACCCGACTTCGCGTCCGCCAGGAACGCGATGCGGTCTGCGGCCCCGCTCCCCGCTAGGCTGAGCTAACATGGCGATGCGCCTTGGCGCGAACGCCACTCGAGAGTCGCGGCCAGCTTCTGCAGTCGCGCTCTACCTGCCAGATTTTTGCACCGCGCGAGTGGTACTGGCTGTCGTGCTGATCGCTGAGCTAACAGCAGTGCTGGCAACCGCCGCACGCGCTGACGATCGCATCGAATTCTGGTCTGACCTGGGACGCAGCTCGATGTTCCTGTTGTGGATCGGCCTGGCCAGCGCGGCGATGTTGTGCGCGCTGCGCGGCTACATCGCCCGGCAAAGCGTCGCAAGAGGTGCGGCTATCGCGCTCGGCATGGAGCTGTTGCTGGTCGGACTCATATCTGAAATCACCTGGCGCCTGGCGACGGAATATTTTGCGATCGGCGCCGACCTCCAGGCGCAAAGACCCGCGGACCACTTCTACTTTGTGGTTCGAAACCTGATCATCAGCTTCATCGTCACCGCCGTGGCATTGCGTTATTGCTATGTGACGCAGCAGTGGCGCGAGAATGTCGAGCTGTCGGCGCAGGCCAGAGTGCATGCGTTGCAGGCGCGCATCCGGCCGCACTTTCTTTTCAATAGCATGAACACCATCGCTGCGCTGACGCGCAGCAATCCGCAGCTCGCCGAGCAAGCAGTGCAGGATCTCGCCGACTTGTTCCGCGCCACGCTCAGCGACCAGCGCGGGCAGATAACGCTGGACGAGGAAATCGAAATAGCCCGCACCTACGAGCGCATCGAGAAACTGAGAATGGGTGAGCGCCTGCGAGTGGAGTGGAAACTCGACCCGGTGCCCAAAATGGCAATCGTTCCAAGCCTGATGATCCAGCCTTTGCTGGAAAACGCTATCTATCACGGCGTTGAGCCGCGGCCCGAAGGCGGAACGATCAGCGTCAACGGTGAATTTGCCAACGGCCTGGTGACCATCGTGGTGCGCAACCCCATGCCGGATTCGGCGGTGCCACGTGAAGGAAACCGCGTTGCGCTGGCTAACATCCGCGAACGACTGACACTGGTCTACGATGAGCGGGCTACGATCAAGGCCGGCCGTTTCGACAACGAATACATCGTTACGCTGCGCTTCCCGTTCATCGAGAAACGCAAGTGAGTTATCGCGTCCTGATCGCCGACGACGAGATCCTGGCGCGCGACCGCCTGCGCAGTTTGTTAGCCGAAATTCCCGAAGTGCAGCTGATCGGTGAAGCCGAACACGGCGAGCAGGCGCTGGAAATGGCCGATGAACTAGCGCCGGACATCGTGCTGCTCGACATTCGCATGCCGGGTATCAATGGACTCGAGGCGGCGCGCCGCATTCAGCAGTTCACCGAACCACCCGCTGTCATATTCACGACCGCGTTCGACGAATACGCGATCAATGCCTTCGAGACCCAGGCCACGGGTTATCTGCTGAAGCCGATACGCGCCGAAAAGCTGCGCGCGGCCATCATGCAGGCCGGCCATCTAACAAGACCGCAATTGGCGCATGCAGCAAATGCCGCCCGACTGGCGGAACGGCGCACACATATCGCCGTAAAAACGCGCGACAGCACACGTCTGGTGCTGGTAGAGGATGTCATTTTTTTCCAGGCCGACCAGAAATACACCACCGTCAGGCATCGCGCCGGCGAAGACCTGATCGAAGAATCCCTGCGTTCTCTGGAGGACGATCTCGGCAGCCTGTTTGTGCGCATACACCGTAACGCGCTGGTGAATACACGTCTGTTGATGGCCATAGAACGCGACCCCAGCGGGCAACATTTCGTCACATTGCGGGACTGCCCGCAAAAATTGGCCGTCAGCCGACGTATGGCCGGCGACCTGAGGGAGCGATTTCGTATTTGACAATGCCTGCCGGCATTGCACGGCTGTGAAAGCCTTCACCGACGCCCGACGCAATAGACGCTGAGATTGCGCCTATGAGAAACGGCCCGGCCACGCTGGCGATCGATATTGCGGAGCGTGTGCTTGAATCCTGGTTGGCAGAACCGGCACGCAGCGCAGCCGTGCTGCGGCACACGGCTGACAGCAGCGAACCGGTCAGGGAACACGTGTTAGTTCGTGTGCGCGAGGTGCTGGCGCATGAGTTGCCCTGGGCTGCCAATCGCCGCTGGGCCTGCGAAGCGATCCGCGCCTGGGCACCGCTGGCGGCGCTGCTCGATCCGCAGTCTGACGGCATCGAGCATCACCGGGACATGCTGGTGGAATTTGATTACGGTCATTTGCTGGCGGAGACGGGGTCGGTTGCCGACACCTGCCAGATGCTGCGCATTGATCTTGAGCGCCTGGCATTGGAAATTGACATTGCTACCGATCTGGCCGACGCCCTCGAGCCCGGCGTCCAGAATGCCAGCGGCTGGGTGCGCGATTACCGCGCGATGAGTCTGACGTTAGCCGACTACCTGCACCGTTGCACGGTCGACGTTCCCTCGTCGCTGCCCGATGCCCTGGCACACCATTACGCGAATGAAGTCGCACGCATTCAGCGCGAAGTCCGCGATCAATGCATCGCGGCTCGCAGCATCAGCAAAGACGCTCATACGGCGCTGCTCGCAACTGGCGCATAATCGAACGAGTCGAAGCGCAGTCGATCTGTCGCCAGGCCCGCCGCCGGAAAAGCCACCCGCATCGCTTCGATCATCTGCGGCGGGCCGGCTGCGTAAACTACCTGTTCCGTCAGGTCTGGATAATGGCGCAGCACCGCTGCATGCACCCAGCCCTGTTCACAACCGTCGGCAGCGGTCACATCCGACAGCACCGGCGTATAACGCAGTCGCGGGTGAGCGTGTTGAAATTCGCGCAGCCACTGGTTTTCGTACAGATCCGAACTGGAGCGCGCGCCCCAGAAGAAGTGCGTGTCACGTGCGGGGCCTCTTTCAAATATATGCCGCATGATGGACTTGATGGGCGCAAACCCTGTGCCACCCGCCACCAGGATCAGCGGCGCATCGTCGTGACGATAGGCAAACTGGCCGATCGGCAGCTCGATGCGCAACAGCGCGCCATCGCGCAGGTCGCCGAACAGCTGCTCGGTAAAACGGCCACGCGCCACGCGGCGCGCATGAATTTCCAGCAGGCGCGCATCATGCGGCGGACAGGCTATCGAAAAACTGCGGCGCTGCCCGCCGTCTAACAACACATCCAGGTATTGTCCCGGCTGAAAGCTGGCCTGCTCGGTAGCCGGGAGGCGCAGGAACACCTGCATGACATCGGGCGCCAGCAGCACGCGCCGCTCGATCCGGCACGGCAGGTTGCGAATTTCCGCCTCGCCGGCGCGCGCGATGCTGCGCGCTTCGATGACCAGCTCCGGGCTGGCGGCTCGGGCCTGGCACAGCAGAATCTCCCCGGACGCCGCTTCGCTTGCGGTCAGGCCCAGCGGCCGCCCGTGTGGATATTGAATATTGCCGCTGCGCAAACGCGCACGACAGGACGCGCAATGTCCCGATTTACAGCTGTGCGGCAAGTTGAGCCCGGACGACAGCGCGGCATCCAGCAAGGTCTGGTCCTGCCGCACGTCAACCGTGCGGCCATGAGGCTCGATACGCAAGTGCGCTTTCACGTCCTGGGCTCCATCGACGCATCATACGGTAGACTGTTGGCGATGAGTTTTCGCAATCCCGACGCCGCCACGATTGAGAACTTGTTGCGCCTGGCGCGCAGCATCGCGGTGGTGGGTTTGTCCGCGAATCCGGCACAGCCGAGCTTCGGCGTGGCGCGCTCCCTGCAGCGTTTTGGCTATCGCGTCATTCCGGTAAACCCGACCGCGACAGAAATCCTGGGCGAGCACTGCCAGCCGACACTGGACGCGGCTGTTAGCTCACTGCCGCACGGCGAGCGCATCGATATCGTTGATGTATTTCGCCGCCGGGAACATGTCGCGGCCATTGCCGATGATTGTATCCGGCTCAAGCTGCCGGTCCTGTGGTTGCAGGACGGGGTCATTGACGTCGCAGCCGCCACGCGCGCGCAGGCCGCCGGAATCGTCACGATCATGGATCGCTGCATTTTTCGAGAGCGTGCGCTTTTTTCCTGAGTCATTGCATGCAGCTCAAATTCATCAAAATGCACGGTCTCGGCAACGATTTTATCGTTCTCGATCACCGCCCCGGAGCGCCTCTGTTAGCCACGGACCAATGGCAGACGCTGGCGGATCGCCATACCGGCGTCGGTTTCGATCAGGCATTGCTGATTGAACCGCCGCGTAGCGCCGGGGCGCGCGCCGCCTATCGTGTGATCAACGCCGATGGCAGCGAAGTGGAACAGTGCGGCAACGGTGTGCGCTGCGTCGCGCGGCTGCTACATGAACGCAACCCGGCCCTGGGTGCCGACATGCTGCTCGACAGCGGCGCCGGGCCGGTGCGTGCGCGCATCCTGGATTCCGGAAACGTCTCCATCGATATGGGTGTGCCGGATTTCGCGCCGGCAGCGCTGCACCTGGACGTGCCGGCGGAAGCGTTGCGCTACGGCCTGCTGGTTGACGGCGCGACGGTCGAGTTTGGCGCGGTCTCCCTGGGGAACCCGCATGCGGTGCTAACAGTGGCGGACGTCGACACCGCACCCGTTGCGACGCTTGGCCCGCAACTGGAGTCACATCCGCGCTTCCGCGAGCGAACCAACGTCGGCTTCATGCAGATTATCGACGACGCACATATCCGGCTGCGTGTGTTCGAGCGCGGTGTTGGCGAGACCCGGGCCTGCGGGACCGGCGCCTGCGCGGCAGTTGCAGTCGGGCGCCGACATGGCAGACTGGGCGCCCATGTAGAGGTCGCCTTGCCAGGCGGGCGGCTGGTGATCGATTGGCCCGCAGAGGGCCAGGCACTGTGGATGACAGGGCCCGCGCTGGAGTCCTTTCGCGGTCAGGTCGAGATATAGAGGGAGCGAAACAAAGCATGAGCAGCCAATCCGTGCGCCAGCCCGCTGGCGTCGAGGCCGACGACAAATTTATTGTCGAACATCTGGCCCGCGATCCCGATTTTTTCGAGCGTCATCCGAATACGCTGGCGCAGCTGCGCCTGCCGCATGCGCGTGGCACGACCACAGTCACGCTGGTGGAGCGCCAGATAGAAGTGCTGCGTGACCGCGCGCAGGACGCGGACCGCCGCCTCGCCGATTTCGTTAGTGTCGCGCGCGCCAACGAGCAGCTGGCAGACAAGATTCACCGTTTCGCCCGCCGCCTGCTACGGGCCAGCTCGCGCAGCGACGCGCTGAATCAGATTGACGCTTCACTGCGCGAAGACTTTGACGCGTTCAATTCACGCCTGATTTTGCTCAATACGCCGATGGATGCGGCGCAGCTGGCAAACCTGCATTTTGCGCGCAGTACGACCGCGGATGATCCGATGCTGAAGAGCTTTGAGCATCTGTTCGCCAGCGGCAAGCCCCGCTGCGGCCAGGTGCGCGACTCGCAGCGTGAATGGTTGTTCGGCGCGGATGCCGAACATGTCGGTTCGGCGGCGCTGGTGCCGTTAGGCGACAAAGGTGCGCTGGGATTGCTGGCGCTGGCGAGCCCGGATCGCGAGCGTTTTCACCCGGGCATGAGCACCGAGCTGCTGGGCCGGATGGCTGACTACATCAGCGACGCGCTCGCCCGCCCGTCCGCCGGTTCCTGACTTCCTGCTGAGTGATGGACTCCAGGGCCCGCGAGTGGTTGCCACGTTTCGCGCGGCATCTCGCGACCGAACGCCGCCTGCCGCCTAACACGATTGAAAGTTACGGCCGCGATCTGCGCGCGCTGGAGAAATTCTGCGAGCAGCAGGGCCTCGATGACTGGCGCGCACTGGATTCGCAGCATGTGCGACTGTTCGCGGCGCGTGCGCATGCGGGCGGGCTCGCGCCCCGCAGCGTGCAGCGCCGCCTGTCCGCCGTGCGCAGTTTCTGCAATTTCCTGATCCGTGAACGCGCGCTGACCAGCAATCCAGCTAACGATATCCGCGCGCCCAAGGTCAAGCCGCATCTGCCGGAAACGCTGGATGTGGATCAGATACAGCGCCTGATAGAAATTCCCACCGACACGCCGCTAGCAAAACGCGATCGCGCCATCATGGAGTTGTTCTATTCGTCCGGTCTGCGACTCACCGAGCTAACAAGCCTGGATACCGGGCAGCTGGATCTCGGCGACAGCACGGTGCGGGTGCGCGGCAAGGGCGACAAGACGCGAATTGTTCCGGTCGGCCGTCATGCCAAAACGGCCTTGCGCGCCTGGCTGCAGGAGCGCTCCGCGCTGGTCAAACCGGACGTCGCGGCGCTGTTCGTCGGCCAGGGAGGCAGGCGCCTGACGCCGCGCGCAGTACAGCTGCGCATCAGTTACTGGGCTCGACGCCAGGGACTGCAGGTTGGCGCCTATCCGCACCTTTTCCGGCACTCTTTTGCGACGCATCTGCTTGAATCTTCTCAGGATTTGCGTGGCGTTCAGGAGTTGCTGGGTCACGCCAATATCTCCACCACCCAGGTCTACACGCACCTTGATTTCCAGCATCTGGCCCGCATTTACGACCGTTCACACCCGCGCGCCAAGCGGCGTAAACAGGCAAGAACATGAGTGAATCGTTTAACCCCCACGGCACCACCATCCTGGGCCTGCGCCGCAATGGCATCGTCGTCGTCGGCGGCGATGGCCAGGTCAGCCTCGGCAACACCGTCATGAAAGGCAATGCGCGCAAAGTACGCAGCCTTAATGACGGCAAGGTTCTGGCCGGTTTTGCCGGCGGCACGGCCGATGCCTTTACGTTGTTCGAGCGCTTCGAAAACAAGCTGGAAAAATTCGGCAACCTGACCAGGGCCGCGATTGAACTCGCCAAGGACTGGCGCGCGGATCGTTATCTGCGGCGCCTGGAAGCGCTGTTGTTAGTCGGCGATCCGACCAAGTTGTTCGTGATCTCGGGCAATGGCGATGTCATCGAGCCGGATCACGACCTGGTCGCCATCGGTTCGGGAGGCCCGTATGCGCAGGCCGCGGCGCGCGCCCTGCTTGAAAACACTGACCTGACAGCGCGCGACATCGTCGAGCGCTCTCTCAACATCGCCGCGGACATCTGCATCTACACCAATCGCAACCTGACGATCGAGGAATTGCCGGCGAGGACAACACCGTGAGCCTGCAATCGCTGACTCCGCGCGAGATCGTCCAGGAGCTCGACAAACATATCATCGGCCAGAACGACGCCAAGCGCTCGGTGGCGATCGCGCTGCGCAACCGCTGGCGCCGCATGCAGGTTGAAGAAGGCCTGCGCGCCGAAATCACGCCCAAGAATATCCTGATGATCGGACCCACCGGTTGCGGCAAGACCGAAATTGCGCGCCGCCTTGCGAAGCTCGCGCGCGCGCCGTTCGTGAAAGTGGAAGCGACGAAATTTACCGAGGTCGGCTACGTGGGCCGCGATGTCGAGAGCATCGTCAAGGACCTCGTGGAAGTTGCGGTCAAGATGACACGTGAAGAAGAGATGACGGCCGTGCGCAGCCGCGCCGCCGACGCGGCCGAGGAGCGCGTTCTGGATGCGTTGCTGCCCAAGCCGAAAATGATGGGTTTTTCGACCGATGACACCTCGCAGCCGCGCGACGCGGAAACCCGGCAGAAATTCCGCAAGATGCTGCGTGAAAAGCAACTCGACGATCGCGAGATCGAAATCGAGCTGCGCGCCATGCCAACCGGCGTTGAAATCATGGCGCCTCCGGGCATGGAAGAAATGCAACAGCAGTTGCAATCCATGTTCCAGAACCTGGGCGGAGGTCGCACCAAGAGCCGCAAAGTCAAGGTCAGGGAAGCGCTCAAGCTGCTGACCGAGGACGAGGCCGGCAAGCTCATCAATGAAGAAGAGCTGCGCGCCAGGGCATTGGCTAACGCCGAGCAGAACGGCATCGTCTTCATCGACGAGATCGACAAGATCTGCCGCCGCCAGGAAAGCTACGGCGCTGATGTATCGCGCGAAGGCGTGCAGCGCGATCTGCTGCCGCTCGTGGAGGGCTGCACGGTCAGCACCAAGTACGGCACGATCAAGACCGATCATGTGCTGTTCATCGCGTCCGGCGCGTTCCACATGGCCAAGCCGTCGGATCTGATTCCGGAACTGCAGGGCCGGTTCCCGATCCGCGTGGAACTCAGCTCGCTCAAGGTTGAAGACTTCGAACGCATCCTGCGCGAACCGGACGCGGCATTGACGGTGCAATATGCCGCGTTGTTAGGTACGGAACAAGTCCAACTTGTATTCGCCGACAGTGGCGTGCGCCGGATCGCCGAGATCGCCGCACACGTGAACGAGAAGAACGAAAATATCGGCGCACGTCGCCTGCACACGGTGATGGAGCGGCTGCTGGAAACCCTGTCCTTCGAAGCCACGGATCGCGGCCAGTCACTGGTCACCGTGGATGCCGAATATGTCGAGCGACATCTCGGTGCGCTGGTCAAGGACGAAGACCTGAGCCGCTACATCCTCTGACAAAAAAATTGCCGGTTATTTAGCGCCGAATTTCCAGCCGAATCGGATTCCTACGACCAGCGGATCGGGCAGCGACACCACCACTGCATCCGACGGTGAGAACGCGTTGGGATCAAAGTAGAACTGGTCCACTGAACCTGGATTGTTGACGGCTGCCAGGACAGTGTCGTTGTCAGTTACGTTATTGACGTACAACAGCACGTCCCAACGATCAGACTCCAGACCCAGGCGGATATTGCCCAATACGTAGTCATTCAGCTTGTTGTGATTCCAGATATCGATGTAACGCTCGCCCTGAGCCTGGACATCGCCTTCCACAAAGAACCGTACATTGCCGCCACCTAACATGTCGGCAACGCCGTGCTCCCAGCGAGCCGAACCGACGATCGAATGCTGTGGCGCCCGTTCCAGCTTGTTGCCCGCCAGGTTTATGTAGCAAAGGCGTGGATTCTCGCCTCGCGGGCAGCCGCCGTTGCGCGACGCGTCCGTGGGTGAGGTCGAGGTAAACGGAAAGTCGTCGTACTCACCGTCGAGCCAGGTGTAATTAAGACCCAGAGTCAGGTTGGCCGTGGCACGGAACTGCGCATCCAGCTCCAGCCCCTTAACAGTAGCCTTGCCCGCATTGATGATGCGCCCAACCTGTATGCCGGAGGGTGTCACAAATTGCGCGCCTGTCTGCTTGTCGGTGTAATTCATGCGGAAAACCGCCGCATTGGTACGCAACCGGTTACTCAAGAACTGACCCTTGAAGCCCAGTTCAAGCTGCTGGAGCGTTTCCGCACGGTAGGTGAATTCATCATAGGCCGCGTCGTAGTCGGCGTCCTGCCAGGACCCGCTGGTCACGGTGGAAATGCCGCCCGGCTTTATGCCCTTACTGACATTGGCATACCAGAGAATGTCGTCGGTCGCCTTGTACGAGAGAGTGAATCGCGGCGTCGAGTATTTGTGCTTAGTCTTGGTTGTGACCTCGGTACCTGGCGCCTGAATCACACCAGGCCCCGGCGCGAACGGCGCGAACGGATTGAAAAACGGATACAACTCATTGATGGAAGGTCCGAAAACCTGGAATCCCGGAAAGCTTGGATCGCCGCAACGGAATAACGAAACACCCGGCGGCAAGGTCGGGTTGGGACTGCCACGCGCGGGTATCGGCGGCAGGCCGGGAATAGCCGGCACATAGGCATCGAGTGAACGAGCGCATTCGACGCCGTTGATAGTCTCGTTTTCATCCGAGGTGCGAAGTTCCGCTGTTAGCGTCACCCGATTGTTGACCTTCCAGTCAATCATGCCGAACCAGGAACGGTGATCGATTTCGCGGCCGTTAGGACGTGGTATGGCGGTCATCCGTGACAGCACCTGCTGGCCGTTGAGAATTGACGTGGCGTTGTCGGCCGGATTCAGCGGCGTCGTATCGCAGCTCGGCGCGAATGCGGGCTGGCCCGGGAAAAAAGTGTTCGCAGGCACCGCGCCAAGGCAAAGGATCGAGATAGAACGCGCGACCTGCTCGGCCTTTTCATGCCAATACAAACCACCGACTGTGAAATTGACCGGGCCGTCGAATTCACTCCGGAAGTGCAGTTCCTGGCTCAGCTGCTTGGTCTTGTTGCTGTAGTTGAATTCGGTTGCGCGGCCGACGCCATCGGTAGCCGTCAACTGATTCGCAGCACTTACTCGCCCTGAATCGAAGTCACCGTCCTCGAGCCAGTTGAACTTGGCATCCGTGAAGCCGGAAAGCGATGTCAGTACGCCCGGCCCGAAGTCCCAGTTCATGACCAGGGACATGCGGTTCACTTTTCGATCGGAGCCGGGGTAGTCCTTGCCGGTGCGCGGATCGCCATCGAGCTGCACACGCAGGTCATCGCCATCCGGAACCGTACCGCGATAGGACAGGATGCCGTTAGCAAAGATCTGGCCACCAAACGCCGCCGTCGGCGCGTACACGCGGCAACTGGTCTGACTTGCGGGTGTTGGAGTGATCACCGCGCCCGGCGCACCACCGGTTCCCTGCGCCAGGCAGGAAGTCCCTTCTACCGGGCGCAGCAGGCGTGAATTGCCGCGCACTGAGGCCTGGGCAAATGGATCGTAGTGGTCGTCGCTGTACTCGATGCGCATCTTCGCGTCAAAATTCTCGCTGGGTTTCCACTTCAGAGTCAGTGCCCCACCGACGCCATCGCCGCCGCCAACGTTGCTGCCAGTAACGATGTTCTTATGCGCGCCATCGTCATTCCAGGTCGCCGCGTTCAACCGCCAACCGAAGGTTTCGCCCAACGGCGCGCTGAGCGACGCTGTGGCGTTGTAACGGCCGAAATTGCTGTACTCGGCGCGTACTCCTGCCGAGAATTCACTCGCAGGGTCCTTGGTCACGTAGTTAATCGCACCACCGAAGGCGCTGCGGCCGAACTGCGCCGCCTGCGGTCCCTTGACGATCTGCACATTCTGCAGGTCCATCAGGCGACTGGTGGCGAGCAACGAATTGCCGCCGAAATTGATGCTCTCGCTTGAAATGTCCACGCCATCGACCAGTATCGCCACGTTCACCCGGCCACGCGACGGCGAGAGTCCGCGGACTGCGATACGCGTATCGGTGGCCGAATAGCCCTTGTCGAAGATCAGAGAAGAGTCAAGTGCAGCAACATCGCCGACGTTGGCGATTCCCTGGCGCGCGATCTGCTCGGCGTCAATCGCACTGATGCTGATGGGAACGTCCTGGAGATTTTCCACTCTCTTGCGGGCCGTGACGACGACCTCGTCCAGGCCGCCAGCGGCCTCACTCTGCGCCTGGGAAACGCCCGAGCCGGCGCCCACTGTGAACAATGCCGACAAGACAGCAAACTGAATGCTTCGCATGACTGGAATACCCCCCGATGACTTTTCGAACTGATTCAAACAGCGCGATCGCGTCCCTGCGGGGTCCCAACGGACCCGTGCGCCAAGTTCCTGTATCGGATGCTATTGCCTAACCACGGCGGGTGCAAAGCCCACGCGCAAATCGACCGAAAATGGGCGGGTCAGGCGCTAAGAAACCCGAGATTCCGGGTGGTGAAATTATTGATGCTGGGCGCCACCTGCGGCATCTGCGCGTCGGTGACACCAAACCACTTGGCGAGGGTCGCTGCGTATTGATCGGACGACGTGGTCGGAATCAAACGGCCGCCGCCGACATCGTCGGCGCTGTTGATGGCCAGCGAAGGATAGGTGCCGTAGATGCGCTGTCCCAGCAGCGCCGTTGGTCCGCCAACGACCAGTTGTTGGCCGCCCCAGGCATGATCGGAACCGTCGCCGTTGGAAGTCAGCGTGCGAGCGAAATCCGACTGCGTGAAAGCGACCACCGAGTTCTGTACACCGAGTTCTTCGGTCGCGGCATAAAAGCGCGACAGTGCACTCGAGATGTTGGCCAGCAGCACCGGTTGATCGTTGTTCTGATCGTCGTGTGAATCAAAGCCACCGGTGGACACGAAGAAAATCTGCCGTGTCATGCTGAGCGTGGCGCGCTGCGCAATCAGCTTGGC
>JANMYM010000060.1:0-50339 GCA_031382085.1 Gammaproteobacteria bacterium
GCTGGCTCCTCGCCAGTCTGCTGTACGGCAGTGGTTTGCGTCTGATGGAGGGGCTGCAACTGCGGGTCAAAGACCTTGATCTGCAGCGGCGTGAGCTGGTGGTTCGCGGCGGCAAAGGCGACAAGGACCGGGTGTCGGTTATTCCGCTGACGCTGGTGGAGCCGTTGCGCATGCGCTGCACCGCAAGTACCCGCGCGCTGCGCTGGAATTGGGCTGGCAGTATGTCTTTTCGATGGCGCGCCCGTCGCGCGATCCGCGCTCGGGAGCCTGGCGCCGCCATCATTTGCTGGAGGACACGGTGCAACGGAAGATCAAGGACGCGCTGCGCCGCGCGCGGATCTGCAAGCCGGCGTCCTGTCACACCTTCCGTCACAGCTTCGCGACGCACTTGCCGGAATCCGGCGCCAACATCCGCACGGTGCACGAACTGTTAGGTCATTCTAGTGTCAAGACCACCCAGATCTACACGCACGTGCTTAACCGCGGCGGATCGGCGGTGCTGAGTCCGCTGGATGTGCCTGGCTGAATGGCAGTCTCCAAACTGTCAAATTCGGCCAGTTTTCGAGTGGCTGTCCGCGCCGCAATTCGCTATAATGCATCGCAATTGCGATACATGGAAATTTTGTGAAATCGACAACCATCCCACCCGTGAGAGTTTCACCCGCACTGCGCCGCCAGGCGGAGTCGGTGCTGCGCGAAGGAGAGAGCCTGTCCAGCTTCATGCTGGACGCCTTGCAACGCAGTATTGCAGCGCGTCGCGACCAGGACGCTTTTCTGGCGCGGGGGCGTGCCAGCGCGGCAAAAGCACGACTGACCGGTCGCTACGTGTCCTCCGCGCAGGTTCTGGACGGGTTGTCGCGTCGTCTTGGCCTTGCTCAAAAGAACAAGCGCGGCTAGAGCTAGCTTGTGCGGCGCTATGCAATCCGCTTCACGGAGGAAGCGAAGGCAGACATTGAGCGCCTGTATGAATTTCTACTCGAGAAGGATGTGCGGGCGGCGGAACGCGCCCTGACAGCACTGCGCCGGGGATTTGCCCTACTTGCGTACTCGCCCTACTCCTGCCGCATGGCGGACCGCGACTCGCCGCGACTGCGGGAATTCCTCGTCCCGTTCGGATCAGCGGGTTACGTTGCCTTGCTCGAAATCGAACCCCCCGCGACCGTAACTGTGCTGGCCATCAGGCACCAGCGCGAGGACGACTACCATTAGGGCAGCTGCGACGAGCCCATCAGGTAACGGTCGGTCTCGCGCGCAGCGCCGCGTCCCTCGTGTATCGCCCACACGACGAGGCTCTGGCCCCGACGACAATCGCCGGCCGCGAATACGCCCGGCACGCTGGTGGAGTATTTTTCATACTCGGCTGCAATGTTGCTGCGCGCGTCGACCTTCAATCCAAGGTCCTTGATCATGCCCGGCTCGGGTCCGAGGAACCCCATGGCTAACAACACCAGGTCGGCGGACTGTGTATTTTCGCTGCCAGGCAGTTCGATCGGTCCGAACTGGCCTTTGTCGTTCTTGCCCCAGCGCACTTTGACGGTCACGATGTCCTTGACGTTGCCCCTGGCATCGCCATTGAATTTCTTGATGGTCGTCAGATAAACGCGCGGGTCGGTGCCAAATTTTGCGGCCGCCTCTGCCTGGCCATATTCCATCCGATACACGCGCGGCCATTCGGGCCAGGGATTATCAGCCGCGCGATCTTCCGGCGGCTGGTCCATGATTTCAAACTGCGTGAGCGACTTGCAGCCGTGGCGCATCGCGGTACCGACGCAATCGGTGCCGGTGTCGCCGCCGCCGATCACGACGACGTTCTTGCCCCTGGCATGCATGACGCTGCCCGCCGGCTTGCCAGCTAACAAGGACTGGGTCGCGAGGGTCAGGTACTCCATCGCGAAATGCACGCCCTGCAACTGCCGGCCCTCCACCAGCAGGTCGCGCGGCTGGGTGGCGCCGGTGCACAGCACCACCGCATCAAAGTCCTTGCGCAGCAGCGGCGCCTCGACGTTCTCACCGACGTTCGCCTTGAACAGGAACTTCACGCCCTCGGCTTCGAGCTGGCGGATGCGGCGCATGACCACGGCCTCCTTGTCGAGCTTCATGTTAGGAATGCCGTACATCAGCAGGCCGCCCGGGCGGTCGGCGCGCTCCAGCACAGTTACCGCATGACCCGCGCGGTTCAGCTGCTGTGCGGCGGCGAGACCGGCGGGGCCGGAACCGACCACGGCGACCTTCCTGCCGGTGCGCGTCGCCGGTGGTTCGGGCAGCACCCAGCCTTCGTCGAAACCCCGGTCGATAATCGCGTTTTCGATATTCTTGATGGTGACCGGTGGCGCGTTGATGCCTAACACGCAGGAGCCTTCACACGGCGCCGGGCAGACCCGGCCGGTGAACTCCGGAAAATTGTTGGTGCGGTGCAGGCGGTCCAGCGCCTCGCGCCACAGGCCGCGGAACACGAGATCATTCCATTCTGGAATCAGGTTGTTGAGCGGGCAGCCGGAAGCGCCACCGCTCATCAACGTGCCGGTGTGGCAAAAAGGCACGCCGCAGTCCATGCAGCGTGCCGCCTGGTTGCGCAGGCGCTTCTCGTCCATGTGGTGATGGAATTCGTTCCAGTCGCCAAGGCGTTCGCCGGGCGAACGGTCCATGGGCAGCTCGCGCAAGTACTCGATAAAGCCAGTGGGCTTACCCATCAATTGCCCCCGACACGCGACAGGTCACGCGCGTTTTCTTCGAAGGCCGCCATGATGGCATCGTCGCCCGACAATCCCTGGTCGTGCGCGCGTTGCAGGCAGGCTAACACGCGCTTGTAGTCCTTCGGCATCACCTTGACGAAGCGCGGCACCATGGTTTCCCAGGCCGCTAGGACCCGGCGTGCGGGCTCGGAACCTGTGAGTTCGTGGTGACGCTGGATCAGCGCCCGCAGTTGCGCGATTTCGGCCGCATCGCCGAGGCGCTCGATATCGACCATCTGCGTGTTGACGCGCTTGGGGAAGTTGCCGGCTTCATCCAGCACCAGACCGACACCACCCGACATGCCCGCGCCGAAATTACGGCCCGCCGGACCTAACACGACCACGGTGCCGCCGGTCATGTATTCACAGGCGTGATCGCCAACACCCTCGACCACCGCAGTGACACCGCTGTTACGCACCGCAAAGCGTTCGCCCGCCATGCCACGCACGAAGACCTCGCCGGCGGTGGCGCCATAGAGCGCTACGTTGCCGATGATGATGTTGTCTTCCGCCGCAAACCTGGCCTTCCTGGACGGAAAAATCACCACGTGCCCGCCCGAAAGACCCTTGCAGAAATAATCGTTGGCGTCGCCTTCCAACGTGAAGCTCATGCCATTCGGCATGAACGCGGCAAAACTCTGGCCGGCCGAACCCGTGAATTTGATTTGAATGGTGTCGTCCGGCAGGCCTTTGGCGCCCCACTTGCGGGTGATCTCGCTGCCCGTAATGGTGCCAACCACGCGATTGACATTGCGCACCGGCAGCTCCGCAGTCACCTTTTCGCCGCGCTCGATCGCCGGCTTGCAGATATCCAACAACTGGGTCATGTCGAGTGACTTTTCGATGCCGTGGTCCTGCTCGATCTGTTTGTAGCGGCCAACGTCATCCGGCGCGTCCGGCTGATAGAGGATATTGCTGAAATCGAAGCCCTTGGCTTTCCAATGATCGATGGCCTTGCGCGCCTCGAGCCGGTCGACGCGGCCGACCATCTCGTTGATGGTGCGGAAGCCGAGTTCCGCCATGATCTCGCGCAGATGCTGCGCCACGAAGCGCATGAAATTGACCACGTGCTCGGGCCTGCCCTGGAAGCGCTCGCGCAGCCGCGGGTCCTGGGTCGCGACGCCGACCGGACAGGTATTCAAATGGCAGACCCGCATCATGATGCAGCCGGTCGCAACCAGCGGCGCGGTCGCGAAGCCGAACTCCTCGGCGCCTAACAAAGCGGCGATGGCGACATCGCGTCCGGTCTTGAGCTGGCCATCGGTCTCGACCGTGATGCGGCTGCGCAGGTTGTTGAGCACCAGCGTCTGGTGCGTTTCCGCGAGGCCCAGTTCCCAGGGCAGTCCGGCATGCGTGATCGAAGTCAGCGGCGAGGCGCCGGTGCCGCCGTCGTAGCCGGAAATCAGCACCACATCGGCATGCGCCTTGGCAACGCCCGCGGCAATCGTCCCGACCCCCACTTCCGCGACCAACTTGACGCTGATGCGCGCGCGGGTGTTAGCGTTCTTCAGATCGTGGATCAGCTCGGCGAGATCCTCGATCGAATAGATGTCGTGGTGCGGCGGCGGCGAGATCAGTCCCACGCCCGCGGTCGTGTGTCGCGTTTTCGCGATCCACGGATAGACTTTGGTGCCCGGAAGCTGCCCGCCCTCGCCCGGCTTGGCGCCCTGCGCCATCTTGATCTGGATCTCCTTCGCGCTGACCAGATATTCGGAGGTCACACCGAACCTGCCGGACGCGACCTGCTTGATGGCTGAGTTCTTGCTGTCGCCGTCAGGCATGGGCAGGTAACGATCCGGATCTTCACCACCTTCGCCGGTGTTGGACTTGCCGCCGATGCGATTCATCGCGATGGCAAGCGTTTCGTGCGCTTCCTTGCTGATCGAGCCATAGGACATCGCACCGGTCTTGAAGCGCGTCATGATCGACTCGACCGACTCGACTTCGTCGATCGGCACGGATTCGCTTTTCTTGAAGTCCAGCAAACCGCGCAGAGTCGCATGGTTCTTCGCCTGGTCGTCGATCAGGCTGGCATAGGACTTGTAGATCGAGTAACTGCCGGTACGGACCGACTTCTGCAGACGATGAATGGATTCCGGATTGAAAAGATGAAACTCGCCATCCGCGCGCCACTGGTACTGGCCGCCAGCGTCTAACACCGCATGTTCGGATGCGCCGCGCACCGGGAACGCCTGCGCGTGGCGCATCAAGGCCTCGCGTGCGATCACCTCGATGCCGATGCCGCCCACCCGTGACGCCGTCCCGGTGAAGTACTGGTCGATCACGTCCTGGCGCAACCCCACGGCCTCGAATACCTGGGCGCCGTGATAACTCTGGACCGCCGAGATGCCCATCTTGGACATCACCTTGACCACGCCCTTGACGGCGCTCTTGGTGAAATTGCGGCACGCGACCGTGTGATCAACGTTCGGCAGCAATTCCTGGCGGATCATTCCGTCGATGGTCTCGAAGGCCAGGTACGGATTGATGATGGCGCAGCCATAGCCGATCAGCAGCGCGAAGTGATGCACCTCGCGCGCATCGCCAGTCTCGATCGCGAGCGATACCCGCAGGCGCAGACCTTCGCGAATCAGGTAGTGGTGCAGCGCCGAGACAGCTAACAACGACGGAATCGGCGCAAAATCCTTGTTGACGCCGCGATCGCTTAATATCAGGACATTGACTTCGCTTTCCTCGATCGCGCGGCGCGCCATGACGCACATTTCCTCGATCGACTTCGTCAGGCCCTTCTCGCCGCGCGCGACCCGGAACAGGATCGGCAGCGTTTCGACCTTGATACCCGGCAGCGCCAGGCGGCGAATCCGCGCGAACTCTTCATTCGTCAGCACCGGACCCTTGAGCTCGACGCGACGGCAATCGGTCGGTTGCGGGTTCAGCAGGTTGCCTTCCGACCCGAGCCAGACCTCGCTCGAGGTGATGATTTCCTCGCGGATGCAGTCGATCGGCGGATTCGTCACCTGCGCAAAAAGCTGCTTGAAATAGTCGTACAGCGCGCGCGGCTTGTTGGACAGCGCGGCCAGCGGCGTGTCGTTGCCCATGGAACCGACGGCTTCGACGCCGTCCCTGGCCATCGGCGCCACCAGGATGCGCTGGTCCTCGAAACTGTAGCCAAAGGCAACCTGCCTTGCTAACAAAGTCGCGTGATCGGTGTACGGTATTTCGCCGGCCGGCGGCAAATCCTCCAGATAGACGAGATTGTCGTTGAGCCACTGGCGATAGGGGCGCTCGCCACAGATCTTCGCCTTGATCTCCGCATCCTCGATGATGCGGCCCTCGGCGGTATCCACCAGGAACATAACGCCTGGCTGCAGGCGGCCCTTGCGGACGATCTTCTCAGGCGGGAAATCGAGCACGCCTGCTTCAGACGCCAGCACCACGACATCGTCGTCGGTCACATAGTAGCGGCCCGGGCGCAGGCCATTGCGATCCAGCAGCGCGCCGATCTGCACGCCATCGGTGAAGGAGATGTCGGCCGGGCCATCCCAGGGTTCCATCAGGCTGGAGTGATACTGGTAGAAGGCGCGGCGCGAATCGTCCATGGATTCGTGCTTCGCCCAGGGCTCCGGGATCATCATCATCAGTGCGTGCGGCAATGAGCGGCCCGCCAGCACCATCAGCTCGAGCACGTTGTCGAACATCGAAGAGTCTGATCCGAAGGGATTTACGATCGGGCGGATCTTGTCGATGTCCTCGCCAAACAGCTCCGATTCGAACATCGCTTCGCGCGCGCGCATCCAGTTGATGTTGCCGCGCAATGTATTTATTTCGCCGTTGTGGGCGAGATAACGATAGGGGTGGGCGCGTTCCCAGCTCGGAAAGGTGTTGGTCGAAAAGCGCGAGTGCACCAGCGCCAGCGCGCTTTCGATCGCTGGATCACGCAGGTCGGCGAAATACGCATCGAGCTGCGTGGTCAGCAGCATCCCCTTGTAGACCAGCGTCTTGTAGGACAGGCTCGCGACATACCAGAACTCGCTGCCGTCGCGCGTCGTGGTGCGGATGTCGTTGTAGGCGCGCTTGCGGATCACGTAGAGCTTGCGCTCGAACTCCGCCTCGGTCCGGGTATCGGGGCCGCGGGCGATGAACACCTGGCGCATGAAGGGTTCGCAGGCCCGCGCCGTGTCACCTAACATCCTGTTATCGGTCGGCACGGTGCGCCAGCCTAACAACTCCTGGCCTTCGGCCTGCACCGTGTGTGCGAACACTTCCTCGAGCTTGCGGCGTTGGGTCGCATTGCGCGGCAGGTAGATGAGGCCGCAGGCGTACTGCCCGGGCTCAGGCAGGCTGATGCCCGCTTTCTTGGCGACCTTGGTGAGGAACACGTGCGGGGTCTGCATCAGCACGCCGGCGCCATCGCCGGTATTGACCTCGCAGCCGCAGGCGCCGCGGTGATCGAGATTCTTCAGGACCTGGATAGCGTCACGCACGATCTTGTTGGATTTGCGGCCTTTGATATCCACGACAAAGCCGACACCGCAGGCGTCATGCTCATTGCGCGGGTCGTACAGACCCTGTGCACCAGGCGCCTGGGACCGCGGCCGGTGGGTGGATGTCGAGGTCGGCAAGTTCATCTTTCGCTCACTCAAGTCAGGCAGGGCCCCGGGAAAAACCGCCAGCCCGCGACGAGCGCAGGCCACCCACGCTGCAGCCAGTCGCCTGCAACGCCTTATAAATCAGTTACTTATAATCTATATACCTGGGGTCGCTGGAGCAGCAGGCCGCATATATGAAGTCGATAATACTGACCGCGGGCCCGGGGTCAATCACCGTTTGGGGATCAGCTCATGCGGACCTGTGCGGCGCGTGCATGCCGTCCGCCCAGACTTCCTCGGGTTTCTCCACCGGCTCGATGTCGAGGTTCACGACCACCGGGTCCTGGCCGCTGCGCATCAGCACGCATTCGAGCGCTTCGGAGTCACAAGCATTGATTTCCTGGTGCGGCACAAACGGCGGCACGTAGATGAAGTCGCCCGGGCCCGCTTCGGCCGTGAACTCGAGGCGCTCGCCCCAGCGCATCCGCGCTTTGCCACGCACCACATAGATCACGCTCTCGATGGCGCCATGATGATGCGCGCCGGTCTTCGCGTTGGGCGAAATGCTGACCGTGCCGGCCCAGATTTTTTCAGCGCCAACCCGCGCCTGGGTGATTGCAGCGGCGCGCTGCATGCCGGGCGTTTGCGCGGTGTTCGCGTCGAGCGTGCCGGCCTTGATGACCCGGACGCCGGTGAGGCGCCAATCCTGCGGATAACTCCTAGTCATCGTCATAGTGTATGCAAAAACCCGCCGGCAGGTGCAATGCGGCGGTGCGATCGGCAAACCGCCCATGCGCACCCGTGCGGCAGTTGGTGTATGGTGGGTTTCGTGAGCAGTACTTCCTTCCTGCGTACTGTTAGGCCCGCAGTCGTTTTTTTGCCGGGCCTGCTGGCTGCGGTCGCCGCGGCCGAGATGCCGGATATGCCGGTCCCTGATCGCATCGAAACTGTCGTTATCGAGGCGCTGCAGCCGCGGTACGTCGCACCCACCCTGCGCGACCGCATCGGCCGCATCTGGGCGCCGGTCTATATCAATGACCAGGGCCCGTACCGTCTGGTTTTGGATACGGGTGCAAATCGCTCGGCGGTCATTGATCGCGTTGCGGTAGCGCTGGGCAGCAGCGTCGTGACAGCTGCCAATGCGCAACTGCGCGGCACCACCGGCACTGCGGTCGTGCCCATGATCGATGTTGAGCGCCTGCAGATCGGCGACCTGCTGATCGAGGCAACGCAGTTGCCAATATTGCCGGACGCTTTTGGCGGCGCCGACGGCGTGCTCGGTTACGACGGACTGAAAGACAAACGAATCTTTATCGATTTCGGCAACGACCTGATCACGATCAAGCATTCCCAGCGCGAACGCCCGGCAGCGGGTTTCACTTCGCTGCCAATGACTTTCCTGCAGGATTTCGTGCCGATGATTGATGTCTACCTCGGCCAGACGCGGGTCAAAGCGATCATTGATACCGGCGCCCAGCGCTCCATGGGCAACATCGCACTCTATGATCTGCTGCTGCGTCGCCGCCGCGAGTTCGCGAACTCGACCGTTACGGGTGTCACCCTGGACATTCAAGCGGGGCAAGCAACGCGGCTTTATGACATACGGATGGGCGACGTGACCATTCCCTCGCTGCAAGTGACATTCGGCGATCTTTATATTTTCCAGTATTGGAAGGTCGAGGACGTGCCGGTCCTGATGCTTGGCATGGATGTGTTAGGCACGGTCAGCAAACTGGTAATCGACTACCGCCGCCGCGAAGTGCATATGCAATTGCGCGACACTCAAGCCGCTCGGCGACAGACACTGGGCACACGCCTGCCTTAGCCCGGGCGCATTCCTGTTCGCGCCTGCATCACGGATCTGAAATTTTTTTTGCCACAGCTCTTGCATCGCGGGGCCGCGTGCCGTAACTTTCGCGGCGCGTCGTTGGCAACGGTGCCGGTTTTAACCTGCTCAGAGGTGTGGCAAGCAAGAGATGAAGAAGCAAATTGAGTTGTCGTATCGCAACGACCACGGAAAGCAGCAGATTCCCGACGCGGCCCCGCGTTTACTCAAGGTCAACGAGTACCTTGAACGGAACTTTCCGGACTTCTTCGCCGAAGCGCGTTTCGATGTCGGCGACGACGATTACTTCCTCTACTCCCGTTTTGGTCAGTACCTGGCCCGCTCCATCGAAAAAAAGACCACGCCACGCGGCATGATCAATCGTGGCTTTACCGTGCTCAACAAGATGGCCGCGCTCTCGCGCCGCGATCCGACCGTGCGTCGCATGCTGGTCTCGGGCCCGCTCGAGCACCTTGTCGACGCACCACGCGCTCGCGCAATGGCCATGAAGCGTTTGTCTCCGGTCGCACAAGGCTATATGGAGAGCCTCTGCGAGTAAGTTTCGATAGAATTACCCGAATCGAAGCTGACAGATGCTTCATCAGGATTAAGGGCGCCCAAGGGCGTCCTTTTTTTCGGGTTCTTGCCGGGTAGCAGGGTCATGACGGAAAAAGAAAACGCGAATCCGCAGGCGACGATGGTCGCCGACGAATCCATGCTGCGTACCCTGCGCTACCAGGCGGACGCCATTTGGCCGCAGGAGTCGAGGTTGTTCGCGCGCTATGCGCTCCCCGCCGCCGCACGGATTCTCGATCTGGGCTGTGGCACCGGCGAGGCCGCCGCACGCCTGGCCGGCATGTATCCGGGCGCAGGCCTCATCGGCGTCGATGTCGGTCCTGAGGTGCTGGCTGTCGCGCAGCGCCTGCACGCAGCCGCAGCGCCGCGCCTGTCCTTCGAACTGGGCGACGGCTACGCGTTGCGCTTTGCCAGCAACAGCTTCGATCTCGCGCTGTGCCGCCACGTCACGCAGATGGTGCCTGACCCCGAGCGTATGCTCGGCGAGCTAACAAGAGTGCTCAAGCCGGGCGGCTGGCTGCATGTGCTGTCCGAGGACTACATGATGCTGCACTTTCCGGAGCGCGCGGGCGTGGACCCCGACCGGCTGTGGCGTGATGGCCCCGTGGCGTTCTGCAAGGCCACAGGAACCGATGCACGTATAGGCCGGCGCACACTGCCAATGCTGCGGCGCCTGGGGCTGGTGGACGTCTGCGTCGATTACCTGACCGTCGATACCGAGCGCGTGCCACGCGCAACCCTGGCGGGTATTTTCACGGCCTGGCGCGACGGTTATGCCGAAGCACTGGCCGCTGAGACCAGGACCATGACAGCGACCGAGGCTCACCAGCTGTTTGAGTGTTTGCTGGCGACGATCGCCGATCCCGACAGCTATGCGGTTTGGCACGTGCCGGTGATTGCAGGCCGGAAGCCGGCGGCTGTTTAAGTGGCTGCTGCGGTCAGTTGTTCCACCAGGTCGCCAGCTTTTCGATCAGGTCGGTGGCCGCGCCGACCAGCCGTTCGTAGGTGTGGGCGTAGCCTGAGGTCCCGGGACAGGGCACCGACTCACCGCCAATGGCGCAGCTCATCTCGCCGGCCGACACCATTGATGCTTCATGCTGCGACAGTTCTCGCATGCCAATCTCCTCCATGCTGACTAGAACTTGTAACCGTAGTAAACCCAGAGCGCTGTTTGCACAAGATTGATGCCGCCGTGAATGATCGCCCGGTTGAACGTGCTCATGCCCCTGGCGGCAAAGGCACTCATGATCAGCGAAAACACCAGCGCGAAGATTTCGTTGCCATGGTGAACCACGCTGAACAAAACCGACACAATCACCGCGGACAGCGCGATGTGCAGGTATTTTCCCAGGCCGAACAGCATGATCTGCCGGCAGGCCTTTTCTTCGTAGATCGGCGTCAGAACCGCCGCATTGAACATGAAGACTGCGACGCCTAACAATCCATTGCTGGTGGTAACTTGAATCGTGTCCAGTGACCCTGCACTACGGACTCGGAAAACGAGCAGCCCGACCAGCAAACCCGCCAGCAGCAGCAGCAAAGAACACCTGGAAAATTGTGGTTTTTCCGGAACGACCCGAAACATCAGGAAGATCGTCAGCGCAGTCAGCACGAGGTCGGTGAGATCCTGGTCCAGCGCCAGCGAAGAAGCCAGGGCAATGCCCGCCATCGGTATCAGCGACAGCAGGAACGCGATCAGATATTTTTTGCCGTCGACATTTTTGTATGGAGTATCCATATGCGCCAGGCCTTTCCAGAACCAATATCGGCGCCACGATCAGCGCCGATATCGCGATGCTGACGATCAGTCGATCAGCCGAACCAAGACTCAAACAGGTCGGTAACGGCGCCGACCGCGTCGTTGTAGGCCTGTTTCCAGTCCTTGATGCTGCCGGTGCAGCCGATGCCCTGCGCGAGACTAATCGTGCAGGTCAGTTCGCCGGCCGCAACCGCCGACAGTTCGTTGTGAGTCAATTCACGCATGTTGGTTCTTCCTTGATGGGAGCACAGCACCCCTGCGCCACGGGTTCGGGCGCAACGCCCAAATGAAATCCATGCGGAATCTTGTCATGGCTCCGCGGTCCCGCGAACCCCTGGAGCAGGCTGAAAACTGACGCATTCGACCGGATATGCGCAGCAGGCAGCGAAGGTTGCCGCCCGGCCGCAGTCGTCAGGACATGATGAAGACGCAGAGCTTGTTGCCGTCGAGATCGCGGAAATAGCCGCCGTAAAAATTATCGCCGCGCGGGCCAGCGGCCCCCTCGTCCTTGCCACCTAACGCCAGGGCTTTCTGGTAGACGCGATCCACCTGCTCTTTGGACTTGGCCAGCAGGCTGATCATCATGCCGTTGCCCACGGTGGCAGGTTTGCCGTCGTTAGGGGTGATTGCCATGAACATGGGTGAATTTGGGGCGTTGGCCCAGCCGATGTATTTCTCGCTCGCCATGGCGCGCTCGGCGCCCAGCTCTTTCAGCAAGGCGTCGTAGAAAGCGCCCGCGCGCTGCAGATTATTCGTACCCACTGTGACATAGCCAATCATGTTGCTACCCCTTGCGAAAAAACCAGTAAATGACGCCCGTCAACAGAATTATATCGACCCGCGCAACCCGCGGCAATCCGCCGAGCTAACAAGCGCGGCAACGCTCGCAAGTATTCAGAACTGTAATGCTCCGGCTGCTAGCGCGGTATGCCGGGCTGGGTAATTTCCATGCGCGTGCCGTCGGGATCGCGGGCCACCATCGATCGCAGGCCGCCCGACGCCGCCATCGGTGGCTCCAGGATTTCAGCGCCTAGCGTCACAAGGCGGGCGTAAACGGCATCGACCCCGTCGGTGGTGAATATCAGGATGGACGTGCCTATCATGGTTTCACCTTTTGTTAGGCGGCGCAGCGTCCTGAGTTTGCGGTTGTGGACCTCGGCGAGGCCCAGCGTGCCGCCATCGATGCGGCCGGTCGACAAGGTGTTGTCCATGGTCATGCGGATGAAGGTCAGCTGCGTACCGAGCGGCAACCCGAAGGTCTTAAGCGATGGCGCATCGGAAACCTCGACCCGGCGGTCCTCCCGGAAACCGAGCGCCTCGTAGAACCGCTTGCTGCGTTCCAGGTCGCTGACCAGCAGCGTCGTGCGACGAGCCACGGCCTTCGTCCCCGGCGTTACGGTTGCCGGATCGGTATAGACCGGCGGCGGGACGGTCGTAATCACCGGGTCGGCAGCGCGCGCAGCTAACACGCTGCATGCACCCAACCCCAGCATCAGTCCCCAGTGGATCAACTTGGTCATCGTGCCTTTCGATTTCATGGAGCCCCCCTGTTGCGTCATACTCGAATAGTAGCTGCATTGCAGGGAGATTCGCTGATGACTATGGCCGCTCGCACGTCTATCGGGATGCTGGCGTTACTCAGTTGCGGCACGATGTCACTGCGCGCTCATGCCCAGGGACAGGATTCGACGCCGGGCCAACGCAACCTGTTGATCATGGCGGAACTGTTGCCGGGCATTTACGACACCGCCAATCAGAACTACTTCGACACGCGCCGCGTGCTGCCCGAAGCGGCCCGCAGAAGTCGTATCGAATCGCCACGCTGCAAGTCGGACCCGGCGCTGCAGAAGTGCTGATGAAGCATTTCATGAGAATGCAGGGCGAGATCACCGCGGCCGATTTTGTCGGCTTGAAGCCTGCCGATCTGCGCCGCACCGATGGCTGCGACTATGTGTTCCGGCGGCGCGCCGATCATTTTCGCGGCCAGCAATTACCCAGGGCCTGCCAGTTCAAGTGGGACGGCGCGGATGTGTACACCGACAACGAAATCTCCCTGTCGAACAGCAGCCTGTGGTTTGTCGATCACAAGTTCGTGATCAAGATCGGCAAGCGCATCACCGGCGTGGCGTCGGGCGAGCCGTTCCGGCTGGAACGGGCGCGCGACCAGGCGCGACCCGAACTTTAGCGCGCGGTGCCGGGCGCAGCATTGCAATGAATATCGACGCCTGGATCAACGGTATTTTGGGCCCGCTGACCGAGCGTATCTCGGCCGCGGTCTTTTACGCCGTGCCTCTGGCCGGTGCCCAGGTGCCGCTGATCGTGGTCTGGCTGATATCGGGCGGCGTGGTGTGCACGCTGGCAATGGGCTTCGTCAATCTGCGCGGCTTCCGGCATGCTTTGCGTGTCATCCGCGGCGACTATATTAGTGCCGACGCCGCTGGCGAGACCACGCCCTTCCAGGCCCTGGCAACCGCAGTATCCGGCACGGTCGGCCTGGGGAATATCGCCGGCGTTGCCGTGGCGGTCTCGTTAGGTGGCCCCGGCGCGACCCTGTGGATGGTGCTGGCCGGATTTCTCGCGATGAGCACCAAGTTTTCGGAGGTGAGCCTGGCGGTCAAATACCGCAAATTGCGCGCGGATGGCACGGTCAGCGGCGGCGCCATGCACTACGTTCCGGTCGCACTCGGCCGCATCGGCCTGCCCGGGATCGGCAAGTTGTTAGCTGTTTTCTTCTGCGTCGCGACCATCGGCGGCTCCATGACCGTGTTCCAGGTCAATCAGGCCTACGCACAGTTTCGCGAGGTCACGGGACTGCAGCAGGGCTGGGTATTCGGACTGGCAATCGCGATCTGGGTGGGAATCGTCCTGTTCGGCGGCATGCGCCGCATCGCGAGCTGGACCGAAAAAATGGTGCCGCTGATGTGTGTCCTGTACATCGTCGCCTGCATCGTCGTGGTCATTGCCCATGCCGCGCAGGTGGGCGACGCCTTTGTCACGATTGTGCGCGAGGCGTTTGCACCACAAGCCGTCGAGGGGGGTGTGTTAGGGGCTCTGATTCAGGGTTTCCGGCGTGCAGCGTTTTCCAGCGAGGCGGGCCTCGGCTCGGCGCCCATGGCGCACGCGACGGTCAAGACTCACGAGCCCCTGTCGCAGGGACATGCGGCGCTGATCGAGCCTTTCCTCGACACGGTCGTCATCTGTTTCCTGACCGCGATTGTGATTGTCGTCAGCGGTGTACCGCTGCACGGTGCCGCGCAGGGCGTTGCGCTCACGTCGCAGGCTTTTGCGACCGTGGTGCCGTGGTTTCCGGCGGTCCTGGCGGTCTGCGTAATCCTGTTCGCGCTCTCCACGATCCTCAGCTGGGGTTACTACGGTGAGCTGGCCTGGACCTGGTTGTTAGGTGACTCGGCCCGCCTGCGCGCCGCCTACCGCCTGTTCCTGTGCAGCGTACTGTCGGTCGGCGCGACCTTCCCGCTGGCTCAGGTCGTCAACTTCGCGGATTCAATGAACTTCTGCATGGCCATTCCGAACCTGTTGGCAGTCTATCTGCTGCTGCCGGAATTGCGCCGGGATCTGGCGCTGTACCGGCAGCGTTACTGATAAGCTTTACGCATGAGCATCCGTTCTCTTTTTCAGACGCAGGTCTATGTTGCTGCTCTGCTAACACGCGGCGCCGCGGCATTTACCGCTCGCATGACCCGCACTTGCCGGCAGATCCGGCTTGATGATCGCGCCGGCCAGAAGTGGTCCGCGCGCCGCTATCCGGGCGGTTATACATCCTACAATTCGCTGCCACGGCTGCACCTGATGTCGCCGATGTTTGAGTCCCTGCAGCGCCACGTCGATACCCATGTCACACGATTTGCCAAAGCCCTGGATTTCGACCTGCAGGGGCGCGTGCTGGTCATGACCGACTGCTGGGCTAACGTAATGCCCAGGCAGGTTGTACATACCAATCACCTGCATCCACTGGCGACGATATCCGGAACCTACTACGTGCAAACGCCGGCCGGCTGTGCGGGTCTCAAGCTGGAAGATCCGCGGCTGGACCGGTTCATGGCGGCCCCGCCCCGCAAGGCAAAGGCGCGCATAGCCAATCGCACCTGGATTGAGATCCCCGCCAAAGCCGGCAACCTGATCCTGTTTGAAAGCTGGTTGCGTCATGAAGTCCCGCCCAACCCAGCTAACGAAGAACGAGTCTCTGTGAGTTTCAATTACGGGTGGTTCTGACGACTCGAGAGCGCGACGCCCATTGAAGCCATGGCCGCTGCGCTGCTGTCCGCCGTCATCCATGCGGCTTGGAACGCGACTCTCAAGGCCGGCACCGACAGACTCCTGCTAGGGCACATGCACCGGGCCGCGGCCATGCGAACCCTGCGGTGATATCACGGTGGCCGCACCTCCCGCCGCCGGCATGCGGGCGATCTGGATGCCGGTGCCGCCTGCCGGAAAGTACCCCATGATGATGGTCTGCCCGTCCGCCGAAAAAACCGGATCCACCTCGCCGATGTTAGGCGTGTTGGTCAGGTTGCGCAGACTGCTGCCGTCGGCGTTCATGATCACAATCTCACAATCTTCCCGATTGGACTGCGAACAACTCTCGGCGACGAGCTGCGTGCCATCAGGCGACCAGCTTGGATCGACGACGTCGCGATTACCGATGGCGGCTATGTTGTTTGTGGACGGATTTTGCGGATCGGTGCTTCCCACCCAGATCGCGAAGCCATTGCCGCCACAATTGGACGTGTAGGCGATCTTGCTGTTGTCGGGCGACCATGTCGGTTCCGTATCGACGCAATTGTTATCGAATTGGGCGCCCTGCCACACCGGGCGTTTGTTCGCGCCATTGCCACTCATCATCCAGATATCGAAATCGCCATCGCGCTTGGTCGCAAAAGCGATGCGGTTATCACTGGACCAGTCGGGCGTGGTGTCCTCAAAAGCATCGTCCGTGGATATCGTAGGGTCATTGGTCCGGTTTTGCGGCATGACGCCGGTCCCACCCGCAAGCGGGAAAGTGAAAATGTCAGAAATGCCGTTCTGCTTGCTGGCGAACGCAATCATATGCGGCGAACCATCTGTGGGTACGGGCCCCAGGGTCGGCCATTCGTCATGCTCCGGGGTGGCAACCAGCGCGGACTCGCTTGCACCACCGGCGTCGAGCAGAAAAATGTCGAGACCAGTGCCGGCCGATTCATGCTGATAGAGAATCCGCCCGGCCAGCGCAGGACCCCGCGGCGCGGCGCCGCTGCCACCACCCCTGTTAGGTGGGCAGCCCGTTAGCAGGCTTGCCAGCAAAGGCAGCGCTATAAACAACGAAATATGGCGCGAGTGGTGCATACATACCTCCGCATAGTCCGCCTGGGACGCGGGGAAACTGTACGCCACGCAGTACCAAGGGGCAATGAAACGGTAGCAGCCGCCTGTACGCAGTGCAGCAAATATCTTGGCGCAACAGCGCCCGATTCCGTCAGGACACCCGCACCAGCTGCTTGCCAAGATTCTCCCCGGCAAAGAGACGGATCAATGCCTCGGGCATTTTCTCCAGCCCGTCGAGAATGTCTTCCTGGTAAACAAGCTTGCCCGTTGCGATCCAGTCGGCGAGAGCTTTTTCGGCACGCGGGAAGTGCTCGGACATTTCGTAAATGAAAAACGCTTCCATGCGCGCCATTGCCTTGAAGATGTTGTAGGCGTTACGCAACGCATAGGGCCGCTCACCGCCATCCAGGTACTGCGAAATCGCGCCGCACAGCACGATGCGCGCATGGCGCCGGATATTTGCAAGCCCGGCGTCGAGAATCGCGCCACCAGCGTTGTCGAAAAAAACATCGATACCATCGGGACAAAGCGCCCCAATTCGCGCGCCGATATCCTCGCTGCGGTAGTTGATGGCGGCGGCGTAACCGAACTTCTCTGTCAGCAGCCGGCATTTATCATCGGTACCGGCCATGCCCACCGCGGTCGCTCCCAGGTTGCGGGCAATCTGTCCGACATTTGAACCCACGCCACCGGCCGCACCTGACACCAGCACGATGTCACCGGCCTTCACGGCGCCGATGTCGACCAGCCCGAGATAGGAGGTGAAGCCCGTCAGACCTAACACGCCGAGTGCGCTCGAAATCGGCGCGACGCGCTGCTGCACCTTGTACATCAGGAAGTATGGCGAGCCATCGCAGACGCGGTAGTCCTGCCATCCCAGCTTGCCGTGCACGATATCGCCGACCGCGTAATCCGGATGGCGCGAGGTCACCACCTCGCCGACGCCGCGGCCGTGCATGACATCGCCAAGCGCCAGCGGTCGTTCGAATTTCTCGGTATTCAGCATGTAGCCGCGCATGACAGCCGCTACACCGAGATAACGTGTGCGCACCAGAAACTCGCCAGCCCGGATGTCAGGGACCGGCGTCTGTACCAGCTGGAAGTCACTGGCGCGCAGCGCCCGGCCCTGCGGACGCTCGGCTAACAACCATTGGCGATTCATGCTGGCTCGCGACTGCGCCAGTAACCCCCGGCACTCCAGCTCTGCCAGGCCCACTTGAGCCAGCGCACCAGCGCTGCCACCACCCACAGCGCCCAGACGATGATCAGCGTCTTATAGGTCCACAGCGGGACACTGATGACCTCAGGTCGCGGCAATGCCGCCACCGTTCGATCACGGAACCAGGCAAAGTTGCCGGCGTAGGAACCGGGGCCGGTCACACCCATGTCAGGCGTCGAAAACAAGCCGTAGCGGATGCCACTGAATACCAGACTCGACACTGCGATCACGGTCGCGAGCGCCAATATTGATTGGACCAGGTTGAAGCGCCAGCGGCTGACATCCGGTTGCCAGCTCGCCCGCCAACTCATCGCCAGCACCCAGACCACGACGGTGGCAAACACCGCAGCGGACAGAGTCGACAGGCCGATACCTAACAAAAACCATTCATAGGGACGCAGTGGCGAACGCCGCCAGCGGCCCAGAGCCCAGGCCGTGACGAGAAACGCCACCAGCTCACCCCAGTACAGCACCGCCGGGCCGACGCCCGCGCCGCCGGCCAACGCCAGCAGCGTCCAGCGATCCTGCGGCATCTCGATGCTCGATGACACGTTGCTCGCGTTGGCGTTGAGATTCACGGGTTCCGTGCCTGAGCGGAATCCGGCGCCGCGCGGCACGCGCCAGCGAATTTCAACTTTGTGCTCGCCTGGCAGCAGGCCGATCGACAACTTGCCTTGCTCCGGGCGAATCTGCTGCGGCTGGCCATCTATCGACACCTGTTCGACCACCGCATCTTCGGGCAGGTCGATGACGTGGCGGCCACCCTGGGTGCTGCGATACTGGAAGTCCAGCCCGGCATCGCTGCTGCGGGCACTGTAGCGAATCCATTGCCGCGCGCTGTCGATGGCCAGCGTGCCGCCCGGCGCGCCAGCCGGTCTTGTTAGCTTGACGGCCAGAGTTTCGCCCGCGCGCGGGTAGTAGGTATAGAGCCAGTTCGGGGCGTTGACGTCATCCGGCAACACCGCCGGCAGTCCGTTGAATTCGGCATGCCACTGCGGGTTGATGCTGAAGGTCCAGACTTCGACGCGCGCCACGGCGGCCGGCATCATCAGTTCCAGGCTGGCGCTGCGTGCCAGTCCCGATTGCCAGCGGGTTGCTGCCGCGCCGGCCGGAATGCCGGCCAGCACGGTCTTGCCGCCGCGAACCTCGATACCCGGCGTCAGCACCGATTCTCCGGCTACCAGTGGCACTTCGACGGCGATCGACGCGCGCTCCGGCGCCAGTCTTTGCACGGTGGTCGCGACCGACCAGTCGAGATCCAGGCTGAAATCACGCGTCACCCGCACGAACGCCGGAAACTCTGCGCCGCGTTCGAGTGCCGTGCCCTGCTTGCCGCCAGTGACTGCGGTTCGCTGCCGAGTCAATTCAATCGCGCTCGACAGCATGCGGCCTTCCGTCACACCCGCCACGTCCCAGCCGACGGCGCTGACACGCACGGCACGCGGCACGCTGGGAAACCCGAGCTGCAGATTGGTCACCGGCGCGATCCGCCCCTCGAGGCGTATGCGATGCGCGCCGGCACGCAGCGGCACCCACAGGGATCCGTCACTCTCGCGCAAGACGGTGTAGCCCGCACCACCATCGACGCTGACGGAGTCGATCTGCCAGCGGTCCTGGGCGCTCGGCACCGGCACGGCGACGTTAGCCAGTGCGCTGCCTTCCAGTTCCACGACCAGGCGCTCGCCATTGACGTTGATGTTCGCCGCCGTCAGCGTCGCGCAGCTCGGAAAGCAGGCTGGCTGCGCCTTCAGTCGATTGCCAAGTTCAGTCAGCAGCTCGCTGCCTGGCGTCTCGGCCCGTGCATCACTGCCCGGCAGCGCCCCCAATGCTAACAATAGCAATACCGAAGCCGGCAAACGCAACTTGAATTGCCAGCCATGCTGCACGAGGCTCACCAGCCACAGAGCCAGCATGAGCACGCCGGCAATCCGCCACAACGCGAATAGCAGGGGTCCGATAATCAGGAATCTCACCGTATCGGTTGCTTCGACCGGACCGCTCCAGGAATAACCGTACCGCAGATACCGCCAGCCAGGAATTCCGGGACCGGTCTGCAACGCCGTTCCCGCTGCATAGCGTTGCACGACCTGCGAGTTATTCAAACCCTGGGAATTGGCGCGCGCCGCAGCTAACACATCGACCCGCGCGCGCCGCGGCTCGTCCATTTCAACCGGCTGCGAGGCCGGCGGCGGCGGTGCTGCATCCATGGATTCCCGCATCTTGTCTTCCATGACGGCGCTCTCGCCGACCGCTTCCGCAGCGGCATTCCCGGCGCGCTTGGCGGCAGTCACCACAATTTCCTCGGGTGCTGCGGTCGTGCCGGGCATCACCGCGCCGACATCCATCACGCCGAACCCAGCGGTGGTCAACTGCGGGTACAGTGCGTAGCGGATTTGCGTCCACAGGAATGGCAGCAGCGCGAGCGCCAGCACCAGAGCGGCGAGCAAGCGGTAGCCGTGGACGAATCGTCGCAGCTTCCCCGCGGGAACGACTGCGCCCAGGCTGATCGCGATCAGCACGTTAGCCCACAACCAGAGCATGAGCGGCCACTCCTGATAGAGCAGTACCAGCCCGCCCAGAGCTAACAGCGCTGGGGCCAGCCCTGCCACGCGGTAGGTCAGGAACACCACGATGATGACGCAGAAAATGCTCCACAGACCCCATCCGGACCACCAGGTACCGCTGGCTTCATCCGGCCCCAGGGCTGCTAACAACAAATGTCCGGGCGGCAGATTCAGCTGGCCCGAGACATTTTCAAAACGGCTGACCCAGCCGGTGGCAGGCTGCGCGCCGGCGCGCCCCTCCAGCCTGGAAAGAGTTTGCAGCTGCAATTGAGGCGCACGTATTTCAACGCCGCGGCGCTCCGATCCCGGCGACAAGCTAACAAGTAGATTCTGCCCACCGCTGCGCGCACTTTCCAGGCGATAAGGCGCCGCCATATCGAGCCGCCAGCCCTGACGCATTTTCCCGGATACTGTGTCGAGCGCGGTGTATCCACCATGGTCGAAGTCCAGCCATAACTGCCGGTTCAGCGTCAGGCGATTTTCATCCGCGCTGCTGAGGCCGCGCTGCGTTTCTTCGATCTTGAGCTGGCTGTCGGCGTCCATCCGGAACGCAGGCAACTGGCGCCAGGACTCCGGCACTTCCACCTGGACCGGATCCACGGACTGCGCGCCGCTCGCCGACGCAACGCGCAGCCGGTCGATCCCTGCAAAGCTCCAGATTTCAATCCCGGGCCAGGCGCCGCTGTTAGCTGCACGCTGCGGCCTGCGCAATGTGGTTGCCACGCTGGCGGCGCGCGCGCTCAGGCTGAGGATATGGCTGCCGGGCCTGACCTGGACACGCAGGCGGCCATCGGCATCGAGACGCGCAGGCAGGTCGCCACCCAGCGAAGTGGCTGTGAAACCCTCGGGCAGCACGCGCGCCAGCACTTCTTCGCGGGCATCGCCGGCCACCTGCAACTTGATCTGCGTGTCGAGCCTTGCGGGGATGTCGTCGATCAGCAGCCGGTAAACCTGCACTTCGAGCGCGGTCGCCTGTTCGGCCTGGGCCGCCCGACCGAGCGCCACAGCGCCGCCCGGCCGCTCCGGCTGCGCAATTTTCCGGCCGTCCACGCTCAGGTCGATGAGGCCACTCTGCGCCGCGATATCGAGGCTTTCAGGACGCACCGACCATTCAAACCGGCCCGAAATCTGGTAGTCGCCCGCCACCAGTCGCAGCTGCGGCCGGCCGTCGCGTTCGACCACGGCTGCGGCAGTGTTGTTAGCTCGTACGTCGCGGGGCCAGGTTTCCAGGTTGCCCGGCAAGGCGACCCAGCTATCGGCAAATACCTGCCAGCGCTGCGAAAACCGCCCGCCACGCGCGTCGACGTTCAGTTGCAGGCGACCGGGCCAGGCACAACGGTAGGAAGCCTCCTGCGACGGGTCCTGCGCAAACAGGAACGGGCAGCGGCGATGCTCCGCGCCATGCAGTACCCAGCCTTCCCAGCCCTGCAAGCCCGGCGGCACGGTTACCTCGCCGGCCACGGCGGTCATCGCCCAGAAACCGGCCAATAACACCAATCTGGTGATGCGTCGTGTCATCCTGGCAACCTCGTCTCTAGTGACCGTCAGTGTAGCGCGTCCGGAAATTCATCAACGCAGCAGCTAGACTTTCGGGTTGAGGAGATTTTCGTATGCCTGCAACCGTCGCCAAGACTGCCGATTACGGCCCGCGCGCGCGCGTGGGCGTGGCTACACCCCAAGCCAATCCTACGGTGGAACCGGAAATGCGCCTGCTGCTGCCGGACACGATTGCTGTCTACGGCACGCGCCTGACGCACGGTTCTCCGACGGTCGAAGAACGCTTGCACCACTACATCCGTCATATGCCCGAAGCGGTGCGCAGTTTCGGCAGCCTGAAGATTGCGGTCTTCGGCTTCGGCTGCACCGGCTCGTCTTACCTTGCCGGCCGCGCTCTCGAAGACGAACTCACCCGACAGGCTGAAGTGCAAATGGGTATCCCGGTTATCACCGCCGCGCAGGCGATTCGGCAGTTCCTGAACCTGGCGGGCGCGCGCCGCATCGCGCTGGTCTCGCCCTACCCAGTTGCACTGGCCGAAGCTGGTTACGCCTACTGGCGCGACAGCGACATCGAGGTCATCGGCAAACTGCGCGTCGATCCGGATCTGATCGACACCCACAACATCTACGAGCTAACAAGCGCGGACGCACTGGCCGCGGTGCGCAAGGTCGAAAAGCAGGGCGTCGACTGCATTGTCGCAAGTGGCACCGGCATGCCGACGATACGGGCACTGGAAGTGCTGCGCCAGGAAGGCGGGCTGCCGGTGATATCGTCGAATCTGTGCCTCGCCTGGGCAATGCTGCGGGTCGCCGCGCCCGAGCTCGCACCACCGACACCGACTGGTTTGTTAGGTCAAGGGTTATGAAAGCGCACAATCCGCGGACTGGCGCCGCGGACTATGAATTCCCGGTCGCCAGCCGCAGCGAGGTGGCGCAGGCCTGTGCGCAGGTGCGCGCGGCGCAGCCGGCCTGGCAGGCGCTGGGTCTCGAGGGCCGTTCGCGGGCGCTGCGCGAATTGTCAGCAGCGTTCGTACGCTTTGGCTCTGAAATGGCTGCCGCGCTGGCGCTTGATACCGGCCGTCATCGCATCCCCATCGTGGAAGCCGGCGGCGTACAGGGGATGATTGCGCACAACCTGAATTTCGCAACCGAAGTGCTGGCAGCTACCGGCCCGCGCGACGCCAGCCTGCCGGGCATCAGCGGCCGCCGGCAACTGGTGCCCTACGCCGTGGTCGGTGTCATTGCACCGTGGAATTTTCCGCTGCTCCTGTCGATGATCGACACCATCCCGGCGTTGATCGCCGGCTGTGGCGTGGTGTTGAAGCCGAGCGAGGTGACGCCGCGCTATGTCGAGCCGTTGCTGAAAGTCTTTGCGGCGGTGCCGGCGTTAGTATCCGTGGTGCGCGTAGTACGCGGCCCGGGCACGACCGGCGCTGACCTGATCGATCATGTGGACGCGGTCGTCTGCACCGGCAGCGTGAAAACCGGGCGTATCGTGGCCGAGCATGCCGCGCGGCGCTTCATCCCGGCCTTCCTGGAACTGGGGGGCAAAGACGCGGTGATCATCTGCGCGTCGGCCGATCCGGATCGCGCGGCGCAGATCGTGCTGCGCTCCGCGGCGCAGGCCACCGGCCAGGCCTGCCAGTCGCTGGAGCGCATCTATGTGCATCATTCGCTGCACGACCGGTTCATGGCGCGTCTGTTAGATCGTGGCCGGCGGATCACTCTCACCTGTGACGACCCGCAGGGCCACATCGGGCCTTTCATTATGGGGCGGCAGGCCGACATCGTCCGCGCGCACATAGAAGACGCGCTTGCGCACGGCGCGCGCTGCGAACTCGGCGGGCATATCGTCGAGCGCGGCGGCCGCTGGTGCGAAGTGACCGTGCTGAGCCATGTCTCCCAGGACATGAAAATCATGCGCGAGGAGACTTTCGGCCCGGTCATCCCGGTGATGCCATTCCAGACGACCGCGCAGGCCGTCGCGCTCGCGAACGACAGCGACTTCGGGCTGTCGGCCAATGTCCTGTCCGCGGACCTTGCCGAAGCTAACGCGATTGCGGAGCAGCTCAACGCCGGTTTCGTCAGCATCAACGATTGCTCGTTATCGAGCATGGTGCTTGAGTTCGAATGGGAGGGATTCAATTTCTCGGGACTCGGTCGCTCGCGCATGGGACCTTCGGGCATTGCCCGCTACCTGCGCAGCAAGGCCATCGCGACCCAGAGCGGCGAGCCTGGCGACATGTTCATGCTGCGCGACGTCTGAGTCCCTTGGATCACGCACACGACATTCTGAATTTCTGGTTCGGCCCGAAGCCGTACACGGCGATGCGGCTCAACGAACGCATGAGCTTCTGGTTTGGCAACGCGGGTTCGCGCGAAATATTGTCCAACAAGGATAACGACATCCGGCAGCGCTTTGGCGCGGCAATTCAGCGTGCCGCGATCGGCGAACTCGATAGCTGGGCCGACAGCCCGAGGCGCCGCCTGGCGTTGATCATTTTGCTGGATCAGTTTCCGCGCCAGGTGTACCGCGGTACAGCGCAGGCCTACGCAGCCGACCTGCGCGCCGCAGGGCTTGCGCTCGAAGGACTGCATACCGCGGCGGATGCCACGCTGACGCCGGTCGAACGCATTTTTTTCTACATGCCGCTGCAACACGCCGAATCGCTGGCACTGCAGGACGAATCGGTGGTCGCGACGCGCCTGTTGTTGACCGAGGCGCCGGCCGGCATGGAGAAACACTTCGCCAGCATGTTGCGATTCGCGGAACTGCATCGCAGCATCATTGCGGAGTTCGGCCGCTTCCCGCATCGCAACACCATGCTGGGGCGCGAATCCACGCCCGCGGAATTGAAATTTCTGCGCGACGGTGGCCCGCGCTTCGGTTCCTGACAGGATTCAGTCGCCGGCTCAGTCTTCGACATCCGGTTCGACGAAACACCAGGCCACTTCCGGAAACTGCTGCTTGATGCGCCGTTCCAGCGAATTGATGCGCTCGACAGCCTCTTCAATGCTGATACCGGGTTTCATTTTCACCTTCACGGCTAACATCACCTGTGGGCCAAGCTGTAGCGTGATCGCATTCAGCAGCCTGTCGATGCCCGGATCGCGGTCGATTTCGGCGCGGATTTCAGTCTGGAGATCCTCTTCCGCAGAACGACCGATAATCAGGGCTTTGATGCGCGACGCGACAAACACGGACACGCACATCAACACCATGCCGATCGCGATGGAGCCCGCGGCATCGAATGCCGTGTTGCCGGTCGCGGCCGCCAGGCCCAGAAAAGTGAATGCAATCGCCAGGCCTAACAGCGCGGCGACGTCTTCGCCGAGTACGACCACCAGTTCGGCATTGCGGGTTGCCTTGAGCCACGCCAGCAAGGGCTTTTCTTTGCGCAGTTTTTTTACCTCGCGCAGGCATCCAAGCAACGAGCTGAATTCCAGCAAAATCGACAGACCCAACACCAGCAACGCAACCCAGGCCTGGCGCAGCGGTTCCGGCGCCTGCAATTTGTGCCAGCCCTCGTAGATCGAAAACAGGCCGCCCATGCTGAAAAGCAGGATGGCAACGAGAAAGCTCCAGAAGTAGGAAAGTTTCCCATAACCTAACGGATGTTGCGCATCCGGTGGGCGTTGTGACTGGCGCAGCCCAACCCACAGCAGGATCTGGTTGCCACAATCGGCGAACGAATGAATCGATTCGGCCAGCATCGATCCCGAGGCAGTGAAAAATGCGGCCCACAGTTTCGCCAGCGCTATGCCGAGATTCGCGGTGAAGGCATAGAGAATCGCCTTGGCGGAGGAACCGTGATCGGACATGGTCAGGGCGCAAAATCAGGAGCGGTCAGTTTCATTTCGATTAACTCACCATATTTCATGAGGTACCGGGTGCTGGCGGCACCGCACGTCAGTGTTGGCATTTTCGCCGCTGAAAAAAAAGCGCCGCGAACAGGGGACTGAACGCGGCGCGAGGCATGCGAACACCGGGGAGGTTGTTCGCGTATCTGACAACCCCATCCAAAGCAATCACCGTGCCAGCCAACGAATTCAGTAAAAACAATGACTTACGGGTGCTCTACTGGCCACCCGATTGACACAAATCGTCAGTTTGAGGCGCAGTCAGCCCTATTTGGGCATTACCACGACGCAAGCCTGTCCAGCAGTTGTGAGAGCACCGCAGGTGGCGCGCGCTCGTGCCTCGTCGGCCACCTGAGCCTGCAGGCGGAACAGCTTGCCGGCCGAAGCATCCACAGGCACGACGCTGGGCGACAGGCTGCCGAGCTGGGCCGCATATTTGCCCTTCAGCCGCTGCCACTCGCTGTTTGCTTTGTTGACACTCGAGAAGGCGCCGAGCTGCACTCGGTAGCCACCCGAAGCAGCAGGCTTGACGGCGGGCTTGGCCGCAGTTGCTGGCATCGAAGCGGCCGGCTTCGCCGCGGGAGCAGGCTTGGCCGCAGCTGCAGGGGCTGCAGCAGTAGCCGGCTTCGGCGCGGCGGCCTTCGGAGCTTCGGGTTTTGCCGCTTCCGGGGGCTTCGCTGTCTCCAGAGGCTTCGCCGCGTTGGGCGCTGCAGCGGCAGCCGCATTCGCCGGCGCACCTAACACATTGAAATTCTCGACACGGATGCGCGCTTCCTCGGACCACTTTCCATCCGGATACTTGCCCAGAAAAGCCTGGTAGGAATCAGCCGTGTCAACACTGGTGGCTTTTTCCCAGTCCTTTTCCTCCGCCAACTGCCTGGTGCGTGCTCGCGCCTCGTTGGCCAGTGCACTTTGCGGGTGTTTGGTGATGAATTGCTCATAGGCTTCGACCGAATCAGCCGACTGGGCCGACTGCCAATCGGATTTTTCGGCGCTGCAACTGACAAGCAGGATAGAAATCGCAACAACAAGCTGGGCGCGCATGACGGTACCCTCAAGTGACCAGAACCGCATTTTATCGCGACTGCGGTTTTTGCGCTGCGAGAATGGTGTGCCTTCGGCCAAACGCCCCTCGGGATCAGGTTTTGCAGCGGACCGCTCAGCTGCGCGCAAATTCCTCGAGCAGTATCCGGTCTACCCAGCTTGGGCCGGTCAGATTTGTCAGGTAGCCGCAATGCCCGCCGTTGTCCGTGACACGCACGCGCAACGTCCCAGAATACGCGAGGTTATCAAGATCCAGCGCCGGGATAATAGGGTCGTCCCTGGCGGTCAGGATCGTCGCGGGCGTTGCCAACGACGCCAGGCGGTCACCGGTCAGCGCATAACCGGCGAAGTAACTGTCAACGTCGGGATATTCGGTGAATTGCCGCACGAGTTCATCCGTCATCTTGAACAGATCGCGGCTGCGCAAGACCGGGCGGAACTGGTAGCGATCGGGCCAGGCCTCCTGCTTCTTCAACAGCGACCGTCCCCACTTGAGCACGAAATAATTGTGGTAGATCGGAGAGCCTTCCTCGAGTTTGCGCAGCGTGCGCTTCGGATCGAGCAGCGGCGATACCGCAAAAGTCCCGGCAACTGCGATCTTGGCGTCGCTTGCCGCAGCCGCAACCCGCAACGCGAAATTCCCACCTAACGAAAATCCCACCAGATAAAGCGCTTTACGCGGCATCTCAGCCTGAATCGCACGCACCGCGCCGATGACTTCCTGGAGTCGGCAGGAGTGAAACAGCTCCGCATTCAAATGATGTGTGGCGCCATGATCGCGGAAATTCAGCCTGACGACGTCAAACCCGGCAGCAAACAGCGATTGCGCGGCTGACAGAAGGTAGAGCGAATCTGCACTGCCTTCCCAGCCATGCATCAGTACCGCGACTTTGCCGCTGGTACCGCGACCGCGCGCGCCCGGACTTGAGTGCCAGGCTTGCAGAACGACGCCGTCGCCGCAGTCGATCAACCACTCACGCGCGCCGGCACGCATGCTGAGTGTCCGGCGCTCGATCGCACTGCGACGCCATGGCAGTCCAACCAGAATGGATTGGCGATGGCCGCCTCGCAACCACCACGGCGGTTGAAATCTGTCGTCAGCTACTATGCTCATCGTCGCAACCTGCTGCAGCGGCTCAGTTACCTGTCTGGCCCGCGTCGGCCGGTTTGATTTGCATCACGATGCGATTATTCGCAGCGGCCGCACGGTTCCACTCACCGGCGGTCAGCTTGTCCGTGCTGGCGGGGTACGGTGCGGCGGTGGTATCGGCTGCCCCGTTGACCCATTGTACCCGTATCGCGCCCTTGGATTGCTGACGGACCGTGCCTGCGAGGTTGGCAAACACCAGTGGTTCACGCAATGCGGCGGTCTGATTTTCGTCGAACGGGTTGCCAACCAGATCGCAACGCGCTGCCAGACTGGCGTCCGCCGCCAGTTCGAATCCGTCCACGGTCTTCTGCAGGCAATAACGCCCGGGGTAGGTCGTGACAAGCACCGTGCCATGAAACTTCTCATCCTGCAGTTTTGCTAACAAGCCACGCAGGTTGTCGAGTCGATCCGCGGACCATGCGGCCTCCCCGTAGGGCACCAGCAAGCGGCGCTCGCGCGAGTCATCGAGCGCCCGGGTCTGCAAATCCTGCAATACGATCGCCGACTGCTGCCCGGCCCGCAGCGACAGGTTCAATTTTTCCGCCAGCGTCACGGTTTCCAGCTTTGTGGTCAGCAGCTGCCCTGCCAGGTCCCGCCTTTCGCCGGCCTCAATCCACCACAGTGTGCCAAACGTCGCTGCCGCGAGCGCGGCAAACGTCGCCAGGCCCCAGGCCCGGCGACTGGCGCTGTTCCCGGAACGCGAGGTACGCAGGGAGGTATCCGGATCATCGGCTGCGGCGCTGTGCCCCATGGCATCCTGCACCGCAACCCGGACGTCACCTAACAAACGCTCCGACTGCGCATCCAGCCCGGCGTTGACCGCGCGATGCAGGTCGCCCATGTGGCGCTCGAAAGCAGCTTCCACCAGAGCGCGCAAATCGGTGCTGGCGGATGCGCTAGAACTGCTGGAGACCACGCGTAGATGCCCTGTTTCCGCAGGTTCGCGCGCCGCGGAACGCGTTGCGGCCTGGGCGCTGGCGTTAGCCGGCAGAAAACTGGACTGGGCTTCGGCGCCACGGCGCTCCGAGAGAATGCGCAACTGGTACAGCACGCGCGATACATCGGCAGGCTTTATCTGCTTGGGCAGCACGCCGATCGCACCCAGTGCGCGGGCCTGTCCCAGATAGAGCTCGCCCTCCTGCGAGGTGTACATCATGATGGGGATCATCGCAGTGCTGGGATTGCTCTTGATGGACTGCAAGGCCTGGAAGCCGTCCATGCCGGGCATCAAGTGATCCATGAAAATGACGTCGGGGCGGTGATCGCCGAGATAGTCGATGGCCTGTTCGGCGCTTTCCGCCGTGTCTACCGCAACCTCATACTTTTCGAGAATTCGCGACAGGAATGCGCGCGCCGATTTGGAATCGTCGACAATAAGTGCTCGCTTTGCGCTCATCGCCATTCGGCCTCACCAATGTGTAAGTCAGCAGCCGCAGTTTAACTCAGTTCTTCGCGAAACGACGATTCACCCCGGTCCGCTTTTACTTACAATAGAGTGGTGAAGCTTGCGTCACATTTGTCATGCCTCATGCTTGTTTGTGCCGGCAGCCAGGCCGCCGCACTCGAGGCAATCGTTTTCAGCGCCCGGTACATCGAATCTCCCCTTTTCAAGGCGGAAAGGGTCATGGTTGCGTTGCGGCCCGGCGATAACGGCCGCGCAACGCTGGAAATGCGCGCCGCACGGGTTATGTTCCCTGGCCCGTTAGGTGAGTACCGTGAATTGCGCTTGAACTGCGCGTCCGCCGATTTGAATGGCCCCGCTCCGCTGTGCGCCAATTTGAAATTCGCCAGCGCCACGAGCCCGCTGGGTCCGCTGCGGATGTCCGCTGCCGCGCGTTACCACGTTGACCAGGAGAGCTTCAGCCTCGACGGCAGTGGCTGGCAGTTGGCGGGTGGCATGGCCACCGTTGCCGCCCGGGCGGATGCGCGCCGCTGGAGCGCACGACTTCACAGCTTGGGCATGCAGGCCAAGCCGCTGAGAAAACTGCTGGAACCTTATGCCAGTCTGCCCGACGATTTCGAAATCGCCGGACGTTTTGATTTCGATGCCAGTCTCAGCGGCATGAATGGCATGACCCGGGGAACCTGGAAATTGCTGGCCTCCGGCATTGAATTCACCAATCCGGACGCCACGATCATCGGCGAAAAACTGGTTTTTTCGTTAGGCGGGAATGTTGAGTGGCCGCGCGACCGCGACATCATGCTGCAGACGACAGATTTTGCCGGCACATCCGGGCAAGCATTGTTAGGTCCGGCGCTGATTGATCTGCAGAAAAACCCGCTGCTGGCATCCGGCCACGGCGATTACGACGGCAAACAGCTGCGTTTTGCCGAGCTGCGCGTGCGGCAGCGGCAACTGCTGGAGGCCGAGGGCAGTCTCGGTCTGCGGTTGGGGCCCGACTTTGCGCTGGACAGCGGTTTGTTGCGAATCACGCGCCTGGAATTCCCCGCCGCCTACACCTCGCTGATCCAGCTTGCGGCTGCGGCGACGGTCTTCGGCGACCTCAAGACCGCGGGTCAGGCAAGCGGCGAGCTGTTGCTGGCTAACAATGCGGTAAGCCGGGTCGACCTCAGCACCCGCGGCCTCGACCTCGAAGACACCAAGGGCAGGTTCCGGATGATGGGCCTGCAAGGTGAGCTCCACTGGCGGGAAGCCGCGCAGGCCGATGTGCCCGCTTCCTGGTTCAGCTGGCGCGAAGGCGGCAGTTATGGCCTCAGCGGCGGCGGCGCGCGTATCGACTTCGTCGCCGCAGGGCGAGGTTTTGCGTTGACGAAACCGACCCGCATTCCGATTTTCGATGGCGGCCTCAATATCAAGTTGCTGAGCATCAGCAATATCGGTCTTGATTCCCTGCAAGGGAGTTTTGAAGGCGGCATACAACCAATCGGCATGCCGCAGATATCGAAGGCCTTTGGTTGGCCGCAGCTGGCCGGGACCCTGGGCGGCACAATTCCGCGGGTCGAATATCGCGATGATCTGGTCACGTTCAGCGGCGATGTCGTGGCCCAGGTGTTCGCGGGACGGATCGTCGGCAGCAATATGAAGCTGCAGGATCCGTTAGGTCCGTGGCCGCGATTTTTTGCGGATATCAAGCTCGAAAACCTCGACCTCGCCATCGTGACCGACACTTTCTCGATCGGCTCGATCACCGGTCACCTTGCAGGCCAGATCCGCGACATGGAGCTGTTCAACTGGTCGCCGGTGAAATTCGATGCCACGCTCGGCACGCCGCCGGGCGACCGGGACCCGCATCGCATCAGCGCCAAAGCGGTCGCCACACTCTCGGACATCGGTAACAATGGCGGCGGCGGATTTGCGCGACTGCAGTCGGGCTTGCTGCAGTTTTTTGACGAATATGACTATGATCGCATCGGCATCCGCTGCCAGCTGGCTAACGAAATCTGCACCATGTCAGGCATTGAACGCGCAGGCATCGGCTACTACATCCTGCAGGGCAAGGGCCTGCCGCGGATCAACATCGTCGGCAACGTCGGCAGCGTGAACTGGCCGGTCCTGGTCGGTCAGATCGGCGATGCCATGAAAGACAGTGGCAGCAGTATCGAAATCAGGAAATAGCATGCAAATGCCCCGGCATTGTTAAACTGCCGGGCAGTTGTTCAGGATAGATTCATCCGTTAGGTCGAAAATGGGAGCCATGATGAAAAAATATACCCGCTGGCAGATAGGCCTCGCAAGTCTGGCGGTTGCCGCTTGCGTGACAATCAACGTGTACTTCCCGGCCGCCGCAGTCGAACAGGCTGCGGACAAGGTCATCAACGAAGTGACCGGCGGCGGCAAGACCGCTCCATCTCCGGGCGGCGCCAACATGCCGCGCGGCGAGCAGCCGCTGGGCATGTCGGAGATGCCCTTGCTCGCGCTTGATCGGGTACTGAGCGCCCTGATCCCCGCTGCGCAGGCGCAGGCGGAAGCGGACATCGACATCAAAAGCCCTGAAATCCGGGCGGTGACCGCTTCGATGAGTGCGCGCTGGAATCAGCTGGTACCTTTCTTTACCTCGGGTGCAATCGGTCTGACCAATGATGGGCGCATTGAACTGCGCGACCAGTCGGCAGTGTCGCTGCCTGATCGCGCCCTGGCGCGACGGCTGATCGCCGAGGATAACAAGGACCGCGACACGCTGTACCTGGAAATTGCCAAAGCTAACAAGCACCCGGAATGGGAGCCGCAGATCCGCAAGATCTTTGCGCGCCGCTGGCACGAGAACGACAACGCACAAGCTGGCTGGTATTACCAGAACGACGCCGGTGCCTGGGTGCAAAAGTAGCCAGGCCTGTTTCCGTTACAGCAGCTTCGTTGCCCTGATCTCTGCGGCCATCGGTCCGGGCGTGCGCAGCCGCACGTAGATCGCGAACACCAATAGCGCGGCATTGGCCATGGCCATGATCAGGAACGGCGCGCCCGGCAACCAGTGATCAAATGCATAGCCGCCGATCTTGGAAATTACCAGGATACCGACTGCGCCGCAGAAGCCGACCATGCCGATGACCGCGCCGCGAATCGCGCCCGGCGCCTCCTGACCGATCAGCACCTGCGTGCCGAGGATGCCGCTCGCCTGACCGATACCTAACACGATGAGCGCCGGCACCGCCGCCGCCTGCAGCGGATCGGCCGTGATGCCTATCCAGCCGTAGCCGGCGATCGAGATCACAATTGCAATGATCAGCAACGTCACGCGATTCAGCTGATCCGACAACCACCCGAAAAATGGCGCCCAGAATGTCGCCGCGATCTGCACCGCGGCAAACGGCAACGAGAGCCTTTTCGCGGCCTCCGCGGCTGTCATGCCTTCGGTTTGCGCGACATTCTGCATCCACTGCGCCAGGAACAGCGCCACGATCACCAGATCCGCGCGCGCGGCAAACGACGCCGCATAAGCGAGCCTGATGCGCGGTTGGCTGGCCGCCGCAATGCCGGAACGCACCTGCTCCAGCAGCGTCACCCTGGGCTGCACCTGCTCGGGGCGGCCGGGCTTGAGGCCGAACATGATCAGTGCGCTCACCAGGCAGACGCCCGCCGCAAACAGGTACGACGCCCGGCCGGCCCACAGCTCGTCCAGGCCACGGCTGGTGAACACGGACGGCAGGCGATTCAGCAGCGTGAAAAATATCAGTGCGCCGATGGCATTCAGAAAAAACGCGATGCCTGCCAGTTTGCCGCGGTCGCGTTCCTGTGGGTAGTCCGCCAGCACCGTTGCTAACATGCCGCCCAGGGTCGCGACCCCAAGCGCGAATATCAGTCGATAGATCAGCAGTTGGCCGTAGTCGTTAGCAAATGGATAGGCGGCGTAGGCCAGCCCCGCCACCAGAAAGCCGACGATGTACACGATGCGCCGTCCGATACGGTCCGACCACGCACCGATCAGGCCGATCAACAGCAGTCCCACAATCTCCTGCCAGAACTGCAGGCTGCCACCCATCTTGCCGGTGTCGCCCTGCGCAATCCCGAGGTTTACCCGCAGCACGTAGGGCTGCAATGTGGTGATGTAGGTGAAGATACCAATGCTGACAAAAGCCGCCCAGAGATAACACAGCGTGTGGCGGGCCGTTACTCCGGGAGCGAGCGCGATCGGGCCAAACTTGTGGGTCGATGGTTCAGGCATTGGTCACCAGGCGTTGCTCAGCGAAACAGAATCGAAGCTGGGAAACGCTCATGCAGGCGCCGGTCCAGACCGAAAGTATGTCCCGTTGGCAGCAGGATAAGCGGCAGGAACATCAGGGCAAGGGCGATCAGCGAAGCGTCGTAATAGCCGCCCATCGCGAAGCAGAACATCATCAGCATCGCGCCCAGCGCGGCGCCACGCGTCATGCATCCAGCTAACAAACCGAACGCAATCGCGGTCTCTCCCAGTGTGACCACGACAGCGAACCAGCGAAAATACGGGATTCCCCAAGCTTCGATAAAGCGGGCGCCGAACGATTCCGGATCGATCTCGCCCAGCCGTTCGCTGAAAACGCGCTGCAACTTGTCCGACCAGATCCACGCAGCGAGCCATTTGTTAGCCGCGGCGCTGAAAAAAAACAGCGCCATCAGAAAGCGCAGCACCAGCGCGCTGCCACGGCCAAAGCGTCGCAGCGCGGACCTCATGGAGCGGCGCCACCGCCGGTCAGCGCGGGTTTGCCGAGGAACTCGCGCACCAGCGCATACCCTGCGCGACGCGGCAACGCCCTGCACTGTCCGACATTCCTGCCAGCCGCGTCGTACCACCCGCCGCTACGCTGGTCGATGCTGTGATCGGGTACCGTGATGCGCGCGGCCGCGACGTCGATTTGCGCGCGCCACCCGCGATCATGCTCAATAATTCGAAGGTCCGCTGTTTGACGATAGATCGCCAATGGGCGTTCATCGACCGTCTTGTCACGGAAAAACTGCAGCAGATAGTCGGAAATCGTCGCGATCTGCGCCCAGAAGGTCTTCTCTTGCAGACGATATACCGTGCTGTCCCGCCACCCGGTCGGCGCGCTCATTGGCGCATCCTGCCGGGTGCAACGGATGAAATCGTCACAGGTCGTGCATCTGAGATTGATGGGGATAGCGAAGTCCCTGGCGGACGTGTGCCCGCCCGGTCGGCCGCAGGCGCTCAGCACAGATACCAGCAGCAGCAGCACGATTTCAGGTGTACGGCTCATCTAACGCGCGATCATAGTGGGCCGATGGAATTAGTCGACCTTTGCGCGGCGCCAATTCGCCTGGCGACCGCGATGCGGCGCGCCGGGTTGTCGCATGCGCTCCGATGGCATAGCCTGTCACGATGCAGAAATCGTTAATCATGGCGGTGCTCGCGGCTCTGGGCGCCCTGGGTTGCGCCGGGACGACCCCGCGCCCGGACATGCAGGCCGCCTGGCCGCTGCTCGAATTCTGCAGCGACGCGCAGCAGCTCATCAGTTCGACAGCACTGCGCGCCGAAAATATTGTTCATGACGATTATCAGGCGTTTGTCCTGTCCAAGCCCAGGGTGCGGCCTTTGGAAACCGAGCAGTTCCACTGGTACGAAGACGCAGCGCGCGCGCGACTCAAGATGATTTCCTGCAAGATGAAGACCACTGATCATCTGCGCGCTGAATATGGTGATCAGGCAGCTGGCGCTGAAGGATTGTGCGCGGCGATTAACGAGCGCAGCCTGGCGGTTGCGCTCGCAAGCCTGAGGCGCGGCCGACATGGCAAGTTGCGCTTCGATGGCGGCCGGCAGATCGTTTTCGACGCCGAAGAGTTGACAAACCTCGGCACGGAGTGGCTCAAGCCGCACGAAATCGCCTGGGAAAATGCGCAGGGTGTGCTGCATGTCCAGAGCCGCGCGATGCGCAACGACTGGCTGGACCCACGATATCTGGATGCGCCGCCGAAGTTTCGCGGCACGCGCTATTGCCACCTGATTGCGCCTTACTACCTGCAGCGCCTGCTGACGGGCGCGAGTGCTGCGCCGCGTTCACGGGGCGCAGCGGTGTCGACGGCAGTCATGCCGCCGACACCGCCCGGTTAGCTAACAAATATCAGCCGCGTGGCCGCGGGCGCGGCGGACGAGCACCACCGGCACCAGCGCCCGGACGCTGACGCATGCCATCCGCACCGGCAGGCCGCGGACCGCGATGCGGCGGACGTGCCGCCGACAACTCGCCCTGCGACAACTGGCCATTGCCATCCTTGTCCAGCTTGTTGAATCGCTCCTGGCTCAACTGCGGCATGCGCTGGGCCAGTTCATCGAAACTGATGCCGCCGCTGTTGTCGCCGTCAAGGCGGTTGAAGATACGACGTCCCATGCCACTGCGGAGCTCTTCACGGCTCAGGGTGCCATTTTTGTCGGCATCAAGGCCCGCGAACTGCTCCTGCGTCACGTTAGGCCGCTGCGCCTGCAGTTCCTCGAAGGAAATCGCGCCGTCTTTGTTGGTATCGATTGGCGGACCCCGCATTGCACGTGCGGCATCGCGTACTTCATCCCGGGACAGCAGGCCGTTGTGGTCCTTGTCGGCCGCATTGAACTGGTCCACCGTGGCGTTAGGTCGCACCGCCTGGAGTTCGGCCAGGTCGATCGAGCCGTCACCATTGGTATCGAACTTCGGCCGCTGCGCGCTGTCCTCCGCGGCAGCCACCGCGCTGCCCAGCATCAGGGCGGCAACGCTTAACAATATCTTCGTGTTCATAAGTCTCCTATCGGGTTTACACGACCCAACTAGCTGAACGCGGGATTCAGGTATCGGTTGACAGGTCTGGCGACCGAAAACCCCAACGAGTTGCTCCGCCGCAGGCCGCCATCATCAATAACGAAAAGTGTAATTCAGCTTGAGCGTGGTTTCGGCAATATTCGGACGGAAATTCCCGAACGGGTCCTCGCGCCAGTCATAGTTCACGACGAAGTAAAGCGACTGGCCTTCCCCGGGCAGCCAGCGCAGGCGGCTGTTGACACCCAGGCGACCCGACACGTTGTCGTACTGCAGCACATTGAGCCAGGCCCAGTGCACGTTGAAGGCCACGTTGGCGGTCAGTGCGTAATTGCGTACCGTGAACCGCCCGCCGGGCAAATTGATCTGATTGATCGCGTAGACACCGCTCAACAGCAGATGCTTGTTAGGCTTCAGGTTCAGCGTCACCTTGGCGTCATCACGCCGGCCGTTGTAGAAATCGCCGGTCTCGAGATCCAGGTTTACGCCGAACTTGCGATAACCCGCCATGGTGGAATAAAAGCGGACGCGGCCGAAATCGTACTGGCCCCGGGCAACGGACAGCCCGCCAGGCAGCAGGAAGGGTCTGGCAAGGATCTCCGTATTGCGGATCAGGTCCATGGCGATCGTGCCGCCGGGCAGCGTGTCCAGTGAAAACGGCGTCGCCAGAATGCTGCGTGACTCCAGACCGCCAGCCAGCGCATCGACCTGGTGATACTCGCCGCCAAAAAGCCAGCTCTTGAAACGCGCATCCTTGTTTTCGAAGCGCTTGCGGTATTTCGCAACGGCATCGTACTGGCGAATGCCAACCCGATTGACGAAGCCCAGCGCTGGTTTGAAATTACGGCCGATTTCGGCGAGGTTCATGCTGGCATTCAGCTTGTCGTTAGGCCAGGCAAGATTCAGGCCCCAGGCGGCGTTGTCGCTGCCAAGGCCGGGCGCCGTTGATTCCTGCCACCAGCCCTTGACGTCCAGGATCTCATTGAGCCTGCCGAAACGATCCCGGTAGTTGAAGTCAAAACCTAACAATTGGTTCGAGCGCGTACTGGTCGGGTCACCCAGGGTCACGATGGCGCCAAGAGTCGACTGTTCGCCGATGTTGACGTAACTGCGCCCGACGAACAGGTCGCGCTCCGGCACCGCCCCGGATGCGTCTTGGCGCACCGCCAGCGCACCGAGCACAAAGCGTCCCGCCCGGCCCGCAAGCTTGGCGCCGTAATCGAGATCGATAGGCTGCCCCGCAGACGACAGCCCGATGGTGCGCGAGAAGAACGGACGCGCATTCTGCGTCAGGCCGCCGAATTCAAACACCTCGGCGTTGTCGAGAAAGAAATCGCGTTTTTCAGGGAAAAACAGCGAGAACCGGGTCAGGTTGACCAGGCGATCATCAACTTCGGTTGCGGAAAAATCAGTGTTGACGGTCACGGCCGCGGTCAGGCTCGGCGTGATGCGCCAGAACGCATCGATCGATGGCTTGGTGACCAAGGCAGAATTTCCGACCGTGAACCGTTCACGCTGCGACACCGCCAGGCTGGGGACGACATCGAGGCCCCAGCCCTGGCGCCCGCCCTGCATGCCACGCAATTCGCCGTTGAGATCCATGGTGAAACGTCGATGCTGGTGCGACCACGCGAGTTCCTCGCGTTTGCGGCGGATCGAGCGCATGACATTGATGCGCCAGGTGTCGTTGTCCGGCCTGAAAAGCAGCGTCTTGAACGGCAATGCCACTTCGGCCACCCAGCCCTGGGCGTTGATTTTGGCATCCGCTTCCCAGATGCCGTCCCAGTCCATGTTGAATGCCATGCCACCGAACGCGAGGCCATCCCGCTGCACGCCGTTAGGATTGACGTAGAAAATGTAGCCGGTGCGCTTGCTGTTGTAGGGATCCAGGATTATCTGGAAGTAGTCGTCGTTGATAACCTGCGAACCCTGCACCAGCTGTTGCGCCTTGATACCGCCCGGATCGGAGTCGCCGAAGCGCGCGGCGATATACAGGTGGTCGTCGTCGCGGGCGATCAGCACCTCGGTGGGCTCGGTCGCCGGATCGCCATCGCCGGGAAACCATTGCGTTAGGTCCGTGATGCGGGTCGCCTCGCGCCACATGGGCTCGTCGAGCACGCCATCGATCCGCGGCCGCGATGTCACCCGGGCCGCGGTTGCGACCTTAACGCCGCCGGCGTCGGCGGTCGCGGATTCCTGTGCCGCCAGAACGGCCCGGGCCAGGCACAATGTCAGCAAAATAACCAGTCCCTGTCGTGCTTGTGGCAGCATTCCTGCGCAAGATTAGATTGACGTGCCGCGGAGCGCAGCAAACTTGAGGTCGAACGACCGTTAAGTCCATGAAACAACTGTTGTTGATCCATGGCGGCCACGTGGGTGGTCGCACCGAAAAGCTAACGGCGGCGGTCGCCTCCGGAATAGCGGCTGCAGAGGACCCGGTGGAGCTGCGGACCCGCCCGGCACTGCAGGCGGGAATTGACGACCTGCTGTGGGCCGATGGCCTCCTGATCGGCACGCCCGAGCATTTCGCCTACATGTCCGGAGCGGTCAAGGATTTTTTCGACCGGACTTTTTATCCAGCCGAGGGCAGGCGTGAGGGTCTGCCGTATGCGGTTTACATCAGTGCCGGCAATGACGGTACCGGTACGGCGGCAGCTATCGCCCGGATTGCCGCCGGCTATCGCTTCCGCGTCATCGCCGAGCCGCTGATCGTGCGCGGCGCGCCCGACGCTGCTGCCCTTGCGCGTTGCCGCGAGCTGGGTCTGACTTTTGCCAGCGCGCTGGCGTTGGGTATTTTCTAGCCGCGTGGCAACAGCGCCCGCCGTGCGGCCGCAAACTCCGGGGCCAATTTGAGCGCCGTTTCGAACTCGCGGCGGGCGCTGCTCTGATCATCCGAACCTAACAAACAGCGGCCGAGCCAGAAATGCGCTTCGGCGGGGCCCCAGCCACTGGCAGGCAACAAACCCGCACGATCGAAGGCCGCGCCTGCCTCGCGAAAACGCGCGCAGGCTTTTACCTTGTCACCACCGGCAATCCTGGGCCGGAAATACAGTCCCAAGGCATCGACCAACAGCACCCGTGGATTTCGTGAATCGACCGCCAGCGCCTGCTGCATCGCCGTGCCGCTGGCGCGGCCGTTGCGGATACCCGCGAACATACCGCCGAGGCCCGCCATGTATCCATAGCATGCGGATTGCAACGCCCAGGATTCTGCGGCCAGCGGACCGGTCTTGGCCGCCGCTGCGGCTTTACCGGCGCTCGCAGCACAGGCCTCGCCTGCTCTGGTAGCGGCGTCCGGGTCTTTCCTTACTGATGCCAACTGCACGGAACGAAACTGGATGAACGCGTGCGCGAAAAGTTCCGCGGCTGTCGAGGATGCCGCCCATCTCGTGTTAGCCGTTGCGAGCTGCGCGAGTTCCGGTTCGGCGCCGCGCAGCCAGGCGGAATGCGCCCTGGCAACAACCGTGGCCGCGTCTTCCGCCGCGACGCATGGCGCCGCCGCGAGCAGTAAACCGCCAAATATCAGCCGGTGCATCCGTGCACTCCTTGAATCAATTCCTCGCAATCAATCAGACGATGTACTTGGCGGTCAGCTCGACGGACTTGTCCCACAGCTGTTGCGCGAGCTGCAGGTCGTCCATGTGCCTGCCCGCCGCCGGCACGACCGGATTGCAATCCTCAAAATAGCAACCGCTGACAGTCGCAAGCGCGGGAGCGGTGGCGACATAACAGGTAGTCGCGGCGCCTTGCTCGATCGAGCGCATGAAAGTCCAGCCAATCAACGGCGTAATCGCGTGCGTCCATGCCGACATATGGCGGCCAAGATTGGTGTTGATGATGCCGGGGTGCACGGCATTGGCGGTGGTTGCCGTGCCGCGCAGCTGCTGCGCGAGCTGCAGGGTCATCAGTACATTCGCCAGTTTTGACTGACCGTACATTTTGTTAGGCTGGTAGTCGCGATCGCCGCCCAGGTTGTCGAACTCGATGCCGGTCGCGGGCGCCCATTGATACCCGCGGCTCGACACCACGACGATACGTCCCTGTGCGGCGGCCTTCACCTGATCCAGCAAACGATTGGCCAGGATGAAATGACCCAGATGATTGACCACGAAATGCTTTTCGAGGCCATAGACTTTTTCCAGCGTGGGCAAGGCCATGATGCCCGCGTTCAGCACCAGCATGTCGATCGGCAGGCCGAGCGCGCGGATCTCGTTGCTGGCAGTGACGATCGTGTCCCACTTCTCAAGCTCCAGCGCCACCGGCGTGGTCTTGCCCGTGACACTGGCACAGGCCTCGCGCGCCTTGTCGAGCGTGCGGCCCGTAACGATGCAATGCGCGCCGCGCAGCGCGAGTACTCGCAACGTCTCAAGCCCCAGCCCCGATGTGGCGCCCGTAATCAGGGCGGTTTTACCCGCAAGGTCCAGGCCCAGGGTCACTTGTTCCGCGGTTGCCTGTTTGTCGAATTTGCTAACAGGTACGCCGGCCGGCCGTTGCACCGGACCATCGAAGCGGCGCCGGGCGGCCAGATAGGCGCCGCCGCTCGCCACCAGAACCGCGCCGCTACCCAGTATTACTTTGCGTCTTGTCGTTGCCATGGCCTGATCATCGCAGGAATTGACATTTCCGCCAGTTGTACAAGCGCGGTGCCGCAACCCTATCCGTGGCTCGGACACCACCGGGCGCGCTGCTGCACGGCGCGGAGCATTGCTGCAATGCTTGGTCCCATGAGCACCAAACTGGACATCAAGACCATCACCGAGTTCCTGGCCGAGCAGCCTAACGTCGACGTCAGTGCGGCCTGGCAACGCTGCTGGGGCATCCATTCCGGCATCGTCGACCGCATCAAGGGTCGGTTCGTGGTCGACAAGCACCCTTCCAGCAACGGCCGGGAGTACTACACCTCGCTCGATAGGGGCATGGAAGGGTCGTTTACCGCGTACACGGGCCAGGGCATGGACTGGCTGGTGCATTCATGGCTCGGCAACCGCCGCGCCAGCCTGCTGGACATGAACGCCACCGCCTTCCTGTCGCAGCAGAATCGCGTGCCGCACCTGGTGATCATCTTCGGCACGGTGCCCAAGTTGTTCTTTTATGCCGACTATACGCCGCGGCTCGATCCGCGCATGAACCTCGATTACGTTCGCAAGTACTATGAGCCGGCCAATGCCAGCGCCATCAAGCTGCGCGGCCACCCGAGTTTCAGCTGGAACTGGAGCCACGGCACCTACCTGCGCGGCCTGATGTCACCGGTCGCCACCAGCATCATGGGAGAACTCAACGACGCTAACATCGACGTCTGCGAGACCTATCTCAAGGAATTCGTCGACCGCTGGTTTGGCTGGCTGGACGAAGCGGACCAGCATCCGCTGCCTGAATCTGAACGTGCCGCCCAGCAGCACTACGACTACTATGTCCGCGAAATCGGCTACCGCGAAGACCCGATGAACGTGCTGGCACAGCGCTTCTTCGGCGAAGAAGAATTCCGGCGCATGCTGGATCTGCGTATCGGCATGCAACAGATTCGCGATACGCGCCGCAGCTAGCGGCGTGTCGCACTAACATCAAGGCGGGTTGACGGGTCATATCGCGGGCGTCGGGCGCGATAGTCACGGCCGCGCCAATCGCGCTCGCCCGACTATCTCAATCTGACACGCGCGCGCCCAGCCTGTCAGGGCGCCCGAATTCGCCACAATTGCAACACTTGCGGCGCCACAAGTCGCACTAGAATCTGAGGCCTGAATTCCCGGAAGGTCTCCGTCATGCGCAACCGCATTCTTGTTTGTGTCGTCCTCGCCGCAACTCTCTGTTTCACAGGCTGCAAGCCCAAGGCCGACCAGGCGGTCGCCGATGCGGAGACCTTGGCCACCTGGAGCAGCATCATGGCCGGCCATACCAACGGCAGTGTGTCGCGCAAATCCGAGATCCGCGTGTTGTTCAAGGTGGATTTCGGACCGGATGCTAACAAACCGGGCGCTGACAAATCCGCGGTGCTGGAGTTCGATCCGGCGATCAGGGGCAGCATCGAATTCATCGGCAGGCGCGAGATCGTATTTCACCCGGCCGCGGATTTAATTCCCGGGCAGAACTACACGGTGCGCGTGCTGCCCGCCGGCCTCGCCAACATGCCGGCGGGTCTCGCGCCCTATGAGTTCCACTTCAGCGTGCAGTCGCCGCAGTTCGATGTCGGCGTACAGGCACTCGAATCGGATCCGGCGGACGATCAGCGCATGATCCTGCGCGGGCTGCTGGTTACTGCGGACGCCGAAGATCCCGCACGCGTGGCAAAGCTGGCCACGCTCAGCCATCTCGACGCGCCGGTGGCCCTGCAGTGGACGCATGACGCCGACAACCTGAAACATTACTTCGCCAGTGCCAGTTTGCCGCGCCAGCGAACTGCAAGCAAGGCGGTTCTGCGCTGGAACGGCCAGGCAATAGGCGCCAGCAACGCCGGCGAGCTGACCGCCGAAGTTCCCGCGCGCGGCGCATTCACGGTTGCGGATGCGCAAGCGCTCGACACAGAAGGCCGCCGCCAGATAGTCATCACCTTTTCCGACGCGCTGGCGCACAACCAGAACCTGAGCGGCCTGGTGCGACTCGGCGACCTCCAGTTCACAACGCGCGTTACTAACAATCTGCTGACCATCTATCCCGGCAGCGAGGTGGAAGGCGCCGTGACCGTGACGCTGGAGCCCGGCATTCGTAACCAGCGCGGCCAGCCGCTCGACCAGCAACGGACGTACCCGCTCGAGTTCACCAGCACCAAACCCCAGGTCCGCTGGGTTGGCAAGGGTGTCATCCTGCCGGACAGCAGCACAATTTCAATTCCCTTCGAGGCCGTCAGTGCGCGTTCGGTCAATGTGCTCGCGACGCGGATCTATGAAGATAACGTTGCGCAGTTCCTGCAGGTCAACGGCCTGGATGGCGAACAGGAAATGGGCCGGGTCGGCCGGGTCCTGTGGCGCAAGAAGATCGATCTGACCGGGCCGCGCACCGGCCGCTGGCAGCGTTACAGCCTCGATGTCGGCGAATTGCTGCGCAAGTACCCGCGCGGCATGTTCCAACTGACACTGCAGATTACGCCGGCGGACAGCGACTACCGTTGCGACACGCCGCTGACCACGACTGACAGGGCGGCGCCTCAGAGTCCGCCGAATCAGGAAAGTGGTGACAGTGCCACGCAGAGCAACTGGGATTTTGTCGAGCAGTACTACGGCGGCGGCGGTCAATGGGAAAAACGTAATGATCCCTGTGACATCGCCTATTTCCAGTACGCCGACGGCATCACGGCATCACGCAACCTGCTCGCCTCCAACATCGGTTTGTTAGCCAAGCGTGACCAGCGTGGCCAGCTGCTGATCATGGTTTCCGATCTGCGCAGCGCCAGGGCACTGCCCGGCGTGAAATTGTCGGTGCGCAATTACCAGAACCAGGAAATAGGCGGCGCCACGTCCGACGGCAGCGGACTTGCGACCCTGACCACCGCGGGCACGCCTTACCTGCTGGTCGCGGAAGCTAACAACCAGCAGGGCTATCTGAAACTCGCGGCTGGCGCGGCCCTGCCCGTCAGTCATTTCGACGTCGGCGGCGAAACCGTGAGCCGCGGCATCAAGGGCTTCATTTATGGCGACCGCGGCGTCTGGCGTCCGGGCGATACGCTGTACCTGACTTTCGTGCTGCAGGACAAGGAGCGGAACCTGCCGGCCGATCATCCGGTCACGCTCGAGCTTTATGACCCGTCCAGCCGGCTGGTGCAGAGCCAGGTGAATACCAGGCCGGTCGGCGGATTCTATGCATTTACGATGCAGACCAACCCGGCCGCAGCGACCGGCAACTGGACCGCCAAGGCGGTGCTGGGCGGTTCCAGCTTCAGCAAGCGCCTGAAGATCGAAACCGTCATGCCTAACAGGTTGAAGATTGCACTCGATCTCGGCGCTGCGCGCCTGCGTGCCGGCAGGCCGATCGCCGGCGCCATCAGTTCGCAGTGGCTGTCAGGTGCGACCGCCGCGGGACTCAAGGCCGATGTCAGCGTGCGCCTGACCCCCACAGCGACCGCTTTCTCGAGTTTCAGCGATTTCAGTTTCGACGATCCGGCACGTCGCTTTGCGGCCGAACCTATCGCGGTATTCGAGGGCGCCCTCGACGACAACGGCAACGCGCGTTTCGACCACAAGCTCAAGCTCGACAGCGCGTCGCCCGGGATGTTGTCCGCCACATTTACAACCCGTGTTTTCGAGCGCGGCGGCGCGTTCAGCATGCTGCGGGACACGACCCCGTACGCCCCTTACGAAAATTTCGTCGGCGTGCGCCTGCCCAAAGGAGACGCCGCCCGTGACATGTTGCTGACCGACCAGGACCACACGCTCGAGATCGCAAGCCTGGACGCCGACGGCAAACCGGTCTCCATCAGGGAACTTGAGGTCACGCTCTACAAAGTCGAGTGGCGCTGGTGGTGGGACAAGGGCGCGGATTCGCTGGCGCAGTACGTCGAAGGTGAAAGCAATTCGGTGCTGCGCACCGGCAAGGTCGCGACCACCAACGGCCGCGGCGTCTGGAAATTCCGGGTGAACTATCCGGACTGGGGCCGTTATCTTCTTCGCGTCTGCGATCCGGCAGGCGGGCATTGCTCCGGGCGCACTTTCTACATCGACTGGCCGGCGTGGGCCGGCAAGGAACGCGAGCAATCCGGGCCCGCAGCTAACGTGCTGACCGTCACCGCCGACAAGGACCAGTACCAGGCCGGCGACACCGCAACGCTGCAGTTGCCGGAAAGCGCACAGGGCCGCGCGTTGATCACGATCGAGAACGGCACGCGCATCCTGGAAACACGCTGGCTCGAACCGAAGGCCGGCAAGACCCGTTTCCAGGTGCCGATAACCGCGGAAATGGCTCCTAACGTGTACGTCGCGGTGACGCTGGTGCAACCGCATGCCGACCGCAACAATGACCGGCCACTGCGACTGTACGGCATCGTGCCGCTGCTGGTGAATGACCCGGCGACGCGCCTTTCGCCCAGGCTGACCGCGGCTGACGAATGGAAGCCGGAGTCCAAAGTCAGCATCGACGTGGCGGAAGCGAACGGTCACGCCATGACCTATACGATCGCGGTGGTCGACGAAGGACTGTTGTCGCTGACCAATTTCAAGACGCCGGACCTGCGCGGCGAGTTCTACAAACGCGAGGCACTCGGTGTTTCTACCTGGGATCTGTTCGATCAGGTGGCCGGCTCCTACAGCGCACAACTGGAACGGTTGTTAGCACTGGGTGGCTCGGATGCGGCGCCGACCAGCAAGCCGGACGAAAAGAAATCGCGCTTCCCACCGGTGGTGCGTTTTCTCGGGCCCTTTCAGCTGCAGGCCGGCAACAGGGCCCGTCACCTGATCGACCTGCCGCAATACGTGGGCGCGGTGCGGGTCATGGTGGTCGCCGGTGAGCGAGGGGCTTATGGCGCCGCGGAAAAATCCGTGTATGTACGCCAGCCGCTGATGCTGCTGCCGACCCTGCCGCGGGTCGCCGGACCGGGCGAGGAAATCCTCGTGCCGGTGTCATTGTTTGTCACCAAACCCGGCATCAAGGACGTCACACTGACGATTGAAACGGACGGATTGATGCAGACGGTCGGTGATCGCGCGGTGCACGTGTTGTTCGCCAAGCCCGATGAACGCATTGGCCTGCTGCGCGTGCGCACCGGCGACAAGCTGGGCCAGTCGCGGGTGCGTTTTGCGGCCAGCGGCGGCGGCTTCAGCGCCAGAGGCGAGGTATACATCGAGGTACGCAGCCCGAATCCGCTCAGTACCCGTTACCACAACAAGGTGCTGCAGCCTGGCGAGAGCTGGTCAACCACGGCGACGCCCTTCGGGCTCGCCGGCACTAACAAGGGGACGGTGGAACTTTCCGCGGTACCGCCGTTGAATCTCGACGCGCGCTTGCGCTATCTGATCCAGTACCCGCATGGCTGCCTCGAGCAGACCACGTCGGCGGTGTTTCCGCAGCTCTACCTCAATACGCTGTTAGCTCTGGAGGATGGCCGAAAACGCCAGATCGAGGAAAACGTACGCGCCGCCATCGAACGCCTGCGATTTTTCCAGCTGGCCAACGGCGCCTTCAGCTACTGGCCGGGTGCCAGTGGTGGCTTCGCAACTCCTGAAGCTAACAGTTATGAGTCCTGGTCCAGCACATACGCGACGCACTTCCTGATCGAAGCGGAAAAATCCGGCTACAGCCTGCCCGGTTCATTGCGCTCAGGCGCGCTGCGGGCATTGAAAGCACAGGCCTCGTCGTGGACTGCGCCGCGCTGGCAGCAAGCCCGCCAGGGCTCTGATGGCAGTCGCGAAGCGATAGTCAAAGGCGCCGCCATGGGCCAGTCGTACCGGCTCTACGTGTTAGCGCTCGCGGGCGCGGCGGATGTCGGGGCCATGAATCGCCTGCGCGAAATCCCTGACTTGCCGGCGGTGGAGACCTGGACGCTGGCGGCTGCGTACCAGCTGGCGGGCCTCCCGGACATCGCCAGGGCCATGACCGCCGCAGCCGCACTGACGGTCCGCGACAGCGGGAGTTATGAGACTTTCGGTTCGCCGCTGCGCGATCGGGCCATGCTGCTGCAGAGCCTGGTCACGCTAGGCCGCTACGACCGGACTGCGGACTTGGTGCGCGCCATCTCAACGCAACTCGCGTCCGAATCCTGGTACAGCACGCAGGAGATCGCCTACTCGCTGATGGCGATGGCACGCTTCGCCGGTAATGGCAGCGGCCCGGGTTTCACAGCCGAGGTCACGCTGGCAGGTTCGAAACCAGAACGCATCAGCGCGAGCAAACCGCTGTACCAGCGTGAACTCGGCAACCTGCCTGTGAATGGCCAGAGCATCCTGCTGCGTAACGATTCGCAGCGCGTGCTGTTCGCGACGCTGGCATTGCGCGGAATTCCGGCAGCGGGTCGCGACGTCGCTGAGTCGGCAGGACTCGCAATGGAAGTCAACTACACCGATACTCGCGGCGCACCGCTCGACGTGACCCGCGTGGCCCAGGGGACCGACCTCGTGGCTGACATCAGGGTGCGCAACCTGACCCCCCTGCGGATTGACAATATTGCGCTGACGCAGATGGTGCCCGCAGGCTGGGAAATTCATAACGACCGGATGGACAATGCCGTGGACAGCGGCGACAGGTCCGAAGCGCAACCCGATCATATGGATATTCGCGATGACCGAGTGCTGCAGTACTTCGGCCTGCGCCCGGGTCAATCGATCCGCTTTCAAACTCGCGTCAACGCCACCTACGTTGGCAGGTTTTACCTGCCGAGCGTGTCGACAGAGGCGATGTACGACGCGAGCAAGTTCGCACGGAGCAGGGGCCAATGGGTGCAGGTCGCAGGACAGCCACGCTGATGCAACGCAAGCTGGGCATCGTTAGCCTCGCGCTCGCGTTGGCAATCGCCGTCTGGTTCTGGCGTCTGCCGCCTTCGCCCTTGTTCGCAGCGCCGGAATCTTCACTGCTGCTGGCGCGCGACGGGCAGTTGTTAGGCGCGCGAATCGCTGCTGATGGTCAGTGGCGTTTTCCGGCGGCCGCCGCTGTACCTGGCAAGTACCGTCTGGCGCTGATCGAATTTGAAGACCGGCACTTTGAACAGCACCCGGGCGTCGACCCCATCGCGATCGCGCGCGCGCTGCGCCAGAACTGGCGCCAGCAGCGCGTCGTCAGCGGCGCCAGCACGATCACCATGCAGGTCGCGCGGCTCGCGCGTGCGCCGCGCCCGAGCGGTGCAGGCAGCGACCGGCGCCGCGGTCGCGGACTGGGCGCGAAGATTGCGGACGCGCTGTTAGCAATACGGCTGGAACTCTCTTACAGCAAAGACGAAATCATCGCACTGCATGCGAGTCACGCGCCTTTCGGTGGCAACGTGGTCGGGCTGGAAGCGGCCGCCTGGCGCTATTTCGGGCGCGGGCCCGAACGCCTGAGCTGGGCCGAGGCCGCGACGCTTGCGGTATTGCCCAACCAGCCGACGCTGGTAACGCCGGGGCGTAATCGCGCAAAGTTGCAGGGCAAGCGCGACGCGCTGTTGCGGCAACTGCATGCGCGGGGGCGACTCACCGACCTCGACCTGCGCTCAGCGCTCGCCGAGCCCCTGGTTGGCGCACCGTTGCCGTTGCCCGACGATGCGCCGCATCTGCTGGAAAGCCTGCGCCGACAGTATCCGGCGCAACATCGCTTCATCAGCACACTGGATGCCGCTCTGCAGCGCGACACCATGCGGCTGGTTGCGGAACATTCCGCGCAGCTGGCGCGCCAGGAGATCCACAACGCAGCTGCGCTGATCGTCGACAATCATAATTTTGAAGTGCTCGCTTACGTCGGCAACGCCGACGGGTCGGTCCGCAATGAACACGGCCTGGCGGTGGATATCATCCGCCGGCCGCGTAGCACGGGCAGCATTCTCAAGCCGTTGCTGTACGCCGCGATGCTCGACAGCGGCCAGCTGCTGCCGCACATGCTGCTGATCGACGTGCCAACCCAGATCGCCGGTTTCACGCCCGAGAATTTCGATCGCGATTATCGCGGCGCGGTGCCGGCCGATGTCGCGCTGGCGCAGTCGCTCAATATTCCGGCGGTGCGCATGCTGCGCGACTACGGCGTGGATCGCTTTTACGACCTGCTGAAGGCGCAGGGCATGAGCACCCTGACGCAGAGCCCCGATCATTACGGCCTGACCCTGGTGTTAGGTGGATCGGAGGGAACCCTCTGGGACATCACGCGCATGCACGCCGGTCTGCTGGCCGCGGCGCGACGCACCGAGGACAACCAGCGGACACCGCCACCGGAGCTGGCCCTGCTGCAATACCGCAAGCTAACACACGGCGAATCCCCGGTCTCCCATCCGGCTGATCATGCGGGCGGCCTGTCGACCGGCGCGGCCTGGCTGACGCTGCGCGCGCTGCTCGAAGTGCCACGTCCCGCGGAAGAAGGCAGCTGGCGCCTGTTTGCCAGCAGCCGGAAAATCGCCTGGAAGACCGGCACCAGCTGGGGCCAGCGTGATGCCTGGGCCATCGGCAGCAGCGGCGCCTACACCGTCGGCGTCTGGGCGGGCAATGCCAGCGGCGAGGGCCGGCCTGGTCTCACCGGCGCAGTGGCGGCCGCGCCGTTGCTGTTCGCGCTGCATAACAGGCTGCCGCCGTCGCCCTGGCTCACGCAACCCTCGCGCGCACTGAAGCGCGTGCAGGTTTGCCGCAACGATGGCTTCCTGGCTAACGAGCTGTGCGACGCCACCGATGAGTGGGTCCCGGTTGCCAGTCATTTCGAACGCCAGAGCCCCTACAACCAGCTCGTGCATCTCGATGCCAGCGGACGCGCCCGAGTCGACGATCAATGCGAACGGGTCGGCAACATGCGCCATGCCGGCTGGTTCGTGCTGCCCGCGACCCAGGAGTTCTATTACCAGCGCCACAACGCCGCCTATCGCGAACTGCCGGCCTATCGCGCTGGCTGCGGCCTGTCGGCTAACAACGGCCGCGCGTTGATGGACTTCATCTATCCGGTTGCAGGTGCGGAAGTCTACATCCCGCTGGATCTTGACAGCCGTCGCGGGCGGGTGGTGCTGGAGGCAGTGCACCGCGATCCCGAGGCAGCCTTGCTGTGGCATATCGATGGCAGGTTCGCAGGCGCCACTCGTACCTACCACCAGTTGCCGCTGGAGCTGGCGCCTGGCGATCATCGAGTAACCATCGTCGACAGCCGCGGCAACAGGCTCGCGCGACAATTCACGGTTCTGGCGCGCGACAGCGCCGCCCTGACCGCGTCGCGACTGCGCTGATCTCCCAACGTGCGCCGCGTGACGCGGCGCCAAAAAAAAAGCCCGGCGCGTTTACCACGCCGGGCCTCTTGTTAGCTCAATCGCGCGCCGCTGGTCTTGCTATTTATTGAGCCTCATTTGTTCAGAATGCGCAGCACCACGCGGCGGTTCTGCTGCTTGCCCTCGGCCGTCTTGTTGCTCGCCACCGGCTGGCGCTCGCCATAACCGCGCGCCGTCAGTGAGTTCGTCGCACCGTTATCCTGCAGATACTTCAGCACCGTCGCCGCG
>JANMYM010000029.1:0-2118 GCA_031382085.1 Gammaproteobacteria bacterium
GGAGCAGGAGCTCTCCAGCCGCTCAACCCACCGGGCCGGCCGCGCCCATGGTATTGCTGATCAGCAGGTCTATGAGGCGCGCATCAATGCCACGAATTTCGCACTGGCGAACGATGATGGTTCCGGTCGCGACTATTCGCATGCAGATGTCGTGTTGATCGGTGTGTCGCGATCCGGCAAGACGCCGACCTGCCTGTACCTGGCATTGCAGTATGGCGTTTGCGCGGCGAATTACCCGCTCACCGAGGATGACCTGGAATCCGGACGTCTGCCGGCGATGGTCGCCGGATTTCGCGAAAAACTCTTTGGCCTAACAATCAGGCCGGAACGATTGCAGCAGATTCGCCATGAACGGCGGCCCGGCAGCAAATATGCGTCCGCGCAGCAGGTGCAATATGAGCTGCGTGCTGCCGAGGCCTTGTTCCAACGCAACGGTATCTCATACCTCAATACGACTGAATGTTCAATTGAAGAAATTGCGAGCCGTATTCTCGACAGCACCGGGATCGAGCGTCGCGTTCGACCGTGATCGGATTGGCAAAAACGGCGCTTGCAGCGCCGCGCGATCAGGATATAGTCGAACTCAATGACTGAGGTCCTGGAGCACACCGATTCGCTGCAAGTCGTGAGCTGGCGCTCCCGGCCCGGGAGCTTTGTCGCCCTGATGAACCTGTACGAAAGCAACTACCTCCGTTTTCACCATCTTGTTAGTAATTCCCTGCCCACGGACGGCCGCCGGGTCTCCGTGGTCGCCGGACAGTGTGATCTGGTTCTCACTGTGGGTGAGCGCGGACCGTATACCACGACTTTTAACCTGACTTACTGGCTTGACGATGACGTCGATCCGGCCGTTCCTGACATGACATTGCGCCTGTATCACGACGCGCGCTTGCTGGAGGCGCAGGCCTGGGCGAGCAGTCATCGGCACGGCGGCCTGCGGCGCTGGCGCATGCAGGTAGAGCGTGAACTGGATCAGCGCTGGGCACGCAATGTAATGCTAAATAAATGGCTGGATTACTGCGTCGACTGCGGACACCGGTTTGCGGCTCAGGGCTTAACCGCCTGACAGGCCCTGACTGCGATGGGTGACCGGCGTCAGGCCCTACCCGGTTGCCTATGAAGTCACTGTCCCAGATCAATATTGCCAGACTGACCATGCTCGGCATGCCGGAGCCGAAGCCCGACGACCAGCGCGTGCTCGAGCTTTTTCGCAATCGCTCCGAGCTCAAGAAAGCGTATTCGGAACTGCAGGATGAAATCCACGCGCTCAAGGATCGCCTGAAACAGCAGGAGGGCGTTACTGCGCGCGTGCAGGAAATGCTGCAGGACCTCGAGGGAAAACTCCAGGCTCCTGAAACAGCGTATCCGACGCTGGTGTTCTATAGCCTGAAAAGACTCTGGAATGCCGGCAATGCCTTGTTAGCCAAATTCGCCGACGAACTACACCGCCAGCAACTCGAAAAAGAGAGTAAAGCCTATCTGGTCGAGTCGAACCGGCGGCGCTTTGAAAAACGGCGGGTGCTGGACGCAGCTTTGCAGCAGGCAAACAGCGATTGCGCCGACGCCGAGCAGCGGCTCGCGGTGCTGGAAGCGAAGCGCATCAGTCTCGCCAAGCCCTGGCACTATTTCAAGCGCAAGGACCTGGAAGAACGCATCGCTGTGGCCCATGCCGCGGTGCGGGCGGCGCGCGGCGACATGGAGCCGGCACAGCAGGAACTCGCGAAATTCGAACAGCAAAGCCAGGAACCGTTTCCAGGCATTTCCCTCGATGCGAAACGCGCGATCAATGCGGCGCTCATCGCATTTGCAGAGTTGTTATGCGCGCGGCTGGCCAAGACCCCGCTCGTCGGTCTCGCCAAGACCGCAAGTCTCAAGCGTTCAAGTACCGATACCTACGGCACGCGGCCCGATTGTGAGGCCTTGATCGAGGACGTCAGTCGGGCGATGGCCATTATTGGGCAATGCACGCCGGCTGGCGCGGAATTCAAGGCGCGCGCGGAACAGCTACGCCAAAGCGCGCGCTACTGCGCTGCCGACGACTGCACTCCGGTAGGGGAATCCGTGGCCAGGACGCCCGCCAAATCGGCCGCGATACCTAACATCATCGCCGACGACACC
>JANMYM010000010.1:0-8106 GCA_031382085.1 Gammaproteobacteria bacterium
GCGGCCAGGGCTTCATGGACACCCCCCGGATTGTTTACTGCCGTTATCGCAACGGTTGGTGGATGGCCGATCAAACCTAATAGTCCTGGGGGCGGAGAGCGCATTCCTAATAGCGTAGACTCAACACTACCTAACCCTAACAATCCCCGCCCAATTTCTGAACCAGATGGCGATACTACAAATCTGCCAGCAAGCCTCGCACTTTCAGATTCCAGACGCAGACTGGCAAATTGGTCTTTAAGACCGGCAACTTCCCGAGCTGTCGTTCGCGCAAGCTCAAGCGTTTCATTTGCGATGTCGCTTTGTTCACGATGCTTCGGCCGTACAGTCTTGCCACTGGAATGACTAGTCCGCGCATCTGTGATCTTGTCGGAAAGTTTTGGCCACCAAAGTTCGAAGGATTCATTTAAAGCTGTGTCTGTCAACGGCTTAGGTAGATTGCTATTCAGCATTACGACGAGAGATCTGATTCCCCCCTGATCGAGTTCCTTGCCCTGGAACTGCGAAAGCGGTGGTTTAACTTCAGTTGCGTCAACGTCAAAATAAAGTGGGACAACCCGAGCGGACTCCATCCGTTTGGCAAGGGCGCCGGCTTCAAAATGAATCCAAGGATTTGCCAAGTTGTCTGGCGTCAAGCAAAGAAGGCCGAAATCCGTGCTATCGAGTTGCTTGCCTATTTCGGATTGCCAACGCGCTCCTGCCTCAATGTCTTTGAGCGAAACAAACGGTTCAATTGACTGCAAGATTCTAGGTAACCAATCGCGCAATGCCTCCGCAAGGGCGCCACTTAAACTACCTGACCAAGCGACAAATACCCGCATTGTGCATCCCTCCAAGTAAGCGATATTTTTGTCGAGAAATCGCCGAAGGCAGATCTAGTTCACTTCGCTACGCTTTACCTAGCGCCCATCGCTCTACCATCGCGCTGAACAAACTGCGTCGGCCGTCGCATTTTGAGGCGGACACAGAGTATTCTCGAAACATCAAAATTGATTGGTCGGGACGCCGAGATTTGAACTCGGGACCCCTTGCACCCCATGCAAGTGCGCTACCAGACTGCGCCACGTCCCGACCGAGGACGACATGATACCGCAGCGGCCCGCGGCGGACTCACGAAACTAACGGCGTAGCAGTTTGACGACGTCTTCCAGCTCGGCGCGCAGCTGGCGCACGATCTGCTGGCTCTGCGAGGTGTCGGTGCGCGCTTCTTCGCCGGTAAGCTTGTTACGCGCGCCGCCGATGGTGAAGCCTTCTTCGTATAACAAACTGCGGATCTGGCGAATCACCAGCACATCCTGGCGCTGGTAATAGCGGCGATTGCCGCGGCGCTTCACGGGCTTGAGCTGCGGGAACTCCTGCTCCCAGTAGCGCAGCACATGCGGCTTCACCGCGCAAAGTTCGCTGACTTCACCAATGGTGAAATAGCGCTTGCCCGGAATTGGCGGCAGCTCGTCGTTATTCTTGGCTTCCAACATAGGCTTCAACCCGCGCTTTTAATTTTTGTCCTGGCCGGAAAGTCACCACACGGCGTGCCGTGATCGGAATTTCCTCGCCTGTCTTGGGATTTCGCCCAGGACGCGTGTTCTTGTCGCGCAAATCGAAGTTGCCAAAGCCCGAGAGCTTGACCTGTTCCCCGTTCGACAGCGCTTCACGCATTTCTTCGAACATGAGATCGACCAGCTCGCGCGCTTCGCGCTTGTTGAGGCCCAGCTGATTGAACAGTGCCTCAGCCATTTCCGCCTTAGTCAAAGCCATGAGCTGAAATCTCTTTCTTATTCTCGAATTTTTGCGTTGAGACTCGCGCCCAAGTCCGAACGAATGGCAGCCATCAGCCGGTCTGCGTCTTCGTCGGTCAAGGTTTTCAAATTATCCTGAAAAATCAAGCCTAAAGCGATACTTTTTCGACCAGATTCTACTCCCGCTCCCCGGTAGACATCGAAACAGCGTAAATCCCGCAATAGCCCTGAAGCGGCCGAGGTTACACGTTCGTGCAGCTGGCTGAAAGTGACCAGTTCGTCCACCACCACTGCCAAATCGCGGCGTACCTGCGGCTGACGCGAGATCTCAGCGATCCGTGGCATTTGGGATACCAGCGCCTCGCGGCGCAGCTCGAACACCTGCGGCGCATATGTCAAATCCAGCGCCGCCACCTGCTCGGGGTGCAGCTCACCCACGAAACCCACCGCAACGGCCGCTTTCAGGATGGTCGCGCTGCGTCCGGGATGCAGACACGAAGGTCCGCCCGGCCGAAATTCAAAGGCGGCGAGATCGCCACTGATCGCGAGCAATGCCGACACGTCCGCGCGTAAATCATAAAAATCCGCGGCAGTTTTTGCCTCGTCGCGCGCGCTGCCCCACTGCTCGGCATGGCGCGGCCCGGCGATCACGCCCGCGATCATCTCGGTCTCAGTGCCGGTGCCGTCGAAGACACTGCCGAGCTCGAATAACCGCACGCGATCCTGCTGTCGCCGGAAATTATCGGCGGTGGCCTGCAGCAAGCCGGGCCACAAGGACACGCGCATGACAGCAAGGTTCGCGGCAATCGGATTCGCCAGCCGCACGGTGGCCACCACCGGAAAAAGTCTCTGCTGCAAGACCGGGTCGACAAATGCGAAGTGAATGGTCTCCTGGTATCCGCGGGCCGCCAGCAGATCCAGCACGCGCGCCTCGCCCGCCTGCGCCTCGGGCATGGGCGCGAAATTCTGCCGGGCGCGCGGCGCGGATTCGGGGATGGCGGCCAGCCCGATCTCGCGGCCTACCTCCTCGATCAGGTCGGCTTCAATTGCGATGTCGAAGCGATGCGCGGGCGGCGTCACACGCCAGCCGTCGGCAGTCGTGTCCACCCGCATGCCTAACGCAGTCAATTTCGCGGCAACGACGCTCGCGTCCACTTGCAGACCTAACAGACGCGCGAGTTGACTGCGGCGCAGTGCAACCGGTGGGCGCGCCGGCAGCGGGTCCTGGCTGCGATGCACGGCCAGCGGACCTACCTGGCCACCTTCGATCTGCAGCAGCAGCTGGGTGGCACGCTCCATGGCTCGTTCCTGCAGACTGGGATCCACGCCTCGTTCATAGCGCTGGCTGGCATCGGTGGTGGTCAGGCCTACCCGCCGCGCGCGACCCGTGATCGCTTGTGGCTCAAACCAGGCAACTTCAAAAAAAACATCGACGGTGGCGGCGCTGACGGCGGTGCGCTCGCCACCCATCACGCCCGCAAGGCCCACGGCGCCGCCCTCATCCGCAATCACCAGCATGTCGTCCGTCAGGCTAACAGTCTTGCCGTCGAGCAGCGTCAGCGATTCCTGCGGCCTGGCCTTGCGCACGCTGATGCCGCCCTGCAACCTGGCCGCATCGTAGGCATGCATGGGCTGGCCCAACTCCTGCAGCACGTAGTTGCTCACATCGACAATGGGCGAAATGCTGCGCATTCCGGCGCGGCGCAGGCGTTCACGCAGCCACAGCGGCGTTGGCACGTTGTTATTAACGCCGCGGATCAGTCGACCTGCGAATTTGGGGCAGCCGGCGCCATTGGCCAGAGTCACAGGCACATTGGACTGATGCAGCACGGCGGCAGCTGCTTGCGTGGCGGCATGCAGCTGCACGCCGGCCAGGGCCGCGACCTCCCGCGCCAGACCTAACACCGACATCGCATCGCCGCGATTGGGTGTGACCGCGATTTCCAGGATCTCGTCGTCGAGAGCCATGACCGCACGGAGATCAGCGCCTAACGCCATAGTGGCAGGCAACTCGACGATCCCGTCCGAAGTGTCGGCGAGACCCAGCTCTTTCGCTGAACACAACATGCCCGCCGAGTCGACGCCGCGCAATTGGGCGGTCTTGATCCTGAGATCGCCCGGGAGCACCGCGCCAACCCTGGCCAGTGCGGTGCGCAGTCCGGCGCGCGCGTTGCTGGCGCCGCAGACGATCTGCAGGGCCGGTCCGGCGCCGATCGACACCTGGCACACCTGTAACTTGTCGGCCTGCGGATGCTTTGCGCAGCTGACAATCTCGGCCACGACCACGCCGCTGAACGGCGGGGCCGCCCGCGTCACGCTTTCGAGCTCGAAGCCCGCCATGGTCAGGCGCTCGCCCAGCTCACGTCCGCCCCAGGGGCAGTCGACGAATTCCCTGAGCCATTGCAGTGACAGTTTCATGCCTACACCGCCTGGAACTGCCGCAGAAAGCGCAGGTCGCTGTCAAAGAACAGGCGCAGATCATTCACGCCGTAGCGCAGCATGGTGAGGCGCTCGATGCCCATGCCGAAGGCGTAGCCGGTGTATTTTTCAGCGTCGATGCCGCAGGCGGTGAACACGTTAGGATGCACCATGCCGCAACCGGAGATTTCCAGCCAGCCGGTGTGCTTGCAGACACGGCAGCCGGCCCCGGCGCAGAAAACGCAGGAGATGTCGACTTCGGCCGATGGCTCGGTAAACGGAAAATAGGATGGTCGCAGGCGCATCCTGAGATCGCGCTCAAAAAACGCTTCGAGAAATCCGTGCAGGACCGCCTTCATGTCGCCGAAGCTGACGTTTTCATCGACGACCAGGCCCTCGACCTGGTGAAACATCGGTGCATGGGTCTGATCGTAGTCGCAGCGATAGACCCGGCCCGGCGCGATGATTGCGAGCGGCAGTTTGTTAGCCTTGGCGGCCGCCTGCATGCTGCGGATCTGCACCGGCGAGGTGTGTGTGCGCAGCAGCCGCCCATCTGGAAAATAGAACGTGTCGTGCATCGCCCGCGCCGGGTGATCGGGGGGAATATTGAGCGCGGTGAAGTTGTGAAAATCGTCTTCGATCTCGGGCCCGGTGGCGACACTGAAACCCGCGCGCCGGAACAACTCCTCGATGCGCAGCCTTACCTTGGTCACCGGATGCAGGCCGCCGCGCGGCTCGCCTCGTCCCGGCAGGGTTACATCGATTTTTTCCGAGGCTAACCGGGACGAAACAGCGGCTGCGGCCAGCGCGTTTTTTCGCGCCTCCAGAGCCGCCGCCACTTTCTCCTTCGCGACATTGATGAGCGCGCCCGCGCCCGGACGCTCGGCCGCCGGCAGCTTGCCCAGCGACTTGAGTTCTTCGGTCAGCGTGCCTTTCTTGCCCAGTACGGCCACGCGGATCGCTTCCAGCGCGGGCAGGTCCGTGCAGGAAGCGATCTCGGCAAGGGCCGTTGATGTCAGCGAGTCAAGGTTGGCCACAAGGCAATACCTTCCAGCGTTAGCCAAACCCGTCAGGTCTTGGGGAGCGCTGCCTTGGCTTGTTCCACCAGCTTGCCAAACGCCGCTGGATCATTCATTGCAATGTCGGCCAGCATCTTGCGATCGATCTCGATCATGGCCAGCTTCAGGCCATTCATCAGGCGGCTGTACGACAGTTCATACAAGCGCGCTGCGGCGTTGATGCGCTGGATCCATAGCGCACGGAAATCGCGTTTTTTCAGGCGGCGACCGACATAGGCATATTGCCCAGCCTTGATAACCGCCTGCTTGGCGGCGCGGAATACCTTGCGCCGCGCATTGTAGTAACCCTTGGCTTTGCCAAGGACCTTCTTATGGCGACGACCTGCGGTCACACCACGTTTTACTCTTGCCATGGTTCAGCTCCTCAGGTGTTAGGCATTAACCGGTCGATCCGGTGGGTATCGCTCTTATGGACGAGCGAGGAACCTCCGGAACGGAGCTGGCGCTTGGTTTTACGCGGCTTGTGGCCGAGATTGTGGCGGCGGCCGGCTGAATAAGCCTTCCAGCTCTTCGCAGTTTTGCGAAAGCGCTTGGCCGCTGCCCGGTTGGTCTTCAACTTGGGCATCGTCGTCTCCTTGTTAGCTCCGGTCACAAGGCACCGCACAATTGCGATGCCCGCTACGGGCATGCACTGACTCGCGTCAGCGCACTTTCTTTGGCGCAAATACCATGACCATCTGCCGCCCTTCCATCAGCGGGTTCTGCTCCACCGTCGCGTGGGCGGCGAGGTCGAGAACCAACCGATCGAGAAGTTTGCGACCCACTTCCTGGTGCGCCATCTCACGGCCGCGGAAACGTAAAGTTACCTTGGCCTTGTCACCCTCGGTCAGGAAGCGAATGAGATTACGCAGTTTGACCTGGTAATCGTTCTCATCCGTTCCGGGGCGAAATTTCACTTCCTTGACTTGCTGCTGCTTTTGCTTGCGCTGCGCGTTGTGGGTTTTCTTCTTCTGTTCGAAGAGATACTTCCCGAAGTCCATGATGCGCACCACCGGCGGCTCCGCCGTGGGTGAGACTTCCACAAGATCCAGCTCGCTGACTTGGGCGAGGCTCAGTGCCTCAAAGCGGGTCATGATGCCTGCCTGGCCGCCGTCGGCCGCGATAACTCGCACCTGCGGTGCTGTAATTTCGTCATTGCGCCGGACGCGCTTGATTGCAGTCGAGATAAGTCAATCCTCCAACGTACGGCGCCCGTAGCTGTCGAGTTCAGGACGCAACCGGCTAACAAAGTCGGCTGGCGTCATGGACCCGAGGTCCTTGCCGCTACGGGTTCGCACAGAAACAAAACGGCCGGCAACTTCTTTGTCGCCGGCCACCAGTAAATACGGCACACGAACAAGCGTGTGCTCGCGAATCTTAAAGCCGACCTTCTCGTTTCGCAAGTCGGACTCGACCCGAAGCCCCTGATTTTTAAGGAATTCGGTCACTTCGCGGATGTAGGAATCCTGCTTGTCGGTGATATTCATGACCACGGCCTGCACCGGCGCCAGCCAGGTCGGCAACTTGCCGGCGTGATGTTCGAGCAAAATGCCGAAAAACCGCTCGAGTGAGCCAAAAATGGCCCGGTGGAGCATGACCGGGGTCTGCCGGGCGCTATGCTCGTCGATGTAGGTGGCCCCCAGCCGCCCGGGCATATTCAGGTCGACCTGCAGCGTCCCGCACTGCCAGTCACGGCCTATGGCATCCCTCAGCACGAACTCGAGCTTCGGGCCGTAGAACGCGCCTTCGCCCGGGTTCAGCGAAGTCTCGATTCCGGCCGCAGCGGTGGCCGCCTTGAGAGCAGTTTCTGCTTTGTCCCAGACGGCATCCGACCCGACGCGTTTTTCCGGCCGGTCCGAGAACTTGATGCGGACGTCATCGAAGCCGAAGTCTTTGTAGATATCGAGGATCAGCCGGGTGACTGCGACCGACTCGGCCGTGATCTGGTTTTCGCTGACGAAAATATGTGCGTCGTCCTGGGTGAAGGCCCGCACCCGCATCAAGCCATGCAGTGCGCCGCTGGGTTCGTAGCGATGCACCTTGCCGAACTCGGCAAAGCGGATCGGCAGATCCTTATAACTGCGTATGCCCTGCTTGAAGATCTGCACATGCCCGGGGCAGTTCATGGGTTTGATCGCGTAGACGCGTTCATCCGGCGTCTGGGTCGTGAACATATTCTCGCCAAACTGCGCCCAGTGGCCGGAAGCTTCCCACAGGCTGCGATCCAGAATTTCAGGAGCATTCACCTCGTCAAAACCCGCGGCATTCTGCTTGCTACGCATGTAGCCGATGAGCTGCTGAAAAATCGTCCAACCCCTGGGGTGCCAGAACACCGCACCTGGCGCTTCTTCCTGCATGTGAAACAGGTCCAGCTCGCGGCCGATTTTGCGGTGATCGCGTTTTTCAGCTTCCTCCAGCCGATGCAGATAGTCCTTGAGATCCTTGTCTGTCAGCCAGGCGGTGCCATAGATCCGCTGCAGCATTTCGTTGCGCGAATCGCCGCGCCAATAGGCGCCGGCCACCTTCATCAGCTTGAAAGCCTTTAATTTACCGGTCGAAGGCACGTGCGGGCCGCGACACAGGTCCACCCAGTTGCCCTGGCCATAGAGCGAGATCGGCTCGTTTGACGGGATGCTGGCGATGATCTCGGCCTTGTAATGCTCGCCGAGGTCCTTGAAAAAGCTAACAGCCTGGTCGCGCGGCATTTCACGACGGCTGACCGCGAGATCGGCCTGTGAGATTTCCAGCATTCTGGCTTCGATGGCGGCCAGGTCGTCGGTCGTAAACGGGCGCTGGTAGGCAAAGTCATAATAGAAGCCGTCGTCGATCACGGGACCGATCGTGACCTGCGCGTCCGGGAACAGCGACTGCACCGCCTGGGCTAACAAATGCGC
>JANMYM010000011.1:0-16365 GCA_031382085.1 Gammaproteobacteria bacterium
TTGACTGGGTTGGCGACGTAGTAACGGCCGCGATCGCGCAGGTAGGGCCCCAGAATTTCCGTCCAGTAGCCGATTCCAGGCCACAATTCGACCACGGTCATGTTGGGCTGGAGGCCGAACCAGGTTAGTGTCTGCAGCGGCCGGCGCGCAGGATCACGGGCGATGGCGGCCGCGGTGCGCGCGGGATTCGCAATCATGCGAGCGAGCACGGGATCGGGTTTGCGCATGCCATCGCCTGATGTCGCGCAGGATGACATCGCCAGCGCGGCGCAAGCTAACAATATGATTCGGCGCATGCTGACTCCCGGCCGGTAAGGAGGGCAGCGTAGCATGCCGTTCGCGGACGCTGCCAGCGTTGTTAGCTGCCGCTGGTCGAGAAGACAACGTTACCGCGAGTTTCGGGCGCGTGGTTCGCAGCCAGATTGGCGCGCGACCAGCGTTCGAATTCAGCGGCACGCAGGTTCGCCGGCGCCGTCGACCACTCGTTGCGTTTCAGATAGCGCCAGACGTATTCGGGCATGAAGCCCGCAACGTCCACTTTCTCGAGATCATTGAAGTAGGGCGACTCCATCGCCTTGTTCTGCTGCTTCAAATTGCGATAAATCTTCGCTGCCTCACCGCGCGCGAACACTTCCTCGTCATAAATCGGCAGGATCACACCCGGCACGCGGTGGTAGCGCCCCCCATTGCGCCCGATGAAATCCATGCGCGCGAACAGGTAGCCGATCCACAGGCCGCTTTCGCGCGTGGTCATCGCGTCGCCCCAGTCGATGCTGATGGTTAGCTGACGGGGCGCCGCCGGTGAGGCAGGTGCGGCGGGTTGGCGTGGCCTGAGCGGCCGCGTTGCTGCGCCCGCGTTGGCACTCGTTCTTTGAATACCCGCCGCAAACCCGCCGATCGCAGCGAACAACATGAAGACAGCCGGGACAACGGTCAGTCGGGAAATTGCACGCATACAGCGCACATTAACGAGAAAACGAGATTTGCACTGCGACCGTGTCGGAATTCTTTACGAAAACCAATGACCAGCCGGACCCTGCAATTGCTAACTCTCTGATATTGCGCACTTTATCTAAATTGGCATGATCGTTGCTTTGTTTACCGCACGGAAACGCACGTTTCTCTATACAAAACATTATGTTAAAGGCATGGGGGTTCATAAAATGGTAAACAAATTTCTCGCTCGACTCGTCATCGGCGTCCTTGGCGTTGTCGGCTGTGCCGCAGCGTCAGCCGCTCCGTACGTGATTGGGCAGGTCTTCGCGTCCATTGGCGGTGGTCTGGTCAATGTCTACAACCCGAATGGCACGTTCGTCCAGACCCTGAATACGGGTGTTGGCGGCTTTACCACCGGCTCGACATTTGACAGCACCGGTAAATTTTACGTAACCGCGTTCTCGAACGGCAGCGTCGCGCAGTTCGATAGCACTGGCACGCTCGTTACTGCGACCTGGGCGAGCGGGCTCTCGTCGGGCGAGTCGATTGTGTTCGATGCCGCCGGCAGGGCATACATCGGCCAGGCGGGCGCTGCCTCGATCAGGCTGGTGAACGCATCCGGAGCAACGCTGAACACGTTTACCACGCTGCAGAACACGGACTGGATCGACTTGGCAGCAGATAACGTGACGCTGCTGTACAGCAATGAAGGCAATACGATTCGTCAGCTGAATACGGTGACGCTGGTCGACACCGTGTTTACGACTGGCGCCTATGGCAGCCTTTACGCCAAGCGTTACCTGGCGGACGGCGGCGTGATCGCGGCGTCCAACAATGGCAACGTGTATCGCTGGAACTCCGCGGGGGTCTTGCAGCAGACGTATTCTTCGATCGGCGCCGGCGCCCTGTTCGCGCTGAACCTCGATCCGGATGGTACGTCCTTCTGGACAGGTGCCTTGGGTGGTATAGCAATCCGGCGTGTTGATCTTACGACCGGTGCCGTCCTGGCATCCTGGAACACCACCGGCACGCTGTTCGGCCTGTCCGTGTTCGGCGAAATCCAAGCGGGCGGTGGCGGCGGGACTAACGTTCCCGAGCCAGGCACCATTGCGTTGTTAGGTCTGGCCCTGATCGCGCTGGCGTTCGTGCGTCGTCGCAAATTCATGAGCGCCTGACGCGCCTTGTAATCGTTGAGTCAAGCCGCGGCGTCGCAAGATGCCGCGGCTTTTTTTAGGCCCACAAGAACGGCAAATGTGAGTAGGCCGGCAGTCAGCCCGGAAATTCAGCGACGCCAGACAAAGACTTGTTGATGGCGGTCTGCGCGCTGGCCAGCACCTTGCCGCTGCTGAGGTCCAGCTTGACAAGCTCACCTGAGAAAAAATTGCTCGCGAACACGTGTGTGGCGGTGACCGGTTCCGACATCGACGCCCAGCCGAAGCTCGCGAGCGGGTAGGTCTGCAGCAGTTGACCGGCGAGGCCGTAGGCTTCTATCTTGGCGCCGGCGATGACTAACAAACGACCTGCCTTGTCGAGAGACAAATCGAAGAAGAAATGGCCACTGTTATCGGGATAGCCTGCGAGATTGGGCAGCTGCCGGTCATTTTCCAGGTCGTAGTGGAATATGATTGGGCCGGACTCCGACGTGTAGGCCACACGCCTGCCGCTGTCTAACAAAACGCTCGCCGTCAGGCCTTGAAAGCCACCGATACCGCCGTGCGTGCGGGTCGCATATTCCCTCAGCACCTTGCCCTTGCGCGACAGTGCAAACAAATGCCCGTCGCCGAAGCGCTTCGTACCGGGCATGAACGGCAGGGTCGTGTGCAGCGGCACGCGGGACTTGTCGCCGACGAAATTCTCGCCCATCAGCAGGCGCCCGTCCGGCAGGAAGTTGACATGCGCGAAGGATTTCGGCGGCCCCGGGAAATTCGCCAGCCGCTTGCCGTTGCGGGCAAAGCGTACGATCTTGTACGCGAAGGCGTCGAATGCCCACAGCGTGCCGTCCGGCGCAAAGCGCGTGCCCTGGACGATATGCGTGGTGTCGTCCAGCAGGATCGTATTCTTGAGTTTGAGATCACCGTCGTAGTGCAGCAACCGGCCCTGTCCGCGGTGATCGTCGGTCCTGTCATTCAGGAGCGTGCAACCGGCAACGACATCGCCACGCTCGAACGGCACAATTTTTCCAGTGCCGGACGCGGCGCCCGGCATCTCGACCGCACCTAACGTCGCCGCCGATCCCGCCAGTAGACCCAGCGTTTCGCGGCGCGTGACACGGCTCATTTCATCTTGTCCCAGCTGGCCTTGTTGCTCGAGGTCGGTGGCAGGCGGCCACAGTGCAGGCCGGCATCGACCATCAGCACTTCACCGGTGACCACGCTCGCGCCTTCCAGGAACCACACCAGCGCCTCGGCGATCTGTTCCGCCGTGGGCACCGTCTTGAGCGGCACCATGTCCGCTGCCATGGTGAGAAACGTCTGATAGGCCTCGGGGCTCATCGTGCCTTGCAGCCAGCGCGTCTGAATGGCGCCCGGCGCCACCGCATTGATGCGGATCTCGGGACCTAACACCAGTGACAGCGACTGCGTCATCATGTTGAGCGCCGCCTTGCTCGCCGCGTAAGCCATCGACGAGGCGATGCCCGTGATGCCGCCGATCGAGGAGTTGTTGACGATCGAGCCGCGGCCAGCCTTTTTCATGTAAGGCGTGACCGCACGCACCATCTGATACGCACCGACGACGTTCACTTTGTAAATGTCGAGAAAATCCTGGGCCTGCAGGCCATCGAGGTTTTCGTAAGGGTTGGCCTTGGTCCTGGCGGCGTTGTTGATCAGGTAATCGATGCGGCCCCATTTGTCGAATGCTGCCTTCGCCATGCCAACGCAATTGCTGTCTTCCGCGACATCGCCTTGAAAGACGATGACGTCCGCGCCTTTAGATCGACAGGTCGCCGCAGTTTCATGCGCTTCCGTTTCGCTGCGGGTGTAATTGATGACAACGTTGCAGTTGCGTTGCGCGAGCATGATGGCGGCGGCGGCGCCGACGCCGGTGGCGGAACCGGTGATGATGGCGACTTTGCGAGCGGCTGGATTCATAGTGTCTTCATCATACGCCGGGACACAGTCCGCTCTGTGGAAGGCCAGCCATATTCACGGGCGCTGTTAGCGCTCCTTGGCGACCACCCGGAAGCGCACCAGCATCTGGTTCTCGACTGCCAGTGCACCCAGCAGTGCGGTGAACGGCGTCAGGCCCAGATCCGACTGCAGGACTGGGAGCTCGCCGCTTGCCGACAGCTCATTGGCAGAGACCTGCAGTTGTACCGGCACCCGCAATCGATGGGTCTGGCCCTTGATTTCAACATCCACGCCGACATCAAACCGCTCATTCTGCAGGTCCTGTACATCCGTTGCGAGCACGCGAATTTCAGCGAAATGCTCCGCATCGAGTACCGCGCCTGACAGCAGGTTGCGACGGGTCCCATCCCGGGCACTTTGTGGCACCTCGGTCTGGAAGTCCGCGCCCGCCTGGCGCCGGAGTTCCGGCTCATCGACCGTCAGCGAAGCCACCGGCAGCCGGATCTCGAATCGCGCGGCGGTCATTGGGTCGGCGCGCGTCACCGTGCCTGTTAGGTCACGGCTCGCAATCACATGATTGTGACCGAGCGCGGCCAATTTGCCGCCGCGGTACACGAGGATCTGCAACAGCGATCGTCCAGTATCGATTTGGTAGGTGCGCGCGGTTACGGCTGGCGCTGCCGGTGCGACCACGGTAGCGGGGGGCTTTGACGGCTGCGATGGCGGAGAAGTTGCACAGTAGCTCAACGACAACAGCGCTAACAACGCCGCGGGTACACGCAGGCGTTGCAATTGCTGGCTGTGAAAATTGTGCATTGACCGTGGCCTCCCGCCGGGGCTAGCTTACCGTCATGCAGCTTCGCAATACCAACACCGCCTGGGGCGCCGTCTCGCAGGCTCTGCACTGGCTGATCGTCGCACTGGTCATCCTGCAATATGTGCTTGCGGAAACTGCCGAGGAGCTGCCGCTGGGCATGGCGAAGCTCGCAACGCTGGCAAGGCACAAGTCAGTCGGCATAACCATCTTCGGTCTTGCGGCGATACGGCTGCTGTGGCGCCTCGGCAATCGAACCCCTGCGCTGCCGCAGGCCATGCGTCCCTGGGAACGGATCCTGGCGCGCGGTTCGCATGCGGGGCTCTATTTGTGCATTTTCGCGCTGCCGCTTACCGGCTGGCTGATGTCTTCCGCCAGGAATTATCCGGTCAGCTGGTTTGGCTGGTTCCAGTTGCCGGATCTCATGCCGCCGGACCCTGGTGTATTCGATGCCATGCGCGCCACGCACGGCATCATTTTCAATGGTCTGTTAGGTCTCACAGTCCTGCATGTGCTGGGGGCACTCAAGCACCATTTTTTCAACCGCGATGATGTGCTGACCCGAATGCTGCCGTTTGGCCGGTGGTCGCGGTGATGGTCCGCGTGAGCCTCCTGGCGCTGTGGATCGCGTGCAGCGCCGCATTGGCTGCTAACAGCAACTCAGCGCTACCACCGCTATTCAAGACCGATCCTGTGCACAGCACGCTGCAGTTTTCATTCCGACAGGCGGGCGCAATCGCCAGAGGCACGTTCGGACGATTCACAACCGAGTTCCGTTTTGATGCCGGCAATCTGGCGGCCAGTTCGCTCGCGGTGAATGTCGACATTGCGTCGCTCGATACCAGGGACAAGGAACGCGACGGGCTGCTGCGCGGCGCAGACCTGTTCCTGGCGGCCAGGTATCCGAGTGCGAACTTCCGTTCCACCAGCCTGCTGCGCCGCAGGGACGGTAATTACGAGGCGCTCGGCAAGCTGACTATCCGCGGCGTCTCGCGCCCGGTGCGCCTGCCGCTGGCGATCCAGGTCACGCGCCAGGCCGGGCTGACAACATTGACCCTGCGCGGCGCGATACTTGTTCGCCGTCTGGATTTTGGCGTCGGCCAGGGCGACTGGAAGTCGACGGAGTGGGTTGACAACGATGTCACTATAAAGTTCGATGTGCTGCTAACAACAACATAAGGTGTAAGCAATTGTTGCGGGCGGGATGTCTGCAACAATTCCATGCCAGATGCAATCGAGAACCAAAGTGGTACGCTGCGACTGCAAAATTTGCCCGGTGGCGCGGGACTGGAAGCGCGGATCGAACTTCCCCGCCGCAGCCAGCTCAGCACGTACGTAAACCGATTTTCAGCTGCTTCGTTAGATAATGTAAATGCGGTCGCAGTTCGACATACAAACGGCAGGCACGCCCGGGGCAACGCAGTTCAGCAGTCCGGGTCAGGTTGCAGCTGCGCGAGTGCGTCCGTTGGTTGTGCGCTGTGGCGCTTTCGGCGACATGATCCTGTTGTCCGTCTTGATTCAGCAGCTGCGCCACCGCTTTGGCTGCCCGGTCGACGTGGTGACATCGGGGCCGTGGTCATTGCCGCTACTGCAATCCCAGGCGGATGTGGGCGAAGTCTTTGTACTGGGGAGCCGCAAGACGCCATATTGGGCCAGCGCGCGGCAGCAGCAGTTGGTGCGCTGGCTGCGGACGCGCCCAGCGGGCCCAGTCTGGTTTGCCGATCCTGGGCTCGCAGGTCGTGATTTGCTGCGCCGTGCGGGCATTGCTGACAACATGGTTGTCGAGTACGCCGCGCTGGAGGAGTACGCGGGCGAGCACATCTGCGAGCGGCTGGCACGCCTCGCGACGCTGACACCGTCGGCATGGCAGAGTCATGCGGCGCCGTTGCCATCCGAACTTGAACCCAACGCCCGGTTGCACCCGGATGCCTATCGGGTTTTGCTGGATCCGTGGCTGCGCCGACACGGGCTCGGCGACAACGACTACATCGTCATTCAAACCGGCAACAAGCGCACCATGCGGCCATGGTTCTATCGCAGTTCCGCGCATTCAAAGTACTGGCCGGAGGATCGTTGGGCACGCGTTTTGCGCGGACTTCGCGCGGCGTGTCCGCGGCACGATATTATTCTGTTAGGTGTGCGTTCCGAATTCAGGCTGAATGCACGCATCGCCGGACGCAGCGGCATCACGCGCGTCTACAACGTGGCAGGCGATGTGCCTGTGGAAATCCTATTGCCGCTGCTCGAGAAAGCCAGCAGCATGATTTCCGTCGATACCGGGCCTGCGCATGCCGCCGCCGCGTTAGGTTGCCCGACGGTCACGCTCTTCGGCCGCGCCGATCCGCAACTCTACCGGCCCGGCGGCGTTAGCACGCCCGCGGTCGTTCTGACAGGTTGCGTGCAGGGTGCAGCGGACATTGGCGGAATTACCCCGGACGATGTTCTCGCCGCCTGGTGCAAGCTGACGAACGGGCACACCCGACGGCTGCAGTGAATGCATGGTCGAGGTGTCGATTGCATTGCTGCGTCATGAATCCCTAACAGCCCTGCCGGCAAGCGCGGGTTTGCAATGTTCCGGCAGCACAGTTAGGGTTGCTTGATGTCCACGCTGAAGCCGCCATTTTCGGCAGCGAGAAAACTGTCCCGGCTTGCGAAACTCACCGCCGCCCGCATGTTTTCGGGCGGACGACTGCTGGAAGTGGATACCCGCGCACCAGGCCTGAGGTTTCTCGCATCGCCCGCGGATGACATCGGCCGCCACATTGTCCGCGACGGCGTGCACGAGCCGGAGAACAGCGCCTGGATTCTCGAACACGTGCGACTGGATGATGGTGATGTCGCACTCGATATCGGCGCCAACATCGGCTGGTACAGTTGTTTGTTAGATCGGCTGGGCTCGGGCGCATTCGACGTGTATTGCTTCGAGCCCGAGCCGCTTAATTTTGCGTTGCTGTCGCGCAATATTGCGCTCAACCAGGCGGGCCACGTTCATCAGCAACAACTGGCGCTGGGCGACAGCGCCGGCAATATCGACCTGTACCTCTACAAGGACAGCAATCGTGGTCGCCATTCCGTGCTGCCGGTACACGACGGCACGAAGATACCGGTGCCAGTTACCCGCCTCGACAGTTGGTGGCAAAGCCAGAACCTCGCTGCGCGGCGTTTGCGTTTCATAAAGATGGACATCGAGGGCTACGAATTGCCGGCGCTGCGCGGCGCGGGCGAACTGCTGCAACGTTGCGACACGCTGATGCTGGAATATTCTCCCACCTACATGCGCAAGGCAAACCTTGATCCGGTCGCGCTGTTGCAGTTGCTGGCGCAGGCGGGGTTTCGCGTTTGCACACTGTTAAATGGCTCGCTGGTGCAGGCCGACGTCGCTGCGCTGGGTGCGTCCAGTCAGCAGCAGGACCTGATCTGCGTCCGTAACTGAGTATTATTTTTTCCGAGCTGGAAATGCGCCCGGCCTGGCGGATGATTCAAGTACCCGCGCGCCGCGTTCATACCAGCCGCGGCTGCCGTTGACGAGCTTCACCACCGACAACATCACGGGGACCTCGATGAGTACGCCGACCACGGTGGCCAGTGCAGCGCCCGATTCAAATCCAAACAGGCTAATCGCAGCGGCGACCGCGAGCTCGAAGAAATTGCTGGCGCCGATCAGCGCCGAGGGGCCCGCGACACAATGCGCTTCGCCCGAGGCGCGATTCAGCAGGTACGCGAGGGCCGAATTGAAATACACCTGGATCAGGATCGGCACGGCGAGCAGCGCGATGACCAGGGGCTGGCTCAGGATTTGTTCACCCTGAAAGCCAAACAACAGCACCAGCGTCGCCAGCAGCGCTGCGAGACTCAGCGGCCCGAGACGCGCGAGCACACTCGACAGGCGAGTCGAGCTGCCCACAGCTAACAAGCCGCGTCTGGCCATTTGCGCGATGATCACCGGCACCACAATGTACAGTCCCACCGACAGCAGCAGCGTATTCCACGGCACCGTGATCGCCGACAAGCCGAGCAGCAAACCGACCAGCGGAGCGAATACGAACACCATGATCAGGTCGTTGAGCGCCACCTGCGAGAGCGTGAAGTGCGGCTCGCCATGGGTCAGGTTGCTCCAGACAAAAACCATGGCGGTGCAGGGCGCAGCCGCAAGCAGGATCAGCCCGGCAATATAAGAATTGATCTGATCTGCCGGCAGGTAGGGCCGAAACAGAACACCGATGAACAGCCAGCCCAGCAGCGCCATCGAGAATGGCTTGACCGCCCAGTTCACGAACAGGGTGACGCCGATACCCCGCCAGTGGCGGCGCACTTCGCCAAGCGCGCCAAAGTCGATCTTCATCAGCATCGGGATGATCATCAGCCAGATCAGCAACGCGACAGGCAGATTCACTTTCGCGATTTCGGCGCTGCCAATCAACTGAAACACGCCCGGGAAGAAATGCCCGAGGCTGACACCGACGACAATGCAGGCCGCCACCCACAGTGTCAGATAGCGTTCAAAGGACGACATGCTCAGGTCTTGCCAATTTCATTGAGGTGATCCTGCAGCTTCATGCGATCGAGCGAGGCAATCGGCAGGCTGGTAAAAGCCTTGATGCGATTCTCCATCGCCTTGTAGGCCTGGCGGAATGCCAGCCACTTCTGGGCGTCAGTTCCCTCGACGGCGGCTGGATCGGGAATCCCCCAGTGTGCTGTCATCGGTTGGCCAGGCCAGTACGGGCAGACTTCGCCGGCCGCGTTGTCACACACGGTGAACACGAAGTCGAGACTGGGTGCGCCAGGTGCCGCGAATTCGTCCCAACTCTTGCTGCGCAGGCCCTCCACGGGCAGGTTAAGGTGCGTCAGCAGTTGCAATGCGATGGGATGAACTGCGCCCTTCGGAAAACTGCCCGCGCTGAAGCCGCGGAATCGACCATCGCCAAAGCGGTTGATGATGGCTTCAGCGAGAATGCTGCGTGCCGAATTTCCCGTACAGAGAAACAGGACGCTATAGACGCGTTCGCGGGCGTGCAGACTCGTCATGCGCGCTTCTTCTGGCGGGACGCGCTTGCAACCGCCGGCACGCAGTTCGTGCCAGAGGGCGCGCTGCCGAGGCTGCAGCAATTGGCCGTGAGAAACGCCACCAGCGCGTTGATGCGATCGAAGTCGGCGCTGTAGAAAAGGAAGCGCCCCTCGCGCCGCACGTCGATCAGGCCCGCCTGCTGCAGTTCCTTTAAATGAAAAGACAGAGTAGGCGCCGGGATTCCGAGCTTCTGGATCAACGCGCCGGGGGAATAGCCTTCCGGGCCGCGCCTGACCAGCAGTCGAAACACCTCCAGGCGCGACTCGTGCGCGAGGGCGCCAAGCGACAACAGTGCGTCAGAATATTTCATACTTCCAATATTATCAAATTAACCATCGCTGAAGCGGAGATCGGCGAAAAAAAAGGCTGGCGGGGGAGCCGCCAGCCTTGTTAATCCAGTCGCACACCCGGGAAAAGTGGTCGTCGACCGGCTTCCTTCAACCCGAACATGATCTGCCGCAACGGTTGCAGTTTGATGACACGGCCCTACAAAAAAAGCAGATTGGTGCCGGCGCCCAGCGCGAAGCCCATGATCGCACCGGCAGCGACATCGGACGGGTAGTGCAGTCCGAGTACGACGCGCGATAGCGCGACCGCCGTCGCGAACGGGACTAACAAGATTGCCAGCCAGGGCAGGTAGCTGCAGGCGATGAAGGTAAACGCGACCGCATGCAGCGTGTGACCCGACGGAAAACTGTAACGGTCGAGCGGCGGCAGGAAACACTGAATGCCGGCGAGTCGCACGAAGGGCCGTTCCCTGACCAGCCGTTCCTTGAGTTGGCGATAAATCACGAGTCCCAGGCCGCCTGCGAGCAACATGTGTACTGCGGCGGTCAGGCCTTGTTGGCCGAGCAGCAGCGGCATCGCGGCGGTCAATGCATACCAGAATATGCCATCGCCCAGGCGGCTGACGACCCGGAAGAACTGCAGAGTCGGATTGCTGCGCGCGATCCGATTGGCGAGCATGCACAGACATACGTCCAGTCGATTGGCATTGTCGAGCAGCTGCAAGCGTGTCATGGGCTATCCTTTCGCTGCCGCCAGAAATTTGTCAGGACCTGCAGTGGCGTGCAGGCTGACCAGGTCCTGGTACAAGTCCAGAGCCCGTCTCGCGCACTGCATGGACGACCAGCGTGCAGCATCGGCTTTGGCAGCAACGCTCAGTTTTTCACGCAACGCCCGGTCCTTGAGGACCAGGGCCACCGCGTCGCTGAAAACCTGCGCGCTTTCCTGGCTGATAATCGCGCCCCTGGCGTCGCGCAGAACTTCTGCGGTTCCCATCACGGCGGTGGAAACGACCGGCGTGCCCTGCGCCATCGCTTCCAGCAGCACCAGGCCCTGGGTCTCGGTGCGCGATGCGAAGACAAAGACATTGGCCGCGTGATAACAATCGAGCAGCGTCGAGTTGCGCTCGAGATAGCCGATCATCTGGGTGTTAGGCGCGAGGCCGGCATTCGCGATTTCCCGCTTGAGGTGCGGTACTGCCGGACCCTCGCCGGCAATCACCAGCAGCACGTCCGGAAACTTGCCGATCAGCTTGCGCAGCATTATCAACAGGAAGTCGATATTCTTTTCGTGCGCGACGCGCCCGACGAACAGCGCCATGGGACGAGAACCGATGCCGTGCAGCGCGCGGAATTTCGCGCCGTCGCCGTCCTGGAAGCGGCTCGGATCGAGGCCGGTCGGGATTACATGCAGGGGGGTCGCAACGCCGTAGGCAGCTAACACGTCCGCCATCGGTTGCGACGGCGAGATCAGCGCGTCGACCTGGCGGCACTGACGCTGCGTGAACCAGCGCGAAAAAGCGCGTAACCAGGTCCCGGGCACGGCCGGCACATAGTGCTGCAGGTAGTGCTCGAAATAGGTGTGATAGGTTTCGACCACAGGCACGCCGAGGCGGCGCGCGATTTCGATGCCGGCATAGTGCGCGACAAACGGTGTTTGTATGTGAACGATGTCCGGTTGGGCGGCCTGGATGATCGGCCACAGCGCGCGTATCGCGCGCCGCGACATGTAGCGGTCCTCGGGATCGCGCGGCACCTGCCAGGATTTCACGCGAATGATGTCCGCATCCTGCTCGTGAGCCAGGTCCGGGTAGTCGGGCGCAACTAACAACACGTGATGTCCTGCCGCGATGAGATCGCGGCGAAACGTCTGGATGGACGTCGACACGCCGTTGACGCGCGGAAAATATACATCGCTGATCATCAGTATTCGCATGTCTGCTCCGGCTGCTGGTCCGGCTGCCTGAGGGTTGTAAGGGTCGCGGCGCCCCGCAACGGCAGGATGCGGCCGCTCGAACGGACGAGCCGGTCGTGGCCGTCGAACTCGAGAATGGTGGTTGGCACGAACGGCCGCAGCAGCGGCGCAGCGGCCTGGATAAGCACGCTGATGCTGCCGCCCGCGCCAGTCTGTGATCGGCGCGCCAGCAGGCGCAGAACCATCGATTGTTCGGGAACAAGGTAACTGCGCACCAGATCCTGTCCCGCGCGCAGGCGTGGCAGGTGCTCCTGCACCAGAGCGATCATCATCGGGCCGGCGATGACGGCCTCGCCTTTGGTAGTTACGTGCTCCCGTCCGCGGTTGCGGCCCCTCACCGCGCCGTCGATGACGATCTCGCCAGTTTGGAACCTGGCACTGAAACTCTGCGCCGTTGCAATACGCATCACATCGTAGCGGCTGGCCGCCACACCCGACTGCGTGACTTCGTCCCAGGCTACCAGCGCGCCACTCATATCGCGCCATTCGCTGCGCAACCGCGAACCGCAACGCTCCACGCTCCAACGAAATTTGCGGCGTGGCGAATCGACGCTAACAGCATCGCCTTCCCAGCGCTTCAGGATTGCGGTCTGGGTGGCAGGCTGCGCCGCGTTGCAGCTGGCCGCAATCACGAACGCCACGGTCAGATGCTGACGCCATGGTGCGCGCGTGTTCACGCGGCCATCCCCAGCGACGGAAGCGCGATCGCGTTGGCTACCGGTACACCCTGGCCTGGCCAGTGCCAGAGCTGCAGTGCTCCATTGTTCCGCTCGACGATGGCGGAACAGTTTTCGACCCAGTCCCCATCATTGCCGTACAGCACGCCATCGATTTCGTGTAACGCAGCGCGGTGAATGTGGCCACAGACCACACCGTCGACGCGACGCTTCCTCGCTTCCGAGACCACGGCATTTTCAAATGCATGCACGTATCGCATCGCGCGGCCGGCTTTTTGTTTCAGATACCCCGCGAGCGACCAGTAGGGGTAGCCCATCGAGGTACGCAGCCGATCGATCTGATGATTCAGCGCGATCGTGAAATCATAGACTCGCGAGCCAAAGGCTTCGAGCCACGGATGGCAGTGCAGTGCGCCGTCGAATTCATCGCCGTGCAGCAGCAGCAACCGGCGCCCCTCGGCGGTGCGATGCGTGAAATTGCGATGGACTTCGATATTGCCGAAGCGTTGCGACGTAAAGGCGCGCAGGTCCGCGTCATGATTGCCGGGGACCAGTACCACGCGCCGGCCTTCATGGGCCATCCCCATCAGCCTGGACAGCACCGCTTCATGACTGGCGGGCCAGTAGGCAGTTCGCTTGAGGCTCGATAGATCGACAACGTCGCCGATCAGGAACAACTGCTCGACTTCAATGCTATTCAGGAAATCGAGCAGCCGCGCGGCGCGACAACCACGGGATCCCAGGTGCAGATCCGAAATGAAGACGCTCCGAAGGCTCTGCCTGTTAGAGGGTCGCTTCACGTTAGCCTCGCGTACTGGCTCAGGTTGCACGCATGCTGACTGGCAAATATTTCAGTTCCGCTACATGGCCGTGAAGTTGTCGTGACATTTCAGGCACTTGTAAGCAGAAGTTTTGTTAGATTCTCAAGATCAAGCCAGTCATGAAATTGTCATGTTCCGGGTATAGCGTCCGGGTCTTATGGAAAGAGCCGACCTGGTCCAGCACACCTCAAAGCGTTTCAACGCCGACCTGGAGCGGGTATTGGCAAACGCGCTGCAAATGGCTCAGATCGTGGAGCGGCAGCTCCAAGACTCTATCAAGGCGCTGGTGGTAGCGGACGCTACATTGGCGGCGCGGGTGGTGAAGGGCGACGAACGGGTCAATCGCATGGAGCGCGAGATCATGGCCGAGTGCCAGACTCTGCTCGCGACACGCGCCCCGGCCGCCGGCGATCTGCGCATGTTGTTAGCTCTGCTCAAGATGGTCGGTGACGTGGAGCGCATGGGCGATGAGTGCAAGAAGATTGCGCTGGTTGCCACTCAGCTGACGTCCAACGAGCGGCAGCGCGGTAAATTCCGCGAGATCCGGCATTTGGCGCGCGTCGTGCAGCAGATGGTGCATCAGGCGCTGGCCGCATTCGAGCGCCTGGACGCTGATGCCGCATGGACCGTGATGCGCATGGACCGCGCGATCGACACCGAGTACGAGGCGATCCAGCGCCAGTGCGTCACCTACATGATGGAAGACCCCGAATTCATCCGGCGTGCGCTGGATGACATGTGGACGATCCGTGCGTTGGAACGGGTCGGCGACCACGCGAAGAATCTTTGCGAATACGTGGTGTATGTTGTCCACGGCAAAGACATCCGCCACGCCCGCCCGCACGCCATGGAGCAGACGAGCGAGCAGACCGCGGCGACCTAAAACGGCGCAGCTGCCCAGGCGCTGTTGATATCGAGTCAGTTGTTGATGACCTGGACAAGCTCGAGTCGCTCGCCTGTCGAGGGCTTGATTTGCAGAATAAATCCAACTCCTGCTTTGTAATATTTGTGCTCTAACAAATCCGGGGCAAGTGGTGTTGTCTCTTTCGTAACCAGGCAGGTGTTTCTGCAACTGGCGACCGGTGAGGTTGCGGATCCGGTCAGGCTCAAAACTTCAGCGACATCTTCGGCATTGCCGAGGTCGAACTCCTGGCGGTAGACCTCACCAATGACCGGCACTGCCTTCGCGAACAGGCCCGGACGCGCGCCGTTGACATCTGCCTGGAACGAGCCGTTGATATTCACGGGAACGTTGTCTTCATATTCGGCGGTCGTTTCACCGCAGTACCAGACGTTGCCCTGTACATCCTGGGCAAACCAGTCAATCGTGTTTTCGGCTAACGCGCCATTGACTTCAACGCGATCAATCACGACGAGGCACGGTACGTTGTTGATCATTTTGACCTTGTTGGTGAATGTCACATTGACAACCTCACCCGGGGACTTATAGATCAAGGTTCGCCCCGCAAGCAGCGGAAACCACGGATTTGGCGCGACGCTGTGCCCGATCTCCAGCGGATTCACGAACTGCGATGGCTCAAAGGGCGGGTCGTAAGGCGCCTCGCCCAGGGTGTCGCATAGATCGGTACGCGCCGCGCGTTGCGCAGAGCAGCTGTTGTTACCCGATTGAAGCTCAGTTCGGGCTTCGTCCAGGCAAGTATTGCGATCGCTGGAATCGAGTTCGTTGCTGCATTTGCCGCTCGCAATCCAGTAGTTGTCGAGGCCTTCGTACAGGCAGGCGGCATATGCCGACCGGGTCGTGACGCTACAGGCGCGATAATTGCGCGGCGCAGCTGCCGCCACCATGTCAGGCGTTGCCAGTACTACGATGCATGCCAGCGTCGCACCCAATTTGACGATTTGTCGAATAATCATGATGACCCCGCGTTGACCGGTTGATTGACAGGCGCACGGCGCGCCCCTCACTTAACGGTTAGACGCCGCGACCGACAAAATCCTCTGTGAACGGGTTCCGGCAGTGCCGACCTGGCAACGGTCAGCACAGTGGGCCGCGCCCGGCCGTTGTTGGCGCCTCGCCCCCGCACGGGTTAGGCTTGCGGCTACCTTCGCAGGAGCATCGAGCCATGGCGTTCAAGGACATGCGCGAATATCTCGCGCTGCTGGAAAAAGACGGTCAGCTGAAGCACGTCGATGTGCCGTTCAAGGGGCGCCGTGGCGATAACGAGCTGCAATCCCTGATGGCCTATATCTGCGGCAAGGATGGCCCCGCGCTGATGCTCAACAACGTCGATGGCATCAACACCCAGGGCGTACCGATCCTGTTCAATCCCTTCGGTACTCGCGAACGCACGGCGATGACCATCGGCTTTCGCAACTGGCGCGAAGCCAAGCTGCATCATGCCGACGTGCTCGGCAATCCGTCGCGCTGGATTGCACCCAAAATCATCGACAAGTCGCAAGCGCCCTGCAAAGATGTGATCATCAAGGGCAAGGATGTCGACATCTCGAAACAGATTCCGCACGTCTGGTTCGGCAAGGAAGGGCCGGCCTACATCACCAACGCGATGACGTTCTCGAAAGACCCGGAGAATGGCGGCCGCAACGTCGGCTGGTATCGTTTCACGCAATTTCTGGACGCCACTCATCCGTTAGGTAAGACCTATCCGCCGGGGCGCGAGAAAACCGACCTCGCGGCGTTCTACTGGTGGAATCCGCCGTTCTCGGATATCGGTCGTCACACCTTCAAGGCCTCGCGCATGGGCAA
>JANMYM010000045.1:0-4835 GCA_031382085.1 Gammaproteobacteria bacterium
CAGAAGTCGCTGGACGAAGCTAACACCCGAGCGTCGGACATCATCCGCGAAGCGCGCGATCGTGCGACCCAGATCGTCGACCAGGCGAGCCGCCGGTCGAACGAAATGGTCGACGAAGCGAAAAACACCGCCAAGGACGAAGGCGGTCGCATCGTGTCGGCCGCACGTTCGGAAGCCGCAACCGAGTCCAGCCGTGCGCGCGACGCGTTACGCCGCGAAGTCGGCGGCCTCGTGGTCATCGGCGCAGCGCGCGTGCTGGGCCGCGAGATCGACGCGCAGACGCATGCGCAGTTGCTCGATCAGCTCGCGGACGAAGTAGGCAAGGGCTAGCGATATATGGCCGAGAAAGCCACCATCGCGAGACCCTACGCGCGCGCCGCGTTTGATTACGCGCGCGCTGGCAGCGCCTTGCCGGCCTGGAGCCAGTTCCTGGCCACGGCCAGCGCGGTCGCGACCGATCCGCAGGTGTCTGGCCTCATAGGCAGCCCCAAGGTCACGGCGGCGCAACTGGCGAAACTGGTGATGGATGTCGCGGGCGCGCAGTCGCCGGCCAACGCAGCGAATTTTGCGCAGTTGCTGGCCGACAACCGCCGGCTGAATCTGCTGCCGCAAATTGCAGCGCAATACGAACAGATGCGCGCCGACGCCGAGAGCACCGCCGATGTCACGTTGACGTCTGCAGTGGCGCTCAGCGCCGAGCAGCAGGCCAGGTTCACCGCTGCGCTCACGAAGCGCCTGCAGCGCACCGTGCGCCTGCACTGCAGCGTCGATCCGAACCTCGTCGGCGGCGCGGTGATACGCGCGGGAGATTTCGTTATCGATGGCTCGCTCAAGGGCCGGCTCGAGAAGCTAACAAATTTAATGCAGGTATAAGACATGTCAGTCAAAGCATCGGAAATCTCGGATCTCATCAAGCAGCGCATCAGTTCATTCAGCTCTGCTAACGAAGCCCGAAACGTCGGCACCGTGGTGTCGGTCACGGACGGCATCTGTCGCATCCATGGCCTGGCTGACGTCCGTTACGGTGAAATGATCGAATTCCCGGGCGGCTTGTTCGGCCTGGCGCTGAACCTCGAACAGGACTCGGTCGGTTCCGTGGTGCTGGGCGAGTACAAGAGCATCAAGGAAGGCGACAGCGTTAAGACGACAGGTCGAATTTTGGAAGTCCCGGTTGGCCCCGAACTGTTAGGACGCGTGGTCGACGCGCTTGGCAGTCCGATTGACGGCAAGGGCCCGATCAAGGCCACCCGCACCGCCCCAATCGAGCGCGTGGCGCCGGGCGTTATTTACCGCAAGTCCGTGTCGCAGCCGGTACAGACCGGTTACAAGGCCGTCGACGCGATGGTCCCGATCGGCCGCGGCCAGCGCGAGCTGATCATCGGCGACCGCCAGACCGGCAAGACCGCGATGGCGATCGACACCATCATCAACCAGAAGTCGTCGGGCATCAAGTGCGTGTACGTCGCCATCGGCCAGAAGCAGTCGTCGATTGCTAACGTCGTGCGCAAGCTCGAAGAACACGGCGCAATGGCGCACACCATCATCGTCGCCGCCTCCGCGTCCGTGCCGGCCGCCATGCAGTACCTCTCGGCGTACTCGGGCGTGACCATGGGCGAGTACTTCATGGACAACGGCCAGGATGCGCTGATCATTTACGACGACTTGTCGAAGCAGGCGGTCGCGTATCGCCAGATCTCGCTGTTGCTGCGCCGTCCTCCGGGCCGCGAAGCCTTTCCCGGCGACGTGTTCTATCTCCACAGTCGCCTGCTCGAGCGCAGCGCGCGCGTCAATGAAGAGTATGTCGAGATGGCGACCAAGGGCGCGGTCAAGGGCAAGACCGGTTCGCTGACGGGTTTGCCGATCATCGAAACGCAGGCCGGCGACGTCACCGCGTTCGTGCCGACCAACGTGATCTCGATCACCGACGGGCAGATCTTCCTCGAGACCGACCTTTTCAATTCAGGCATCCGTCCCGCGATGAACGCCGGTATCTCCGTGTCGCGTGTCGGCGGCGCGGCGCAGACCGACATCATCAAGAAGCTTGGCGGCGGCATTCGCCTCGCGTTAGCACAGTACCGCGAGCTCGCGGCCTTCTCGCAGTTCGCATCCGACCTCGACGAGGCGACCCGCAAGCAGCTCGAGCGCGGTCAGCGCACCACCGAAGTCATGAAGCAGAAGCAGTACGCTCCGATGTCGGTTGCGGACATGGCGCTGTCGATCTACGCGGTCAACAACGGCTACATGGACAAGGTTGATCTCAAGAAGGTCGTTGATTTCGAAGCGGCGCTGCAGTCGTTTGCGAAGTCGAACTACAAGCAGCAGCTGGACGATCTGAACGCGAAGCCGACGCTCAAGGACCACGAAGCTAACTTGAAGAAGATCTGTGAGGATTTTCTGAGCACGGGGACGTACTAAGAACATGGGATTGCAAGCGATCATGACGGGAACGAGCGTGCCTAGCGCGCGAGGGTGCGCGGCGTCGCTCCCCGTTACTCGCTTTGGCCGCGCACCCTCGCGCGCTCTCCCGCTCGTTCCCTTCGCGATGGGTTCGATCACATCTTCTTTGTTAGCCCAGGCGCACGAAGATTCGCGCTTCTTCATGGACCCCGTGGTCAATGCGCACAACTTCAACGCTACGATCGGTCCGAGGGGGTCGGGAGAGTCGGCATTCGATGTGACGCTGGCTCATGATTCGAATTTGTTAGCTGCCATGCAGACGATTCGTGCTGGCGCTTCTTTGAGCACGCTGGGGAGCATTCGACCCGGCCGGCCCAAAGCGAGTAACGGGGAGCGACGGCCGGCCGGGTCAAATGCTAGACCGGCGTGCTCATCGGAATTCAAGGACTAATCGCATGCCCGGCACCAAAGAAATACGTACCAAGATCGCCAGCGTCAAATCGACGCAGAAGATCACGAAGGCGATGGAAATGGTCGCCGCTTCGAAGATGCGCCGTGCCCAGGATCGCATGCGACTGGCGCGCCCATACGCCGAGAAGATACGCGCCGTGATCGGCCACCTGAACGAAGCGAACCCTGACTACAAGCATCCGTTCCTGCAGGAACGCGCGCCGAGGTCCGTAGGGCTAATCGTGATCTCGTCCGACCGCGGTCTGTGCGGCGCGCTCAACACCAACGTGTTCAAGAGCGCGCTGCTGCTGATGAAGGACTGGCAGGCAAAGAACGCCACAATCCAGCTGTGCCTGATGGGCAACAAGGCCGTGGCATTTTTCCGCCGCCTGGGCGTGCCGATTCTGGGCAGCGTCGGCGGTCTCGGTGACAAGCCGCACATGAAGGATTTGTTAGGTGCGGTAAAGGTCATGCTTGACGCCTACCGCGAAGGCCGGATCGACCGCCTGTTCGTGATCAACTCGCAGTTTGTGAACACCATGACGCAGAAGCCGACGGTGACGCAGCTGCTGCCGGTGGAAACGCTGGATGCGGGCGAGCTGCAGGAACACTGGGACTACATCTATGAGCCGGGCGCTTCCGAGATGCTCGACGGCGTGTTGATGCGTTATATCGAGTCGCAGGTGTATCGCGGCTCGGTCGAAAGCGTCGCCTGCGAAATGGCGGCGCGCATGGTGGCGATGAAGGCGGCGTCGGATAACGCCGGCAACCTGATCGGCGATCTGCAGCTTGTCTATAACAAGGCGCGCCAGGCGGCGATCACCAAGGAATTGGCGGAAATCGTCGGCGGCGCAGCGGCGGTTTGAACCGGAAGAATATGAAAAGCGCCATCGAAAGACGTACGCCCGCGCATGGTTGGTCCCTTTTCGGGAACGGCGTAAATCCATCCATGGAGCCTCCGAGCGCGACGTCCTGTCGCGCACGGTCCCGAAAAGGGACCAACCACGCGCGGGCTTTCGCAAGTGATGACGCTGTCCATACTCTTGCGACCCTAACAACTGACGACATCGTCGATTTGGGCGAAACTTTTCGGAGCCCCGGATGGCTTGAGGTGACATCCGGAGTGCGAGTGAGCGGCGAAAAGTCGTTTGGCAGGACCGTGCGCGACAGGACGTCGCGCCCGGAGCCGCCATGGACGGCTTTACGGCGTTCCTGCCAAACGACTTTTCACCGCCCGCAAGCGCGTCAGTTGACGCCCTCACGCTAACAGACGCACGACTAGAGATTTTTGAGGATAAGACAATGGCTACAGGAAAGATTACCCAGATCATCGGCGCAGTCATCGACGTGGAATTCCCACGCGAATCGATCCCGAACATTTATGAGGCCCTGAAGCTCAAAGACGTCGAGCTGACACTCGAAGTCCAGCAGCAGCTGGGCGACGGCGTGGTCCGCACCATCGCGATGGGTGCCTCGGAAGGTCTGCGCCGTGGTCTCGCGGTCGAGACCACGGGCAAACCGATCAGCGTGCCGGTGGGCGCAGCGACCCTGGGCCGCATCATGGATGTGTTAGGTGTGCCGCAGGATAACCGTGGCCCGGTCGCGGCCAAGGTGCACATGTCGATCCATCGCCCGGCGCCGTCGTATGACGAGCAGGCGGGCGGCCAGGATCTGCTGGTCACGGGCATCAAGGTCATCGACCTGCTGTGTCCGTTCGCGAAAGGCGGCAAGGTCGGCCTGTTCGGCGGCGCGGGCGTCGGCAAGACCGTCAACATGCTTGAGCTCATCAACAACATCGCCAAGCAGTACTCGGGTCTCTCCGTGTTCGCGGGCGTCGGCGAGCGCACCCGCGAGGGCAATGACTTCTATCACGAGATGATCGAGTCGGGCGTTATCGACAAGGACCATCTCGAGAACTCCAAGGTCGCGATGGTCTATGGCCAGATGAACGAGCCGCCGGGCAACCGCCTGCGCGTCGCGCTCACCGG
>JANMYM010000058.1:0-28331 GCA_031382085.1 Gammaproteobacteria bacterium
GCGGCCGGCAGTCAGTCGGGCGCTCATGTCAGCTCCGCCTTCGAGCGCTCCGACATCGCGCAGGTGGCGCGCGCGATGCGGCAGCATTTTTCATCCTTTCGCTGGCAGCGCGGCGACGTGCTGATGGTCGACAATGCGAAGATGGCGCATTCCGGCATGCCGGGCTTCGGCCCGCGGCTGCTGCGCGCCATGATCTGCAACCCGCTCAGTCTTCCTTTCGCGCCCGACGGATCCGGTGAGTGGCGCCTGACGACTGAGGTCGTCGCCGAGACCGTCGGGGAACGTTTCAGCCGCTCGTAGTTGCTCTAGTTTGGTGGGCGGTACTGGGATCGAACCAGCATTTCCCGGGACACGCTGAACCGTGCCGAGAAGGGAGATCCCGCGGTGAGTCTCGGGACGTACCTGCGCGTGCTGCGCGTTCTGGGGCTCGACAGCGACGTCGATCTGCTGGCCGGCGAGGATCAACTCGGTCGCAAGCTTCAGGACCTGGCACTCGATCCCGTTGCGCGGCGCAAGCGTTAGCCATGGCGCTCGTGGCGGTGTCGAGGCGGATCTTGCAGCCATCGTGCGGACTACGGAGTTCTAGCGAGTCAGCACCCATGCCGCGGAGCGATTGTTGAAGGAGATTCGAATGGCGACGCGCGGTGGGTCATCGCAAAAGCAAACAAGTGTGGATTACACCTTCTGCATTCCGTTGCACAGTAAGAAGCGTCTGAATTTTTCTTGAAAACGGTTTCTGGTCAAAGTACAGGCCTGAATCCAGCGCGGTACGCGTCCAGGCGCCTGACGGGATATCAATGTTGATCACCTTCGGATTGAAACGCTGCGATTCAGTGACAATACAATACTTGTACTTTTGAGCGTTCTGCAAAACGCGCTCGATGGTCGCGTTGTCCAGATGTTGAAGCACCTGACGAATCAAACATAAATCGCCATCCGGCAACGGGTCGCGAGAAATATCTTTGGAGTAAAATGACACTTTCTCCGAACCAAAACGCGCGTTGTTACGTGCGATCAAGTCGTCTACCACATCAACGCCAACGTAGTTGCAATCGACCTTTTGCAGAATTCGCTGACCGACTTGAAAATCGCCACAGCCGAGATCCACGACCACGCGAATGTTGTTGTCCTTGATGAATTGCGCGATCAACCGTTCATAGGGTTCGGTAAAAGCTTCGCTGCTCCCGACTCCCGAGTAGAAATCCGCCTCTTTGGCGGCGCCGGAAGCCCAAGTCTTATTCCGATATATAGATGAAAATATGGCGGCTGGGTCCCGACGGCGCGTTACCGCCATCGTGGCCCACATTTTGACGCGCGACAGCGCCGCGTGTACGCGTGTTTGAATACTCATTTTTCTGTACCAGCGTCCGTTGGTGGGCGGTACTGGGATCGAACCAGTGACCCTTGCCGTGTGAAAGCAATGCTCTACCGCTGAGCTAACCGCCCGTTTTCAGCCGGGCGCGCATCCTACACCAGCGGCCTTGCGGTCTCAATTGGCGCCCTATTGAACGGCGACCAGATATAGTTGCGCCCCGGGGTCGGTCGTCGAGGTCCAGGTGACGTTGTACGTGCCCGCCGCGGCTACCGTGCGCGTCGCGACAAAGCATTGCACCAAGCTGCCGGCAGCGTTCACAGAACCTATGACAGTGAAACCATTGTTAGGTACGGCATTGTGCGGCACCGATCCGTCGCCATCGCCCCACCAGAAAGCGATGAGTACGGCGGGACCCGTGGTAGTGACGCTGACGCTGGTCACCGGCGCGCTGGTGGGATAGTTCCAAACCGCGTTGACGGTGCTGGCGTTGCGCACCTCGACCGCGGCGAAAGTGATTTCCTGACCCGTCTGCGGCTGGGGCGCGGTAATCACGTGATTGGCGCCGCCGGTCACGGTCGTGTCGGCATATAGTGCTGTTCCGGAGTCCGGGTACAACACGCCATAGGTGTGCGCTGTTCCCACCTGAGCGTAACTGTTTCCCTTGTTGTCCGTCGGCGCCCGAAGCGCCGTGAACGTGCCGTTGCCAACGCTGGTGACGATCACACTGCCAGTGCTTTGTGTGGTCAGAGGCACGGTCGATATTTGGGTGGTCGTCGCAACGTTTTCGGTAAAGATGAACTGAATGTCGCTCACGCCCAGACTCGGAGCGCTGCCCGATGCCGTCGTAAACGACCACGCAAATTGAATCGCGAGATTGTTGCCCGCGAGGTCGCGGACCGAGGTGTTGAGTGTTGCGGTGTATTGCGTCGACGGCGTTAGCGCGGCGCTCGGCGTGAAGGTCGCGGTATTGCCCGACACATTGATGGAGCCGCTGACAACCGCGCTGTTCGACGTCACGACAACCGAGAAATTGCCGGTCGTCAGTGTGCTGTTATCCATCGCTTCCGAGAACGTTGCCGTGACGGTCGTGCCAACAGCAACGCCGGTGGCGCCCGACGACGGCGTCACCGAGCTAACAGTAGGCGGAGTTGTGTCCGGCGGTGTGGTCGTCGTAAACGACCAGCTGGCCGGTAATGCGATCGCGTTGCCAGCGAGGTCCTGGGCGCCCGTGGATACCGTGGCGGTGTACTGGGTACTGCCTGCCAGATTGGCGGCCGGCGTAAACGTCGCCGTATTACCGCTGACGCCGACCGATCCAGGGACGGGGGCGCCATTTCCCGTGACCACGAGCGTGAATGTTGTCGTGTTCAAGGTTGCGTTGTTCATCGGCTCCGAAAACGTAATCATCACGGTACTGTTGAGCGCGACATTGGTCGCGCCGTTGGTTGGAAACCGCGATACCACGGTAGGCGGTGTCGTATCCGGCGGTGTCGTGGTCGTGAACACCCAGCTGAAATTACCGGCTAACGCATTGCCGGCGACATCGCGGGCGCCCGTCGTGATGGTGGCGGTGTACTGCGTGTTGCCGAGCAGTGCTGCACTGGGTGTGAACGTCGCGGTGTTGCCGCTGACGCCTACGGAGCCACTGACCGGAGTGCCGCTGCTGGTCTCCGCCAGAGTAAAGGTGGAGGCAGTGAGCGTCGCGTTGTTCATCGGCTCAGAGAACGTCGCGGTCGGGGCGGTGCTGAGCGCAACGCCGCTCGCGCCATTGACGGGCGTGGTCGAGAGCACGGTGGGCGGTGTGGTGTCAGGCGGCGCCGTGGTCGTAAATGACCAACTGAAGGGTGCGGCTAACGCGTTGCCAGCGGCATCGAGGGCGCCCGTCGTGATGGTGGCGGTGTACTGAGTGCTGCCAATCAGCGCCGCGCTGGGTGTAAACGTCGCGGTGTTGCCGCTGACGCCTACGGAGCCGCTGACCGGAGTGCCGCTGCTGGTCTCCGCCAGAGTAAAGGTGGAGGCAGTGAGCGTCGCGTTATTCATCGGCTCGGAGAACAGGGCTGCTAACGCGGCACTCAGCGCAACGCCGCTCGCGCCGTTGACCGGTGAGGTCGAAAGCACCGTGGGAGGCGTGGTGTCGGGGGCAGTGGTGGTCGTAAACGTCCAGGTGAAATTGCTGGCTAACGCGTTGCCAGCGGCATCGAGGGCACCCGTCGTGATGGTGGCGGTGTACTGAGTGCTGCCAATAAGCGCTGCACTGGGTGTAAACGTCGCGGTGTTGCCGCTGACGCCGACCGAACCACTGACCGGCGTACCGCTGCTGGTCACCACCAAGGTGAAAGTGGAGGTGGTCAACGTCGTATTGTTCATCGGCTCAGAGAACAGGGTCGCTAACGCCGAGTTAAGCGCAACACCCGTGGCGCCATTCGAGGGCGAGATCGAAAGCACCGTGGGAGGCGTCGTATCTGGCGCGGCTGACGTCGTAAATGTCCAGCTGACATTGGTGGCTAACGCATTGCCTGCCAGATCGCTGACGCCCGTGGTAATCGTTGCCTGGTACTGGGTGCTGTTCAGCAAATTGCCCGAGGGCGTAAAAGTTGCCGTGTTAGCGCTGGTTGTTACCGTGCCGCTGACGGGCACACCCGAGCTGGCCACCACCAGAGTAAACGTCGACGTCGTCAGTGTCGCGTTGTTCATCGGCTCGGAGAACGACGCGGTCGGAGCAGCGCCAATGGCAACGCCGGTGGCGCCGCTGGAGGGCGTGATCGAGATCACCGTCGGGGGCGTCGTGTCCGGCGGCGCGGTCGTGGTGAACGACCAGGTGAAATTGCTGGCTAACGCGTTGCCCGCGACGTCCCGCGCGCCGGTGGTAATCGTGGCGGTGTATTGAGTGCTGCCAGCCAGTGCCGCGCTGGGCGTGAACGTCGCGGTGCTACCGCTGACGCCGACCGTTCCGCTGACCGGCGTCCCCGAACTGGTGACGACCAGGGTGAACGTTGAGGTCGTCAGCGTCGTGTTGTTCATCGGCTCCGAGAACATGGCCGCTAACGCCGCGTTCAGCGCTACGCCGGTGGCCCCGCTCAAGGGTGAGGTCGAAAGCACCGTGGGAGGCGTGGTGTCGGGCGCTGCCGCCGTCATAAACGACCAACTGAAGTTCGAGGCTAACGCGTTGCCGGCCACATCGCTTGCGCCAGTGGTGATGGTCGCGCTGTACTGAGTACTGCCAAGCAGTGCCGCGCTGGGTGTGAAGGTTGCGGTGTTGCCGCTGACGCCGACCGTGCCACTGACTGGCGTGCCGCTGCTGGTTACGACAACCGTGAAGGTGGAGGTTGTCAGCGTCGCATTGTTCATCGGCTCTGAGAACAGCGCCGCTAACGCCGCATTGAGCGCAACGCCTGTGGCGCCGTTCAAGGGCGAGGTCGAGAGAACCGTCGGCGGCGTGGTGTCGGGCGGTAAGGTGGTCGTGAACGACCAGCTGAAATTGCTGGCTAACGCATTGCCCGCGACATCCCGCGCGCCGGTGGTGATGGTGGCGGTGTATTGAGTGCTGCCAGCCAGTGCCGCGCTGGGCGTGAAGGTCGCGGTGTTGCCACTGACGCCCACGGAGCCGCTGACCGGCGTGCTCGTGCTCGTGACAACGAGCGTGAACGTGGCGGTCGTCAGCGTCGTGTTGTTCATCGGCTCGGAGAACATGGCTGCCAGCGCCGCGTTCAGCGCAACGCCACTTGCACCATTGATGGGTGAGGTCGAGAGCACGGTAGGCGGCGTGGTGTCGGGCGGCGCTGTGGTGGTGAATGACCAGCTAACGGTCGAGGCTAACGCGTTGCCTGCCGCATCGCGTGCGCCGGTGGTGATGGTCGCGGTGAATTGTGTGCTGCCTGCCAGCGCTGTGCTGGGTGTGAAGGTCGCGGTGTTGCCGCTGACGCCCACGGAGCCGCTGACGGGCGTCCCCGAGCTGGTGACCATCAGGATGAACGTTGTGTTCGTCAACGTCGAGTTGTTCATCGGTTCCGAGAACGTCGCGGTCGGGGCGGCACTGAGCGCGACGCCGGTCGCGCCACTGCCGGGCGTGATCGCGAGCACCGTGGGTGGCGTCGTGTCAGGCGCTGCCAACGTCGTGAAGGTCCAAGTGACACTGGCAGCTAACGCGTTGTTTGCCAGATCGCGCACGCCGGTGGTGATCGTTGCGCGGTACTGCGTGCTGTTCAGCAGGTTGCCTGAAGGCGTAAAGGTCGCCGTGTTAGCGCTGATTCCCACGGTGCCGCTCACGGGCGCGCCCGAGCTGGCCACGACAACGGTAAACGTCGATGTTGTTAGCGTCGCGCTGCTCATCGGTTCGGAGAACGTCGCGGTCGGAGCGATGTTGAGCGCAACGCCCGTGGCGCCATTGATCGGCGACGTCGCGAGCACCGTGGGTGGCGTCGTGTCAGGTGGCGGAACGGTCGTAAACGACCAGCTGAAGGCCGATGCTAACGCGTTACCTGCTGCGTCACGTGCGCCGGTGGTAATGGTCGCAGTGTATTGAGTGCTGCCCGCCAATGGCACGCTGGGCGTGAAGGTTGCGGTGTTGCCCGCAACCGCCACGGTGCCGCTGACCGGCGTCCCGGAACTGGTGACGACCAGGGTGAACGTTGAAGTCGTCAACGTCGCGTTGGTCATCGGCTCCGAGAACATGGCCGCGAGCGCCGCGTTGAGCGCGACACCGGTCGCACCGCTCAAGGGCGAGGTCGAGAGCACCGTGGGAGGTGTCGTGTCGGGCGGCGCGGCCGTGGTGAACGTCCAACTGAAATTGGCAGCCAGCGCGTTACCCGCGACATCGCGGGCGCCGCTCGTAATCGTTGCGCGGTACTGCGTGCTCGCGAGCAGGGCGGCGGCCGGGGTCAATGTAACCGTATTGCCGTTGATGCTAACGCCGCCGTTGACTGCAGCGCCGGTGCTAACGACCGTGAGCGTGACAGTTGCAGCTGTCAGCGTCGCGTTGTTCATCGCCTCCGAAAAGTTGGCCGAAACTAGCGCGTTGACGCTGACGCCGGCGCTGCCCGCGGCGGGTGTGCTGGAGAGGACGGTCGGCGGCGTAGTATCGCCCGTCGGTGGCGAGTTGATGGTTTGTACGTCGACTTCGCCGCCGCAGGAGGCCAGAAAAACAGTCACCAGCATCACGCCGGTCAGGCGAGTCATCAATATTTTCAGATGCGGTGTTAGCACGATGGTCGCTTTTTGTTATGTTATGTGCGCGGGCAAGAATACTACAGGTTCTATTTCAGTTGTGTGCCGGTTGCAGGCCTCCGTAAAGGCCTTATTGTCAAATTGCGTACAATGACTGCATGTCAGTAGTCACGCGATTCGCCCCCAGTCCGACCGGCATGCTGCATATCGGCGGTGTGCGCACCGCCTTGTACAGCTGGCTGTACGCGCGCCGCCATGGCGGCCGCTTCATCCTGCGCGTTGAAGACACGGATCTTGAACGATCGACGCCCGAGGCGGTGCAGGTCATCCTCGAGGGCATGGCCTGGCTGGGTCTCGACCATGACGACGGGCCGTATTACCAGACGAAGCGGTTTGATCGTTACAAAGAGGTCATCGCCGGCCTGCTGGCGCAGGGCCAGGCCTACCACTGCTATTGCAGCAAGGAAGAACTCGACGCGATGCGCGCAGCGCAGATGGCGCGCAAGGAAAAGCCGCGCTACGACGGTCGTTGCCGGCACCGGACCGTTGCACCGCCTGCGGGTGTACAGCCGGTGGTGCGTTTCAGGAATCCGCTGGATGGCGAAGTGGTGGTCGAGGATCGTGTGCACGGCGCGGTGCGGTTTGCTAACGCCGAGTTAGACGACCTCATCATCGCGCGTTCCGATGGATCGCCGACCTACAATTTCTGCGTGGTCGTCGATGACATGGACATGGGCGTCACGCATGTGATCCGTGGCGATGATCACCTCAACAACACGCCGCGCCAGATCAACATGCTGCGCGCGTTAGGTGCGACGCCGCCGGTGTATGCGCACGCGTCGATGATACTCGGGCCGGATGGCACTAAATTGTCGAAGCGTCATGGCGCTGTCAGCGTGCTGGCGTATGAGGAGCAGGGCTATCTGCCGGATGCGCTGCTCAATTATCTCGTGCGCCTCGGCTGGTCGCATGGCGACCAGGAAGTGTTCACGCGCGCGGAAATGATCGAGCACTTCGATATCGACCGCATCGGCAAATCAGCCTCGGCCTTCAATCCCGAGAAACTGCTGTGGCTCAACCAGCAGCACATGATGCGCGCCGACGTGCGCGATCTGGCAACGCGCTTGCAGGTTTATCTAAAGCGCATTGGGGTCGACGCGCCGAATGACGCGCGCCTGTCGGCCGTCGTCGAAGCGCAGCGTGAACGCAGCAAGACCCTGGTGGAGATGGCGAAGAACAGCCGATTTTTCTTCCGGGAAAACGTGGAGATGGATCCGGCCGCCGCAGCTAAGCACCTGACACCCGAGGCGCGCGCCATGCTGCAGGAGTTTAGTGCCAGCCTGAACGATCTTACGGACTGGACGCGGGCGCAGATCCACGATGCGCTGACGGCATTCGCAACGGTGCGCGGTTTGGGGCTCGGCAAAGTGGCGCAGCCACTGCGGGTCGCGGTCAGCGGCAGCACGGTGTCGCCGCCCATCGACCAGACGCTTGAGTTGTTAGGCCGGGATGCGACCCTCGCGCGTATCGCCGCAGTAACGGCGTAACGGCTACAGGGTGGCCGCCAACATTCAGTTGCTGGTGTGTCGCCTGGCCGAGGAGCCAGGCGCTGCGGAGCGCGCGCTGCTGGGTGCGGACGAGCGCGAGCGCGCGGCGAAGTTTCGCTTCGATCTGCACCGCAACCGCTACGTGGCTCGACATGGATGGATACGCAGGCAACTCGCCCGGCGTTACGGGGGTGCGCCGCGGGATCTCGATTTCGACCCAGGCGTGCACGGCAAGCCGCGCTTGCGCGGGGCCTGGGCCCAGCGTGGCGGGTTCAATGCATCGTCCAGCCAGGACTATGCGCTGTTAGGTCTCGACCCACGGGGTGAAATTGGCGTCGACATCGAATGCATCCGCCCTTTCAAAGATGCCGCTGATTTCGCCGCGCATAGCTTTTCCGACTCGGAGCGCCGGCAGGCCAGGTCGCCGGCGGCCTTTTTCCGCATCTGGACCCGCAAGGAGGCCTTCCTCAAGTGCACCGGCCTCGGGCTGGTCGATGATCTCGCCAGTCTGCAGGTCGGCAGCCGCAATTCGCGGCGGCCGCTGCGCTATACAGATGCCGCGGGCGTGCTGCATGTTTGTTATCTTTGGACTTGGGTACTCGATGCTCCGCCGCGTGCGATTTCGGTCGCGTCGCCGCGTCCCTTGCCCCCGGAACTTGAACCTGAGACTGAGGCCCCATGAACGACCGACCCTTCAGAGTGCTGGGCGTCCAGCAAATCGCGATCGGCAACGCTGACAAGCAGGTGCTGCGCCGGTTGTGGGTCGATCTGTTAGGTGTTCAGGTGGTTGGCAGCTACCGTAGCGCGACGGAAAACGTAGACGAAGACATCCTGCGCCTCGGAGCAGGCGCGAGCGCCTGCGAGATCGATCTGATGCAGCCGATTGATGCCAGCGCCCGGCCGGCGGTGCAGGTGCCGCCGCTCAATCACATCGGACTGTGGATCGATGACCTACCCGCGGCGGTGCGTTGGCTGACCGGGCAGGGCGTGCGCTTCGCGCCCGGCGGCATCCGCAAAGGCGCGGCCGGTTACGACGTCTGCTTCATGCACCCCAAGGGCAACGAGCAGTTTCCTTTGTCGGGCGCGGGCGTGCTGATCGAGCTGGTGCAGGCGCCGCCCGAAATCATACAGGCGCTTTGACCATCGCGTTCGCCCGTCCATACCGATCGGAACCTAGGCTTTATTGAAGCTCAGGATCGGCTGATCCACGGCGAGGCTGTCGCCGGGTTTGGCAAGCTGTTCCTCGACCACGCCGTCCTGCGCAGCCTTAAGTACGTTTTCCATTTTCATCGCCTCGACGACCGCAAGTTTGTCACCCGCCTTGACCTGCTGCCCGACCTTGACCGCGACTTCGGTCAGCAGGCCCGGCATCGGGGCTAACAAGAAGCGCGACAGGTCGGGCGGCGCCTTGTAGGGCATGCGCTTCAGCAGCTCCGCGGCGCGCGCATCGAGCACCAGCGCATCGGCCTGGGTGCCGGCGTGAAACAGACGGTAGCGCAGGCCGACCACATCCACCTGCATGCGCAGTTGCGAGCCGCCGACGGTCGTGGTCAGGATCGATTGACCGGGCACCCAGGTCGTCTGCGCGCTGATCGCTTCTGTTAGCCGCACGGCGTGATGGTTGCCGTCCATGACGACCACGTAGTCCGCTTGCACTGCGCCCGCGCGCACCGTGCGCCGGTGGTGCGCCAGCGCCGCCATCTGCGCGAACAGATGCGGGTTTTTCGGCACGGCGTCCTGCGCACTAAAACCCTGCGGGAATTCCTCGGCGATGAAGCCGGTGGTAAATTCACCGGACACGAAGCGCGGATGCTGCATCAGCGCGGCCTGGAACGGAATGTTGGATGCGACGCCGCGAATCACGAAGCTGTCGAGCGCCGCGCGCATGCGTGCGATGGCTTCGTTGCGGTCCTTGCCGTGCGTGATCAGCTTGGCGATCATCGAGTCGTAGTGCACCGAGATTTCGCCGCCATCGACGACGCCGGTGTCAACGCGCACCTGGCCCTCGCAGCTAACAGGCGGCTCGAAATGAATCAGCCGTCCGGTCGAGGGCAGGAAGCCGCGGAACGGGTCTTCCGCATTGATGCGGCATTCCATCGCCCAGCCGTCACGGCGGATGTCGGACTGCTTGAACGGCAGCGTCTCGCCCGCTGCCACGCGAATCATCAGCTCAACGAGATCGAGCCCGGTGATCATTTCGGTCACCGGGTGTTCGACCTGCAGGCGCGTATTCATCTCCAGGAAGTAGAACGAGCGGTCCTTGCCGACCACGAATTCCACGGTGCCCGCGCTCTGATATTTGACCGCCCTGGCCAGGGCGACCGCCTGTTCGCCCATCGCTTTGCGGGTAGCGTCGTCGAGAAATGGTGATGGCGCCTCTTCAACCACCTTCTGGTGGCGGCGCTGGATCGAGCACTCGCGTTCCCACAGATAGACGCAATTACCATGGCCGTCGCCTAACACCTGGATTTCGATATGGCGCGGCTCCTCGACGAATTTCTCGATGAACACGCGATCGTCGCCGAAGGCATTGCGCGCTTCGTTCTGACAGGAGGTGAAGCCCTCGTTAGCTTCGACATCATTGCGGGCGACGCGCAGGCCCTTGCCGCCACCGCCGGCGCTGGCTTTTATCATGACCGGGTAGCCGATCTGTTTTGCGATCTTGACAGCTTCGGAGGCGCTGGCAATCGGCTCGTTGACGCCCGGGATGGTGCTGACTTTCGCTGCGGCCGCGAGTTTCTTGGAGGCGATCTTGTCACCCATTGCCGCGATCGAATAGTGCTTCGGCCCGATGAAAATAATGCCTTCTTCTTCGACGCGCCGCGCGAAGGCCTCGTTCTCGGACAGGAAACCGTAGCCCGGGTGCACGGCTTCGGCGCCAGTTGCTTTGCAGGCCGCGATGATCTTGTCCATTGCGAGGTACGACTCGCGCGAGGCGGCGGGACCAATCAGCACTGACTCATCGGCGATTTCGACATGGCGGGCGCCACAATCGGCCTCGGAATACACCGCCACGGTCTTGATGCCCATTTTCTTCGCGCTGCGGATCACACGGCAGGCAATTTCGCCGCGATTAGCGATCAGGATTTTCTTGAACATGCTTATAGCGGGATGTTGCCGTGCTTGCGCCACGGGTTGTCGAGCTTCTTGTTAGCCAGCATGGTCAGTGCGCGATTCACGCGCTTGCGGGTCTCGCTCGGCATGATCACATCGTCGATGTAGCCGCGGTGGCCGGCGATAAAGGGGTTCGCGAACTTCTGCCGGTATTCCTCGGCGCGTTCGGCAATCTTCTGCGCGTCGCCGATGTCCTTGCGGAAAATGATTTCCACCGCGCCCTTCGGGCCCATGACCGCGATTTCCGCGGTCGGCCAGGCGAAGTTCACGTCGCCGCGCAGGTGCTTGGAGGACATGACGTCGTAGGCGCCGCCATAAGCCTTGCGCGTGATGACCGTGACCTTGGGCACTGTGCATTCCGCATACGCATACAGCAATTTTGCGCCGTGCTTGATGATGCCGCCGAATTCCTGCGCGGTGCCCGGCAGGAACCCCGGCACATCGACGAAGGTGATGACCGGGATGTTGAACGCATCGCAGAAACGCACGAAGCGCGCGCCCTTGATCGAGCTCTTGATATCGAGACAGCCGGCCAGCACCAGCGGTTGGTTCGCGACAATGCCAACGGTGCGGCCCTGCATGCGGCCGAAGCCAATGATGATGTTCTTCGCATTGTCGGGCTGCAGCTCGAAAAAATCGCCTTCGTCGACGATCTTGGCGATCAGCTCCTTCATGTCGTAGGGCTTGTTAGCATTGTCCGGCACCAGCGTATCGAGCGACTCGTCAATGCGCTCGGCCGGATCCGCGGTCACGATCGCGGGCGCCTGCTCGCGATTGTTGAGCGGCAGGAAATCGACAAAGCGACGCAGCATCAAGAGCGCCTCGACATCGTTCTCGAACGCCATGTCGGCGACACCGGACTTGGTGGTGTGCGAGATTGCGCCGCCCAGTTCCTCGGCCGTCACCACTTCGTGCGTGACCGTCTTGACCACATCCGGGCCGGTCACAAACATGTAGGAACTGTCCTTGACCATGAAGATGAAGTCGGTGATCGCGGGCGAGTACACCGCGCCGCCCGCACAGGGACCCATGATCATCGAGATCTGCGGCACCACGCCCGAGGCCAGCACATTGCGCTGGAACACCTCGGCGTAACCCCCTAACGACGCGACGCCTTCCTGGATGCGCGCGCCGCCGGAGTCGTTGAGTCCTATGATGGGCGCGCCGACCTTCATGGCCTGATCCATGATCTTGCAGCTCTTCTCTGCATGCGCCTCCGACAATGCGCCGCCGAAAACGGTGAAATCCTGCGCGAACACGAATACCAACCGGCCGTTGATGGCGCCATGGCCGGTGACCACGCCGTCGCCGGGCACTTTGTTAGTATCCATGCCGAAGTCATTGCAGCGGTGTTCGACGAACATGTCGCGTTCTTCGAAACTGCCCGGGTCAAGCAATAGATCCACGCGCTCACGCGCGGTCAGCTTGCCCTTGGCGTGCTGCGCTTTGATGCGGTCAGCTCCGCCGCCGAGGCGGGCCGCCGCGCGTTTCGCATCCAGTTGCCGAATGATGTCCTGCATGATCGGGTACTTCCGTTTAGTGCCTGCGACTGTCGAAAATCGTCAGCAGTCGCACGGCGGCTGCCCCTGCGGAAAGATCGCCGTCGCTGACCTGGCGCGCGATCGCGTCGTACTGGCCATCGAGCGCGGCGGCGCTGCGAAAGCGTCGGGCGAGACCTTCATCGATCAACTGTTGCATCCAGGCCAGATTCTGGCCGCGACGATTATCGACGAAATGGCCGTTGCCGCGCATGACTTCGTCGTAGCGGTCGATTTCCGCGGTAAGACGCTCGAGTCCGAGCCCCGTCAGCGCCGAGACCGTCAGCACCGGCGGAGCCCAGGCCGCATGGCGCGGCCGCAGCATATGCAGCGCGCTTTGCAGCTGGCGCGCCGAGGTGGCGGCGGCGGTGTCATCCAGATCCACCTTATTGACGACGAAGATATCCGCGAGTTCGAGCACGCCTTTCTTGATCGCCTGCAGTTCATCGCCGGCATTCGGCAGTTGCAGCAGCAGGAACACGTCCGTCATGCCCGCAACGGCCGATTCCGATTGCCCGATGCCCACCGTCTCGACGATGACCCGGTCGTAGCCGGCCGCTTCGCACAGCAGGATCGCCTCGCGGCTGCGCGCCGCGACGCCGCCGAGAGCGCCCGATGACGGCGTGGGGCGGATGAACGCATCCGGGTGCGTTGAAAGCCGATCCATGCGCGTCTTGTCGCCAAGTATTGACCCGCGGCTCAGGGTCGAGGACGGATCGATGGCTAACACCGCCACCTTGTGCCCCTGTTCGATCAGCTTGAGCCCCAGCGATTCGATCAGCGTGGACTTGCCTACGCCGGGCACGCCGCTGATCCCGATGCGCAATGACTGGCCGCTGTGCGCCAACAACGCATCTAACAAATTGTGCGCATCCGCAGCGTCAGTATCACGTTGCGATTCCAGCAGCGTGATAGCCTTGGCGAGCGCGCGACGGTCGCGCGCCAGAACGGCCTTGGCGAGATCTGCGCTGGGCGCCGCCATCAGCGCCGGTCAGCCGTTGCGCGCCGGGCTTCGATGGCGCTCAGCACGCTGCGGGCCGTGTCGCCGATGACCGAGCCGGGTCCGAACACACCGCAGACGCCGGCTTGGCGCAGCGCTGCGTAGTCCTGCGCCGGAATCACGCCGCCGACGAAAACGTCGATGTCGCTGGCGCCCTGCGCGCGCAGGGCCTTGATCAATTGCGGCACCAGCGTCAGGTGACCCGCGGCCAACGTCGAGATGCCGACCGCATGCACGTCATTCTCGATTGCCTGGCGCGCGGCTTCCTCGGGCGTCTGGAACAGCGGGCCGACGTCGACGTCGAAGCCCAGGTCCGCAAACGCGGTGGCCACAACTTTGGCGCCGCGGTCATGGCCGTCCTGGCCGAGCTTGGCGATCAGGATGCGCGGCCGGCGCCCTTCGCGCCTGGCAAAGGCATCGATGGCTGCTTTGAGTTTCTGCCATTCCTGGTCCATATCGAAGGCCGCTCCATAGACGCCGGAAAGCATTGAGGTGGTGGCGCGGTAGCGGCCGAACGCCGCTTCCATCGCATCGCTGATTTCGCCGATTGTGGCGCGCGCCCGCGTCGCCGCAATAGATAACTCTAACAAATTACCCGTGTTAGCTTTGGCGGCCGTAGTCAGGGCCGCGAGCGCCTGCTGGACCGCGGCTGCGTTGCGCGCCGCTTTGACGCGCGCCAGGCGCGCGAGCTGCGCGTCGCGCACCGCGGCGTTGTCGATGCTGCGCACGTCAACCGGTGCTTCGTTCTCGAGCTGGTATTTGTTGACACCGACGATCACGTCTGCGCCGCGATCGATGCGCGCCTGCTTGTCGGCGGCGCAGGCCTCGATCTGCAGTTTGGCCCAGCCGGAGCCGACGGCCTGCGTCATGCCGCCCTGTTTCTCGACGTCCTGCATGATCGCCCAGGCCTTGTCGGCCATGTCCTGGGTCAGTTTTTCCATCATGTACGACCCGCCCCAGGGATCGACGACGTTCGTAATGTGCGTCTCTTCCTGCAGGATGAGCTGCGTGTTGCGCGCGATGCGCGCCGAGAAGTCGGACGGCAGGGCGATCGCCTCGTCGAAGGAATTGGTGTGCAGGCTCTGCGTGCCGCCGAACACCGCTGCCATGGCTTCGATCGTCGTCCTGACCACGTTGTTATAGGGGTCCTGCTCGGTCAGCGACCAACCCGACGTCTGGCAGTGGGTACGCAGCATCATCGAGCGCGGATATTTCGCGCCCAGCTCCTGCATGATCCGATGCCACAAGAGTCGCGCCGCGCGTAGCTTGGCGATCTCGAGATAGAAGTTCATGCCGATGCAGAAGAAGAACGACAGTCGGCCCGCGAAGTCGTCGATGTCCATGCCACGCGCCATCGCGACGCGCACGTACTCCCGGCCATCGGCGAGCGTGAAAGCGAGTTCCAGCGCCTGGGTCGCGCCGGCTTCCTGCATGTGATAGCCGGAAATCGAAATCGAATTGAACTTCGGCAGATGTTTCGCCGTGTACTCGATGATGTCGGCGACGATGCGCATCGAAGGCACCGGCGGATAAATGTAGGTGTTGCGCACCATGAATTCTTTGAGGATGTCGTTCTGGATCGTGCCGGAGAGTTTCTCGGGGCTGACACCCTGTTCCTCGGCGGCGACGATGTAACCGGCTAACACCGGCAGTACCGCGCCGTTCATGGTCATCGACACGCTGACCTTGTCGAGCGGAATCTGGTCGAACAGGATCTTCATGTCCTCGACCGAATCGATCGCGACACCGGCCTTGCCGACATCGCCGACCACGCGCAAGTGATCGGAGTCATAGCCGCGATGTGTGGCCAGATCGAAGGCGACCGACACGCCCTGGCCGCCACCGGCTAACGCCTGGCGGTAGAACGCGTTAGATTCCTCGGCGGTCGAAAAGCCGGCGTACTGGCGAATGGTCCAGGGACGCACCGCATACATGGTCGCCTGCGGACCGCGGACGAATGGCGCGAAGCCTGGCAGGGTATTGGCATGGGGCAGGTTGGCGGTGTCCGCAGCGGTGTACAGCGCGTTCAGCTTCAGGCCTTCGGGCGTCTGCCATCCGAGGCGGTCGACCTGGCCCCCGGGGGCGGATTTGGCGGCGGCCTTCTGCCAGGCGGCGAGATCAGAACTTCCCAATGAGTGGCTCCAGCGGGTCTGGTGTTGCGTCGCAACAATCGTGTCAAAGCCGTTTATTCTACAGTCTGGCGTCGCGGCGGTCGCTTGACAGTGTTTACCTGCTCCCGTACCGTGCGCGCCCTCTTGTTGGGGCTATAGCTCAGCTGGGAGAGCGCTTGCATGGCATGCAAGAGGTCGACGGTTCGATCCCGTCTAGCTCCACCAACCTTTTCTGTAGTTTCGGCGTCCCCATCGTCTAGAGGCCTAGGACACTGCCCTTTCACGGCGGCGACAGGGGTTCGAATCCCCTTGGGGACGCCAGCTTCACCATTTGACATAAATGTGAGTGAAGTCCTGCGCAGGACCCCGCTCGTCCGCCTAAAATCACCAATTCATGTCTAGGCATTTCCTTGGTATTTACTGGCACTTACCCTTGGTTTTTCTGGGGATAGGTGAGCTTTTCTTCATCGGCGCCGCGCTGGGCCTTGCGACGCGGATGTACGGCACCGATCTGGCCGCCTCATTCGTCCCGATCTTCCTCGTCTGCTGCTTGCTGGCGATGGGTGCGTTTGGTCTTTACAGCCGCCGCCTGCGGGCGCGCACCAGTGGCACCGCGCTACGGATATTCGGCGGCCTGGCGCTGGGTACGCTGCTGGCGACGACCGCTAGCGTTCTGCTGGGCGTAGACCCGCCGCCGCTGCGCACCCAGTCGGTGATGATAACGCTGGCGCTGGTGGCAATCACGCTGCTGCGTTTCTGGTTGTCGCACCGGCCGGATGGCGATTTTTTCCGCCGTAACGTGCTGGTGTATGGCGCCGGCGAGCGGGCGCAAAGTCTGACGGAACTGCGCCGTCGTGCCGACTTGCACGGCTTCAAGCTTGAAGGTTTTGTGCGTGCGGAAGGCGAATCGCTGGCGATTCCGGAAAGCCGGCTGCTGCAGATCAAAGGCAATCTGCTCGAGATCTGCCGTGCGCGTGACGTCGATGAAATTGTCGTCGCCATGGACGATCGGCGGCGCAACTTTCCGGTTGCGGAACTGCTCGAATGCCGGCTCGCCGGCATCGAAATCATCGAACTTGTTAGCTTCCTGGAACGCGAGACCGGCAAGGTGCGTCTCGACATGTTGCACCCGAGCTGGCTGATTTATGCAAACGGCTTCCGGCAGGACGCCTTGCGCGAAGGCACGCGCCGCCTGTTCGACGTGTTGGCGAGCCTGGCGCTGATCCTGGTGAGCTGGCCCTTGATGCTGCTGACCGCGTTAGCGATCAAACTGGAAGGCGGCTGGAAGGCGCCGGTGCTCTATCGTCAAATGCGCGTTGGCCTGATGGGCCGCAGTTTCTACATTTTCAAGTTTCGCAGCATGCAGGAGGACGCCGAAGCTGACGGCAAGGCGCGCTGGGCCACGACCGATGACGGCCGGGTGACACGAGTCGGGCGCTTCATTCGAACAGTGCGTCTCGACGAATTGCCGCAAATTTTCAATGTGTTCGTCGGCGACATGAGCGTCGTCGGCCCGCGGCCTGAACGTCCCGAGTTTGTCAGCGAATTGTGCGGAAAAATACCCTACTATCGCGAACGGCATTACGTGCGGCCCGGTATCACGGGCTGGGCGCAACTCTGTTATGCCTACGGGGCCTCTGAGCAGGATGCCATCGAGAAGTTGCAGTACGACCTTTACTATGTGAAGAACCATGGCCTGGTGTTTGATCTGGTGATCCTGCTGCAGACGGTGGAAGTCATCATTTTCGGTAAGGGTGCGCGGTAGGCCGTGATGTTAGCTTCCGCCATGCTCGGGATTACCCTGGGGCGCATCGGTTACGCGACTGCAATGGTCGCGTTCGCTGCGCTGTGCTTGTACTTTCGGCCCGGCCATGTCAATCGGCAATCGCTCGAATGGAGAATCTGGCTCGCCTGCGCCATCAGCGCGGTTTGGGCGGGATTGTGCTGGTGGCATGCGCTCGCCGACAGCTTGACGACGACCGCACTTTACTGGATCGACGCGGCGCAGATGGCGGCGTGGCTTTGGGTCCTGTCTGCGATGGCGCGGCTGCAACAGCAACCCCGCTGGTTACAGGCAATGCTCACGTTTATGCCACCGCTGGTACTGGCGATTGGCTCGGCTGCGATCGTGCTGGCCGTGGGCTATAACAGCGACACAGCTGCAAGCGCGTGGTTTGCACTGGTAGCACTGTCATTGCCGTTGTTAGGAATTCTGGCGGTTGAGCAAATCTACCGAAATTCGGCCGGTAGCTCGCGGCAAACCTATCGCTGGTTCTTTCTCGGAGTCGGCGGCACTTTTCTGCTGCACTTGTTCCAATATGCGGAAACGGTTGCCAGCGGTCAATTTTCGATTTTCGTCTGGGGCATACGCAGTATGGCCTTTCCGGTCATCGCGGTCTTGCTTTACAAGGGCGTTCGAACCAGCGCCGTCGATTGGCGCATCGGGCTTTTTGTATCCCGTCAGGTGGTTTTTTTTACGGCCTCGCTGTTGATGGTCGGCGTCTACCTGATTTTGATGAGTGTCGTGTCGAGCGTTCTGCAGCAACGCGCCGGACCGAACGCGCTCATCGTGCAGGCTGTGTTCCTGTTAAGCGCGGGCGCCATATTACTCACCCTGATTTTCTCGGCCGCCATTCGGCGCCGGCTCATGGCATTTCTGGCGACTCATTTTTATCGCAATCGGTACGACTATCGAATTGAGTGGCTGCGTTTCGTCAAGACGCTGACCGAGCGCGCCAGCCAGGGCAACCTGCACGAGAACGCGATTCGCGCGGTGTGCCAGATCGTCGGCAGTAATGCAGGCGCCCTCTGGCTGCTGTCCGATAACAACTTGCGTTTCGAACCCAAGGCCCAGTGGCCGCAGCCGATTGGATCGGTGGCGCCCCTGGGTTTGTCGGTGTCCGAGCCGCTGCTGGACTTCATGGCGCGCACCGGCTGGGTTGTGGATCTGAAGGAAAGGTCGTTGTCCCCCGAGCTGTATGACAATGCTGCCATACCAGCGGATTTCGGTTTGCTGGGCGATGATGCCGTTGTCGTGCCCATGCTGCATATCGACTCGCTTTATGGGCTCATGGTGCTGCGTCGCCCGCCGGGCCGCGAGACGCTGCATTTTGAGGACCGGGACCTGCTCAAAACTGTCTGCCGTCATCTGGCAGCGCATCTTTGGCAGGTTGCGATCGATCAGCGCCTGACCAATAGCCGGCAATTTGAGGCGTATAACCGCATGACGGCTTTTGTCATGCACGATCTGAAAAATCTGACGGCGCAGTTGCAACTCATTGTTAGTAACGCCGCCAAACACAAGCGCAATCCCGAATTTGTCGACGACGCGATCGTTACGATCGCCAACTCGGTGGATCGAATGAGCAAATTGCTGGCGCAGTTGTCGCAGGGCGCCAGCTCCGGCGCGTCCCGCAAGGTCAGCCTTGCGGACGTGGTACAACGTACGGCGCTGCGTGCGGGCACCCGATTGCCAGTGCCTTCGGTTGAGGTAGCGCAAGATGCGCAGGTTATTGTCGACCCCGAGCAACTTTCCATGGTGCTCGATCACATCCTGCGAAATGCGCAGGACGCAACACCCGCCAACGGCAGCGTCGATATTCGTGTGACGGTCGAGAACGGGGCGCCGCAGGTCGACGTCCGGGATAATGGCAGCGGCATGGATGAGAATTTTGTTCGTGAACGGCTATTCAGGCCGTTCGACACGACCAAAGGCGCGCGTGGCATGGGCATCGGCGCCTATCAGGCGCGAGAGTACTTGCGATCGGTCGCCGGCGACGTGCGCGTGATGTCACGGCTGGGCGCGGGCACCACGTTTTCACTGGTTTTTTCCGCAGGCCCGAGCGACATGAATCATGGCTGACGAACTACTGGTAAAAAGACTGCTGGTGGTTGAAGACGATCTCGGCATGCGCGCGCAGTTGCGTTGGTGTTTTGAAAACTACGAGGTCGAATTCGCGGTGGATCGGGACGAGGCATTGACAAAACTTCGCCGTTTCGAACCGCAAGTGGTGCTGCAGGACCTGGGTTTGCCGCCGGACGCTGCGGGTACGCTTGAGGGTTTCGCCACCTTGTCACAGATACTCGAGCTCGCGCCGCGTACCAAAGTGATTGTTGTCACCGGCAATCATGACCGCGATAACGCGCTCATGGCCATCGAAAATGGCGCGTTCGACTTTTGCCAGAAGCCCGTGGACATCGATATTTTGAAATTGCTGGTCGGCCGGGCGTTTCGGATCGATGAACTGGAGCAGGAACTCGAACGCCGCCGATCTGCGTTTAACTCTACGCCGCTGGATGGCTTGTTAGCCGCGGATCCGGCGATGCTGCAGGTGTGCCGCATCATAGAAAAAGTGGCGCCCGCCAACGTCAACGTGCTGGTGCTGGGCGAGAGTGGCACCGGCAAGGAATTGTTGTCGCGGGCAATTCACGATTTGAGTCCGCGGCGCGCGGAAAAATTCCAGGCCATCAATTGCGCGGCAATTCCCGAGCAACTGCTGGAGTCGGAGTTGTTCGGCTACGAACGCGGCGCATTCACAGGCGCGGCCAAACAGACGCTTGGCAAGGTGGAATTGGCGAATGGCGGCACCTTGTTCCTGGATGAAATCGGTGATATGCCGTTGCCGTTGCAGTCAAAAATGCTGCGTTTCCTGCAGAGCAAAGTCATCGAAAGAGTGGGCGGGCGCCAGGAAATACCGGTGGACGTCCGAGTGGTGGCGGCGACCAACCAGGATCTGGATGGCATGATCGCCGAGCAGAGATTTCGGCAGGATCTTTTCTTCCGGATCAGCGAGGTTTCGATTCGCGTTCCGCCACTGCGTGAGCGCAAGTCCGATGTGATTGCGCTGGCAAACCTGTTTCTCAAGAAATACCTGGCCGCCAACGGCCGGACGAAGCGAGGTTTCTCCGCCGACGCCATCAGCGCGATGCTGGCGCACGGCTGGCCGGGTAATGTTCGCGAATTGGAGAACAAGATCAAAGGGGCGGTGTTGTTGTCTGAAGAAGCGTTGATCAGCAGTGCCGATTTGGGACTGAAGAGCGCGGCCAGCGACTCATTGCCGCTCAATTTGCGCGAGGTCCGGGTTCAGGCCGATCGCAATGCCGTGCAGCGCGCGCTGGCGGCGTCTGCTGGCAGCGTTTCCCGTGCCGCGGAGTTGCTGGGCGTATCGCGGCCGACCTTGTATGACTTAATGCAGAAAATGGGGATGACTGCCGATGGAAAGTGATAACCAGGTCACAATTGCCGGATTATTGGTACTCCGTGAAAGGGCGCACAGTCCGGTGCGGCTAGACTGATGAGTTATATGTACACGCGCTATCTCTGTATCGCATTGCTGGTGTTGGCCACCGCCGCCTGTGCTAACAATGATCCGGACACGCTGATCAATCGCGCGCGTCAGGACATGGCGACGGGCCAGTGGCAGGAAGCCTACGTGCGCCTCAAGAGCGCGTCGCAGAAGCGTCCGGACGACGTCAAGATCCGGTTACTGTTGGCGCAGATCGCCTACGCGCAGGGCAATATTGCCGCAGCAACCACCGAGCTGACGAAGATTGATCTTGCCGCGATCCCGGACGCCGACGGACAAATCCTGAAGTTGCGGGTCGACATCCAGGCAGGACGCGCACCGGAGGCGCTGGCAGCGCTCCAGGGTGCTAACAAACTCAGCAAGGACCAGCAGGACTGGGTACGCGGCATGGCCCTGCGCGCGACCGGCGCCATCGAGGACAGTATCAAGCTGCTGTCAGAGCTGGCTGGCCGCGCAAGCGAGCCGCTCGATTACCGGCTGGAACTGATCGAGTCGCTGCTTACTGGCGGGCGTTTCGACGACGCCCGCCACGAGGTCGAGGAGGTCTTGCAGGCGCATCCGTCGAACCCGGACGCATTGGTGGCGCGTGCGCAATTGGAGTTGGTGGCCGGCCTTCCGGCCACCGCGGTTCGCACTTTGGAATCCGCGCAGTCCGAGGCGCCCGATAACTGGCCTCCAGCGCGGCGAAATATGGCTCGATACCTGCAAGGCGACGCAGCGCTGCGTCTCGGCAGTCTGACGCAAGCCAAGCAGGCGAGCGAGCGCCTGTCCAAAGACGTCCCGGCGATGCTGGCCACGATACTGCTGCGGGCGCGCATCGCCAAGCAGGAAGGCCGGTTTGAAGATGCGCTGGTCGATTTGCAGAAATTGGCGCCAGCGGCGGCCGGCAACGCATCCGTGCAGATTCTGCTGGCCGAGACCTGGGTTCAGGCGCGCAAGTTCGAACAGGCACAATCGGTGCTCGAGGCACTGGTCGTCACGTCGCCTGACAGCCTCGAGGCGCGCAAGCTGCTTGCGAGGATGTACCTGGCGAAGAACCGGCCCGACAAGATCATTGAATTATTCGCCAATATGACTCCGGCGCAGGCGGCGGATCCGGAGGTGCAGCAGTTGGTGTCCGCCGCGCAGACCGTCCAATCGCGTGCTACGGAAGCGGTGGACAGCTTGCAGGCGCGCCTGCTGCGAGAGCCTGCTAACGCGCAACTCAAGCTGCTGCTGGCAAACGCCTATGTGTCAAATGGCCTGGCCGCCGAAGCGCTGAAAATCCTCGAGACGTTGCCGGCCGCGGAAAATTCCGCCGTGCGCACGCGCTTGCGGTTGGCCGCATTTTCGTCGCAATCCAATAAACGCGCTGTCGAACAGGAAATTGATTCTCTGGTGGCGGCCGCGAATGTGCCGGTGACGCAACTGTTGGTCGCGGCCGATGCCGTGGCTTCCCTGGGACGCGGCGACCTGGCAATGAAGTTGCTCGACGTTGCGAAAAAGCGCGAACCTGACAACGCGTCCGTCTACGTGGCCCGCGCGGGCGCGCAGATGATCGACCGGCGAACGGCGGCGGCTGAGGCCGAGTTGCGGGACTATCTGTCCCGGCATCCGCGCGAGACCACGGTACGCCTCGCGCTGGCCCGCATGCTGGCCGGTGCTAACAACCTGGAGGGTGCGCGCAGCGTGCTGGGCGGGTTGCTGCAAGAGTCGCCGGGGGCGATGCAGCCGTCGGCGCTGTTAGCCGGCATCGAATTGCAGAAAGGCCAAACCGCCGAAGCGCTGAAGATCCTGGACGCCGCAGTCGCAGCGGCGCCAGGCGATGGGGCCGCCGCCGCGGCTGCAGGCACTTTATTGCTGGGCACCCGGCATCCGGGCGAAGCCATCCGCTTCCTGACCCTTGCGACGCAGCAAAAGTCAGAGCCGTCCTACTTTTTGCGTCTATCGCAAGCCCTCGGCGCGACTGGTAAGACGACAGAAGCGCGGGCAACATTGGCGGACGTGTTACGTCTCGATCCCAAGAACGTTGACGCTCGAGTTGCGCTGGCCGGCCTGGAAATACTGGATAAACGGGCTGGTAGCGCGCTGGCAACATTGGATGCCGTCGACGCAAAAGCGGCGGGTCGAGTCGACGTCCTGGTGGCGCGCGCCGACGCGCTGTTGTCGAGTGGCCGTGGAGCAGAGGCATACGCACTTTATCGCCGGGCGTTTGATTCTGCGCGGTCTCCGGTGCTGGCGTTGCAGATGTTTAAAGCAAAACTGGCGGCCAATATGCCGCAACCTGAACAACCACTGAAAGTCTGGCTGCAAATATCGCCCAGAGACCGCGCAATTCGCCTGACTTTGGCCCAGTACCTGATGCAAACAGGCGATAATGTGGGCGCCATCGCGGCCTACGAGGAACTGGTTCAACTCGTTCCACGGGACGTCATGGCACTGAACAATTTGGCGTGGCTGCTGGCCGATCGTTCCCCGGAACGAGCCGAGCAGTTCGCACGAACCGCGGTTGAGGCGGGGCCGGGTCAGAAACAAGTGCTGGAGACACTGGCTTCGATCCTCGCCAAGCGCGGCAAGATGACCGAGGCGGTACGCTTGTACGATACTGCGATCGACGCGTTTGCGCAGGATAGTTCCGTGCTGTATCGCTATGCGGATGCGCTGGCCCGCAGCGGGGATCGTGCCAAGGCGAAGGTATTTGTAGCCCGGTCGCTGGCAGCACAGGCGAATTTCGCGGAGCGCGCGGCGGCCGAGCAGTTGGCTGCGAAACTGCAATGAACTTAGATGGGGATCTGCTGAATGACTGACATGAAAGCCTTGTTGTTAGCCTGTGCCTGGGTTATGGCCGCGGCCGGTGCCATGGCGCAGGCGCCTGCGGGCAACCAGTACATCATCGGCCCCGGCGACATGATCAACATCTTCGTCTGGCGCAATCCGGAATTGTCAGTCAATGTGCCGGTGCGGCCCGACGGCAAGATCTCAACGCCACTAGTCGAGGATATGGTCGCGGTCGGCAAGGCGCCTACCCAACTGGCGCGCGACATCGAAAAAGTCCTGGCCGAGTATGTGCGCACACCGCAGGTCAATGTCATCGTCAGCAACGCGATCAGCACCTTCAGCCAGATCAAGGTCATCGGCCAGGTCAAATCGCCCCAGGCCCTGCCGTTTCGGGATGGGCTGCGCGTGATCGACGCGGTGCTGGCGGTCGGCGGCCTGACAGAATTCGCGTCCGCCAACCGTGCCAAGCTGGTCCGGCAGGTCAATGGCCGCAACACCGAAATCTCCGTGAAACTCGGCAATCTCATGAACAAGGGCGATATGCGGCAAAATCTTGAGTTGCGACCAGGTGACGTCCTGGTTGTCCCGCAGTCTGCGTTTTAGGTTGCTCGCATGGTCGCTGAAAATTTCTTAGAAGTATTCCAGAAGCTGCGGGGCACTTGGAAGCACCGCTGGCTCGGTTTGTGGGTCGCATGGGGCATCTGCGCCGTCGGCTGGGCGACGGTCTTGCTGATACCTAACAAGTACGAGTCGTCAGCGCGCGTCTACGTCGACACCCGCACGCCGTTGCGTCGCGTCATCGACAACCGGATCGGCGTTGAACAGGATGTCACGTCGGAAATCGACATGGTTCGCCAGGCCATGCTCAGCCGGCCGCAACTGGAAAAAGTCGCGCGCCTCGCGAATCTCGACACCAAAGTTCGTTCACCGGGCGACATGGACGGCGTGATTGCCGACCTGCGCAGCGGTATCACCATCGATCGCGATGCGGGCAAACCCGCCGAACAGGCTCGCGACACTGGCAGCGCGCTCTACACCATTACCTATCGCAATTCCGATCGCGCCAAGAGTCTCAAGGTCGTCAGTTCCCTGCTCGACAATTTCGTCGAGGACACGCTGGGCAACAAGCGGTCCGGGGCGGACATTGCGCAATCATTTTTGCGTGGCCAGCTCAAGGACTATCAGCGACGACTGTCCGAAGCTGAAGCCGCGCTGGCGGAATTCCGCAAGAAGAATTTCGGCATGATCCCGGGCGGCAACGGGGACTTTTTTACGCGTCTGGATCGTGAAGGCGTGGGCTTGCAGGACAAGCAGACGCAATTGGCCATTGCCTACAGCCGCCAGGCGCAGTTGCGTCGTCAGTTGACCGGCACGCGCACCTATATTCCCGGAACGTCAGCAGCCGGAAGCGCAGGCTCGCCGTCCGATCTTTCCGTGCGCCGGCAGGAAGCCGAGAACAGACTTGAGGATCTGTTGTTGCGCTACACCGACAAGCACCCGGAGGTAGTCGCGTTGCGGGCCACAATCGCCGAGCTCAAAGCGCGCGAACGGCAGGAAATGCAGGACATCAACCGCGGTGGCGAAGGTTCGGGCGCCATTCGTTCGCTGAATGCCAATCCCGTATACCAGAACATCCAGTTGCAGCTCAACCAGACTGAGGTGGAGATTGCGTCGCTGCAGGGGGCGACCGCCCAGCATCAGCGTGAAATCACCAGTTTGAAACGCATGGTGGATACCGCACCCGAGGTGGAGCGGGAACTCGCGCGCCTGACCCGCGATTACGGAGTGACGAAGACTCAGTACGAGAGCCTGTTACAGCGTTCCGAGCAGACCAAGGTGTCGGACGATGCGCAACAGACCGGCATCGTCAAGTTCGAAGTCCTGGACCCGCCACTGGCGACGACCGCCCCGGTGTGGCCGAACCGGCAGGCGTTGATGGCAGGTGTGCTGCTCGGGGGCGTGCTTGCTGGCGCCGTCGTGGCCTTCATTTTGTCATTGCTCGTGCCCACGTTCACGAACACGCGTGTTTTGACGACCATCACCGGCGTCAATGTGTTAGGTCACGTGAGCCTGTTTCCGCAGGTGGCGACCGACCTGGCCGTCGCGACCGATCGGCGGCGGTTTGTCATGCTGAGCGCAGGGCTGGCTGCGGCCGGCGTGGTGATGCTGCTGGCCGGCAGCATGACCGCGCGATTATTGCAGCGATTGATCAGCTAACAGAATTTACGGAAACCTTGCATGAGTCTCATCGAACAAGCCCTCGAAAAGATGCGCGCGCAGAAACTAAGCGCGGGCGCACCCGCAGTCGCAGCGCCGCGCACCGCAGCGCTATTGCCGGCCGCAAGCGCGCCGTGGATAGCGCCAGCAACCCCGGCAGCGGTGCACAGCCTGCGCGTCAATATCGACAAGGACAAGCTCCTGCATGAGGGAGTGCTCGCCAAGCAGGCGCAACAGCACCAGCAGGCGTCGGAATATCGCCAGATCAAGCGGCAGCTGTTGCAGGCTCTGCGCGAAGGCGGAACTGCAATCAAGGACAGCGACCGCATCCTGGTGATTGCCAGCGCTATCGCGGGCGAGGGCAAGACATTCACGTCCATCAACCTCGCGTTGTCGCTGGCGCGCGAGCTGGATTATTCGGTGCTGCTGATCGACGCTGATTTTGCCAAACCGAACATCAGCCGGTTGTTAGGCATAGAAACGGCCTCGGGACTGCTGGACGCGGCCCGGCGCGCTGACATTGATGCGGAGTCGCTGGTGATCGACACCGATATTCCCGGGCTGTCGCTGCTGGCTGCGGGTTCGATGACCGCGAATGCCACCGAATATCTGACCAGCGTGCGCATGCATGAAATCCTGGCGCGGCTGGTCGCGGTGCCCAATCGCATCATCCTGATCGATTCGCCGCCGCTGCTGATGACCACCGAATCGGCGGCGCTGGCGCAACTGGCGGGGCGCGTGTTGCTGGTGGTGCGCGCGGAATCAACGCCGCATCGCGCGGTCCTCGATGCGCTCGATCTGCTGGGCGATTCGGTCAATGTCGGGTTAATACTCAACCAGACGACCCATGCGCCGTTGCAGGGCTACTACTATGGCTACAGCTATTACGAGGCGCAGGACGCAGCCAGTGACTAGGACGATGTTCACGCTGGCGTTCGTGCTGGCTGGCGCTGCCGCCATCGCGGCCGACGACCATCGGGTCGTCATAACCGCAGGAGGTGGTTACTCCGACAACGCCAATCGGTCCGCCACCAATGCGGACAGCAGCGGCTTCGCCTCGGTGGGCCTCGATTTGAGCGTGGATCGCAAGCGCGAGCGATCGCGGCTGTTTGCCGACGGCAATATCGAGTATCGCGAATATCTCGACGGTCAGGTACCAGGCACTTTCCTGGGCGATTTGCGGCTTGCCGCGCAACTCGGTTCGCGAAGCGGACGATTTAACTGGTCTATCGATGATGCGATCACGTCGGTGCGCGACAATTTCGCGCGGCCGCTGGGGCCTGGTAACAGCCTGGTGAGAAACGATTTTTCGACCGGTCCCAACCTGCGCATCCCGTTAGGCACTTCCCTGCAGTTGTCTGCCGACGCCAGGTATGCCCGCCAGACTATAGCGAGCAGCAGTTTTGGCAACCAGCGGCTGGGTGGCCAGGTCGCCATCGAACGCGTGTTCGCTGCCAGGCGCTCGCTGGGCGTGGGCGTCAGCTTCGAGAAACAGGAATTTGACCAGCCGTCCGGCGGCACGTCGCAGTTCGATCGCGAAGAGGCCTATCTGACATCCACGTGGGATACGGCGCGCATGGATTTTTCGGGCCAACTGGGATTCACCCGACTGAAGCCTAAATTCCTGGGTGCTCAAATACAGGACGGATTGCTGGCGCGCCTGAGTGTCAGCCGCAAATTGACTGCATCATCCAGTGTGCAGGTTCGGGTGGCGCGCGAATTTTCGGCCAGCGGTTCAGCTCTGGGCTCCGAGGCGTTCGTGGCGGCGCCCGCGATTAACGGCAGTGGCCTGACGCAGGGCGAACCCGCATTGTATGAAGTTGTATCCGCGAGCTATCGCTGGTCGAGGCCCCGCACTGACCTGAGCTTGTCAGCGATCCAATCGCGCGACACGTACCGCTCAGTGGCGCAGACACGGCGCGATCTGACCCGATTCGAGGCACAGGCGAGCCGGGCGCTGACGCCCAAGTCCAGGGTCGGCATTTCCGCCACCTACAGCAGCGAAAAATTCAGCGGAGCCATCGGCAAGTTTGACGACACGCGCGTTGGCGGCTTCTGGCGGTGGAGTATCGGTCGGCAATTGTCGCTCGACCTGAGCGCCGATTACGCCAAGCGGGATGGGACGATAGTCGCAACCGGTTATAACGAGCTGCAGGCGCAGGTGCGACTGCGCTACGACCTGCTGCGCAGGAACTGACCCGCCGATGGAGCTTCGCAGCGGGCTGTCACCGCGGGTGGCTGCGCTGGCCGTGCTTGCGGTCTC
>JANMYM010000079.1:0-3516 GCA_031382085.1 Gammaproteobacteria bacterium
TCGTGAGGCCGCGGGTCCAACTGATATACGGGTTCGAGACACCAAGTACGAACCGACCTCTTTGCCGGACGCCGCACTCGAATTACACATCCGTTTCATGCGTCGCGGGTCGCGCGCAGCGCGGTGGAGCAACTGATATGAACAACGCCTATGATCATAGCCAAACCTCACCCGGCATGGCCCCACCCATGCAGTTGCCGGGCCCGCGGAGGGAATGGCAATGGATGGTCCCGTCAGACAGCGTCCGAGCCCGATGCCAGGTGCAGGGATCACGCTTGATTTCGATCGCCTGGAACTGCGTGACGCCAGCGGGGCACGCGTCGCGCTGCGTCGTCAAGCGATGGCCGTGCTGCATTGCTTGGCCCGCCAACCCGACCGCACAGTCACAAAGGATGAGCTGATGTGTGCCGTGTGGCCGGGCGTCGTGGTCACCGATGACAGTCTGGTGCAATGCGTTCGCGATATCCGCCGGGCTTTGGGGGACCGTGACCATCGCATCGTGCAGACCGAGACGCGATGCGGTTATCGGCTCGTACGGCCGCTGTCGCCAACGCCGACGCCGGCTGCCGGCGATGCGGCGGCTGCGCCGGTGTTCCGACAGGACATCCGATTTGCCGTGAACGAAAGCGACGGAGTGCGCATCGCCTTCGCAGCCAGCGGCGGCGGGCCGTCAACGCTCGTGCGCGCGCCGCATTGGATGACGCATCTCGAGTGGGACTGGTGCAGCGCCGTCTATGGCCCGTGGATCCAGCGTTGGTCTCGACATCACAGGCTCATTCGCTACGACCCACGTGGCTGCGGACTGTCGGACCGCAGCGTCCCGTGGGGCACCTTGGACCAACAGGTGCGCGACCTCGAAACGGTCGTCGATGCCGCAGGGCTTGAACGCTTCGCGCTGCTGGCCCTGTCGGGAGGTGCGGCGATCGCGATCCGCTATGCCGCCCGGCACCCCGGGCGGGTCAGCCACCTGCTGACACTCGGCGGCTTCGCGCGCGGCCTGTTGCATCGCCGCGCGCGGGCACGTGCGTCGCGTACGCTCGATGCGCTGTGCCGCCTGGTGGAGGAAGGCTGGGGGCAGGACAACCCAGCGTTCCGGCAACTGTTTACGTCGCAGATGTTTCCCGGCGCCAACGCGCAGCAGAGCCGATCGTTCAACGAACTGCAGCGCGTCGCCTGCAGCCCGCAAGAGGCCGCCAGCCTGCAACGCCATGTGGCCGATTTCGACGCCACTGCCGACTTGTGCGAGGTTCGGTGCCCGACCCTGGTGATGCACAGTGCACACGACGCCCGCGTGCCGTTCGAAGAAGGTCGCCTGATCGCGTCGATGATTGCCGATGCGCGTCTCGAGCCCATCGACAGCGCGAACCACACACCGCTGAAAGGCGAGCCGGCGTTCGAGCAGATCAATGGCCTGATCGACGAGTTCCTATTCGACTCCGGCGCCCGCGAGTGCATCGACCCGCGGCAGGGTGCAGCGAGACGGGCAACCCTGCGCGCTGTAGGCGCGGCAAAGGGTTAGCGACGAGGGCAAGGACGCGCGCAGGCGCAACCCGAATGCGCACCACCCGGCAAAAGCTGAAGCCACAGATTTCGGCGCAATTTCGGCGGGTCTTCAGGACATTCATCGCAAAAAACTCCATCGTGATACCGCGCAGTGCCGTCGCCTGCGTGGGCGGGCCAGCCCGTGCGACATGACCGAGTTCACATGTGGAGACAATACGATGAACGCCTTGCTGCCGAAGTTGTTCTGTCTGACCTTGCTCGTCTTGGCTGCTGTGAGCGCCAGCGCCCAGCAGCCAGCACCTGCCGAAGAACCGTTCTGGGCCAAGGGACGGCCGCACCGCGACACTGCGTTGAAGATGGCGCCAGTGCCTGCATTGCCGATACCGACTGCCGCCGACAAGCTGCCGCTCGCCAAGTTCAAGCTCCCGCCCGGGTTCAAGGCCGAGGTCTGGGCTGCGAATGTTCTCGATGCACGTGGCCTGCGTCAGGGCGATGCCGGCACGGTCTTCGTCAGTTCGCTATTCGTGGCCGGCAAAGTCTATGCCGTTGTCAACAAGGACGGTACGCGTGAGGTCAAGACCATCGCCGAGAAGCTGATGTTGCCCAATGGCATCGAGTACCACCAGGGAGCTTTGTATGTCGCCACACCCAAGGAAATCACCCGCTACGACAATATTGAAGCCAACCTCGACAAGCCGCCAGCACCGGTCATGGTCTATGACAAGCTGCCCGGCGACATCCCGCACGGCTGGAAGTTCATCAAGGTTGGACCGGACGGCAAGTTGTATGTGCCCGTAGGGGCGCCGTGCAACATCTGCGAGCCGGCGGAAGGCTACGCGCGGATTCTTCGCATGAATCTGGACGGCAGTGGCGTGGAAACCGTCGCGATGGGTGTGCGCAACACAGTCGGTTTCGATTTCGACCCCAGGACCGGCGACCTCTGGTTCACTGACAACCAGCGCGACTGGCTGAGCGAGGACATGCCCAACGATGAGCTGAACCACGTCACCCAACCGGGCAAGCAGCACTTCGGTTTTCCATATTGCCACCAGGGCAACTTCGCCGACCCCGAGTTCGGATGGGGCAACAACTGCGACGACTACGCGCGGCCTGCCGCATTGCTCGGTTTGCATGCGGCGCCGCTTGGCATGCGCTTTTACACAGGCAAGATGTTCCCGGCCAAGTACCGCGGCGCGATGTTCATCGCCCGCCACGGGTCATGGAACCGCACGCGCAAGACAGCCTCTGACATCGTCGTCGCCTGGCCCGACGGCAAGGGCGGCGTATCCAGGCTCGAGCCGTTCCTGACCGGGTTGATCGAGAACAACGAGCACCTGGGCCGCTTGGTCGACGTGCTTGTCATCAAGGATGGGTCGTTGCTCGTCAGCGACGACCACAACGGCGCGATCTATCGCATCAGCTACGCTGGCAAGTGAAGTTGACAACCCCTGAAAGGCCAAACTTCTACTGCCTCCCGGTGGAGCCGGGGGGCCTCCCTCGGTAGCTAAACGCCAGAACGCGCGAGCCGCCGCGAGTTGGGTGCGTCGCGGAACACCAGCGGATGTTCGGTGACGCGCGGCGTTGCCGCCGCTTTCTCGGCCTGCTCCACAGCCGCCAAGACCTTGCCATGGTGCGGGCTCTTGCGGCACACCGGGTCGGCCACTTCGGCATCCTGCGCGATCAGAAACGCCTGGCAGCGGCAGCCGCCGAGGTCCTGTTCCTTGAATTCGCAACTCGAGCAAGGCTCCTTCATCCAGCCGGTGCCGCGGTAGCGGTTGAAGCCTTCGCTGTCGAACCAGATGTCGCGCAAGCTGTGTTCGCGCACGCTCGGAAACGCCAGGCCGGGGAGCATCTTCGCGGTGTGGCACGGCAGCGCGGTGCCGTCGGGCGCGACGGTCAGGAACATGTTGCCCCAGCCGTTGACGCACTTCTTTGGCGTGCCCTCGTGGTAGTCGGGGGCGACGAAGAAGATGCGCAGGCGCTCGCCCATCTTGGCGCGCCAGGCGTCGGTCA
>JANMYM010000085.1:0-23388 GCA_031382085.1 Gammaproteobacteria bacterium
ATTCATACCGAATGGCTGATGCACGACAGCAGCGCCGTGCTCCGCCACCTCGGCCTCGACCTCCACGAAACCGCGAAGAAAATGGCGACGGACACACTGGCCAACGTTTTCGTCGTGTCGCCGCCGACCCGTCTCGACGGCCAGGCTCCGCGCCGGAGCTATGATGGCCCGACCGACACACCCGATGGCTGGGCGCTGCATCATTTCTCAGAGATTTGGAATGCGCGGCGACTTGAGCATCTGCCGTTTCATTATGCCGCCGATGCCGTCGCGCACTGGCCCGGCTGTCGCAAGGCGACAGGGCTGCGCGCGATCAGCGACCTGATCATAAGCCTGCTCGCGAGCCTGCGGGACGCCACGATCCGCATCGAGCATGTCAGCTGGTCGGAGGAAACTGACGGCGTCATCCTCGCGGTGCGCTGGCTGGTCGAGGGCATGACCCGGGGCGGTGGAATGCTGGGCGATGTGCCTGCAGGTAAACCAATCGCGCTTAGGGGCAGCAGCCATTTGCGCTTTGGCGGTGGATACGTAGTGGAGGAATGGACAGTGTTCGACGAACTCGACGCGTTAATACAGGCATACCGGGCTTGAAGCCGCTGCGCAACATGCGTCTGGGCATGGCGCCATGAGCATGCCGCCGCTCACACGAGTTGAAAAGGTCAATTACAGCCTGGGCAGCACGGCCGAGGCGATCGCCTTTACCGCGACATCGTCGTTCCTGCTTATCTTCTACAACCAGGTGCGCGGGCTGCCCGCCGGGCATGTCGGCACTGCGCTGGCAGCCGGACTGATTGTGAACGCGCTGTTCGACCCGCTCGTCGGGTCTTGGTCGGACAGGACGCGCTCCCGTTTTGGTCGACGACACCCGTTCATGTTCGCGGCGATCCTGCCCTGCGCGGCGCTGTTTTGGGCAGTCTTCAATCCGCCTGACTGGGCAGAGACAGGCCAGCTCATCTGGCTGGCAGTGTGCAATACGATGCTGCTGCAGGCGATGACGCTTTATCACACGCCACATCTCGCACTCGGTGGCGAGATGTCGAACGATTATCTCGAGCGCACCAGCATCATGGGCTTCAACACAGTTTGCCTGTGGCTCGGCGACACGATCGCCTGGGTGCTGTCGTTCCGCTACTTCTTTGCGAGCACCGGCCAGTTCGCCAACGGCGCACTCGATCCCAGTCGCTGGCCACTATTTTCGGCGTCGTTTGCGGTCGCGATCTTTGCGCTGCTGACCTATTCGAGCTGGTCGACACGTCGCTTCATCCCGTATCTCCCGCAGCCGTCCGCGACGACGCCGGGGTTTGGTCTGAGAGAATGGTTTCGCGACGCCGGGCGTGCGCTGTCGAACCACAACTACGTGGTGCTACTCGTGGGGCTGTTCTTCCTGTCGATGATGATCGGCGTACGATCGGGGCTTTCGCTATACACGCTCAGCTATTTTTGGCAGCTGACCAACGACCAGATCGGGCTGTTTGTCATCGGCAGCTTCTGCAGCTATGCCTTTGCGGCGACCGTCGTGAAGCGCGTGCACGCGCGGTTCGAGAAGCGCTGGACCGGCGCCTTTGCGGTGATGCTCTACGCGGTGGGTCCGGCACTCGCGCCGCTGCTCGGCTGGCTCGGCATCATCAGCCACGAGACGGCGGGCATCATGTGGATCGTCATGGGATTCGGCGCGCTGGGGCATATCGCCTACAGCCTGATGACCACGACAGTCTATTCTGCGCTGGCCGACATCGCCGACGAGAACGAGTTGAAATACGGCATCCGGCAGGAAGGCGTCCTCTATTCGACGCGCACTTTCTTCGCGCGGATCGATCAGGCGCTCGGCACCGCGCTCGCAGGCTGGGTACTGGCGCTGATTATGTTCCCGGCCAAGGCGACACCCGGGGCGGTCGATCCAGGCGTGCTGTCGAACCTCGCGCTCGCGACGGTGCTGTCGACATTACCCGGCCTGTTTGCAGCTGCCAGCTACAGCTTCCTGCGCGTCACCCGCGCGACGCATGACGCAACGCGCACCGCGCTCGACGCCAAGAAGCAGGTAGAAACGACAGGCACCGTGCCCGTCAGCAATTAACTCCGATAAGCCTGCGTCAGCACCGCTACCTCGTCGAACATCGTCCATTCCTCAACGACGACCGGTCCGGCGAAGCGCAGGTGCGTCATGCCCATGACCGAAACCGGTCGTCCTGCAGGCGCGTCGCCCAGCATGCCGCCGGGACGCGTCGATCCTTCGAGCGTCCAGCGTACCGCCACGATGACGCCGTCGGTCTCGTCCGACCAGCAGACATGCTCAACCCGCAGCATTGCATCGGGCAGGCTGGCGAGCAGACCGATAATCAGCGAGCTCAAGTTGCGCTGTCCCGATGCGACCCGCCCGCCGGCCCAGTGCGCGATCACATCGGGCGCATAGGCACGCGGAATGTGATCGAAGCGCCGCGTGTTCCATATGCGGCTGAAATGATGGGCGACCCAGCCCTCGACGGTGTCGGTCGGTCCGTCATAGGGCTTGCGCGGCACCTGTCCCTGCAATCGCGTCGGAACGGACACCACCGAAGTTTCGAGCAGCGGCACTTGGGCGAGCCGTTGGGCGGTCTCGTGCAGGTCGAAGCCCATCTGGCGCACGGCTGCCCCATTGTCGCGCACCAGCCATTCGGTGTGGATGAGGTTGCCGCGGCTGACACAGTCGGCAACAAAGAAACGTCCAACCCGCCGCCCTGTTGCCGGGCCGTAAGGCGACGACCCAATGTTGGTTGATCGCGCATAACCGAGGTGCGACGTATAAAATCCCTCCGTCTCATCGCCGCTCCATGCGACGTTAAGATGGTGCGACTCACCGTCGGGAGCTGCATGGATTCCCATGGTAGTGGAGGCGATGACCTCTTCTACCGATCGGATAACGCCGTTTGTGGTGTAGACAGTGCAATTGGCGTCGTAAGTATCATAAATTCGTCCGACGGCGCGCTCGACCCAGATTTGCTCTGTGATCCGGACGATATAGTCGACGATGTCAGTGAAGTCGTCTTCGAAGCCCGCCATCGGCTGGGTCCGGCTACCCGACGACACGCGGAGTTCCGCGGTGTCGCGCTGGCGGATACGCGTGACGGGCGGACGTTCGGGAAGAACGAACGGCAGACCTTCGTGTTTCATCGTCGCCTTGAACCTCACTGATCAGGCAAGAAAAAGCCCGGGGTTGCCGTTGGCAACCCCGGGCCGAACGCAGGTCACTCAGTATTTGTAGCCGAGCTTGATGCCGTAGGTGCGCGGCGCAGCGTAGCTGCCACTGAACCCGCCACCACTTGCCACGGTCACACGTCCGATCGTCGCCTCGTCCTCGAGGTTTTCGACGAATGCCTGTAGCGACAGCCGCGAGTTGGCAGAGCGATAAGTCAGGCGCACCTCGGTCTTGGTATATGAGTCCTGCAAGTATTGCGGGAACGCCCGCGACAGCAGATAACTACCGCTGTACAGCGTCTGAAACTCAGGCGTCAGCGTGCCGCGTTCGCCCAAGTCGAACTCGTACGCCAAGCCCAACTGGGCACTGTAATCGGGGGTGTTCTGCACCCGCGTCGGCGTGTTGTAACCAAGCGCCGTGAACTGCGGCACGACGCCAACGACGATCTGGTTGCCGGCCGCGTCTCTGACAGGAACGAACAGGTCCGGGTTGCTAATTGGATTGGGCAGAATGCCGCCGAGATAGCCCAGTTGGACCGCAGGGTTCGTCGTGCAGGTGCCACCTGGTGCGACGACGCCGCAAACGCCGTTGTTAGTCACCGAAACGGGGAACGGGTCGTCACGCGCGCGGAGGTAGTTGACCGCCGCATTCAGCCGCAGCTGCGGCGTTGGGTAGGCGACGATAGACAGGTCGACACCGGGCGTCTTGTTCTTGGCACCGTTGCTCAGCAGCGTGATCACGCTGTTAGGAACCAACGGATTGGCGAAGCTCGTTTGTACCTGCAGGTCCGAGTAGATGTTGTAGAACGCCGCCAGGTTGAACTGGAGCCGACGATCAAGGAACGTCCCCTTCAAGCCCGCCTCGATCGCCTCGACGCTCTCGGTATCGTAAGGCGGCAGGGGTTGCCCGGCCGAGTTCGTAATGGGCGAATAGCTGAAGCCACCGGAGTGCTTGCCGGTCGAATAGCTGGCGTAAACCATGACGTCGTCGTTGAGCTTGTAATCCGCCGCGACACGATAGGTGGAGTATTTGAACGTCTTCTGCCCGCACCGCGTTGTGAGCGCGTTGGCGACGGCGGCGGCGGTCGCGGTTGATGAGGGATCGGCGGCGGTCACACCGTCGCAGGTGTGATTGAAGTCGGTCGAAGGCTGATACACGAGATAGCCGCCACCAAGCGCGAGGCCGGGCGTCGAAAGCGCCGAGCGCAAGTCCTTCTTGTCGATCGTGTAGCGCGCACCACCGGTGATCGTCAGCCGATCTGCAAAGGTATACGACGATTGCGCATAAGCCGCATAGCTGACGTTCTTTGCCCACGACTTTGGATTGAACGCGTCGCTCGCATTCGGGGTGATGAACGCCGTTGAGGGCGGATTGACGATCGCACCGCCGGAACTGGGCAGTGTCGTGAAATTGCTGCCGAAATACAGCGGATATCCGCCAGTGCCGGGCGCATTCGCAAGCGCGCCCGCCGTCGAATAGCCGCGCGTGCGGCCCGACAGGAAGGCGTCGGGAACCTCATCGTTCAGGTAATACGCGCCGACCGTGTAGCTCAGCGGGTCGTCGCCGATCGATTGCAACTGCAATTCCTGGCTGAATGCCTTGTTCTCGGTCAGGAAGTATCCGACGCCGTAATTGGCAGGCGTACCGTCATTGTCGGTGCTGCGATTGGCGTCGAACCTGTTGTAGCCCGTGATCGAGCGCAACCGCAGCGTGTCGCCGATGTCGTAGTTGATCACCGCCGAGATCTGCGTCGACTTGATGCGCTGCTTCGAAGGCGCATCGTTCAGCACGAGATAGGGTCCATAGACCGGATAGCCGATGTCCGCACCGTTGATATCGACAAGTCCGTCGCGGAACGTGCCATAGGGCTGGAAAGTCCCTTGGAAGGAGCGCCCGTTATAGCCGTTCGGGAAGGTGAAAGTGGCGCCGCCAACGTTCAGTGTACCGCCAGGCGCCCTGACCAACGCCGGATCGATGAACTGTCCGATCGCCTTGGCATTGAACGTGCCATTGCCCTTGCTGTCATCATTCCAGTGCGATGCGCGCAGGATTATCTCGAGCCCGCTGCCGGGGGGTGCGAAACGCAACGAACCGCGGAAATATTGCTGGTTCTTGTCGTCCTGATCGGCAAAGCCCGGCGCGGTCAGACTCTTGATGAAGCCGTCGCGCTTTTCGGCATAGCCCGCGAAGCGAACCGCGAAAGCCTCGTTGATCGGTAGGTTGACGTAACCATCAACCATCCACCGAGAATCGGAACCGAGTAAAAGCGAAACGCCGCCTTCGAACGTGTCGTTCGGTTTCGCGGTCGAGATCGCAATGTTGCCGCCGTAACTGTTGCGGCCGTAGAGCGTGCCCTGCGGGCCCTTTTGCACTTCGACGCGTTCGAGATCGACGAACGGCACGCTCGTCTGTGAGGTGCGCGACTGATAGATTTCATCGACGTAGAAGCCGACGCGCGGGTCGGCGTTGCCCTGGATCGACTCGGTGTAGATGCCGCGGATCGCGGGACGGGGGTCGGCGCCCGAGCGGCCGAGGCGCAGGCCGGGTACCAGCTGTTCGAGCCGCGACGCTTCGGTCACGTCGTTACTCTTGAGCGTTTCGCGCCCGAGCGCGACGACCGACAGCGGAACATCCTGAAGCGATTCTTCACGCCGCTGAGCAGTGACGACGACTTCGGGAATACCGCCCTGATCCTCGGCTTTCGGCGCTGGCGTACCTTGCGCCACGACCGTGCCTGCTGCCGAGAGCGCGGAAACTGCCGCCGCCGCGAGCATCGCACTGCGAAGATTCTTGCCTTTTTGTGAAATGGTCATGGTCCACCCTCGCTTGTTAAGAAAGTCTTCCCACCAATGTCTATCGAGCATTTTCCGCATTGCATGCGCAGTCAAGACTGCGCGATCATGACTGAAAGTTCCATAAAATGCACCCTTTCGAGGCCATGCTCGACAAAAACCGTCAGAGGAAACTGCAATCCCTGTTCATCCCCGTCAATATTCGCGGATGCGTTGCATGCGCCCCAGTACATCGAGCCCCTGGATGGCGAGATAGTTAAGAATGTCGATGAATATCCAGTTCTCGGCAAGCTTGCCGTCCTGAACGCGGTAGAGATCGACGACGCGCATCTCGGATGGTCCCGGCCCCTTGGTCATGCCGAGGTAGCCGCCCGAGTTGAACACCGTCAGATTGGCCCAGCCGAAAAAGCCGCCGAAGTTACCCTCGGCCATGCGGCACAAATGCCCGTTGAATTTGTACCCGGTATGCAGCCCGTCGCTGAACGGTTCCGAATGCTGCTTCAGGTAGCGCGGGATCGTGTAGCTCGCGCCGATCCCGTCGGGGCCCCACCAGATCATGTCATCGTGCCAGACGCGCCGCAGCCGCTCGCCTTCGGTAATGCCGAGGTCTTTCGACTTCGGATTTCCGAGCAGAGCGTTAATCGCAGCGAGCGTGCGCTCGCCCATTGCAGGGTCCTGCATTTCGTACATCAACCCCTCGTGTGTCATCGGGCCGGGCTGGACGAGGTGCGCCCCGGTCTGCGGGGGCAGCGGAAACTGACCGGCCTGCGTCATGAGATGAAGCAAATCGACGAACATCGCCGTTTCGGTGATGCGTCCGTCCTCGACGCGATTAAACTCAACGAAACGCAGCATCGCGATCTTGCCGGTCGGCAGGATGCCGAGATACGGCTTGTCGAACAGCGCCATCAGATGGCCCATCTGAACGACCCAACGCCCCTTGAAGCCGTCGATCTCGTTGAGGCCCGCCATGAAGATGTCCGGGCGCCGCTGCACGCGCGTCATCGCGCTCAGGAATGGCGTCCAGAACACATCGGCGACGGCCTGTGCCCCTGTCTGTTCATGGAACGGGTGCATGCCGCGCCAGTGCCAGTCGGGCGCGGTGTAGCGCTTTAGGATGTCGGCCACAGTGTCGGGCATCGCGCGGGCAAGGTCGTCATGATAGGCACGAACCAACTGTTTTTCAGCCTGAAAGTCGCTCACAGAATTACCCCTTGCCCCCTGCGCGCGCCGAGTCACTGCACGCGCTTGCAATGGGCATTGCGAAAAGAACGATGATGCTAAACGAGGTGTTTTATGAAGCGCAAGATAGTCGATCGAGCGTAGTCGACCGAGCGTTCAAGTTTGAGGCGGTGACGCTGGTTCTGGATCGAGGCATGAGCTGTGCGCAGGTGGCGCGCGATCTGGACCATGGTCTGAACGTTGTTAGCAGCGCGCGCTTTGAGTTACGGGTATTTCTTGTCGACGACGTCGCGCACCAGGTTGGTGTCGTACACCAGCACTACGGACGCGATGTGTCCGGTTTGCAGATCGAAGTTAAAGACATCGGCGCAGTCGAACGCCACCCGCGAGCCGTCCTTCAGTGCCCAGTCGTAGTTGTAGTACGCGACCGCCCGCAAATGCCCTTCGGCGCTGACCAGCACGTCGTGCACAGTGAGCCTGGAGTCGCCGGATGCGCTCGCGACCTTGTGGACGAAGTCGCGCACCGGCACGCGACCGAGAAACGGTGACTGGACCCAGCCGTCTGCGGTGAACAACATGGCCGCTTTGTCGGCGTCGCCCGCTTCCAATGCCTGTAGATATTTCCGTACCGCTTTCTGCATACGTGTCTCCGGTGTTGTTTCTGTCCGAGTGCTCGCGGCGGGGCGTGTTAGCGCGCGGCGCTGCGCGCATCCAGCGATGCCCGCGGTGCGCCGCGCGCAGCCAGGATCAGCAGCCCGGCGAATATCCCCAGGTTCTTGATGAAGTTCTGCAGCTCATGCTGCGTGCTGCCACCCTCGTAGACGTTCCAGAAGTCGTGCATGTACACGTTGATCACCAGGGTCAGGCCCGCCATCAGCAACGCCGCCCACTGGGTCCGCCAGCCCGCGATTAGCGCGAGTCCGCCGCCCACTTCCAGCACAATCGTCAAGATCAGTATCGGCTCCGTCCATGGCACACCATGCTGGGTCATGTAGGCCAGCATGCCGGCGTAGCCGGTGATTTTCATCAGCCCGGGCACCAGGAAATAGAGTCCCAGCAGGACCCGGCCGAGCACATCCAGCGGCAGACTCAATGCGTTCATGGGGTCTCCCGGCCTAGAAACTGAATGTGGCGCGGCCGTAGATGTAGCGTCCGCCGCGCCCGAACGGCGCGTAATTGGAAAACGGCGCGTTTCCGGTGGTGTTGAGCGACGCGGGCAGCGGATCGGGATACTCATCGGCCAGGTTTTCGACGCCGAGTGCGACCCGGATGTGGTCGGTTGCATCGACCCTGCCTTCGAGATCAATTACCGTCTTGGCGGTCAGCACGAAGTCGTTGACAGCGGTGGTGCCGGGCGACAGTGCATCGCCATAGCGCGTCGCGCGCAGCGTCGCGCCCCAGCGATTGAGCTTCCAGTTCATGTTGACGCTGAACTTGCTCTTGGGATTGCCTTCCTCGAAGGTCAGCACGTTGATGCGATCAAAGAGAATCGGCGCCGGATTCAGGGCCGCGAGCTGCGCGGTCTGCGGCGTGCGCGTGACATCGGTGTTATTGAAGTTGGCCGCCAGGGTGAAGTCGAACTTGCCCGCGTGCTCAGTGTTCACCGGCCAGTTGGCTACGATGTCGACGCCCTTGGTTTCGGTGTCGACACCGTTGATGAAGAAACGCCCGCCACCGATGCCGATGAAGCCTTGCGTGGTCAGGTAGGCACGCACATTGGCGGCCGTGAGGTTTTCGGACAGCACGATGCGATTGTCGATATTGATCCGGTACGCATCAACGGTGATGCTGACGCGATCGAATCGCAGCACCGCACCTAACGAGAAATTGACCGACTTCTCCGCATCAAGCGGCTTGGCGCCGAGCGCAACTGCGACCGGATCAGCCGGCGGGAAGGTGGTGATGTCAAACGGCACGCCGTTGATGAAATTGGTCGAGGTCGCAGTATAAAACTGCTGCTGTGGCGACGGCGCACGAAAGCCCGTTTGTGCCGAGGCGCGCAGCGCAAAGTTATCGTTGAAGTCGAAGCGCCCGGCGAGCTTGCCCGAGACATTGCTGCCAAAGTCCGAGTAGTTCTCGGCGCGCAGGGCGATCGAGCCCAGGAACTTCTCGGTGAGATTGGCTTCGAGGTCAAGATACGCGCCAACTGCGTTACGGCTCTTGTCGACCACGTTCGAGGGCCGGAAGCCCGGGAAGACCTGCGATCCGGACGCGGTGGGGGCGCCGTTCGCGAGCAACGCACCGCCGTTGCGATACGAGTCCGGTTCGCCGGCAAAGATCGCATAACTTTCGCGGCGTGCTTCCAGGCCCACCGCCACGTTGAGCGGCGAGGCTAACGAAGCAATCTGCACCTCGCGTACCGCGGACAGGTTGAGCGCCAGCTGGTCGTACTCGAAACCGCCGGCGTCGAACACGGACTTGCTGGCCGCGCCGAGCGAGCGGTTCAGCGTGTTCTTGATGGTGAAGGCCATCTTGTTCTTGCCGTAAACCAGCGAGGTGTCGTAGCTCCAGTTGCCTGATTCCCACTTCGCGCCGCCGGCGACACTCAAGTCGTCCACTTGGGGCGCGATCAGCGGCAGGAAGCCATTGGGGTAAACGGCGAGCACGTTGCGATCATCCAGCGCGCGTCGATAAAATCCAGCCGACAGGGCGTCACGGTTCTGGTAGCTCGCCCAGCCATAAATCTCCACGCCATTGGCGAGCTTGTTGCCCGCGTTAGCAAAGAACGTGGCCTGCTGCATGTCGGGTTCGCCATACCAGGAATTGAAACGATTGATGGTCGCCTCACGCGGATCGAAAGCGGTGCCGACCAGTGAGTATTGCTGCCGGAAATCGTAGCCGCCCCGTTCGGTGCGCTGCTGGTCCTTATACTCCAGTGCGACGGTCAGGAAGCCGTCCTCGCCCAATGTAAAACCCTTCCACAGCGACGCGGTCACGGACTCTCCGTCCGAGGCGCTTTGCGCGGCCACCGCTGGCACGGTCCAGTTCGCGTTAGCCGGCGCCGCACCGGAAATCGTGTCGAAGTCGGTACGGCGCGCACCATAGCTCAGACTCAGCTCACCACCATCGCGATCCTCGCGCAGACGCAGATTGAGTACGCCTGCAATGGCATCCGAGCCGTACTGCGCCGAGGCGCCGTCGCGCAGCACTTCGATGGATTTGATGATGGCGGTTGGAATGGTATTGAGATCGACCGCCGCTGCGCCGCGGCCGATGGTGCCGTTGACGTTGACCAGCGAGGCCGAGTGCCGGCGCTTGGAATTGACCAGCACCAGCGATTGATCGGGCGCCAGGCCGCGCAGCGTGGCCGGACGGATCGTGTCGGTGCCATCCGCGAGGCCGGGCCGCGGAAAATTGAATGACGGCAGGGCGACGGACAGAGCCTGGTTGACCTCGGTCACGCCAACGTTTCTCAAAGTCTCGGCCGAGACCACATCGACCGGTGCGACGGTATCGAGGGCCGAGCGGTTGGCGACGCGGGTACCGGTGATGACGACCTGCTCGAGCTCATCAGCGTCCTGAGCCATCGCAGGCAGGACCGCAGTGAAGCTGCCCACAGCGCTCACAGCAATAACAATAATCAGACGAGTGTGGCGATTCATAAAGAGTCCCCCGGGCGAATTCGTTGTGGCCGCTTAATTTGCGCCATCCTAGCAGTTAGTTTCAAGGATCGGCGCAACGTCGCCCCTGGGGTGGGGGTTAGACTGGGCCGAATGATCGCGCCCAGGCCACCCTTGCCATGCATCCCGTCAGACTAACAATCAGGTTCTTGCCGGCTCTGCTGGCAACGACCCCAGTCTGCGTACTGGCCGCAGGCGCGGAGAGCATCGAGTTCGTGACCGAGCACCTGCCGGAAATCGCGATGGACAATCGCTATGCGAGCCTGCCGCTGTGGGCTCCCTTGGGCCGTAGTGTCACTTTGAGCTACGCGCGCCTGCGCTCGGGTGAGCTGTCGCTGAAGGGGCCCGCTTTGGCTGTGGGTCTCAACCGTCGCGTCGGCGAGGCCTGGACGTTAGGTATGTTTGGGTTTTTTGACGACCTGCGTTTCTCCGGCGGTCCGGAGCAGCGCCCGCTGGACGTGTCGTTCGCGCGGGCAGTGCCGCTGGCGCTGCCTGCCGCCGCGGAGTTCACGAATCTCTCGGGTGCTGTGCGTCATATCGGCCTCGGCTTCGCGCTGCGGCGGGATTCGGAACGTTGGCTGTTAGGCAAGCATCAATGGACCGCGGGCCTGCTGTGGCAGCAGCTGGAACTGCGCGATTATCAATTGGCGTACCGGGTGTTGAACGGGGCCAGGGCCGGCGCCATGGGCAACCTGGACTACAGCGCGAGCTACACGCACTTCGCGCCGTTTGCCGGCATCGCCTGGCCGCGCGATCATGTCCAGTGGACATTCGCGCCGCACGTGCAGATCGCGATGCCGCTGCCGCGGCGCGGCGTAATCGGCAGGATTACGGGCCCCAATTTCGAACTGCGCGGCGATGCAGCTAACGTCGGCAACGGCAAACATTTCGGTGATCCGTCGCTGACGCTGGGATTCGACATCACCTACCAGCCCTGGCACCTGACCGTAGATCTCGGGACCACGGTCACGCAATACCTGCTCGAGCCGCTGACGCACGAAGGTGTCAACCAGACCTTGCTGATTTCAGTGCGCTGGGCTGACTGAATTCACAGCAGTTCCGGCCGCCGCGTCGTCGTCGCCAAACTGGCCCGCCGGGCGATCCGATTTCAGCGCCGATTCCTCCGCCTGCTTGGTCATCAGGATCAGGCTGATACGCCGGTTGATCGGATTGCGTGGATTGTTCTGGTCGAACAGCACCGATGAGGACATGCCGACCACACGCGCAACCTTGGCTGCGTCGAGCGCGCCGCCCTCCAGCGCGCGGCGCGCCGCGTTAGCACGATCGGCTGACAGGTCCCAGTTGCTGTAGCCGTTCCTCGCGCCGTAGGGCGTGGTGTCAGTGTGCCCGGTCAGGCTCAATTTGTTAGGTACCGCGTTCAGGTAGCCGACCAGTTCCGTGAGGATTTCCTGCGTGTAGATCTTCAGCTGTGACCCGCCGAGATCAAACATCGGCCGGTTCTGCGCATCGACGATCTGGATGCGCAGGCCTTCGGGCGTAATGTCGATCAGCAACTGGTCCTTGAACGCCTTGAGCTTGACGTTGCTGTCCATGGCCTGGCGCAGCTGCTCGGCCAGTTTCTCCAGCTGCACGCGCTCGGCGGCCGCCGCGATTTTCTTGGCATCTTCGATCGCATCCAGCTTCGGAGGCGGTGGCGCCGATCCCAGTACGGCTTGCTGCGGCGTGGAGCGGGGCGCATCCATGCCGCCCATCATGTTGATCACCGCGGTGCTGGCACCGCCGGGGCCATTCTGGCCGGGGGCCGCCTTGACGCTTTTGCCCTGTTCCATGCTCGGGTTCTTGAAGTAATCGAACATGGCGGCGCGCTGTTCCTTGGACACGCTGGTCACCAGCCACATGACCAGAAAGAACGCCATCATCGCGGTCACGAAATCTGCGTACGCCACTTTCCACGCGCCGCCGTGGTGCGCGCCAGCGACCTTCTTGACGCGTTTGACCATGATGATCGGGCGCGCGTCTTTTCCGCCCTTTGCTGGTGCCGCAGGTTCCATGTCAGGCGCCTAGGCTTTGCCAGAAGTCTTGAGCGACTTTTCCAGGTCGCGGAACGCCGGCCGGACGTCGCTGACCAGCAATTTACGAGCGAACTCCACCGCCACCTGCGGCGGGTAGCCACGGACGCTGGCGATCAGGGCCATCTTGACGATCTCAAACACTTTGCCTTCTTCGTGCGCGCGATGTTCCATCGCCGTGGCAAGTGGGCCGACCAGGCCGTAGGCGACCAGGATGCCGAGGAAAGTTCCGACCAGCGCCGAACCGACTTTGTGACCGATGGTGGCGGTGTCCGCGCCTTCGAGCGCCGCCATCGTGTTGACGATTCCTAACACCGCGGCGACGATACCGAAGCCGGGCAGGGCATCCGCCACCTGCTGCACGGCGTGCGCCGGTTGCCCCACTTCCTTGTGATGGGTCTCGAGTTCGAACTCCAGCAGGCTCTCGAGTTCATGCGACTCGAGATTGCCACCGACCATCAGGCGCAGGCAGTCTGTCATGAATTCCATCAGGTGATGGTCGCCAAGGATATTGGGATACTTCTTGAAAATCTCGCTCTTGTTAGGCTCCTCGATGTCGCCTTCAATCGACAGCAGGCCGCCCTTGCGCGCCTTGATCAGGATATCGAACACGCACTTGAGCACATCGATGTATTCGCCCTTGCCGTAGCGTGGCTTCTTGAACAGCGCCAGGGCGCCGGAGAACGAAGACTTGACCACCTTCAGGGGATTGCTGGTCAGGAACGCGCCGAAGGCGGCGCCGATGATGATCAGAACTTCGGTCGGATGCCACAGCAGCAAAAGACTGCCGCCGGACAACAGGAAGCCCGTCGCCACACAGCCGAAAACGACCACCGTGCCAATGAACTGCAACATCTCGATCTCCGGGTCTTGCTGCGCCAGCACACCCAGGCTGCGGACCGACGCATCCAGCGTATCGGCCTTGCCCGCGCAGACTTGATGTACGGGCGTATGGCCTGGAAATGACGCCGCAAAACTGCGGACGCCAAGCGCCACCAATGTGAACTGCTTCACAGGTCCCGGCGCGCTAACTGGGGCCTCATCACGGTCAACTTGACGCAATGCGGGCTACCTTTCGAGGCTGTGATTAAAGTGTTCAAAGTCGGTGCTTTGGCGCGGATCTGCTTTGGGATTGCGGCCCTGGCAGTCGCTCTGATGTTTGGCACGGACTACTTGATCCATAAACTGCCGGGCGCGGCTTTCGCGCCGGGCATCCAGCTACTACTGAAGGCACTGCTGGCCGCCGTCGCGGGCTTCGCATTAGCGCATCTGCTGTTGCGTCCCGTGCTGAAGAAAAAAGACCCCTCGATCGACATCTCCGAGCCGGTGCGCAGTGCCTACGACGTGCTCTCCGAGGGCGTGGTGGTACTCGATGTCGAAGGCCAGATCCTGTTTGCCAACGAAGCCTTCCATCGACTGCTGGATCTTGAATCGCGGCTGTTAGGCCAGCGCCTTGAGCAGGTGTTGCGTCTCGATGCAACGCGCCTGACAGATCCGCTGCGGCCGCTGCCATGGGAAACATCGCTGCTGGAACAGGCCGCGGTGTTAGGCGACCGGGTCGACCTGCAGACTGGTGGCGCCGAAAACCGCACCATGGTGGTCAGCTGCACGCCACTGCTCGATGACAAGGGCGGGATGCGCGGCTGCCTGGTGGTGTTCGTGGATCGCACCGAAATGGAACGTACCAATGTCGATTTGTCGCATGCTCTCACCAAACTCAAGGAATCGAGCGCGCAGATCGAACAGCAAAATGACGAGCTGCGGCGGCTGGCGACGACCGACTCCCTGTCCGGTGCGCTCAATCGACGCGCGTTCTTCGAGCGTGCTAACGCGGTTTGCGAGAGCGATCGCAAAGCCGGCCAGCCGGTCTCGGTGTTGCTGGTCGATATCGACTTCTTCAAGGCGATCAATGACCAGAACGGTCATCAGGTTGGCGACCGCGCCATTGCCGCGGTCTCGCGTGTCCTGATCAGCACGGTGCGCAATTCCGATATGGTCTGCCGCTACGGTGGCGAGGAGTTCTGTGTACTCCTGCACGGCACCTCACCCGCGATGGCCTGCTCGACCGCCGAGCGGATCCGCTCGCGGATCGAAGCCGAGTGCGGGATCGGACTCAAGAAGGAACGCATCCTGCGGATCACGGCCTCGTTAGGTGTCGCCAGTTTCGACGCGCGCAGCACCAATGTCGAGAGCCTGATTGCCGGCGCCGACAAGGCGCTGTACCGCGCCAAGCGCGAGGGCCGCAACCGGGTCTGCCTGTTTGAGGCGGCGGTGGACGATACCGCGGCGCGCCGGGTGAGTATCAGTTCGTCCTAAAGCCTGGGCGTCGCGGTCGTGGCGGCCAGCCAACCGATACCTAACGTGACGGCGGTCGCCACCAGCTGCTGGGTGCGGGTCCAGCTCGAGATACTGCCGTCCATCAGCGAGACACCGACCGCGGTCACGATGAACCAGATGCCGGTCTGGATGGCGACCGAACGAACGCCCAGCCCGTACATGAAACGCACCGCCAGCACGTAGCACGACAGTCCGCCGACAAATGACAGGATGGCGGCCAGCGCCATGCGCCAGTCAAGCAGGCCCCCTGGCCAGGAGCGGGCGGCATACATGAAGCCACGGGCGTCCAGGACACCGGAGAGACCCGTTAATATCACCACCATTGCGAGGTTGGCAGGGTTTGTCATGGATCCTGAGTTTAGCGTGCCTATCCGCTATAATTCGCGCCCCTTTGCGAAAGTGGCGGAACTGGTAGACGCACTGGATTTAGGTTCCAGCGGGGTAACCCGTGAGAGTTCGAGTCTCTCCTTTCGCACCAGTCGGCCAGCCAGACAGCTGATTTTTAAGGATTGATGACCATGCAAGTATCGCTTAGCACGACCCAGGGACTGGAACGACGTTTGCAGGTGCAATTGCCCCCGGAACGCTTTCTGGGCGCCATCGAGTCCCGCCTGCGGGACATTGCCCGCAATGCGCGGCTCAAGGGCTTTCGCCCCGGCAAGGCGCCCCTGCCGGTGGTGCGGGCTCAGTTCGGGCCGCAAGTTCGCGAGGAAATTCTCGGCGAGCTCATGCAGTCGAGTTTTTCCGAGGCTGTTAGCCAGCAGCAACTGCGGCCGGCCACCAACCCGCGCATCGACAATGTGGTGGCGGCAAACGAGACCGGACTCAGCTTCGTGGCGACCTTCGAGGTGCTGCCGGAGGTCAAGATCAAGCCCCTCGACCAGATCGTCATCGAAAAGCCAGAGGCCGGCATCACCGATGCGGATCTCGAGGCGATGATCGATTCGATGCGGCGTCAACAGCCGGTATTCACGCCGGTCGAACGTGCCGCAGAGCCTAACGACCGCGTGACCGTGGATTTTGTCGGCACGCTCGACGGCGTCGCCTTCGAAGGCGGCAGTGGCAGCGACATTCCTTTCGTGGTCGGCGCAGGCCGGATGCTGGCGGCGTTCGAAGAGGGCGTCAAAGGCCTCAAGGCCGGCGCGAGCCGCCACACTGACGTGCCATTTCCGGCCGATTACGGCAGCGCCAGTCTTGCCGGCAAGACCGCGCAATTTGCCATTACCGTCAAGAAAGTCGAGGCGCAGTCGCTACCCGAGGTCACCGACGAGTTTGTTAGCTTGTTCGGCGTGAAGGAGGGCGGAGTCGAGGCCTTTCGCACCGAAGTCCGCGCCAGCATGGAGCGCGAAATGGGCCAGGCGGTGCGCACGCAGCTGCGCAAGCAGGTCATGGACGCGCTGTACCGCGACAACGCACTGGAGTTGCCGCGCAGCCTGGTGGAGGAGAACATCCAGGAATTGCAGCTTGAAATGGCGCGACGCATGGGCGTGCGCGACGCCAGAGCGCTGCCGCCGCGCGACCCTTTTGAGGAGCCGGCGCGCCGGCGCGTGACTCTCGGACTGCTGATGGCGGAAATGATTAAGGCGCAGAATATCCAGGTGGACCGGGCGCGGGTACAGAGCCAATTGGCGGAGATCGTCGCGTCCTACCCAAATGCTGAGGAAATGCGACGCCAGTACTTGCAAAGTCCGGACGCAATGCGTCAGATCGAGAATCAGGTCCGCGAGGATCAGGTCATCGATTGGTTGTTGGGGCAGGTCAAGCAAGTTACCAAGGCCTCAACGTTCAAGGAACTCACCCGATTTGGTGCAGAAGCGAGCGCGTCATGAATGAAAAAGCCCTGAATTTGGTCCCGATCGTGGTCGAGCAGACCGCCCGCGGCGAGCGTTCCTATGACATCTATTCACGCCTCCTCAAGGAGCGGGTCATTTTTGTCGTCGGTCCGGTCGAGGACTACATGGCTAACCTGATCGTCGCGCAGTTGCTGTTTCTCGAGTCCGAGAACTCGGAAAAAGACATTTCGCTCTATATCAATTCACCCGGCGGCGTGGTGAGCTCGGGACTGGCGATTTACGACACCATGCAGTTCATCAAACCCGATGTCAGCACGATCTGCATCGGCATGGCGGCCTCGATGGGCGCCGTTTTGTTAGCCGGCGGGGCCAAGGGCAAACGCTTCATGCTGCCGCATTCGCGCGCGATGATTCATCAGCCGCACGGTGGTTTCCAGGGGCAGGCGACCGACATCAACATCCAGGCTCGGGAGATGCTGGGCACGCGTGAGCGCCTGAATCGCATCCTGTCAGTACACACCGGCCAGCCGCTTGAGAAAATCCAGCTCGACACCGAACGCGACAACTTCATGAGCGTTCAGGAAGCGATCAGTTATGGTCTGGTGGACCTGGAACTCAGCAAGCGGGCCAATATGTCGCCTGTACCTGCCGCCAGTTGAGGTTATGGGACCTTGTTCACGTATTCGCTTTCAGGACAAAGACTTACGGCCGATTCATACCTTTGAACCTGACTTGCACATCGTGATATAAAACAGACATGAGTGACGATACCCGCGGTCGACAGGACGACGGCAAACTGCTGTATTGCTCCTTTTGCGGCAAAAGCCAGCATGAGGTGCGCAAGCTGATTGCCGGCCCCTCGGTGTTTGTTTGCGACGAGTGCGTCGAGCTCTGCAACGACATTATCCGGGAAGAACTCGAGGATCGCGCCGAGCGGGCCCGGGACAAGCTTCCCAAGCCCTCCGAAATCAAGAAGGTCCTGGACGATTTCGTCATTGGCCAGGAACGAGCCAAGAAAACCCTGTCGGTGGCGGTGTACAACCATTACAAGCGCCTGCAGACCCGCACCGGTACGGCGCCGAAACCGAAGGACGATGTCGAGATTGCCAAGAGCAATATCCTCCTGATCGGGCCGACCGGCTGCGGCAAGACCTTGTTAGCAGAAACATTGGCGCGGCTGCTCAACGTGCCCTTTACGATCGCGGATGCGACCACGCTGACCGAAGCCGGCTATGTCGGCGAAGACGTCGAAAACATCATCCAGAAGCTCTTGCAGAAGTGCGACTACGATGTCGAAAAGGCCCAGACCGGCATTGTCTACATCGACGAAATCGACAAGATTTCGCGCAAATCCGACAACCCGTCCATCACACGCGACGTGTCGGGCGAAGGCGTGCAGCAGGCGCTGCTGAAACTGATCGAGGGCACGGTGGCCTCGGTGCCGCCCCAGGGCGGTCGCAAGCACCCGCAGCAGGAATTCCTCCAGGTCGACACCTCGAACATCCTGTTCATCTGCGGTGGCGCGTTTTCCGGCCTCGAGAAGGTCATTCTCAACCGCACCCAAAAGGGCGGCATCGGCTTTACTTCGGAAATCCGCGAGCACAATTCCCGGCCGCATGGCGCGGATGTGTTCCATGATGTCGAGCCCGAGGATCTGATCAAGTACGGCCTGATCCCTGAATTTGTCGGCCGCCTGCCCGTGGTCGCGACGCTCGAGGAACTGGACGAGCGCGCGCTGATCTCGATCCTGGTCGAGCCGAAGAACGCCCTGACGAAACAATACCGCCGCCTCTTTGACATGGAAGGCGTGGATCTCGAATTCCGCGAAGACGCGCTGCGCGCGGTCGCCCGCAAGGCCATGGCGCGCAAGACCGGCGCGCGTGGTTTGCGCACCATCCTTGAAAACGTCCTGCTCGAGACCATGTACGACCTGCCCGGCTTGAGCAGCGTGCAGAAAGTGGTGGTCGATGAGTCAGTCATCGAAGGGCACAGCAAGCCCTATGTCGTCTACCGCTCCGACGTTGGCAGCGAAAGCACGCCGCCGCCGCGTAAGTTGGCGGGCGGAGTGGGCTAGATCCCGCGGGCGGCAGAGTCTTGCCGCGCCTTAGCTACCGCTTAATCTCAAGGGTTATCCAGACCTTGAAACAGGTCGCATGCGTCCCCATCGCGGCAGTTAGACTATAAACTGGCCAATCGAGGGCGCACCCTTGTCTGAATCTGCATCGAATCCGGGACTCAAAGTAACCGCGGTTGAAAACCTGCCGGTACTGCCACTGCGCGACGTGGTGGTGTATCCGCACATGGTGATCCCGCTGTTTGTGGGCCGGGAAAAATCCATCCAGGCGCTGGATGCGGCGGTCAAGGCGGACAAGCGCATCCTGCTGATCGCCCAGAAACAGGCCAATGTGGATGACCCCAAGGCCGAGGACCTGTATTCAGTCGGCACGCTGGCGACGATCCTGCAGCTGCTGAAGCTGCCCGATGGCACGGTCAAGGTGCTGGTCGAGGGCGTGGATCGCGCAAGGATCGATCAACTGCATCCGGGTACATTTTTCAGTGGCGACGCCACGGTGCTGACCGATACCGAACAATACGATGAACGTGAAATCGAAGTGCTGACGCGCTCGGCCATTTCGCAGTTCGAGCAGTACGTCAAGCTCAACAAGAAGGTTCCGCCCGAGGTGCTAACAGCGCTGCAGGGCATCGAGCAGCCCGGGCGCCTGGCCGATACGATCGCGGCGCACATGGCGATGAAGCTCGGCGAGAAACAAAAGGTTCTGGAAATCCACGACGTGCGCAAGCGCATTGAGCATGTGCTGGTCGCGATCGAAGCTGAGATGGATGTGCTGCAGATCGAAAAGCGCATTCGCGGCCGCGTCAAATCGCAGATGGAAAAATCGCAGCGCGAGTACTACCTGAATGAGCAGATGAAGGCCATACAGAAGGAGCTTGGCGACAACGAAGAGGGCGGCAACGAAGTCCAGGAGCTGGAGAAAAAGGTCAAGGCTTCGGGCATGAGCAAGGAAGCCCGCGATAAGGCCGGCACCGAAATCAACAAGCTCAAGATGATGTCGCCGATGTCCGCGGAAGCGACCGTGGTGCGCAATTACGTCGACTGGCTGGTCAAGGTGCCGTGGAAAAAACGCACCAAGGTGTTGAAAGACATCATCCGCGCCGAGAAGATTCTCGACGAGGACCACTTTGGCCTCGACAAGGTCAAGGAACGTATCGTCGAATATCTCGCCGTGCAACAGCGCGTCGAGAAAATCAAGGGCCCGATCCTGTGCCTCGTCGGTCCGCCGGGTGTCGGCAAGACCTCGCTGGGCCAGAGCATTGCGCGCGCGACCAATCGCAAGTTCGTGCGCATGTCCCTCGGCGGCGTGCGCGATGAGGCCGAAATCCGCGGCCATCGCCGCACATATATCGGCTCGATGCCCGGCAAAATCCTGCAGAACATGTCCAAGAGCGGCGTCGCCAATCCGCTGTTCCTGCTGGATGAAGTCGACAAGATGTCGATGGATTTTCGCGGTGATCCGTCCTCGGCGCTGCTCGAGGTCCTGGACCCGGAGCAGAACGCGGCCTTCAATGATCACTATCTCGAGGTGGACTTTGATCTCTCGCAGGTGATGTTCGTCTGCACGGCTAACACGCTGAATATTCCGGCGCCGCTGCTGGATCGCATGGAAGTCATTCGCCTGCCGGGCTACACTGAAGACGAGAAAGCTAACATCGCGCGCCGCTACCTGCTGCCTAAGCAGGAAAAGCAGAATGGCCTGCGTGCCGGGGAGCTGACAGTCAGCGACGATGCGATTCTCGATATCATTCGTTACTACACGCGCGAAGCCGGCGTCCGCAACGTCGAGCGCGAAGCCGCCAAGATCTGCCGCAAGGCCGTGAAGCAGTTGTTAGGCAAGAAAAAGGGTGTCAAGACGGTCAGCGTCAACTCCAGGAATCTGGACAAGTTCCTCGGCGTGCGTCGCTTCCGTTACGGCAAGGCCGAGGATAGCAATCGAGTTGGCCAGGTCACCGGTCTGGCGTGGACTGAAGTTGGCGGCGAACTGCTGACCATTGAAGCCGCCGTGGTGCCTGGCAAGGGCAAGCTGCAGCGCACCGGCCAGCTGGGCGAGGTCATGCAGGAATCCATGGATGCGGCCATGACCGTGGTCCGCAGCCGCGCGCAGGCGCTCGGTCTCGAGCCGGACTTTTATCAAAAGAACGACGTGCATCTACATATGCCGGAAGGCGCGACCCCGAAGGATGGCCCGAGCGCGGGCATTGGCATGTGCACGGCGCTGGTATCAGCGCTGACCCGCATTCCGGTGCGTTCCGATGTCGCGATGACTGGCGAAATCACCCTGCGTGGCGAAGTGCTGCCCATTGGCGGTCTCAAGGAAAAGCTGCTGGCGGCGCATCGCGGCGGCATCGAGACGGTGCTGATTCCAGTCGATAACGAGAAAGACCTGGTCGAAATTCCCGACAACATCAAGGGCAACCTCAAGATCAAACCCGTGAAGTGGATCGATGAGGTTTTTCAGCTTGCTTTGGCGTCCCAGCCGATCCCGCTGGTGGCGGTGGCGGATGCCGATGCCGCCAAGCGGCCGAGGAAGCTGGCGCGCAAGGGCGCTCGCGGAGCCCCGGCCCCACATTAGCTCAAAAACCCTTCAAGCCGGCCAGACTATCCACTACAATTCGCGCCCCTTCGCCGGGTGCTTAGCTCAGCGGTAGAGCGTCGCCTTTACACGGCGAGGGTCGGGGGTTCGATCCCCTCAGCACCCACCATGGGGCCACCGTGGGGAAGGTGCCGGGGTTGTCGATCGACAAAGTTGGTTTCTGTGGAGCGGTAGTTCAGTTGGTTAGAATATCGGCCTGTCACGCCGAGGGTCGCGGGTTCGAGTCCCGTCCGCTCCGCCAGAAATTCCCTGTAAAATCAATAAGTTAGATCGTTTTTTGGTAGTTCGAGTCCAAGAGCAGGACTCGAACTTGGAGGCGATCCTCGGGTAGCCATTGGACTGTTGGGCGAAAAGTACGCCCTCGCGCGTTTGGCCCTCGAGCAGGCGAGGCTGCGTCATCAGACGGCGCGCCGTTGGCTGGCGACCGGCGTCGATCCGGCGCTCAAGAAGCAGCAGTTGCGCTGCGTCTGCCGGTAGTCAAACTTTGCTGTTAGGCCGCCTTACGCAGGCTCATTTTCACTTTCAACCCAGCCGCAACTGCCATGTTCACCAAGGCGTCCAGGGCAAACAGGTTGATCTTGCCACGCATCAGGTCCGACACCCGCGGCTGCGTAACACCAAACAGCTTGGCGATCTGTGCCTGGCTCAATCCACTACGAGTCAGATGCGCCTTCAACGCGATCAAAAGCGTCGAGCGCAGCTTCATGTTCTCCGCCTGCTCAGGCGTGTCTTCGATGGCATCCCAAACATTGGCAAATCGCTTGTTAGTCATGCGCTCAACTCCTTGATCAATTCCCGGTACCGTCTCGTGGCCAGATCAAGATCTGACTTTCTCGTTTTCTGCGTTGCATTCTGGAAACAATGCAGCACGTACACCGCAGCCGCAAACTTGGCGACATACATCACGCGAAACGCACCCGATACATCACGAATCCTGATTTCTCGAACTCCGCTACCAATCACGGGGATGGGCTTCCAGTCGTCCGGCTCCAGCCCCTGCTGCACTTGATCTACCTGATGGCCTGCCTCGCGCCGCGCAGACTTCGGAAACGCCCGAAGGTCGTCGAGGGAACTTCCCCGAAACTCCACTGGCTTACGCGCTACCATCTAGATCTAACTATACAATATTTTATATATAGTTGCAATCCGCTCAGGTTGCCTGACGGACGGCGTTCCTGTTAGCGGACGATGATCAACCAAGGTGGCCGGACGGGCTCCCAGAATAATGGCCTCGTTTTCGCGGACAAAATCCTCGGAAAGCGGGGGTACGACTGGGTTCTGGTGCATTGACGGTTTGACCCTAGAATTCGGCCCTTTTTAGGAGGGATTCCGGATGACCAAAGCCATCGCACGCGACCCGATTTATCGCCACCGCAGGTTCCAGGCCGAGCTGATCGAGCTGTGCGTGCGGTGGTACCTCACGTATCGGCTGAGCTACCGGGATCTGGCGGCCATGATGGCGGAACGGGGAGTCGCCGTCTCCCACACCACGATTTTGCGCTGGGTATTGCGTTACGTACCCGAATTCGAACAACGCTGGGCGCGGTTTGCGCTGCCCGTGAACCGCTCGTGGCGAGTGGATCAAACGTCCATACCTGTATCGGGCGGTCGACAAGTATGGCAAGTCCGTGGACTCGCTGCTGTGTGTGGACCGCGGTATGGAGGCTGCGCGGGCGTTTTTCCGCCAAGCCGTCGCCAGCGGCTGGCCGCGCAAAGTGAATCTTGATGGCAATGCGGCGAGCCACCGGGCGGTCAGATTTCTGCGCCAGGAAGACCCCCGATGGCAGTCCGT
>JANMYM010000052.1:0-66043 GCA_031382085.1 Gammaproteobacteria bacterium
GCAGGTGCGCGTGCCATCCGCATGCACATCGATGCGGAAGTACTCCCGCCCGCGTTCCTGGTTGAGCCGCTCGGGCTTCTTGCTGGTGTAAAGAACCTTGCCCATGACGCTGCGGTGATCGCGTTGCAGGATGGGGAGGCCAGTGTTTTTGATTTCGCTCATAGTGGGACCGATGATAATGAAAGCCCGGTGTTGATCTTGAGTCGATTCAGGCCCAGCTTCGGGCTTCCTGGACCGCCGTGCGGAAATGTCTGCGGTTATAGATCAACAACAGAATTCCGATGATTGAAAACGTAGTAGCTACAATCCACATGGAATACCGAATTTTTGTTTCATCCTTGAAATAATAATCGGTCACCAAGGCTATGGCCGTTGGACCGACAAACAGCCCGACAAAGTTCAGCACCAGGTAATAGAGCGCGGTGATTTGCGCGCGCATATGCGGCGGCGCGATCGAGATAACAGCGGCGGCGCCTGCGGCCGTGGGTGCCGCCGCACCGAGCGTTGCCGGGATCAACATCAGGATCGCAAGCTCGGGCGTCGGCATCAGGGTAAACGTGCCATAACCGATTCCCATGAACACGAAAGCGATCAGGCACACGCGCACATAGCCGTCGTCGAATCGCCGCTGAAAGACGTCGCACAGCCAGCCGCCGCCCACCACGCCGATCATGCCGAAGACGATGGCTACCACGCCGCGCAACTGGATGTAGTGGCCCACCTGTGCGTCGCTGAGGTTGTAACTGCGGCCCAGGAATGCCGGGATCCAGAGCCCAATCCCGTAGGCCATGATCGCTAACACCGACAGCGCAAGGAACAGCACGATGAACGAACGCCAGCGCTTGGCGAGAAACTGCAGAACCTGCCAGGTCGACGCGGGGGCAATTCGTACCGCCGGGTTCAGCGACTCGCGCCGCACCGGTTCACGTATGGTCAGAATCAGCGCCGCGACCAAAAGCCCCGGCAGGCCGACGTAGATAAACATTTGTTGCCAGGGTTCCAGGCTTCCGACCATGGGCCAGGTCTGCGGCCCGCGGGCAACGACCAGCGGATACAGCGTGCCGCCAATGATGAAGGCCAGCCCGCTGCCACTCGATACGCCGGCCGTATAAAGACCAATGGCGCGGCCCAGCGTCTCTTTCGGGAAATAGTCCTTGAGCAGCGACAGCGCCGGTGGATTGAGCGCGCCCTCGCCGGCGCCAACACCCACGCGAGCCAGGAACAGCTGCATGTACGAACCGGCGAGCCCGCAAGCGCAGGTCATCAGGCTCCACAGCGTCACGCCGCCAAATATCAACCAGCGGCGATTGCCGCGGTCCGCCAGCCAGGCTAACGGAATGCCGCAAAAGCAATAGAAAATCGCAAACGCGCCGCCGAGGATCAGGCTCATCTGGGTATCGCTGACGACCAGGGTCTTTTTGATCGCTGGCACCAGCTGCGCAATGATCTCGCGATCAACGAAAGCGAGTATGTAAGCTAACAACAAGACCACCACAACGTACCACGCATAGGCCGGGCGCGGATATGGAACGTCCTGGACGCTGTCGGGCGAATTCATGCAGTTATCCTGTGCCGGGCTCAGCCAGCAAACGTGTGTTGGGCTTTGAGGTTGCTGGCAAGATCATCGAACATGATCATCTGCGCACGCGCATCCGACTTGATCTGTGAGCCAGCGCTGCGGTCGATGATCACGTTCACGACACTCGGCCCGTGGTATGCGAACGCGCGGTCCAGCGCGGCGGGCAACTGCGACGGTTCGGCGACATGCTCACCATGGCAGCCGAAGCCAACACCCACGAGGTCGTAGCGCTGGTAGCCAAGCTCAGTATTGATTGTCCGCTTGATGGCCTTCACCTGCCCATGCAGCTCGGTGCCCCAGGCGCCGTCATTGCCGACCACGCAGATGAGCTTCAGGCCCGCCATCGCAGCGGCATGCAGCTCCGCAGGATAGAACCCGAAAGAACCGTCGCCGGTTGTCAGCAGCGTGGGCGGCACATCGGTGCCTGCGGCCAGCGCCATCTCGCGCACTGCGGCGGCTGCGCCGACGGCGAGCGGCGTACCCACTCCCATCGCGCCCATCGGGTAATGATCGAGAAAACCCGGTGCGCGCCGCACTTTCAACGCGCCATACATCCAGTTCTGCACGTCGGCGCCGTCGCCGACAATCACCGCATCCGGCGGCAGGCGACTGGCCAGCTGCCGGCCTAACACCAATGGGTGGATTGCCTGATGCACGCCGCTTTCGACCTGATCCAGATACTCCAGGCGCTCGCGCAGCGCGTGCAGCACCCAGTCGGCGCGCGCTGCGGTCATCGCAGGGTTGTCACGCAACCCGGCGAGTGCATCGCGCAGCTGTCCCGCGGCGAGCCCGGCATCGGCGGCAATCGGCACATCGATGCGGCGGTTGCGCGACAGCTCCTCGGCTTCGACATCGATCTGGATGAATTTGGCGTTAGGCGAGAAACGTGGCGACAGGCCATAACCGAGGCGTTGTTTGAGTCGCGCGCCAATGACGCAGACGACGTCAGCCTCTTTCGCTGCGATCTGCATGATCGGCCAGTTGAACGAGCGTTGCCAGTCCTCGGCCACGATGCCGCGACCCAGGCCATTGCCCGCAATCGGGATGTGATGGTCCGTGACAATCGCCGCGAGCGCGTTGCTGGCGGCCTGCGTGGCCGGCCCGGAGCCGCCGTTGCCGGCCGGCGCATTGCCCCAGGCCGCGCCGGCCCCGGTGATGATCAGCGGCCGCCGTGCGCCCGCTAACAACTCCGCTGCCGCTGCAATTTGTACAGGATCCGCGCCGGCTCGCGACAGCTGTGCAGCCGGCTGGGTCGCTGCGCCGTAATCGCTGAGCGTCGCCTGCAGATACTCCTGCTGAATCTGCAGCACCACAGGGCCGCGCCTGCCGCTGAGCGCACGCTTGGCCGCGACATCGACATATTCAGCGAGGCGCTCGGCCGCGGGCACCGAGCGCGCCCACTTGGTAATTGTCCCGACCAACGGGTGTTTGATGTTGTCGTATTCGGACTCGGCTTCGGTCCAGGAATTCGGCAGGCGCGCGATCAGCACCAGTACCGGCGAGCAGGCGTGAAATGCGGTGGCAATGCCGTTGATGGCGTTAGGTGTGCCCTGGTCGGCAATGATCAGCGCGACGCCCAGTTTGCCGGTAACGCGCGCATAGCCGTCCGCAGCGCCGATGCAACCGGATTCGTGGCGGTTGGAGATGACCCGAAAGCCGTCGCGGTCCAACGCATCCAGCAGGTAGGTATGCGAGGCGCCAGCTACCGAAAATACGGTGCTGATGCCGTAGCGCGCCAGCGCCCGGCTGACAACCATGCCGCCGGTGATGATGCCCGCGCCGCTATTTGCCATGTGCGGGGGCGTATCGCCAGTCAAGGGCGCGATAAATAAAAGCCAACAACCACAACGGACCAATCAGCAGGAACTGCAGGTCCTTGAAAAACGAGGGCCGCTTGCCTTCAATCTCATGGCCGATGAATTGCCCGATCCAGGCGACTACAAATATCACAAGACAGGTCTGCCACAGTGGCCAGGGCAGCCTCGCCATCAGAGCTAACAGAAAAACCATTGCTGCCAGGACTGGGATGATTCCGAGCGCCAGCGCCGGGGACAGCAGCCAGTAGTAGAAGACCGCGGCGACGATCGCGACGAAGACCCAGTTGAAGGCTGGCCAGGCCGAATGCAGCACCGCGGGCACGGGAATGCAAGCGATGAATCCGAGCACCGTCAGCGCGATCGGCGGCACACACAGCCAGTGCAGGGTCTTGTTGACGGGGTTTTGGTGGCTTTGCCCGTACTCGGTGAGCCACTCGCTAATATTGCGCATTGGATTTGGACGCTACGCCCGCCGCAGCGACTTGGCAATGGGACTGTTGAATGCAACGTGATGCTCCCGCTGAATATTACCTCCGGCAATCCGGACGGGGTCATGTTCGATAGGTTCCAGGCCGCGCTGGCGGACCCGATTCCGGCGCTGGCCTGCGCACGGGACTTTCACGGTGGCAACACCGTGGCAATTCGGCCTCGTGGCTGCAAGAAGGCGACCCGTCCGCCGGCGAGCGGCGTGGGTGTTGGCCAGTGATGTGCGCAAAGACGCACTTTGTTGACTCAGTGCGTGAATTTGCTGCGTTACCTGTAAACTGATTTTGTGAGGCGACCCGACACAAGCATGCATCGCGCCAATAACGATTTCACCGGAAATCGTCGCCTGATCATTGCGATGCTGGTCGCGGCCGTTTTGTGGCTGACGTTGCTGCGCGCAGCGCATATCCACCAAACCGATACGAAACCTAACGGCGATCGCGCCGAGCTCTGCGACATCTGCGCGCAACTCAGCGCGCCGGCCGGCATCCTTCCGGTCCAGCTGGTCCTTTCCTGGATTTCGGCCTGGTCGGTCATTGCGCTTCTTGTTAGCTTGGCTTTTGATAAGACTGTCCGGTATCACTTCTACCTGGCTCGCGGTCCACCCCGGCACTAGGACTCCGCCCGTCGCCGGGCTTTGCCATCGAAACACTGCGTCCGCGCGTATTTGACCGCGGACTTTGCTCAATTTGCGGAGATTTCCCATGAGAAGATTGACTGCCGCGGTCGTCGGACTGGCGCTATGCGTGCCTGCCGCGTACGGCGATGATGATTTGTCCGAGGTCGTCGTGACGGCCTCGCCTTTTGCTGCGTCCATCGGTGACACCGCCCAGCCCGTGACCGTGCTGGCTGGTGACGCCCTGCACCGTCAGAACAGCGTGAGTCTGGGGCAGACACTGGCCAACACGCCGGGCGTCAGTTCGACGTTTTATGGCCCTATCGCCGATCGCCCTGTGTTGCGCGGACTGTCGGGGTATCGAGTCGAAGTGCTCAGCGACGGACTGACGGCGATGGACGTGGCTAACATCAGTGACGACCATGCCGTTGCCATCGACACCGCTGATGCCGAGCAGATCGAAGTGTTGCGCGGGCCTGCGGCATTGCTGTATGGCAGTGACGCCGCTGGTGGCGTCGTGAATGTCGTGACCCAGCGCTTTCGCCTTGACAGAACGGCTGCTCCGTGGGCTGGAACCGTTGCCTTGCACGGTGGCGACGCGCTGTCGGAGCGCAGTCTCTCCGGACGACTGGCCCGGTCGGGCGCGCGCGGCAACTTCTATTTTGAAGGCAGCGATCGCGAAACTTCGGACATGCGCGCAGCGGATTTCCGCGTGGCTAACAGTGCCAGTGAAACCCGCGCTCTGGGCGCCGGTGGAAACTGGCTGGTTGAAGACGGCACGTTGGGAGCCGCGTATTCGCGCTTCGAAAGCAACTATGGTCTGCCCACTGAGGCGGAAGCGTTCATCGACATGCATCAGGAGCGCGTCGATTTGCGTTATCGGTCCGACTTGAATAGCGCAGGGTTCAGCGGTGTGGAAGTGCAGGCGGCTGGCAGCGACTACACCCACACCGAATTCGAGGCACCTGGCAAACCAGGCACTCGGTTTGACAACCGGCAGCTCGATGCACGCATCGCGTTTCTCAGGAAGCCCTCCGAGCAAAGCCGCTCGCAAATTGGCATGCAAGTCAGTCGCCAGGACTTTTCTGCGCTGGGCGACGAGGCGTTTGTTCCGCCGAGCCTGACTACCAGCGTAGGCCTGTTCGGGGTCCACGAACGTGATCTCGGACGCTGGCAGGTGCAGGCCGGTTTGCGTATCGACAATCAACGCATCACGCCCGACGCTGTGGGTCTGGCGCGGTACGACGAGCACGCCGTTAGCGCGTCGTTGGGTGCAGTCTGGCGAGCGGTTGCAGGTCGGCGATTTTCCGCCTCAGTCAGCCGAACCGAGCGGCATCCCCAGGCAACCGAGCTCTATGCCAACGGTCCGCACCTGGCTCTGGGCCGTATCGAGAACGGCAACGATCAGTTCCGCAAAGAGGTCGCGAACGCGCTTGACGTGACGTTCCAGCAGCGAGGCGAACGCTGGCAGACCGCTGTCGCCATGTTCTTCAACCGCTACCAGGACTTCATTTTTCCGGAGGCCGACGGTACTTTCGTTGGCAGTACGGAGGAGTCGCTGCCTGTGTTTCGCTACCAGCAAAATGGCGCCGAGACTTACGGTGCTGAAGCCGAGGCGGCCGTTTTGTTAGGCCAGATCCTTGATGCTAGCGCCCGGGTGCGCGTCTTTGGCGACTGGTTGCGCGGCCGGCTTACCGACGGCGGCAACCTGCCGTCGATTCCGGCGTACCGGGCAGGCGTGGCCTTGCAATTCGACGCCGATCAGTGGTTTGCGGAGTTGCGATACACCCACTCGGGTGCGCAGACCGAGACGGCGGCGAACGAAACGGCAACGCCAGGATTTGATTTGCTGGCCGTTGAAAGCAGCTACCGCCTGAAGCTCGCCCGCAACACCTTGTCGGTTTACCTGCGAGGGGACAATTTGCTCGACCACGACGCGCGTCTGCATGCGTCGCCGTTGAAAGACATCGTGCCCCTGCCAGGACGCAACGTGCAGCTTGGCGTGCGTTTCACGTTCGGACAGTAACCGTCAGCGCGGGCTGGTGGTGGCTCAGGTCATCAGTCCGCGCAGCTTCCTGATGGCATTGGCTTCCAGCTGGCGGATGCGTTCCGCCGAGACATCGTAGCGCGCGGCCAGGTCATGCAGCGTGGATTTGTCGTCGCCGCTCCAGCGGCTAACAACAATGTCGCGGCTGCGGGTGTCCAGCGTCGCCAGCGCCTGTTGCAGTCGGTCGTGCGTCCTGCCTTCCCACTCTTCGGCTTCCGCCTGCACGGCCGGATCGGAATCGGGCGAAGGCAGGTAGTGTGCCGGCGAATAGCTGCCGTCATCTTCGTCGTCGGTCGCGGTCGGATCGAACGACAGATCGCGCGCCGACAGGCGCTGCTCCATCTCCGTGACCTCGGCCGTGGTCACGCCCAGATCGCGCGCAACAGCGGCGGTTTCCTCGGCCGACAACCAGCTGAGATTTTTCTTGAGCCGGCGCAGGTTGAAAAACAGTTTGCGCTGCGCCTTGGTGGTGGCGACTTTGACCAGCCGCCAGTTGCGCAGCACGTATTCGTGGATCTCGGCGCGGATCCAGTGCACTGCAAACGACACCAGGCGCACACCTAACGACGGATCGAATCTCTTGACGGCTTTCATCAGGCCGACATTGCCTTCCTGGACCAGATCGCCGATCGGCAGGCCGTAGCCACCGTAGCCGCGGGCAATGTGCACCACAAAGCGCAGATGCGAGAGCACCAGCGAACGCGCCGCCTCCAGGTCGCCATCGCGACGGAAGCGCAGCGCCAGGCCCTGCTCGTCGTCACGCGACAGCAGCGGGATGTGGGACACGCGTTCGAGATAAGCGTCGAAGCTGCCCAGCGGCCCGGTCAGGGCAAAATCGGCAGATCCCGGAACTAATCTCAGCGCCAGTGCGTTCGTGGTCATTGGGTACCTAACCTCCAGGTTGAGAACCTATCAACAGGTGCTATTTTAGCACTCGAACAGATAGAGTGCTAAAGACACCGCACAGTTCCCGGAAGCGCGTTAATTCATTGAAAAATATGAATAAATTCCGCGACAGCCCGGAATCTTAGGCACGTGGTTCGATCGCCGAGAGTTGCCGCCCGGCCGACAGCCAGGCGCCGACGAGTCCCAGACCCAGGGCGCCGAGACCGAGGATTCCCATGTCGATGTTGCTCGGGCCCCGCAGCTGGAAGCCGCTGCCATAAAGCAGTGCGAGCCGGTTGGCCGGACCTGCGATCAAGGCGACGCCTAACGAAACGAAGCCGAGCGCGAAGAACGCGCCAAGCGCGCCGTACAACGCGCCAGTGTAAAGAAACGGCCGGCGCACAAACGCGTTCGAGCCGCCCACCAGCTTGGTGACCTCAATTTCCGCGCGCCGGTTCTGGATTTCGAGCCGTATGGTATTGCCGACGATGGCCACCACGCCCAGAGCTAACAAAACGGTGCCTAACGCCAGCAGCCGGCTGAACAAAACCAGGATATTGCTGAAACGCTGCACCCATTCGTTGTCGACCTGCACCGCATCGACTTCTGGCCAGGCGGCAAAATAGCGCCTGAGCATTTCCATTTGTGCCGGCGTGCTGGCCGGACCGGTCGGTCGCACGTTGATGACGTGCGGCAGCGGGTTGCCTTCGAGCGCCTGCAGCGCCTCGCCGAAACCCGAGTGCTTGCGGAATTCCTCGAGCCCTTCGTCAGCGGGTACCAGGGAAACGCCTGCGACCTCGCGCCTCTGTCGCGCATTGCGCGTCAGTTGCTGCGCCTTTTCCAGTTTGACGTCGGCCTTCAGGTAGACCGTAAGATCAACGGCATCGGCAAAATTTCCGGTCGCGAGCCGCAGATTGTCGACCACCAGTTTCAGCGCCAGCGGCATGCTCAATGCGAGCGCAATGGCAAATACGGTCATGACGCTGGCCAGCGGATTGCGCGCCAGCCGTCCCAGCGCACCTAACAAGGCCTGCACGTGACGCAGGAACCAGGTTATGACGGCACGCATCAGGCGGCTCCTGCGGCCGGCGCGCCGGCATCGTGCAGCTTGCCGTTGTCGAGCACCAGCTGGCGCGTGCCGAATTCGCGCACCAGGGCATGGTCGTGCGTCGCAATCACCAGTGTGACGCCGACCTCCTGGAAACGCTTGAAAAGACGCATGATCTCGCGCGCCAGTTCCCGATCGAGGTTGCCGGTAGGCTCATCGGCAATAACGATCGGCGGCTTGGCCACGAAGGCGCGTGCAATGCCGACGCGCTGCTGTTCGCCCACCGACAATTCCAGCGGCGACAGCTTCTCCTTGCCTAACAAACCCACCTGGTCGAGCGCGGCGCGTACGCGCTTGTCAATTTCCCGCAGCGGGGTATCGGTCACGATCAGCGGCAGTGCAACATTGTCGAATACGGGACGGTCGGTGAGCAGCTTGTGGTCCTGAAACACCATGCCGACTTTCTGACGGAAGGCCGCAATCTTGCGTGCGGGCAGGATGCGGGTCTGCATGCCGGCGACGGTGACGTTGCCGCGCGTCGGGCGCTCCAGCAGCGCAATCAATTTCAGCACCGAGCTCTTGCCGGCGCCCGAACGGCCAGTCAGGAACACCATTTCGCCCGCTGCGATGCGCAGGTTGACATCGGTCAGCGCTTCGCGACCATTGGGATAGCGTTTGTAGACCCGGTCGAATTCAATCACAGCGGCGCAGTATGCCCGCCTGCGGAACCATCGACCAGAGCGCGCGCGAAAGCATCGGCATCGAACTCACCAAAATCTTCCGGGCCCTCGCCGATGCCAAGGTAGCGGATCGGAATTCCAAAGCGCCGTGCAATCGCAAGCACGGCGCCGCCTTTGGCGGTGCCATCGAGCTTGGTGATCACTAGGCCTGTCACGCCGACGGCCGTATGGAACTGCTCCGCCTGCGCCAGCGCGTTCTGACCCTGATTGCCGTCCAGAACCAGCAGCACCTCATGGGGCGCGGTGGGTTCGGCTTTCTGCAGCACCCGTTTGATCTTGCGCAGCTCTTCCATGAGGTGGGTCTGGGCCTGCAGGCGACCGGCGGTGTCGGCAATTACGACATCGGCGCCACGCGCGCGCGCTGCGGCGATTGCATCAAACATCACGGCCGCGGGGTCGGAGCCGGCCGCTTGCGCAATCAGTGTTGCGCCGGTGCGTTGCGCCCAGATCCCCAGCTGCTCGATCGCCGCGGCGCGAAACGTGTCGCCCGCGGCGAGAATCACGCGCCGCTTTTCATCGGCAAAGCGCCGCGCCAGCTTGCCGATGGTCGTGGTCTTGCCGGACCCGTTGACGCCGACCACCAGGATCACACAAGGCTTGTGGCGGGCATCGATTTGCAGCGGCTTCGCACAAGGCGTCAGCAACGCGGCGATATCGGCGCGCAACGCCGTCAGCAGGGCGTCTACGTCGGCAAGTTCCTTGCGGGCCACCTTTTGGCGCAGCCCCTCGAGCAGCTCGCCGGTCGCCTGCACGCCTACATCCGCTGTCAGCAGGCGCGATTCCAGTTCCTCGAGGATTTCCTCATCGATCTTCCGGCCACGGAACACGTTGGCCAGGTCATAGGATAGCCAGGAATTCGGTTGGTTGAGCTTCTGCCGCAGGCGGCGGAAAAATCCCTGGCGTTCGGCCGGATCGGTCATGAACTTCGCAGGCTCCTAACAAGAAGGGCGGCCGAAGCCGCCCTTCCGGTATCGCTGTTTGATGCGGTTACGGTTGCGTGACCGCGCCGTTGGTGATCTTGATGACCGTGCCATCGGTGGCGACGAACGTCACCGCCTGGGTCTGCATTTCGACCGTGGCCGCGAGGCTCGCCGTCGGGCTCAGAAGGGAGGCATGCGATCCCGCGATCATGTTCACCCAGCCGCGCGAGGCCGCGTTGTTGCCTACGGCTGCAATCCGGGTGAGGTTGACCGCGCTGACAAGTCTCTGGGTCGCAGTGTTAGGCACAACGGTATCGCCAGTGACCTGCTGTAGAAAGTAGGGGCGCAGCGCGACTGCCGAAGCAATGTAGTTCAGCGGATCGCCCGCGTCGATCGCGGCCTGGACGTCACGGACGAACTGCTCGAATGCGGTCGATGGCAGGCCCTGGGCGCTCAAGCCAGCCCGGATCGTCGGGCCAAAGGTCGGCGAATCGAAAACCAGCCTGGCGATGCCGCCGCCCGGTACCGAGGCGACCGCGGCGCGCAGGCCGCTGGGCAGGCCCGCAAATGTCGTGCCGACGATTCCGCCCAGGGAGATGCCAACGTAATAGATCTTGTTAGCATCGATGTCGGCCACGGTGTCGCCGTTGAGGTCCAGCGTCGGCAGTGCGCGGGTCAGGGTCAGCAGATCAGCCGCGGCCTCTCGAAGGTTGTCGCGGCTCGTCAACAAGGACGACAGGTTGATGAAATGCGTGCCCGAAGGATCCCGCCCATCGCCGCCCGGCGGCGCGCTGGTGGCGTTATTGACCAGGTCCAGGTCGAAGGTGCGCTCATACGAGGTCGCACCTGCGGGCGCCGTGCCGCCATACAGCGGATTCGCTGGCGATGCGTACAACGGGTTGGTGGCGCTGGTCAAACCATGCAATGGCACGTCGATCGCGGCGATCATGAAGCCTGCGTCCGCCAGAGCGTCCGCGATCGCCAGTGCCTGCGTGCGGTCACCGCCGAGGCCGTGTTGGAATATGACCACCGGCCAGCCAGTGCCTGGCTTGACGCCGCCACTGGCGGCGGTTGCGTTAGGCACCGTATAAAGAACGGGAATCGTCAGATTCTCAGTGGCGACTGGCACCGGGTTGAATCGCGTCAGGAACCGGCTGTTAGCATCGAGCGGCGACGGATTGCCGGTCCAGGATGCGGTGAGCGGCGCGGTGCGCGACAGGTAGTAGGGAACCTGCAACGTTCCCGCCCAGACATTGGCCTTGCCGGCGAGACCGGCCAACGCCTGCGCAGTTGTCAGGCCTGTGGGCCGCGCCGCGATTGGGCGCGCCGCGCCAGTGGCAACTTGGGCCGCCAGGATGTTCATCGTATCGCGCGTGTTCTGCGTCGAAAAGCTGAAGCTCTGGATGATGTTGGCGGTCGCGACACCAACGCCGCCGGCAATCTGGAACTGGGCCGCGGTCAGGCGGCAGATGCCGTTGAGCGTGGAGTTCGTGATCGTGATGCAGGTCGGCAGCGCGGCTTTGATGGTTTCAAAGTCGGTATCGGCGTTGGCGGCGGCGCCAGCGGCGCTGCGAATGCCGTTTGTTAGCACAACAAGGTAGCCAACGTTGGTGGCGCCGGAACTCGGTACCAGCGGCTTCAGCGGTGTGATCAGCAGGTTTGCGCCGCCGGTGGTCGGGTCAGGATTGACCGTCGCCGAGAAATCGGTACCGAGTGTCAGCAATCCACCGACACCAATCGTGGCTTTGGTGGCATTGTCGACGTTGACCCGCACGACGCGCACGTTAGCAGCGGTCAGCGTAGTCGGGTCGATCGCGCTGCTGAAACGAACGGAGATCGTTGCCGTGGTCGAGTAACCATCGAGCGCGTTGACGGCGCTGACGCCTGGCTCAAGCGCGTTCGCTGGCAGGTTCAACGTGCCGTCGGTCGAGCCATTGAAGAACAGGTCCGTCGGAAACGGCAGAACCGGCGCTGCTGTCACACCATTGACGGTGACCGGCGCAACGAACAGCGCGCGGAAGTCGTTGCGGCCGGGAGTGGCGCCGCCGTTAGGATTGTTATTGCCGCTGGCGGTGTTGGTGGCGCCAATCGTGCCGCCTGTGCCGTCGGACGACGACTTCGAGCAACCGACGAGGGCCAGCGCGGCGATTAGCGCCGCTGCGGCAAAAAGATGCCTTTGCATGATCGAAACTCCTGTGAGCGGGCGGCAGTCGTTACGCGAGCCGCAGTTCTTGTAATAGATGGCGTAGGGTACGCTTCCGACCAGAATAGTGGCAAGCAAGCAGCGTGAGTTCGCGAGGCAAAAAAACCACAACCGCCACGGGGCGGAGAGACGCCCCTGGCAAGCCGGAGAAATCGGCAGTGGACTTGCGCATTATCGCGGGTCAGTGGCGCGGCCGCCGCTGGCGCTTTTTGGCTGCGGAAGGGGTCCGGCCCACGCCCGACCGCGTCCGCGAAACCCTGTTCAACTGGCTGGCGCCGCGTGTCGCTGGCGCGCGTTGTCTTGACCTGTTCGCCGGCAGTGGAGCGCTTGGTCTGGAGGCCCTGTCACGCGGTGCGGGACATGTGACGTTCGTCGAAAGGCAGAGCCCCGTGGCCCAGGCCCTGCAGGCGCAACTGGCATTATGGAAGGCCAGCAATTATGAGCTGCACGTCGCCGACGCCAGCGCTTGGCTCGCGCAGGCTGGGTCACCGTTCGACATCGTGTTTCTCGATCCGCCATTCGACGCCGGCCTGACGACCGCGGTGCTCGCGCGGTTGCGAGCGCGCCAACTCCTGGTGCCCGGCGGCTGGGTGTATCTCGAGCAGCCGGCGGATGCGCCACCGCCCGGAGACTGGGCCCTGCACAGGTCTGGCCGCGCCGGCGCGGTCGGGTATTATCTCCTGCATGAAGCGTAGCGCTCTTTATCCCGGCACTTTCGATCCGATTACCAACGGACATCACGACCTGGTGCGGCGGGCGTCCGGCATCTTCGATCGCGTGCTGGTGGCGGTCGCCGCCAACCCTAACAAAACGCCGATGTTCACGCTCGATGAGCGCATCGGCATGGCTCGAAAGGTGCTGGCCGACCTGCCGAATGTCGAGGTTGCGGGCTACTCCGGTTTGACAGTGGATTACGCCGCGAAGCACGGCACCCAGTTCGTGGTCCGCGGCCTGCGCGCGATCTCCGACTTCGAATACGAATTCCAGCTGGCTAACATGAGCCGGCATTTGTCGCGCGAATATGAGACAGTGTTTCTGACTCCGAAGGAACAGTTCACGTTTATTTCTTCGACGCTGGTGCGCGAAATCGCCGTGCTGGGCGGTAACGTCAACGAATTTGTGCACCCGATCGTCGCGGCCGAGCTGTACAAGAAACGACGCGTCGCCTGAAAACTCCCCGCCGGCAAGCTTATTTTTTCGCTCGCCGCCGCCGTTTCGCCGGTTTCCGGACGCGAGGTGGCGGTTGCGGCGGCGCCGGCAATCGTTGTTCGCGATGCAGATCCACTGCGCGCCACAGGTACCAGCTGGCGATGCTGCGCCACGGCGCCCAACGTTCCGCAAAAATCGCCAGCGCCTTCGGGTGCGGCATCGAGCGCAGGCCGTAGGCCAGCATGAAACCCTGGCGAACGCCGAAATCATCGACCGGCAGCACATCCACGCGGCCGAGTTGGAACATCAGCATCATCTGCACGGTCCACGGTCCGATCCCGCGTACCGCGGTCAGGCGTTCGATGATGTCCTGATCCGCCAGGGACTCAAGCTCGGCGCCGCGTGTTGGCACCGTGCCGTCCAGGACCTTGGCGGCAAGATCGCGAATCGCGGCAATCTTGCCGACGGACAGGCCTGCGGCCCGCAGGCGCCCCGGCTCCGTTGTTAGCACCTGCCCGGGTGTTGGATGATCCGCGCCGCCATAGATGGCAAGAAACCGCTTGAGAATGGTTTTTGCGGCGCTGCCATTCAATTGCTGGTGCGCGATCGCATGGGTCAGGTGATTGAACGGTGAACCGGTAAAGCCCGGAATCAGGGTGCAGGGTCCGGTGGCACGGATCACGCCGCCGAGAACGGGGTCAATCCTGCTTAGTCGTCGCCGTGCGGCGCGCCAGCCGTCGGCACTGTGATCGCGCGACACAGTCATTTTTTTCGCGCTGCTTTTTGCCGCGGAGGTTGACAGCGCGGACAGAAATAGCTGGAGCGTTGGCCCTGTTGCAGATGCCGGATCGGCGTCCGGCAAACGCGGCAGGGATCGCCGTCGCGTTCGTAGACGTAGAGTTTTTGCCGGAAGTATCCGGGGTTGCCGTCCGTGCCGACATAGTCGCGTAGCGTGGTGCCGCCGGCGCGGATCGCCATACCTAACACGCGCCTGATGGCGCGCGCCAGTCGCCGGCAGTCATCCAGCGACAGGCTGCGGGCGCTGCGGGTCGGCCGGATGCGCGCGCGGAACAGCGCCTCGCTGGCGTAGATGTTGCCGACGCCGACCACCCGTTGTCCGTTCATCAGTAACTGCTTGATGGCGACGCGACGCCTGCGCGTCACCTTGAAAAGGTATGCGCCATCGAACGCGTCATCGAGCGGCTCAGGCGCCAGTTTCGCCAGCAAAGCGTGCAGTTCGGGCGCCTCGGCCGAGTGATGCAGGCTGCCGAAACGCCTTGGATCGTTGAACCGCAGCAGCTGGCCCGACGCTAACAGAATATCGACATGATCGTGAGTCAGGCGCGCCGTGCCCGCGGGCAGGATGCGCAGGTTTCCCGACATCCCGAGGTGCCAGATCACGGTGCTGGCGTCGTCGAGACCTAACAAAAGGTACTTGGCGCGGCGGCCCGCGGTGACAATGGTGCGCCCGGTCAGCAGCGCCGCGAAATCGGGCGCCACGCGCCAGCGCAGTCGCGGCTCGTGGATGGCGCAGGCGAGGATACGCTGTCCCACCACATGCGGTTCCAGGCCGCGGCGCGTGGTCTCAACTTCCGGGAGCTCAGGCATGGCCTGAGTCTAAATCGCGCGCGCCATCTTTGTTAGCGCGCGGTGGCGCGCGAAAACTATTTGATCTTGGTTTCTTTGTAGGAAACGTGCTTGCGCACCACCGGGTCGTACTTCCTGGTTTCCATCTTTTCAGGATGCAGGCGCTTGTTTTTCATCGCCACGTAGAAGTGACCGGTACCGGCGGTCGACAGCAATTTTACTTTTTCGCGCATGACGGCTGCCTCAGATCAGATCTTCATGCCCTGGGAGCGAAGTTTGGCAACGACTGCTTCGATGCCGTTCTTCTCGACCGTGCGCAGCGCCGACGTCGCCAGCCGCAGGGACACCCAGCGCTTTTCGCCTTCCAGCCAGAAACGCTGCGTATGCAGGTTCGGCAGAAAACGGCGACGACGCTTGTTGTTGGCGTGGGAGACTGTATTGCCAACCGTGGGCTTCTTGCCGGTAACTTCGCACACGCGGGACATGAAAGTTCTCTTTTTAAATCAATAAGTTAGTGGCGCCAAGGTGGCCCTGAGGCCGCCAAAGGGCCCGCCTTTATACCGGAACTTGGCCGCCACGGCAACCGCCGCAGTCGACGGCGCCGACGGGGTCCCCTACGGCGTTTTTTCCACTAGGCTTATACCAGGCTGGGGCGCGAGTTTTCCAGGCGCACATCAGGGGGTCGTCTATGTTCAGTTTGTTGCCGCGCGCTGTTGCGTTGGTCTTATTTGCGACTGCGATCGCGCCCGTCAATGCCGCGGCGCCCAAGGGGGCCGACGCTGCCCTGCAGGCCATCTACCGTACCGAATGGGCCTGGCGTCAGGAGCAGTTCGCCGACGACGAGGACAGCCAGCGGGGCGTCAAGGATCATCTGCCCAAAGTCGATACGGCGAGCCAGGACCTGCGCCTGCGCTACTGGGAAGAAGTCGCCAGGAAACTGGATCGTATCGACCGCAAAAGACTCTCGGCGCAAGAGCAAATCAACTTCGACATCTATCGTCCGCAAATCGCCACGCTCATCGCGTCGCAACGATTTCGCGATTTCGAAATACCGGCCAACGCGGATACGACCTTCTGGACCAATCTGGGTTACACGGCCCGCAAACAGTTCCGCACGCTCGCGGACTACCAGCACTGGCTCAGCCAGCTGCGCGACATTCCGCGCTACTTCAACGAACAGATGGCCCAGATGCGTGCCGGTCTCAAGCGTGGCTTCACGCCGCCGCAGCTGACCCTGCTGGGTCGCGATGCCTCGATCACGGCGATCATCGATACGACGCCCGAAGCTAACAGTTTCTATACGCCATTGCGGGAGATGAACGGCATCGCCCCCGATGAGCAGACTCGCCTGCGGGCCGAAGCCAGCGCTGTCATACGCGATGTCGTGCAACCCGCTTTCCGGGTATTGCTGGATTTCTGGCGCAATGAATATGTGCCAGGCGCCCGTCAGACCCTCGCCGCGGAAGAGATGCCGGATGGCAACGCGTTCTATCGCGCCAAGATCCGCGAGTTCACGACGCTCGATCTTGAGCCCGCGGCGATCCATGCGATCGGCGAGTCCGAGGTCGCGCGCCTGCATGCCGAGATGTCAGGCGTCATGAAGGAGACAGGGTTCTCCGGCGACTTTCCGGCGTTCCTGAAATTCCTGCGCACGGATCCGCAGTTCTACGCGAAAACGCCCGACGAGTTGCTGATGCGCGCCGCGTGGATCGCCAAGAAGTTCGATGCGAAAAGTTCGCAGTATTTCGGTTACCTGCCGCGCATGCGCTTTGCGATCAAATCGGTGCCCGACGATCTCGCGCCGTTTTATACCGCCGGTCGCGGCGGCCCCGGCCTCTACCTCGTGAACACCTACAACCTGCCATCGCGGCCGCTCTACAGCCTACCCGCGCTGACGATGCATGAGTCCGCACCCGGCCATGCATTCCAGATGCCGATCGCGATGGAACACAAGAATCAGCCGGAATTCCGCCAGAAAACGTACATTTCGGCGTTCGGCGAAGGCTGGGCGCTGTACTGCGAGAAGCTCGGACTGGAAATGGGGATTTACGAAACGCCCTACGAGCACTTCGGCATGCTGAGCTATCAGATGTGGCGCGCCGCGAGGCTGGTGGTCGACACCGGCGTGCATTCGCAGGGCTGGACGCGCGCTCGCGCGATCCAGTATTTGCAGGACTACACTGCGCTGCCCGAGCATGAGATCGAAACCGAAGTCGATCGCTATATCGCCTGGCCCGGGCAGGCGCTGTCCTACTATCTCGGCGAAATGGCCATCGTAAAGGCGCGCGCCAAGGCCGAGTCCGCGTTAGCTGCGAAATTCAACATCCGCGCTTTTCACGATACCGTGCTGGAATTGGGGTCGGTGCCATTGCCGGTTCTGGAGGCTCGCATCGATCGCTTCATAGCCGAGGGCGGCGTCGGACCCTATCCCGACCTGGAATAGAACCGGTCCTACATCAGCCCTTTTTCTGCGAGCGAGACCGCGTCGGCCCCGGCGACAACCAGGTGATCGAGCACGCGGATGTCCACCAGCGCGAGCGCCTCCTTGAGACGCCGCGTGATCATCTCGTCCGCCTGGCTGGGCTCCGCAATGCCGGAAGGGTGGTTGTGCGCCAGGATGACGGCGGCGGCGTTGTGTGCGAGCGCCTGGCGCAGCACTTCGCGGGGGTGCACGGTGGCGCCGTCGATGGTGCCGCGGAACAGCTCTTCGAAACGGATCAGCCGGTGGCGGTTGTCGAGATAGAGGCAGCAGAAGACCTCATAGGGCCGGTCCCGGAGTTGGGCGATCAGGAAGGCTCGCGTTTCGCCCGGCGAGCCCAGGACGGAACCCGCCTCCAGGCCCTGGCGGAAGTGGCGTCGCGCCAATTCCAGGGAGGCCTGCAGGCTGGCATAGCGCGCCGGGCCCAGTCCGGTCCCGTTTCGCGCGACCGCTGCCGGAGCCCCCAGCAGACCGCGCAGCGAACCGTGCCGTGCCAACAGATCCTGGGCGAGTTCGACGACATTGCGCCCGGGAATGCCGGTGCCGAAGAGTACCGCCAACAATTCGGCGTCCGTCAGGGCGCTGGCCCCGCCCAGCAGCAGCTTCTCGCGCGGCCGGTTGCTGCGTGGCCAGTGCTTGAGGCCGCGCATTGCGTCGGGAGGTGCTGTAGCCATCGCAATATGATTGCCTGCAGGACCCGCGGTGGCCAACCGCGAATCGGGTGCGCTTGCGCAGAATCGAAATGGCTAACACTCTATAATCAGCAAGACATGGAACTGGCTGGCAAGAAAATACTGCTGGGCGTAACCGCGGGCATCGCGGTTTACAAGAGTCCCGACCTGGTGCGGCGGCTGCGTGAGCGCGGCGCCGAAGTCCAGGTTGTGATGACGGCGGGCGCGCGTGAATTCGTCACGCCGCTGACTTTCCAGGCGGTGTCCGGCAGGATGGTCCGCGACGAACTGTTCGATAGTGCCTCCGAGGCGGCCATGGGTCATATCGAGCTCGCGCGCTGGGCCGACCTCATCCTCGTTGCGCCTGCCACGGCGGATTTTCTTGCGCGCCTCGCGGGCGGACACGCCGATGACCTGCTCGCAACACTGTGTCTCGCCACGGACAAGGTCATTGCCGTGGCGCCGGCGATGAACCGCCTGATGTGGACCAACGTGGCGACCCAGGACAACATGCGGTTGCTGGCCGCGCGCGGCATCGCGGTGTTAGGCCCTGGCAGCGGCGACCAAGCCTGCGGCGAGACCGGCGACGGCCGCATGCTCGAGCCGCTCGAAATCGCCGAACACGCGGTCACGTTGTTAGGCGGCCGCGGTCCCTTGTCGGGCGTGCGCGTGCTGATCACCGCTGGTCCGACGCGTGAGCGGGTCGACCCGGTGCGTTTCCTCAGCAACCGCAGTTCCGGCAAGATGGGTTTCGCGGTCGCGGCCGCCGCACGCGCCGCCGGCGCCGACGTGGTGCTGGTCGCGGGCCCGGTGACGCTGGCGACGCCCGCCAGCGTGCGGCGCATTGACGTCGAGAGCGCGGCCGATATGTTAGCTGCGGTCGAGCGCGAGGTTCCCTCCGCGCAGATATTCATCGGTACCGCCGCGGTTGCCGACTATCGGCCTGCGAAACCGGCCGGCCAGAAGATCAAGAAGAATTCTCCGGAGCTTGAGATCGCGGTCGAACGCACGGTCGATATTCTCGCCAGGGTTGCAGCTCTGAAGGACAAGCCTTTCGTCGTCGGGTTCGCCGCCGAAACCGAACAGCTGGAGCACCACGCCAGGGCCAAGATGCTGAAGAAAAACCTCGACATGATTGCCGCCAATGATGTCAGCAACGACAAGGTTTTTGAGCGTGACGACAATGCCTTGCTAGTTCTGTGGCCTGATGGCCGGCGGGACATTGGTCCCGGCTCCAAGGAAAAGGTGGCCGAAGAGTTGCTGGCGCTGATCGCACATCATTTTCACAGGCGAGCGGATGCGGTTGCCTGATTCGCCCGCCGTCACGCGCACATTGCAGCTGCGCATTCTGGATGCGCGCATTGGCCGCGACTGGCCCTTGCCGGCCTATGCGACCGGCGGATCGGCCGGCATGGACCTGCGTGCCTGCATCGATGCGCCACTGCCGCTGCAGCCCGGCAGCGCCGAACTGATCCCAACGGGTATCGCCGTCTACGTTGCGGATCCGGGCCTTGCCGCCGTGATCCTGCCGCGCAGTGGTTTGGGCCATAAGCACGGCATCGTGTTAGGAAATTTGACCGGGCTGATCGATTCGGACTACCAGGGTCCGCTAATGGTGTCGTGCTGGAACCGTGGCCATGCTGCCTACACGGTGCAGCCCGGCGAACGTATCGCGCAGCTCGTCATCGTGCCAGTGGTGCAGGTTGCGCTGGATGTTGTCACCGATTTTGCTTCGACTGACCGCGGCAGCAGCGGATTTGGCAGTTCCGGCCGCAGTTGAGCGGCCGCGCAGCTAACGCGTGCTCGCCACTTTCGAGCGCAGTGATTTGTAACGATCGATATCGACCTGGAATTGCGCGCGCAGCGCCCGATCCTCGGCCATGCGTTCGGCCATCTGCGCGCGTTGCGCGGCGACTTCCTTCAGGGTGCGCACCAGGTCTTGCGCGAGTTCGTCTGGCATGCGGCGTGCAGTCACTGCGTCGTTATACGGGCGAAATACCTGCACGCGTTCGTGCAGCGATAACAAGCGGCTCTGCAGCGATTCGACATAGGCTTCGATGGATTTGCGTGCGTCCGCCATTTGTTGCAGGCGCAGGTCGCGCAATTGCTCGATATCGCGGACCGAGGTGTAGGTGGTCAGCAGAAACGAGTCGCGCTGCTGCTCTTTTTCCCGGATCTCGCGCAGCGCGGCCTCGCGCTCCTGTTGCTCGGGCGTTTTCTGCGCCGGACGGATGGCGACCGTGACGCCCTGATTGTTCAGCACCGCCGCTTCGCCGCGACTGTATTCGGGTGGGATGCGATCCCCGTAATGGACCACGCCTTTTTCATCGGTCCAGCGGTAAACTTTTTTCTTGTCGCCCGGGTTTTGCTGCGCAATCGCGGCGCTGGCCAGCAGCACAGCCAGTATCGAAGTCACAACCGCCGCGCGACGCGCCAATCTGGCCTCCGGCAAGCGGTGTTTTGCGTGATTCATGGTCGGCGGGCCCTACTGGATACCGTATCGTTCCCGATATTCCTTAAGTCGTGCAATCTCGGTTGAAGAAATGCGAAGCGCGTCACCCGCAGGTCCACCACAGAATTCAATCAGGTCGACCAGTGTGACAATACTCACACACTTTACGCCGAATCCGGCCTCGACTTCCTGCGCCGCGGATTGAGTTCCAAGACCTCGTTCCTGGCGGTCCAGGGCCAGCAGCACTGCCACCGGCCTGGCTCCCGCGCGCCGTATTAATTCGACCGATTCCCGAATCGCGGTACCTGCCGTGATCACATCATCGACGATGGCGACACGGCCCACCAGCGGCGCACCGACCAGCAGGCCGCCCTCGCCATGATCCTTGGCTTCCTTGCGATTGAAGGCCCACGGCAGATTCAGCCGATGATGCTCGGCCAATGCGCCAGCGGTCGCGGCAACCAGCGGAATGCCCTTGTAGGCTGGACCGAACAGCATGTCGACAGCGATGCCGGATCGTTGCAGCGTGGCCGCATAACACCGGCCCAGCATAGCGATTGCTTCGCCATCGTTGAACAGACCCGCGTTGAAAAAGTACGGACTGTCGCGGCCCGACTTCAGCTTGAAATTGCCAAAGCGCAGCGCGTGCCGGGCAACCGCGAGATCCAGAAAGCTGCGTTGGAAGTCTTGCATCGCCGTTATCATAACGCTGATGCGAGTCATTACTCTTAACGCCAATGGCATCCGATCCGCCGCGAGCAAAGGCGCGTTTCGCTGGTTGGCCGGCCAGAACGCGGATGTGGTCTGCCTGCAGGAAACGAAGGCGCAGTTGGATCAGCTTGCAGGCCATGGCGCCGAAATACCGGGCTATTACCGTTATCTCTACGATGCTGAACGCAAAGGCTATTCGGGCACAGCGCTCTTTGCCAGGAACAAGCCGGACAAAGTAATACGCGGTTTCGGCGTGCCTGAGTTCGACAGCGAGGGGCGCTATCTCGAGGCACAGTTCGGCGACCTGTCGGTGGTGTCGCTCTATTTGCCGTCCGGCTCATCGGGTCCGGAGCGCCAGGCTTCCAAGTTCCGGTTCCTGGATGTCTTGGTGCCACATTTGCGCAAGCTCGCGCAGCGCAAGCGACATTACATCCTGTGCGGCGATTGGAATATCGCGCATAAGGCCATCGACCTTCGCAACTGGAGATCGAACCAGAAAAACTCCGGCTTCCTGCCCGAGGAACGCACCTGGATGGACCAGTTGTTAGGCGAGGAGGGCTGGGTGGATGCGTTCCGCGAGGTCTGCGCCGAACCCGACCAGTACACCTGGTGGTCGAATCGCGGCCAGGCCTGGACCAAGAACGTCGGTTGGCGCATCGATTACCAGATTGTGAGCGGCGGCCTGCGCGGCCGGGCCAAAGCCGTGCATATTTACAAGGATGAGCGCTTTTCGGATCACGCACCCCTGATCATGGACTACCGCCTGTGAAGCCCAGCTGGTGGCAGGCGCTGCGTGTCTACGCCCAGCCGCGCATGGTGTCGATGCTGTTGTTAGGTTTTTCGGCGGGACTGCCCTTTTACCTGATCTACCAGACGCTGTCCGCATGGCTGCGCACTGCGGGTATCCAGCGATCCACCATCGGCATGCTGGCCTGGGTCGGCCTGGCCTATAGCCTGAAATTTCTCTGGGCACCGGTGGTGGACCGGTTGCCAATACCGATCCTGACGCGCCTCGTCGGTCGCCGGCGCAGCTGGATGCTGGTCGCACAAGCCGGGCTCGTGGCGGGCCTGGCCTACATGTCTAGCAACGATCCGCTGCGCGCGGTGCTGCCGATGGCGCTGTGCGCGTTGTTCATTGCGTTTTGCGCCGCGACCCAGGACATCGCGATCGATGCCTGGCGCATCGAGTCGGCGCCGATGGACGACCAGGGCGCGATGGCCGCCGCCTATCAGCTCGGTTATCGCGCGGCATTGATCGTCGGCGGAGCCGGCGCGCTGGCGCTCGCCGACGATTACGGCTGGCAGTTCAGTTACCTGACGATGGCTGCACTGGTGGGAGTCGGCGTGCTGACAACCATCATGTCCGCCGAGCCCGCCGTTTCCCGTCAGGCGCTCTCCTTCGATCATGAGCAGCGGGTGATCGACTGGCTGCAGCATCGGCCGCACTGGCCGCACTGGCTGCGTACCGCCGGCAGCTGGTTTGTCGGCGCCGTGATCTGTCCATTTACCGAATTCTTCGCGCGCTACGGTCTGCCGCTGGCGCTGCTGATCCTGTTCTTCATGAGTGGCTACCGCCTCACCGATTTTGCGATGGGCAGCATGACCAATTCGTTTTATATCGATAAGGGATTTTCGCTCAAGGAAATCGCCGCGGTGGTCAAGTTCTACGGTTTGTTAGCATCTCTGGTCGGCGTGGTGATCGCCGGAGTGGTGATCGCGAAAATTGGCCTGCTGCGCTCGCTGGTCGTCGGCAGCCTCATGGTCATGGTGTCGAACAGCCTGTTCTCGGTGTTAGCCGGAATCGACAGGCCAAGCCTGCTGCAGCTCGGGATGGTCAATGGTTTCGACAATCTGGCGCTGGCGCTGCATGGCACGGCCCTGATCGCCTTTCTGTCCAGTTTGACCAGCGCCCGCTATACCGCGACCCAGTACGCGCTATTCTCGTCATTTTATGCGCTGTTCGGCAAGATTCTTGAAGGCTTCTCCGGGTTCGTGGTCGATGGCATTGGCTACCAGCTGTTTTTCGTCTACACCGCGAGCCTCAGTGTGCCGGCGCTGATAATGCTGCTGTTCCTGGTGCGTCGCGGCGTGGTCCCGGCGCCCGGGAAATAGCGCACCGCTGCCGTGGCGGAAATCGATACCACCCGAATTCTGTGCTCGCTGGCGGAGCTTGGCCAGCAGGGTTGCCGCGGTTTTACCGTGGGCGAGGGCGACTGGCCGCTCAAGGGGCTGGTCCTGCGCTTGCCCAATGGCGAGTTGCGCGCCTATCTCAACTGGTGTCCGCACCAGGGCCATCCGCTCAACCTGAAACCGCATGGCTTCCTGACCAGGGACGGCGGCCTGTTGATGTGCCATTCGCATGGCGCAGTATTCGAGCGGGACAAGGGCAGGTGCCTGTGGGGACCCTGCGCCGGCAAGCACCTGGTCGCGGTGCCGATCGAGCTAACAGACGGTTACGTGCTTCTGTCCCAGGAAGCTAACATCTCGGCATTGGCGGCGTCGATCGAACGATCCTGATCGCCGGTGTCGTCATCGAGCGGGTCCATGTCCACCGAGCCGCTCCAGTCTTCCGGCGGTTCGGCCGATTCAACTTCACGAGCGCTGGACTGTTCGATCCAGTCGTCGAGTTCCATCTCCTCGACGGTGCCGTCAAAGTACTGCATTTCCACACAGCGGGTTTCTTCATCGAGCGCGACCACTTCAAAACTCTCGCCGCCGCGGATGCGGTACCAGTCGCCAACTTTTGGGTAGGGAGTGGTCACGAATGCCATACTGCGCCTGTCAGCGTTGGCTGGCAATCGGTGTTCATCCTTATTGCAAGGCAGCATGATGTTTGAGCAAGTGATCAAGTTTTTGGTGGTTTTTTTCGTCGTCGTCGAGCCCATGTCACTGGCGCCGATATTCGCCGGCCTCACCGAAGGGGCTAGTGACGCCTACAAGCGCAAGATGTCCCTGAAGGCCGCGCTGGTCGCCGCCGGCATCCTGCTGCTGTTTGCGCTTACGGGCGCCGCCTTCCTGCGCATCATGGGCATCAGCATCGACGCGTTCCGGATTTTCGGTGGCCTGCTGCTGTTCCTGATGGCACTCGAAATGGTGTTTGCGCGCGAATCCGGCGCACGAACCTCGTCCGACGAGCAGGCCGAGAGCAAACGCCGTGCCGACATTTCGGTGTTCCCGCTGGCTTTTCCGCTGCTGGCGGGTCCCGGCGCGCTAACCACGATCCTGCTGTGGTTTGGTCCGGTGCTGGTGACCGAGCAACCGGCGTTGTTTGCCGCATTGATCGCCGCGGCCTTCGCGGTAATTGTGGTTTCGCTGCTGATGATGCGGCTCGCCGGACCCATCGTGCGGGTCATGGGCGTTACCGGCGCCAACGTCACCAATCGATTGTTAGGTGTCGTGCTGGGCGCGCTGGCGGTGCAGTTCGTTCTGGACGGCGTGCGCGCCGCGTTCAGGCTGCTCGGATAAATTCAAAATCCCGGACAGCGTGGCCCAACTCGTGGCCACGCTGTTCGAATTTGGTCAGCTCACGCCAGCCGGGCCTGATGATTGCGCCAGCGCCGACAGCGGAATTTTTCAGCAGCGGGCAGGCGTTCAGCACTTCCTGCATGTGCAGCGCGTATTCCTCCCAGTCGGTCGCGAGGCGAAGTGCTCCGCCTGGCCGCAGGCGACCGGCTGCTAACAACGCAAACCCGGGCTGGATCAACCGGCGTTTGTGATGGCGTTTCTTGGGCCACGGATCCGGGAACTGGATCAGTATTTCATCGACCGAGGCCGCAGGGATCGCCTGCGTCAGTACTTCAACGGCGTCACGGCCGAAGATGCGCAGGTTCTCGAGGTTCGCAGCTGCCGCAGCTAACAGCAGATGGCCGATGCCGGGCCGGTGCACTTCAACGCCGAGGTAATTGCGGGCCGGGTTCGCGGCTGCCAGGTGCGCGAGCGTGGCGCCGTTGCCAAAACCGATCTCGAGCGTCAGTGGCGCTGTGCGGCCAAAGATCAGCGAGAAATCGAGCGGCAGCGTGGCGGGCGGCCAGTCGATTCCGTAGCGGGGCCAGAGCTCGACCAGCGCGCGTTCCTGGCCGGCGGTCATGCGCCCCGCGCGCACGACAAAGCTGCGGATGCCGCGGTGCGGAGCGATTTCCGTCAAGGCGGCGGCGTCAGAGCTGGCGCGCGGGCTTCTTCGTGGTCCGCTTGGTGCTGGCTTTCTGACGTGCGGCATCGGCTGACACGACATCCGCCGGTATCGAGTACACGCTGAAGAAACGCGTGTCGCCCATCTCGATGCTGACCAGCGCCCGGATGTTCGCGGGCGCGCTGCCGCCGCGCCGTACGCTGAGCATGCGGTTATAGACACCGGCAGCCGCGGCTTTCTGCAGCGCCAGCGGCGCGCCGCCGTAGGCAATGGTCACATTCCTGTCTGGCACCAGTTCGACGCGCAGATTGCCGGCCATGCGCGGTACGAACGACAATTGAAGCGTCGGGTCGGTCGCGCCCGCCGCTTTGGTCAGGTGCCGGAAATACACGTCCACCGGCGCACCGATCTTTTCATTGACCGGCGCCACCGCCGTCATTCCCGCGACCGCCGCTGGTTTGTCAGGCGCTTGACTGGCAGCGTGGCCGGCGAAAGGCAAAAAGCACAGCGCGATCGCGGCGAGCAGGGAATGGCAGTTCATGGCGCGGCTCCTCATCATTGCACAGTCATATTGATCGTAGTATTGATGGCCGATCCGCTTGTGCCACAACCGGCGTTGTTGCACTCGTAGACTTCGATGACATAGGTGCCGGACCCCAGATTGGCGGTGAAATCTTCACTGCCGGTCGTCTCGCCGCAGGGTTGTGTCGTACAGCTCAGTATCCCGAGCTGCTGAACGCCGTTCTTGTAAACCACGACATCCGGATCCTGGGTCGACACGGCGGTCGACGCGGTGATGCGTACGGTACGCGGGCCGGCCAGCCGCAAATAATGCCGGATGCCCAGCTTGTTATCCGTGCCACTCTGCGAATCTGACGGAAACAGGATGTTACTGGGCACCGTGAACGGCGTGGCGCTCGGCGTCACTGTCCGGTAGATCGGCAGCACTTCCGCGAAGCCCGCGTTGTTAGTTTCGGTGCTGCCGAAATCATCGAGCGTAGCGGCGACTGTATTGTGGAAAGAAACAAGCGTATCGATCTGGCTGATCAGTGTCGAGTTGGACTGGTTGGCCTGCTTCAACGCGCTGATGGCCGTGAACAGGGACGTCAGCGCATCGGTATTGCGCGCTGCGCCGGTCAAGGCAGCCCAGATCGGCCCCGCACCGATCGACACGCCATCGCTGTTGGCGCTGTCGTTGGTCGAGTCGTAAAGGTCCCACAGGATCGACCAGACGCTGCTCTCACTCCACCAGCCCTTGTTTCTGAGGCTGGTTTCGACATTGAACTGCGAGGCCTGCCCCTGATTGGTGCCGAAAGAATCGATCATCAGCGGGTCGTCGTTGACGAAACCCGCCCAGAAATAGCCCCAGCCTTCGCTCCAGGCCACGCGCGGGTCGAGGCGGTCGCCGAAGGCATGCGGGCCGCCGATGCTGTCGGAGCGGCCGAACGCAAATTCGACGTAGTGCGCGAATTCGTGGGCGATGACCTGTATGTCATATTCGTCGGTATCGACGTCGGCCTGTGCCGCCAACACGATCTTCGGACTGAAAGTCGGGCCAGCTCCCACGACACCCGATTCGGTGAAAAAGGTCACGCCGCCAGTGTTGTTAGGACCCCAATCGATCACCAAACTCGGCAGCACGATGCTGGCGTTCAAGGTCTGCAGCTTGGTGATCGCACGATATACGGTGTCGAGGACTGCGAATGGCGCCGCGTCGCGCGTGCCGGTTGCTGGACCCGGCGTGGTGCCCCAACCCGACTGGATTGCCAGGTTCTGCGTAGCGCCGGTGCCGGAATTGAAGTTCGCGCTGCTCACAGCAAACGAAACGGACGAAACGAAATTGTCGTTAGCATCGAGCGTGATGTCGGTTACCCGGAAGTTCCAGGTCGGCGCCGCCCCGGTCTTGATCAGCTCGGCCTTTGCGCGGACGAATATCGACGTATTGATGGGCACCGCCAGCGAATACGAACCGTTGCCGTCGGTCGGGCCCGATGCCAGCACCGCGCTGTTGGACGCGTTGACCAGCTCGACCGTAATGCCGCGCGCCGGCTGTTGCGTGGTGCCGGCATAATTCCATCCCGTCGGGGTGACGACCGGGATGCGCGCGAATGTGATGCGTCCGCTCACCGCTGCCTGGCCAGCAGCCAGCGGCTGGACGGTAACACTCACTGTGTCCGGTGCGCTCGGCGTGCCGAGATTGTCGGTGACGATCAACTGAAAGGTCAGCACCGTACTGACGGCGACGGTAGGTGCCGTGAAGCTTGCATCGCTGCCGCTGGTGTTCAATGTCACGGCTGGGCCCGCGGTCTGCGACCATGCGTAGCTTGCGATCGTGCCGTCGGCGTCGCTGCTGGCGGCGCCGGACAGCGTCACCTGGGACCCCGAGATCACCGTGCGGTCGGTGCCGGCATTGGCTGCCGGCGCGCTGTTGCTAACAACTGAAACCGTTGTCGTCTGCTGCGCTGGGCCGCCTGCGCCGGTACAGGACAGCGTAAAACTGGTCGTTGCATTGAGCGCGCCGGTGGACTGGGAACCGCTGGTGGCTCTTGCTCCGCTCCATCCGGCATTGGCAGGCGTCGCGCTCGCGGTACAGGAATTCGCGTTCAACGCGCTCCAGTTCAACGTCGAACTGCCGCCCGCGGCGATCGTCGTGGGATTCGCACTCAGCGTGATCACGGGCAGTGGCAGGGTCACGACGACCGATGCGCTGGCGCTGCCCATGCCGCCGGGTCCGGTGCAGGCCAGCGTAAAGCTTGTGTTAGCTGCCAGGGCTCCAGAAACTTCGCTGCCGCTCGTGGGCCTGGTGCCAGTCCAGCCACCGCTGGCTGTGCAGGTGGTCGCATTCGTGGATGACCATGTCAGGTTGGTGGATGAGCCTGTCGTCACCGCGGTCGGATTTGCTGTCAGTGTGACCGTGGGCAACACGGGGGCGGTCACTGTCACCGACGCGCTGGCGGATCCAGAACCACCGCTGCCGGAGCATGTCAGTGTGAAACTTGTGTTAGCGGTCAGCGCCGCCGAGTTTTCGGTGCCGCTGGTGGCCTTCGCGCCCGTCCAGCCGCCCGAGGCCGTGCAGGACGTGGCGTTGGTGGTGCTCCAAGTCAGTGCCGACGTCGAGCCCGAGACGACGCTCGTGGGGTTGACGCTCAGTGTGACCGTGGGCGCAGCCGGTGGTGCTGCCGAGCTGCCGCCACCGCCGCAGGCGGCCAGCACGATTGACAGCAGGGCAGGCGCCGCAAACCGGGTGATGGTAGGTAGGTGCATGCCGCCGATAATCAATCCGATTACGGCATTAATCAATGCCATTTTTCTCAAACCGGCGGTCTGGCATGCGTTTGTTCAGCCAGTCAGGCTCCTGTAGCGGATTCGTTTACAAGATCGGGGCAATTGGACACAATAGTTGTCCGCAAATAACGACACAGGTTTGTTAGCTTGCAGCGCGGGTGTAGTTCAATGGTAGAACTGTAGCTTCCCAAGCTACTAACGTGGGTTCGATTCCCATCACCCGCTCCAGTTCAGCTGGTCAGGCCGCCGAGCTTCGAGCGGATCAGCAGAACGTATTCCCGGCACTTAGCCGGTATTTTTCGCAGTGGAGGGCCGTTCGGATCTAGTGGTGCGAACGGGATCAGCAACATCAGCACCAGATAGAGGATGATCATCGCGCCGCCGGTTGCGAACAGCAGAATCACCGCGATGACGCGCAGCAGCGTGACGTCGATCGCGGCCGCCCGTGCGAGCCCCTTGCACACGCCGCTGATCATCGCGCCGTCACTGAGCTGCTGAAGTGCGCCGCTGGCGTTGGGTGTCGTGCGCGCAGCAGCTTCAGCGGCGTCGGGCACTTCCACGGGTCCCATTTCTTCCAGCGCCGGCCCGAGTTCCGCGAGCGTAATGACAGCCTGGCCGGGCAACATGCGGCGTTTGCATTGATCGGCCACCGCCTGTTCGAGGTCGAGCAGAATCTCGGCGCGATCGGGGTTGGCCGCCAGCTTGGCGCTGGCGTCGGCAAGGTAGGCCGCGAGGCGCGCATGCGCATCCGCTTCGATTTGGACGGCAGTGCGATTCAGGCTGACAGTCATCACGGGTTGCATGGCTTAGCGTCCGATGTTGGAAATGGTCTTGTTGATCCGGGCCCAGTACTCGTCGAAAGCCGCAAGCTGCGCCCTGCCGGCCTTTGTTAGCCGATAATACTTGCGAGGCGGCCCGACGTCTGACTCCTGCCACTCGTACTGCACCAGTTCTTCGCGGCGAATCTTGCTGAGGAGCGGATACAGCGTGCCTTCCTGGGTTGCAAACTCTGTTTCCGCAAGCTTGCGCAGGATGTCCGGCACGTAAACGCTTTCGGTACCGACGATCTTCAGCACCAGGAACTCAAGGAGCCCTTTGCGGATGGGTGCGAATTTTGCTTCTGCTTGCATTGGTTTATCAGGTACCTTGTGTTATAAAGGTACATGTGTGTAGAATGCTTGTCAATGAAAATGCTTGTAGCCTTGATCGCCTGGTGCATCCTGCTGGCTGTCGCGTGGCCGCTGGCGATCGTTGTGCTGGTCCTGTTTCCTGTCCTTTGGCTGCTCTCGATTCCATTGCGGATTGTCGGGGCTCTGCTCGAGGGACTGGTGGCGCTGGTAAAGGCACTCTTTCTGTTGCCTGCAAGATTACTCGGTCACCGGCCCGCGCATTGACCGCGCCACGGCGGCCTAACAGAGGAAGGCCGCATTCGCTGTCGTAGCGTCGCGCCTGCCGCGCGGGTTTCGGCTATTCTTGGCTGCGGCCTTGTAGACTAAATCGAATGCGCAGCAAAAAAGAAATCGTCGACAACTGGCTTCCCAGATACACCGGAACCCAGCTGGCCAATTTCGGCCAACACATCCTCCTGACCAATTTTGGCAATTACGTCGATATCTTTGCGCGCCTGATGGGCGTCGAGGTCTTGGGCCGCGACCGGCCCATGCCCAACGCGACGGCCGATGGGATCACGCTGATCAACTTCGGCATGGGCAGCGCCAACGCCGCAACGGTGATGGACCTGCTGTCGGCGATCGCCCCGAAGGCGGCGCTGTTTCTCGGCAAATGTGGCGGCCTCAAGCGAAAAAACCAGATTGGCGACCTGGTGTTGCCGATCGCGGCGGTGCGCGGCGAAGGCACGTCCAACGATTATCTGTTGCCCGAAGTTCCGGCGTTGCCAGCCTTCAGTCTGCAGCGCGCCGTCTCCACGATTATCCGCGACCTGGAACTCGACTATTGGACCGGAACGGTCTTTACGACGAATCGCCGGGTCTGGGAACATGACGATGAATTCAAGGAGTATCTGCGACGTACGCGTTGCATGGCCATCGACATGGAGACCGCGACCTTGTTTGCCGCTGGCTTCGCCAACTCGATTCCGTCCGGCGCGCTGCTGCTGGTCAGCGATCAGCCGATGATCCCGGAGGGCGTCAAGACCGAAACCTCGGACCGCAAGGTGACCGACGTTTTTGTCGAACAGCATCTTAAGATCGGCATCGAGGCGCTGAAGCTGATTCGTCGCCATGGCAAGAGTGTCAAGCACCTGAGGTTCGACGAATGAAGCGATTATGTCCTTTGTTAGTACTGGCGCTGATGAGCGGCGTAGCGCTGGCAGCCGATGAAACGGCCATCACGCTGGTAATACGCAATGCGCGGATATTCGACGGCCGTGCGGCGCAATTGCGCGCAGGCGCTGACATTGTCATCGCCGGCAACAGGATTGTTTCGTTAGGTGTGGCAGCGAACGTACCAGCGACGGCCAAAGTGATCGACGCCGGCGGCCGGGTGGTGATTCCGGGCCTGATCGATGCGCACATTCATCCGTCCGTTGCCGTGCCTTTTACCGGTCTCAACGACAGTGATCCTTCGTATGTGGTCGCGCGCTCGATCGTCGAGGCGCGCGGCATTCTGATGCGTGGCTTCACCTCAGTGCGCGACATGGGTGGCCCGTCTTTCGGTCTCAAGCGCGCCATCGACGAAGGCCTGGTGGAAGGTCCGCGGATTTTTCCGTCGGGCGCGATCATCAGCCAGACCGGCGGTCACGGCGATCATCGCAACCGCACCGATTCGCCGCCGCGCGTCTGGAGCGGCCGCACCGATTTCGCCGAGCAACAGGGCTATGTTCTGACCGCGGACGGCCCGGATGAAGTCCTGGCGGCCGTGCGGGAGCAACTGCGACTGGGCGCCACGCAGATCAAGCTAACAGCGGGCGGCGGCATCTCATCCGCCTGGGATCCGATCGACAGCGTGCAGTTCCTGGCGCCGGAACTGCGCGCCGCGGTCGAAGCCGCCAGCGATTGGGGCACGTATGTCGCGGTCCACGCCTATACGCCGCTGGCGATTCGCCGCTCCGTGGAAGCGGGCGTGCGCAGCATCGAGCACGCGCATCTGATCGATGAGGCGACCATGAAACTGATCGCGGATCGTGGCGTGTTTTTATCACCGCAGGCTTATCTGTTCGGCGGCGGCGGCAGTCCCGGCGCGCCGGCGGGTGCGGCGGCGGCGCCCTTGACGCCGGTGCAGGTGTCACAACGCGAAAAGGCTGCGCTGGTGGCCAGCGGCCTGGATCACATGATGCAGCTCGCCAAAAAGTACAACGTCAAAGTTGCTTTCGGCACCGATGTGTTTGGCAGCCCGCGCGCCTTTGCCATGGAGAGCGGCGAATTCGGCGCGCGCCTGCGCTGGTTCACGCCGCTGGAAATCCTGCGCCAGGCGACCTCGATCAATGGCGACCTGTTAGCCATGTCGGGGCCGCGCAATCCGTATGGCCGGCTGGGCGTCATCGAGCCCGGCGCACTGGCGGATGTGCTGATCGTGGCGGAAGACCCACTGCAGGATATCCGCGTGCTCGAAAAGCCGGAGCAGAATCTGCTGGCGATCATCAAGGACGGCAAGCTCGTCAGGAGCCGCCTGTAGGCTCCATGACCCATGAAAGGCACGCACGTCATTGTGGTCGGCGCGGGTATCGGCGGCCTGGCGGCTGCCCTTGGGTTGGCCCGGGCTGGCCAGCGCGTCACCGTGCTGGAGCAGGTCGCGGAGCTCGGCGAGGTCGGGGCCGGGCTCAGCATCACGCCCAATGCCGGCAAGGCGCTGATCGCGCTGGGCCTCGGCGAGCCACTCGATCGCATCGGCAGCCGTCCGACCGCGGGCGCCATGCGTCACTACGCCACCGGCGAAATCCTGGTGCGCCTGCCGCAGGATCGCACTGCCGAGACTTACGGCGTGCCGCTCTACCACATGCACCGCGCCGATCTGCACGCCGCCTTGTTAGCCGCGTTGCTGCGTCTGCAGCCTACGGCCGTGCACGTCGGCACGGCAGTCGTGGGCGTCGAGCAGGGCGGGAATGCCGTTACTGCACTGCTCGGTAACGACGAGCGCATCGCTGCGGATTGGCTGGTGGGCGCCGATGGCATTCACTCGGCGGTGCGCACCGCGCTGTTCGGACACGATGCGCCGCTGTTCACGGGCTTTGTGGCATTCCGCGGACTGGTGCCGGCTTATGGCGCACCGGCAGCCTTGTTAGACCCGCCACTGTGCATGACCTTGGGCCCGCGTCGCCTGCTGATGCGCTACCCATTGCGCAATCGGACGGTGATCAACTTCGTCGCGCTCGCGCATCGCAGCGCCTGGATGGAAGAAGGCTGGAGCGTACCCGCCGAACTCGCCGAGTTGCAGGCCGAGTTTCATGACTTCGAGCCTGTGTCGCAGCAGTTGTTAGCATTGACGCCGCGCGACCGGCTCTTCAAGTGGGGCCTGTTTGATCGCGACCCGCTGCCAACCTGGACCCGCGGCCGGGTCACGTTGCTGGGCGACGCCGCCCATGCGATGCCGCCTTTCACAGGGCAGGGCGCGGTCATGGCGCTGGAGGACGCTGCAGTGCTGGAGCGCTGTGCCGCGGTGGCGGGTGACCCCGACGAAGCCATGCAGCGCTATGAAAAAGCGCGTCACGCGCGCGTGGTGGCTGTGTTGGCGATGTCGCGCGCACGCGCCGAGGTTTATTTTGCGCCCGATCCTGCGGAGCAGATCGCGGCGCTGGCGGCCGGCATGGCGGAGGTGCGCACGCTGTACGCCTACGATGCGGGATCGACGCCCGTCTGATGGCGTCCGCTCAGTCGCGGCGCCTGAGCCACAACCATTCGGTCGGATTCGGCGTGGACTGCCCACGGCCGCCGCTGGCGGGAAAATTGTTGTCGTTAGCGACCAGCCAGTTGTGCGCGTCAAGTGCATGAATCGATTCAAGCGACTCATATGGAAAACGGAAAACACCTGCCGGCCCGGCAAGATGATCCGGATCAGCTAACGCCAGCAGGTCGATGAGCGGAGATTTTTCGAGGATCCCGCCCTGCGGCGCAGGGTTCGGATTCCGCAGCTGAAATACCATCTTGGTCCGGGCCGCGTCGCCCTGCAGATTGTCGTGCTCGAGGGCCAGCAATGCGCCATCGGGCGTGCTCGCGAGTTCGCCGACCCCGAACAGCGGTGAATTCAGCCGATAGCGCCACCATCGTCCGGTCCATTGCTGCTGCCGCGGATCGAATTCCAGCAGCCGCAGATCGTGCTGGTCGGCTTCAGCCGGCAGAGGCTTTTCGAGCAACGCATAGAAATTCGGCGCCGCGCCGCGACCTGACACCGCCAGACCCTCGAACCCGCCCGAGGCGCGCACATTGGCGGACGCGCGTCCGGCCAGCACCTCCGGGTGATTGGGTGAGCGCAGCATGCCCAGGTCCGCAACGACCGTTGCGACCGGTGGAGCTAACAAATGTCCGGCTGCGGAGAAGTGCAGCAGCCAGGGGCCGATTTCGTCGCCGATCCAGAAGCTGCCGTCCGCCATGACGACCATGGACTCGGGATCGATGTCGCCGCCGGTCAGAGGCCGCGCCGGGTCTGCCTCGAGAATCAGCGGGTGCGGAAACCTGCGCCGCGGATCGCGAAGTTCAACGCGCCTGAGCAGCTGCAGGCGTTCATCGAACAGGTAGATGCAGGTGCGATAGTCCAGGCTGTTCCATTTGCTGCCGAAGCCGTTGTCGGACAGCGCCCACCAGGTGCCACGGCGCGGACCCGGCTTGATGGAACTGATGCCCTGCACCGGTTGGCGCGCAAAACGCGGGCGATCGAGCCGCAAACCGTAACCGCCCTTGTCCTCGTATTGCCCGGTCGGCGGACCACCGGCGAAAGTTTCGGCCGGCAGGACGGCCCGGCGCACCAGTACGACATCCTGTGGCGCGGCTACGGTCGTGCCAGCTAACAAAGTCAGCGCGCCGAGCGCGCGGCGCAGACGATCTGCCACGCCAGGCGTCAGGAAATTTCCTTGAAGAAGGCGCCGTAGGCAAACGAGTTGGCTTTGTCGCCCATCAGGCACCGGGCTTCCAGATACCGAGGAAGGCGGCGATCGCAACGCCGGCCCAGATGGCGAGCACGTAGGGCCGGCAGGCAGCCATGCCCGCGATCATTTTCTGATCGCTCTGCGGCGTCGCGCCGCTGCTGGCCAGCGTGCGGAAGCCCTCGATGAATGGCGGAATTTTCACGCGGATCATGAAGCCGCAGAAAATCAGGAAAGCGAAGATCAGCAGCTTGGCTGCCATCCACGGATAGGGCTTCAGTTGCCCGGTGTTCCAGTGATAGATCACCGAGGCAACGATCGCAATGATCATGAACACGCGGAAACGCTTGTCGATCGTGGCCAGCGTCTTGCCGAATTCGGTGCCTTCCTTCACGTGAATGGTGTGCACCACCCAGACCCAGACCGGACCTAACGCGACCAGTCCCCACAGCATCCAGGTTTCGTGCCGGTAACCGATGAACTCGGCGAGGATTCCGCCGACCGTGAGCATCAGTGCCAGGCAGTAGCGCGGCAGCATGTCGAGGTTGACGAAAATCTTGAATGCGGTGAGACGTTGCTCTTTTGTCAGCTTTGGATTGACCACGAACCCGGAGGAGTAGAACACCCCGGCGTCGCCCCCAAGCCAATAAACAAACAGCAGGACGTGCAGGAACTTGAACGCAGCGTGCGCAAACAGCAGCGTGTGTGGTTCGGCCAGATCGGTCATGTCTCCCCCTTTTTGGGGGAGCTTACCTCAGGCCTTGCGCGCTGACGCCGTCAGGATGCCTGTGTATCCGAATTCCTCGTTGTCGGGGCAGGGAATCAGCTGCGCGTCGATGGAGTTGCTCTCGAACCCCTCTTCCTGCAGGACGTCATGAACATCGTCGACGCTGAGGTCCGCGCCCGGGAACAATCGTGGCCCGCACTTGTATGCGGTGCAACGATGCAGGAAGTGCAATACCACCAAGCCCTGTGGGGCAAGCATCGACAAGACGTTTTGCATGCAGTTGCGCCATACCGCCTTGTCATCGGAAATCGCATCGAGGCAGAAACCGGAAATCAGGAAATCGTAGAAACCGCGATGGCGTATGCCGAGCGGATCCCGCCAGCGTGCGTCGCTGACGTACAGTCCGCGGATGTTGCGGCGCGTGCGTTCCTCGCGTGCCAACGATTCTGCATTGCCGGCGCCGGGGTTGCCTTCGAGCGCCAGCGTGTATTGCGTGAAGCGCCGCCAGTCCTCGTTCTGACCATCCGCTGCGACCCACTCACTGACCGCGACCAGGTTGTCGGCGAGCCAATCGCTCATGTCAATACGATTTACATAGCCGCTGGCTGCAATCGCCCGGTGCAAAGTTGGACCACAGCCGTATTCCAGCGCACGGTCAAAACGGCGTCCCGCTGAGCGCATGGCGCTGATCTGGTAGGACAACACCGCTTGCTCATCCGGCAGGATGACCTGGCTGTAATAGGTGTCGTAATAGTCGCGCGGCCGCCACTCTGAATAGTCGGCGACGCGCGGATTGCTCGTTGCGGCATCCGCCATCTCGCTGCTCCTGTTCTTCTTCTGGTCGCAGTCTTCTTATTGTTGCGAAGCAATGTTAATGCTCCGCTTGACATAAGAATATCAGGGTAACCCCCTGATTATGAAAAATAGTTAGACCCAGCGCTATTTACATAATCAGGGTTGCCCCGAGTGATTTTTCGGCGGGTAGGTGGTTTTATTATCACGGTGTTGCACTGCAGGATGGCACGGACTCCGCGGTCAGGTGGCGGCAGCGGGTGCGCCCCGATGATCGGGTCATGTTAGGCGCCACCCCGAGCTGCGGGTGCGCGACTTGGCTAACACTCAGTGGCAATTCGATTGGGAATTGCTCGACGTGGCGAGCTAACAGGCGCGGCGCTGGTGCTGCAGGCATGCCTTCGGGATCTGCGTGCCAGCAATTCGCGGCAGCCCGGGACAATCAGCGAACTCGTGGCGCAATGGTCGGGGTTTCCCCGATGCGATTGTTACAATCGATGGAATGGGAATGCGCGTCATGCAATATCGCGCGCGGCTGCTTTCCGCCGAGCTGCGCACGCATTCGGCATCTAATCAGCGTGTCACAATATGTTGCCGATGTCCTGTACACTCATGCGCATCGCATGCGGATTTGTCTGACAGCGGAGACTTGCGATGACCATGGTCAACAGCGGCATGACAGCTAACGTTCTACCCGTGACTAACATCCGACGTCGTGTCCTGATCGTCGATGATCACCCGATCGTGCGTCAGGGGTTGAAGCGCATGATCGATGCCGAAGCGGACCTCGAGGTCTGTGGCGAGGCTGACAGCGAACCTAACGCCCGCAACGCGGTGCGCGAACTCGATCCTGATATCGTCATTGTCGATCTGTCGCTGCAGGATGGCGACGGACTCGAATTGGTGCGCGCCGTGCATGCGCATCACCCCGAGGTTCCGATGCTGGTGCTGTCAATGCACGACGAAGCTATTTACGCCGAGCGCATGCTGGCTGAAGGCGCAAACGGCTACATCATGAAGCAGGCCGCCGCCGATCAACTGCTGACGGCCTTGCGCACTGTGTTGCAGGGCGATACCTACCTGAGTGCCGAGATGGCAGCCGTCCATAAGGAAGCGGCCAGCAGGATGGGTTCCGACCCGCTGCAGCGCCTGTCCAACCGCGAACTGCAGGTACTCAACCTGGTAGGCGGTGGCATCAGTTCGCGGGATATCGCCAACGAGCTGGGCCTGTCGGTAAAGACGGTTGAATCCCACCGCCAGAGCATCAAGCGCAAGCTGCACCTGCTGACCAACTCGCAGCTGATCAAGTACGCGATGAACCTGCACGCCGGACGTCGCGAAGCTTTTTGAGCCCGTCGGCCGCTCGCGTTTAAACCTTCGATCGATCTGGATCCTCTAACCTGCAGGGAGAGGGGGGGTTCATGGCGGCATCCGCAACGGCATTTGAGTCGATATACCGGGAGCATTGCCCGTCTGTATTCGGCCTGTGCTTGCGGCTGACTCGGGACCCGGCCATAGCCGAGGATGCCACCCAGGAAACCTTTCTGCGCGCCTGGCGCGCGCTTGCCCGGTTTGAGTCCCGCTCTGCGGTCGCAACCTGGTTGCATCGCATCGCGGTCAATGTGGTCATGGAAACACGGCGCCGCAAGTCGGCACAGATGCTGACTTTTGTGGCCGAACCGCTGCCGGAACGCGACGGCGAATGGCTGCTCGACACGCCGGTGGAGGTGGCCGAGCTCGAGGCCGCGGTGCTGGCGCTGCCGCAAGGCGCGCGCGATGTGCTGGTGTTGAGTGGGATCTACGAATATTCACACCAGGAAACGGCGGCGATGTTAGGTATAGCGGTGGGCACCTGCAAGGCGCAGCTGCATCGCGCGCGGCGCCTGCTGACTGACAAACTGTCGCCGGAGGTTGCAGCATGACAACCGAAGTTACGCAGCGAGTGCGTTCGCTCGCCGAATTGCCGCGCGGCATCGAGCCGCCCCGTGACCTGTGGCCGGCGATCGCGGCGCAGATCACCGGTGAACAGCGCCAGCCCACGGCCCAGCCGCGCTGGCAATGGGCGCTGGCCGCCGGCCTTGCGGCCCTGACGATCGGCGTGCTGTTAGGCCGGGTGTCGGTGGCGCCGCAGGCCGAAGTGACCGCAAGCAGTGCGGATATCTCGCGCGGCGCACTTTTCGACGCGAAGTTCGTGGCGCAGCGCAACCAGTTGCGGGCATCGGTTCTGCAGAAGGTCGAGGCACTGCCGCCGGCGGAGCGCGACAAGCTGCTGGGCAGCGTGACCGTGTTGCGGCGCGCGGTCGAGGACATCCAGAGCGCTCTCGGCAAAGACCCGGGCAACGCGCTGCTGCAGGAATTGCTGGTCAATGCCTGCCAGGACGAGATGATCAATTTAAGCGACATCAGGAATTCGGAGACCAAACTATGAAAACTTCCATGCCGGTAATTTTGTTAGCAGGTTGGTCGGCGGTCGCCGGCGCGGCAACGCCGATCGACAAGCGGGTCGCGGCGGCGCCGGGCAACGCGGTTCGCTTGGTCAACGTCGCGGGCGCCATCAATGTCGTCGGCGGCACGCAGCCCGAGGTGCATGTGACCGGCACCCTCGGCAGCGGCGTCGAGCGGGTGGATGTCCTCAATGACGCCGGCACGATTGTCGTGCGCGTGGTGTTGCCGAAGACAACCCGTTACAACCGCGATGGCGAAGCGATGCTGACTGTCACCATCCCGGCCAGCAGCCGTCTTGAGACCAGCACTGTCAGCGCGGACCAGAACGTGCAGGGCATAACCGGGGCCACGCAACTGTCCAGCGTAAGTGGCGACCTTGATGCCCGGCTGGCCTCGACCGATGTGCAGGTCAAAACCGTGAGCGGCGATATCGATCTTCAAGGGTCGGGCAAGGCCGCCAAATGGCGGGTCTCTACGGTGAGCGGCGATGTAAAACTGCTGCGAGCGGCGGGGGCACTGGAGCTCAGCACCGTGAGCGGAGATTCGCAGCTTGAGCTCGATCAGTTGACCAGTTTCCGGGGCCGGACGACCTCGGGCGACATGCAGCTGCGCGGGCGTGTGCTGCGCGGTGCGGACATCAGCTATGAGTCGGTGAGTGGCGATCTCGGCATCGCCGTGGGTACCGAAGCCGGCATGGCGATCGACGCTTCGACCTTCAGTGGCGATATCAGCACCTGCTTCGGTGTGCAGGGTAAGCCGACCAGCGAATACTCGCCCGGCGAGAAACTGTCGACCCGGCGGGGAGAGGGTGGTGCGAATGTCCGGGTCAAGACGCTGAGCGGGGACGTGAATATCTGCGATCACCCGTAAGCGCAGGAAACCGGCACCGGGCTTCCTTACAATCCAGGGGTGACGTGGATCAAAAGACTGCTGTGGGCGATTCTGGGACTGGCGGCGCTAGCGGTCCTCGGTGCCGTGGTCCTGACGCAATTCGTCGACCCTGACAGGTATCGTGGCACGATCGAAACCGCGGTCCGCGACGCCACCGGCCGCGAGCTGCACCTCAAGGGCAAGCTGCAGCTGAGCTGGTTCCCCTGGCTCGCCATTACGACCAAGGATGGTCAAATCGCCGGCGCTCCCGGGACACCGACGCTTGTTAGCTGGCGCGAGGCGCGCGTCGGCGCCCGGCTCCTGCCGCTGATCGCCGGGCGGCTCGTGATCGATCGTATTCGCGCCGACGGCCTGGTGCTGCGGCTGCATCGTGACGCGGCCGGGCATTCGAACTGGGAAATTCCTCAGCCGGCGTCGGCTAACAAACGTGGCAGCCGGCCGCTGACCATCGCCGGCCTCGACCTGCGGGACGCGACGGTTGACTATGTGGATGAGGCGCAGGGCAGCCACTGGCAGGCCTGCCACGTCGATCTGGCCAGTTCGGCGCTGCTGACGCAGCAGCCGGTGAAAGTGCGGGGTCAGCTGACGGCGTCGATCGGTGACGCCGTGGCCTGCGACAGCGGGCTAACAGCCACGTTTTCCGCCGAGCATCGCACCGTGCCCGACGGTTTCGAGGTACGTAACCTGCAACTCGTGTTCAAGCAGGGCGGCCTGCAGTTCGCGGTGCCCGAGCTGCGGGCGGATCTCAAGATGCAGAGTTTTCTGGTGCCCTCCTGGAATCTGGCCGTCGGCGGCGGCAAAGTAGCAGGCGGCCCGCTGCGGGCCACCTTCGTCCCGGCGCTGGCACTCGGCACGCCGGTCGCGTTCGAGCGGTTGTCACTGCGCGAGCTGGCAGCCGCGTTAGGCGTCGGGTTGCCGCGCAGTCGCGACGCCACCGTGTTAGGGAATATCAAGGGAACGGCGTCATTCACCTGGTACCGATCCGAGGTGGAATTTCGCAGCGCGCATTTGCAGGTCGATGACAGCCAGCTCAAGGGCTATGTCCGCCGCGGACCCGATGCCTCGGCGCCCTGGGAGTTCGACTGGCAGATCGATGAATTGCAGCTCGGGCGCTACCTGCCGGCGCGCGATCCGAGCAAGCCTTACAAATTCCCCTCCGGGGATCTGCAGAAACTGCAGGCGCGCGGCCGCTTGTCAGTCGCCACGCTGCACTGGCAGGACATCGTGGCGCGCGATGCGCAGGTCGTGCTCGAGTTGCAGGGCGGCGAGTTGCGCACCGTCGGCGACAGCAAGAAATGACCAGTCATACTGTAAGTTTCGCATCCCGCTTGTTAGCCTGGTTTGACGATCATGGCCGCCATGACCTGCCATGGCAGCAGGATCGCAGCCCGTACCGGGTCTGGGTGTCCGAGATCATGCTGCAGCAGACACAGGTGGCCACCGTGATCCCGTATTTCGAGCGTTTCATGGCGCGCTTCCCGGAGGTGCTGAGTCTTGCCCGCGCGCCGCTCGATGAAGTGCTGAATCTCTGGACCGGACTGGGCTACTACGCCAGGGCGCGCAACCTGCAGCGTGCGGCGCGGGTGATCGCCCTGCAGCATGGCGGCGAATTTCCGACGGACTTCGCGGCCGTGCAGGAATTGCCGGGCATCGGCCGCTCGACCGCCGGCGCGATCCTCGCGCAGGCGCTGGGACAGCGGCACGCGATCCTCGATGGCAATGTGCGGCGCGTGCTGGCGCGGCGGCATTTGTTAGAGGGCGACCTGACAACGAGCGCGGCGCAGGCGCGTTTGTGGCAGCTCGCGCAGGAACTCACGCCGCAGGCACGCCTCAGCGACTACACGCAGGCGATCATGGATCTCGGCGCCACCTGCTGCAACCGCGCGCGGCCGGCCTGTGAGCGCTGCCCGGTGGCCGGGGATTGCGGCGCGCGGCTGGTGGGACGGCAGGCGGAGCTGCCCGCGCCCAAATCGAAACTGGCAGTGCGCAGGGCCCGGCCACAGCGCCGCACCGTGATGTTGTTAGCTCGCGCGCCGACCGGCGCGGTGCTGCTGGAGCGACGGCCGGAGTCCGGTATCTGGGGCGGCCTGTGGTGCCCGCCGGAATTTTCCAACGCCGCCGATGCCCGGGAGAGAGGCGCAAGTTTGTTAGGTATCGATACCTGGCCGGCGGCGCCGCTGGCGACCATACGCCACAGCTTCACGCATTTTGATCTCGACATCGAGCCCTGGCTGGTGCCGCTGGCTGCGGCGCAGGTTCCGAACCGGGTCGCGGATGAGGATGCGCCTTCGGCCCGCGCCACAGTCTGGTATAACGCAGCGCGGCCCGAGCAGTCGCTCGGACTGCCGGCGCCAGTCAAGGCGCTGCTCGATGAGCTCGCTGCTAACAGGAATGAATAAAGTGAACACCAACACCCGAACCGTATTTTGCGCGTTGCTCAAGAAAGAGGCGCCGGGCCTCAAGGCGCCGCCGTACCCGGGCGCGCTCGGGCAGCGGATTTTCAACGAAATCAGCCAGGAAGCCTGGGGCCAGTGGGTCAGGCACATGACGACGCTGATCAACGAAAACCGCTTGACCCCGATCGAACCCAAGGCGCGCGCTTTCCTGGCCGCAGAGATGGAAAAGTTCCTGTTCGGCGGCGGATCCGCCAAGCCGGAAGGGTTCAAGGGAGCCTCTGACAAATAAAGTCATTGGACGTCAATGACTTGGCGGGATAGTTGCTTGACGCGCCGCCGGGGCGCCGTTCTAATAGCGCCCCCCGTCCTGGGGCAGCCAAAAAAACCATGGCCGGGTAGCTCAGTTGGTAGAGCAGCGGACTGAAAATCCGCGTGTCGGTGGTTCAATTCCACCCCCGGCCACCATTTCCAGCAGGTTCCGTTCCGGACACATGGGTTACCAACTTCGCGTTGCTGCACCTGGGGCTGGACCCCAGCAGCGAGCGAGCGGAGGATCTCGTCAGGGTTGAGTATCTGTTAGGTAACTCGCGTGATACCGTACGCTATATCGACAATTATCGCGGCGACGCGGATCTGGCATCCGGGGATATCTGTATCAAGCCGGCCTCGGCATGCTCTGGATCGATTTGTTAGCTATCCCGGCCGACGCGCCGCACGTCGATGCCGCCTACAAATTTTCGAATTTCATTCTGCAGCCCGAGGCCATTGCACAGGTGACCAATGCCACGCGGTTCGCGAATGCCAGTCGTGCGTCACTGCCGTGGATCAAAGACGAACTTAAAAAGAATCCACTGATATATCCGGATCCGAAAACCATGTCCCGCCGGAAACCCGGATGTTCACGAGAATACAGAACCGGCGGCCAGCCGCACGCTGACCTGTGCACGATGGCGCGGAGTTGATCTGCCAGGCAGCAAATGCCCCTGGTCCCGATAAATTTGACGAAACCGCCAGTGGCGAGCAATGTCCCATCATGTTTGGCAGAATGCGAAGACGTTGAACCATTTGACGGCTGGCAACGACCGAAACAATGAGAACGATGTGGGTCAAGGCCCGATTCACTGGGAGATCGCGATGTCGAACTGTAAGAACGGTTGTGCCCTGGCCCTTGTATTGCTGTTGTCAGGTTTTTGGCCGGTAAGCAACGCGCAAGCACAGGTTAGGACTGCTCTGACTCCTGCACCGCAGACTGTGCCACGAACCTGGGGTGCGTTGTGGGATGTTAGCTGGCGACGCGCTGCGTTTTACTACCCGATTGAGGCGGCCGCATCCACGCTCCAGGAGCCGGCCTGCCAGGGCAATCTCGGCCTGGACGTGTTGGTGAAGAACACGATCACGGCGGTGGCGCTCAGGAAATACGGCGATGCGACGCGCTTCATGGGGCAGTTTCAGGATAAGTCCCTTTGCCTGACCCGAGACGGCGCGCGTGGCGTGGAATTCGCGTTAGCCATGTTCGTGCATCGCGCCGTCACGACGCTGCCGCCGCAGCAGGCGCAGATCGCCGTGTCAGGCGTCATGAATCTCGGTCTGCAGAGCTTCGATCAACTGCAGTACACCGGCCAAAGCTGGTGGCTGGTCATGGTCAACATGGATTACGCTGCCATTCAGCCGTTGATGACGGGCTACCCGCGCAGCGAACTCGGATTGTGGATGTACGATTTTCGCCGCGGCATGCTGGTGCAAAGCGGCCTGGTCAACGGCATGGACAACGTGCTGTTTTCGATGCAGAACCTGAATAATTTCGGCAACGGCAGCTGCATGTTACTGGATATGTCGTCCAATGGATTTATCTGTCCGGACGATGTCGGCGCTGGCGGCAATGGCAAGGGTGGCGCGGCCGGCATGGAACCACCGGGCGGTATTCCCGCCAGCGGCGCGATGTGCGTGTTAGACAGCGTGCGCGCCTCGGGTGTACGAGGTCAGTTCGCTTGCATGTCGCGTGCGATCGCGGGCATCACAGTCGATCCGCGCGCAGCAGCCAGTGATCTCGCCAAGCAGGCATCCCAGCAGCCAGGCGTCAAGGATAAATTCTGCGCGCTGAGCGATGAAGCGGGTGGCACAACAACCACCGAGACAACCACCACGACGACCACTGAGCCGGGCAAATGGCAGAAATTCAAAGACGGCGTCGGCAAGGTGGTAGATGTCGTGGCCAGCGTTGCGGCGGCGGTTTTCGACAAGACGCCGCCGGTGATTTCCGATGTCGCGCCGCTGGCAAGTGGTTCAGGCGTGGACATGGGTCGCGGTGTCCTGCAAATACTCCAGGAAAAAGGTGCGAAGAACAATTCGGAGCTCGGCACGGAAGAAGGCAACGAAGCTTATTACAATCGCCGCGCCGGTCGCGTCACTACTGACCCCCAGGCCAATCAGGGGCGTACGGTCAACGATCCGATGAATCCCGGCAGTTGCGGTGGCAAGGGATCTAACGCCGCGGCGCGCGCGAAGTCGCTCTACGCCTGCACCATGGGTTCAGACATGACAGCACGTCAGCCGTCTGCGGGCATGGGCGGCGTCAAGAATCCCGGCAGCCAGGGTCCCACGCCCAATCCGCTCATCGCGATGATCGATCCAGAGCAGGCGGCCGGACCGATGCCAGGCGCCATGTCCTGCGGCATGGAATCGGGCGATCTCGCACGCAACGGACCTAACGACCCACGTTGCGCAGCCATGAGCTGCGTACAAGGGCAGGCCTGTCCCTGCAATCGCGGTGGTTTGGCGGGCGGCCAGCCGCTGGAAATGAAGCCGGCCGCGCCCAAGGCCGGGCCTGAATGCGTTGACGGGCCCTGCGCGCCCACGCCCACAACATCGGGCGGCGTCAGAAGCGGTGGCACCGGCCCGGCGCCGTTGCCATCAGTGGGTCCGACGCCCAAGGGACCGACTCCTGGACCGGCGCCAGGACCAGCTCCGCAACCCGTTCCGCCGCGCTAATTCCTTCTAAAAATTTTTACTAACAGAGGTCAGTCATGAAAATGAAATCAACAATAGTTGCAATCGCGCTGTGTGCGGTCGTGTCGTTAGGTGCTGCGGCGGTGCAAGCGGCTCCGGTTTTTTGCGTGTCGATCGTTGGTCAAAAACAGGGTGCGCTCGCGGCCACTACTAGAAAAACAGGTTGCGCGGGAAAGATCGAGGCTTCCGGCTTTAGCTATGGCGTGACAAGTCCGCGCGATATGACAACGGGACAGGCGACAGGCAAGCGCCAGCACAAACCCATTAGAATCAAAAAAGAATGGAGCGCTGCATCCACGCAACTATTCCAGGCCCTGGAAAACAATGAGTTACTGACGTCGGTGACTCTAGATTTTTTCTCGGTCGATCAGGGCACCGGACAGATGCTGCTGGATCATTCGATCCAACTGACGAACGCCTTTATCACCTCTATTGAGCATTCTTCTGAGGTGCTGACGTCAACCGAGGTAGCCAGTCGGCTTCCAGCGATGGAAACGCTGGAACTGACATTCCAGAAAATCGAACTCATCGACCACAAAAGCAAGACAATGGCAGCCAGCGAAAACGCCGTCAATAATTGAGATTTCCGCCATGCAATTACTAACAGATCGTACGATGATTGGCGCAGCGATCCTGTGTCTCGCAGCACTGGCGACTTCGCCGGCGGTTGCGCAGATCCGCGGCCAGCCGCCTCCGCCCATCGACCCAAATCCGATACCGATATGCTTTCCACAGACAGGTGGGGGAACCGCGCACAACAACTCTGTAAATGCAGGATCGGTCGAGCGCTGGGACATGGCGGGCGGCCCGCACCAGGTGATGGCGGATATCAGCGTCTCTGGCGTGCTAACAATAGAACGGTGCACCGTGGTGCGGATCGCGGCCGGCAAGTCGATCACCGTTTACCCGGGCGGTACCTTGCAAATTGCAGGCTCGAACATAGGCCCTGTGTTGATCACCAAACAAATCAATGGTAATGCCTGGGGCAGTATCCGTAATTTTGGCGGTACGTTGTCGCTTACCTACGCGAATTTGACGGACGGCGGTGCAACAACGAACACCAATCTGGCCGGAACCGCCATGCTCGAAATGAAGAGTAACAATGCCAGCGGCAGGTTTCATGTGGACAACGTGGGGATCGGCGGTTCTGCGAGCCAAGGTGTGCTGGTCTCCGGACCGGTCGGTTTCGATGCGTCGTCCGCCAATCTGGACATCCGCAATTCCGCGTACTATCCGCTACAAGTGCAAGCGCATCTGATTGGTTCGATTCCCGGCGGCAACTACAGTGAGAACAAAATGGCAGCTATCGCCATCCCTGTTGTGGGTGGCGGCGGTTCTGTAATGACTACCTCGCAGACCATGCGCAATCGTGGTGTTCCCTATCACGTCGGCAACAGCAGCCAGAATCTCGGGCGTTTGGACGTGCAGTCGCCGATGCCTGGCACGGTTGCTGTGCTAACAATCGAACCCGGCGTGGTGATGCAATTTTCGCCCGGTGGTTCGCTCAAGGTCGATCCGATCGGCGGATCTAACACCGCCGCGGCGCGCGGCGCGCTGATCGCAATTGGCACGCAAAAAGAGCCCATTATTTTTACCTCCGATAAAGGCGCGGCCGCCGCAGCTGGCGACTGGGTGGGCATCACATTTGGTGGTGCCATTAGTCCGCAAACCGCACTGCAACTCGTGCGTGTTGAATACGCAGGCGGCGCGGAAATCGGCGGCAATTCCTGCCCCGTCAACGGACGCGGACAGGGTGAAAACTATGCCGCAATACGCATCTATGGGCCGCCATTGTCGAACTCCCCATTCCTTACCGACAGTGTGATATTCGCGAGCGCGCGCGACGGTATCGATCGCGGTTGGAATGCTAACGTTATGCCGGATTTCAAAGCAGTCAATTCGTTTGCGGCAGTCCCGGGATGCTGGCAGTCAACACCGAAAAACCCGCTGACCCTTTGTCCGACGTCGGTGACCTGTCCGTGAGACTGCACTATGTGAGCTCTGCCATGGCGAGCATGATTCTGACGACATGGGTGTCAGGCGCCTCCAAACCACCGCGCGAGCCGCTAATACCGTTGCGGGACTTTGCCGAGATGGAACAGATGATGAACGAACGCATGGGCAAGGCGCCCATCGCCGATCAGGCCGTGAGTGCCGATGGGGTACAGGTGGTGTTTCAGACCGGGCACGCGTTCGGCGTCACTGCGTTGGCCATGAGCCGCGACGGGCGACTGATCCTGTCCGGTAGCCAGGACGAAACCGCAAAACTCTGGGACGTCGCGAGCGGTCGCGAGCTGCGCACATTGACGGGTTTCGGATCCATGGGTCCGCGCAGTGTGCAGTTCAGCGCCGACGGTGCGCGACTTGTGGTCGGGGATTTCCAAAACACAATGGTTTTTGATGCGCTGTCCGGAGACAAGCTGCGTTCGCTGACAGGTATGTCGATGTCCAGTCTTGTTAGCACCGATGGCCGCGTCGGTGTCGATAACCGTCGCGGGACTATCGGCCCTGCGCCAGAGGTGGTCGACCTGGTGACAGGCCGGGTGATCTGGACGCTGCCACTGGATGGCGGCAATATTGACGATCAACCGGTTGTCGCAATGAGCGGCGACGGCAATACGTTGATTACGCGCAAGAGCAGTCAGTCCAGGGCATCGATGGCCGCACGCCAGAGACCGCGAAACTCGGTCGAATTGCAGGTCTGGGACGTTGCCACGCGCAAGCTGCGCAGCACGCTGCCGCTCGCAGGCGATGACTTGGACGGGCTCAGTACTGTGGCCCTGAGTCCGGACGGTAGATCGTTGGTGTCCGAAAATCGCAATCAGGCATCGCCAACTTTGTCGATTTATGATCTTGCGACTGCCCGGGAGTTGCTGAAAATCCCCACCGGCGCCACCGCGACAGCCGGCATGACGACGACGCTGCTCTTCAGTCCTGATGGCAGCAAGATCGCCTATGCATCGTCCGAAGGGCCGGCCAAGATCTTCGAAGCGTCCAGTGGCCGTTTGCTAACAAAACTGGATGCAACCGCGGTGAATTTTTCGCCTGACGGCAGCAAGTTGATATTTGGACGGCTACAAGGTGGCGCGCCGGTGATCCGTGATCTTGCGAGCGGCAAGGACGCTGCACTGACTGGCGGCGCAGCCGCGATACTCGACCTGACGCCGGCCTTGGATGGGCGCGCGATCGTTGCCGCGACTGTCAGCGGCGCCGTCAATGTCTGGGATCTCGGCACGGCACAATTGCGCCGTAGTTTCGATTGCGCGAACGGCGTCGCGGCGTCCTCGGCAAGCGCCGGCAAGTCGAGTACGGTGTTAGCTGTGGGTTGCATGGATGGCTCGGCGGCGCTCTGGAACCTGACAACTGGCGAAAAACTGCATGAGTTGCTGCCGCCCCAAGGGTCTGGTTTCATGTATGCGCATGCGGCATTCAGCAGCGACGGCAAGGTGCTCGCCGTGGCGGTCAAGGAAACGGTGTCAGTTTTTGACCCGGAGACTGGCCGGAAAATTCATCAATGGACGCTGCCCTTGAGCGCGAAGCCTCAGGTGCTCGGGAGCCAGTCGCAGTCGATCGATCCGGCTTTGCTTAAACAACTGCCGGCCCGGCAGCGCAAGATACTGGAAGAGCAGCAGTCCGCGCGGGAGCAAGATCAGCAGGGTAACTACAACGACGAGGCCATGGAGGAGTTGGCGCAAAATATTGAGACGATCGCCATTCATCCTGGCGGCCGCATGGTCGCTACGGGCCGTTCCTACGAAACCGCATTGTGGGATATCGAGACCGGGCAAAAAGTACGGCAATTTGGCGGTGCCGCGCCGATGGCTGCGCCAAGCGCGAATGCCGGTGCTTCGGCCGTGCCAGATGCCGGGTCGATGGCGGATCTGATCAAGAAAATGCAAAAGGGCGGAGCAGGTGGCGGATTGCTCGGCGGCCTGTTAGGTGGTGGCAGCCAAGGTGACGCAGCGCAGATGGTAATGCCGGACTTGTCGGAAATCATGCGCAGCCAACGAGATCAGTTGAGCGGCGCCAGCAGCCTGGTGTTCAGCAACGACGGCCGTATGTTGCTCACGGTCGGTACGCAGGGCAAGCGCTTGTGGGACGTTGCCACAGGCCAGGAAATGCGCAGCGGCCGCGCTGCGCCAAAGTTCGACATGTCCAACCCCGACCCGCAGGCGATGATGAATTCGCTGATGCCCGAGGAAATGGGTGCAGCACGCGGAACGGCAGTCAGTGCCAGCGGCCGGCTGTTAGCCAACGGCAACGGCCGTGTCATCAAAATCACTGACGTCGGCACGGGTGAGGTGATCGCACAGTTGGTCGGTCATACCAGCAATATATCGGCGCTGGCATTCGTCGACCACGATCGGCTGCTGGTCAGTGGCGGCATGGATGGCGCTGTGCGGGTGTGGAAGGTTGCCGAGCGCAAGGAGGCAGCGGCGCTGATTGCGCTGGGCCGTTCGGACTACGTGGCGGTGACGCCAGATCAGTATTACCGCGCCTCCAAGAGTCACATCAAGGGCGTCGCGTTTCGCGTCAAGGGCCAGCTCTATCCGTTCGAACAGTTCGATCTGCGCTTCAACCGCCCGGATGTTGTGCTGGAGCGTCTAGGTCTGGCGGCGCCGGAGGAGGTGCAGAGTTATCGTCGGTCCTACGAGCGGCGACTGCGAAAAATGGGTATCAGTGAGAACATGTTAGGCACCGATTTCCATTTGCCCACTCTCGCGATCGTCAGCAAAGACCTGCCAGTGAATACTGCGGAGCCGAGCTTGAAATTGCAGGTGCGCGCCGCCGATGACAAGTACCCGCTCGACCGACTCAACCTGTTCGTCAACGACGTGCCGATCAACGGCACGGCAGGCCTGCCGCTCGCGAGCAAAGGCGCGTCGCAGGTAGAGCAGGAAATCAGCGCGCCGCTGGTCGCGGGCCGGAACAAGGTCCAGGTGTCGGTCCTCAATGCGCAGGGCACCGAGTCGCTCAAGCAGACGATCTATGTGAATTCAACTGCCGATCCAGGCCCGGCCGACACTTATGTAGTTGCCATCGGCGTCAGCAATTACAAGAACAGCGCATACAACCTGCGATATGCCGCCAAGGACGCGGGCGATATTCTGGATGTCTATCGCACCCTGGAAGGGCGCCCGGCACCGCGTGGTCAGGTGCACGTGCTCAATCTGACGAACGAGAAAGCGACGCGTGACGGTATCCGGCAGGCGCGTGATTTTCTGAAACAGGCGCGCATCAATGATCTCGCGGTGGTGTTCGCCGCCGGCCACGGTATGACCGACGCCAAACAGAATTATTACTTTGGAACCTGGGACATCGATCCTGCGCATCCCGAAGCCAACGGCCTGCCTTACGAAGACTTCGAGGGCTTGTTAGACGGAATAACGGCACTGCAGAAAGTGCTGCTGCTGGACACATGTTTTTCCGGTGAAATCGACAAGGACGAACCGACGACACTGACCGCGTCAACCGCGGGCACGGATGGCACCGTCAAAATGCGTGCGTTCAAATCGCAACGCGGTGTCAGCGTGGTCGCGGACACTGACAACAACGCGGGCGCCGCGCAATCATCAACCAGCTTGTTACGCTTTCAGCAGGACTGGTTTGCGGATCTGCGCCGCGGCACCGGCGCCGTCGTGATCTCAAGCGCCAGCGGCAACGAGTTCGCGCTCGAGGGCGAGCAATGGCACAACGGCGTGTTCACGTATGCGCTGCTCAACGGCCTCAAGAATCGCGCCGCCGATGCTAACAAGGACAGCGCCGTCACCGTGGGCGAATTGCAGACCTACGTGATCGATCAGGTCCGCAAGCTGACAGAGGGCGGCCAGAATCCAACGGTGCGGCGCGAAAACCTCGAGTACGACTTCCCGGTGTTCTAAGCGCCGGCGATCACGGAACCGTCACCGCAACCCTGGGACAGGCATAGCCGCTCGTGTAAGGCGCGCCAATTGGCGCGCAGACCTCGTAGTAATACGTAACACCGTGCTGCACAATAGTATCGTCAAACTTGAACGCAGTGAATTTGATCGGAACGCCGGCAGCGTCCTTGATAAAATCCGTCGCGATGACCGAGTTGCCGTTCGGCTGTGGGGTCAGTACTCCCTTCTTGATCTGATACGGCGCCAATCCGAAAGCATTCCATTCGATCACCACTCGATCGGTCGTCAGAGGAATAGTGGACCGTACGATGAACTCCGGGATGCTAACGGGAAGAATGCCGCTTGGCGTGAAGGACCCGTTGCCGAAGTCCGCCGCCATCCGAAATTTGTAGACAAGATTGGGCGACAGACTTTGAGTTGAATACTGGCCGGTGACGTGCGTAGTGGCGGCTTGATTCGACGGGCCCCGGACCCAGGACGTGGCGGAGCTGACCTCGGTCTCGGCGCCGCCTCTCCCATCGTCACGCCACAGACGGAAAGTCAGTGGTTCGACGGTCGCAACATCGAAAGACACGTTCACCAGACCACCACTCCCTGCGTGGTTTGTTTGGGCATTCACGCCAAAAAAAGGCTGCACGGAGACCTCTGCCCTCGGCAGACCGCGCGTGTTGGAGACGCAGGGGTACTCGGCGGATACTGTGTACGTCTGCGATCCGGTCGGGACGCCTGTTAGGTGAAACGGCTGGGTGATTACCACGACACCGGCGGCGGGCAGGCTCGAGCCGAACACGCGGTAGTACGATACGCCATCGACGCGCGGCCAGGTCAGGTCCACGGTGTGCGCGGCGACGACGGTAGCCGTCAGGCTCGCCGGCGGCGGGTAAGGCGGCTCGCGCAAGGTCATCTCGCTCCTGAGGCACGGGTCAATTTGTGTTCGGCTTGGCGCAGGTGTGATGACAGGGGCGCTTCTGGCCGGAGCAGATGCAGCATGGGCTGCCAGGCCAAGCGGCAGCAGCATGACCAGGGACACAGCAACTCGGGCCGGCTTGAGTCCTGCGAGGCCAATTAGCGGAATATTCATGTTAGGTGGCTCCATTTTATCTGTTGGCTTTTTCTGTTGGTGTAAATTTTTTTCAGGAATCGTGTCAATCCGCCAGCACGGTCTGGCTGCCGGTAATGACACTGCCCGATCCGTTAGCTGAACCAGGTAGCGTCTGGACCAAGCTGCCCACTGTCGCAAGCGGTTTCCCGCCGCCGTTCAACGTCATCAGCGACCCTTTCAGACCTAGCGTAGCGCCGGCCTGCAACACGGCCCCGCCAGTGCTGCTCAACGCAAGATTGGCCGCCTTAACGCTCATAGTTGAAGCCGCAGTCAACATCAAATTATCCCGTGCTTGAATGTTCACCTCGGCGCCGATGATCGTGACGGTAGGATCCTGCCCGGCATTGCCGGTTGAGGTCACGCGCACGACCGCTTGCAATGCAGCGAGTTGCGCTTGCAACGCCTGCACCTGCTGCTGCAAAGCCGCCAGCTGCTGCTCGACAGAGAGAGGCGCAACCGGGCTAACGGCGCTACGACCCAGGTTTGGCAGTGGTGGTGCAGCCAACGCTGCAACTCCGGCAAGTTGCCACAGAAGCGCCAGGGCTAATAGTGTTGATTTCATGTTTGCGGCGGAACCCATGAATCCATCGCCGAAATCCTGGCCTTGTGATCGACCAGTTCGATGCTCTGAAACACGAACTCTACAATTTCCATCGGCGGCAGATTGAGCTGTCCTGGCGGTACCAGGGAATCGGAGGTGTGCTCGATTGACGACAAAGCGGCGTTGGTCAGCTTGATTGAATGATCGATCACCAGCTGGCCGACAGCGTCAACCGCGAAAAAATCGAACACCACCGAAGTCAAAGTTTCGTATGACGCCAACGCTTGAAATAGTTGCGGCGATACAGTACTCCACTCTTCCTTTATTTTAATCGCCGTGTGCTGCCGTCGACCCATCGCCTGGCCGGTCGCAGCTTCGCGAGGGCTGAGCACGGAATCACTGAAAGTAAGTCCGTCAATCTTTTTATCGCAACCGGGCATTTTTCTTTGGCCGAACAGCGCGCCCTGTTTCTGGGCTGTTATTGAGGCACATAATACGCCCGCGGCCTGCGCCGCGCTCGTGCCTAACAACATCAGCAGACCGATAGCCAATGCCAAATTTGATAATTTAGTCTTCATGATCAACCCTGGTGTTTCAGATTCGCTTTGAAGCATGATTGTAAGATGCTGCTAGCGCGGTGGGATTGGTGTGGGCGCGCCGCCGGGAGCCGTTGTCGGCCCTTTGGGTGGTGGCCCGACGGCGGGCGGCGGTGTGTTCGGCCTTGGCGCAGTGCCACCTCCCAAAACTCCCGAGACGCCGGTCGGCGCCGGCGCGCAGGGCCCATCGGCGCATTCCGGCCCGGCTCTTACCGCGGGCTTCACCTCCATGGGTTGCCCACCCGCAATGCCGCCGCCACGATTGCAGGGACAAACCTCGCCCGGCATGCAGCGCATCGCTGCGCAGCGCTGGTCGTTAGGCCCGTTGCGGGCGATATCGCCCGACTCCATCATGCAGGCCATGGTGCCGGGCAACGGTCCGGCGGCCTGCGACGGATCTAACATTGCGACTGTCGGGTTGGGCGCCGGGCCGGTACTACCTGGATTCCTGACGCCGCCAAGGCCCGGGCCAGGCTGACGCGCTGTCATGTCGGACCCATTAGTGCACGCATAGAGCGACTTCGCGCGGGCAGCAGCATTCGAACTGGCGCTGCCGCTGCAGCCACTATTGGGATTCGACGGATCGTTGACGGTGCGTTTGTTAGCCTGCGGATCGGTCATTACGCGGCCGGCACGCTGCTGGTAGTAGGCATCCGTATCGCCGCTATCCGCGAGGTTGCTGCTTGCGCTGCGTTCCTGAAGTATCTGCAAGGTACCGCGCGCAGCATCCGCACCCTCCGGGCTCGCAGCCTGTGCGAGCGTATCCACAACCGGCGGCGTCTTGTCGAATACTGCGGACACGATGCTAACGACAACGTCTTTCACCTTGCCGACACCGTCCTTGAATTTCTCCCATTTCCCCGGTTCACTGGTCGTGGTCGTCGTTGTCGTTGTCGTGGTATCAGATCCGGCGGTCCCACCGGCCTCATCGTTCAATGCGCAGACTTTGTCCTTGATGCCGGGCTGTTGCGAGGCTTGCTTCGCCAGGTCTGCTCCCGCAGTGCGAGGATCCACGATCATTCCTGCAATGGCTCTGGACATGCAGGCGAACTGGCCGCGCACGCCGGAAGATTTCACGCTATCGAGCACACAGGCCACACCGCTTGCCGGGATGCCTCCGGGCGGTTCCATTGCACCCGCGCCGCCCTTGCCATTCGCACCAGCACCTGCGGCATCGGGACAGACAAAATTGTTAGACGACATGTCGAGCAGCATGCAGCTGCCACGTCCGAAGTTGTTCAGGTTCTGCATCGACCACAGGACGCGATCCATCCCGTCCTGGAGGCCGCTCTGAACCATCATGCCGCGCCGAAAATCATACATCCACAAACCCAGATCGCTGCGCGGATAGGCGACCATCAACGGCTGAATGCGCGCGTAATCGATGTTCACCATCATCAGCCACCAGCTCTGCCCGGTGTACTGCAGCTGATCGAAAGTCTGCATGCCGAGATTTGTCACACCCATCACTGCAATCTGTGCCTGCTGAGGCGGCAACCCGGTGACGGCACGATGGACATACATCGCCAGCGCGAACTCGAGTCCGCGCGCGCCGTCACGTGTCAGGCACAGCGAGCGATCCTGAAACTGGCCGATGAAGCGTGTCGCGTCGCCGTATTTCTTCAGCGACACCGCTGTGATCGTATTCTTCACTAACACGTCCAGTCCGAGGTTGCCCTGACAGCTCGGGTCTTGCTGCGCGGCGGTGGCTGCCTGGATCGGATAATAGAAGGCTGCACGCTGCCAGGTGATGTCCCACAGTGCGTCCCAGGTTCGCGGCAGGGATTGCGACACGCGACTCTGTGCCGTGATCGGCTGCGGCGCGGCCGCCAGGCAGTCTGAAATCCCGCTGACAAGCAACATGATCAGTGCACTCGCGCCGCCGATGCGCGCAAAGGCTTTCTTGCGAAAATTCATGACAGTCTCCATTGAATTGAGTCGCTACAGCTTCGAGTCCGTGTTCCCGAATACTCTGTCGCTGTGAGTCTGCCGCAGGTTCAAGCGTCGCGACCGTCGCTGGAATGCTTCTATATTTGTTTGGTGAACGGCGCCATTGCGTATAAACAAGTATGCGCGCATCCGGATTCACGGCGAAGAATTTCGTCTGCTGACCGCGGAAATCCATGTCTGCCAGATCCTGATGCGGTATCCCTGATGCTGGCGCCGTGCGGATTCCGGGGTCATAGGGTTCGCCAAGACAGCGCCCCGACGCGGTGCAGACCCGAGTCATGGGTGTACAGTCTTCTCAACTGAGTGTGGCATCGGTCAGCAATTTCGGATTGAACAATGCAAGTTGAACCCGTAGCGAATCGACAGCGACATAGGTAATGGCAGGGCCGCGTCCTGCCGCGAAGATCCCTAACAGGGATCAGGCGATGCCAAGAGACTTTCCGGTGCCTGCCCAAAGGAGCTGAGCATGAGACATCGACAACGAACATTGGTCGCATTTGCCTATGGCTTCAGAACAGGGAAAATAAAGCGTGCGCGAACATGGAGCCGGGTTCATGCACTTTCTGTCACCGCCCTCGCCCTGCTGTCGTTGTTTCGACCTGCGTCCGCAGCTCCGCCGCCCCCACCTGAGGCGGAGTCGAGTCTAGGGGCAATCAAAATGCGGGAGTACATGCGGCAAATAAAGAGTTTCGAGGCGGCGGGTCTCCCCATCCCGGCCCCACCGGGCAACGGCGGGCAGTGTCTCATTGAGCTGGGTGGGCAAGTTCAACCATCCTCAGGGCAGCGGGGTCAGACCAGCTCCTACCGCCTCTATGAAATTCAGCGCTGGGTGGTGTCGCCGGCGCCCAGTCAGGCTGGGCAAAATCTGCTCGTGTACTCAACGACCTGGACAACCTCGGGGAATGGAACCCGGCATGAAGATAACGGCTACGGCGAGATCAATGATTGGACCTGGAACGTGTCTGGCACGAGCAACGTTGCGCTGCAGGCGCAGAAGATCGCTTCCGGCAATTGGCTTGTGCAGGTGCCGCAAGCCAATGCTGCTAACGCCATCACGGTAACGCAGCTGCATAACTCGGACAGGCCAAAGACTTACCAACAAACCGCTTACGCGTACGGTTACCCCGCCATGGTAGCGGCACCGCCACCGTCGGGGTCGCCTCCTGGAACCGCTTGGCGGGTCGGCGAGGCAAAGACCTGGCTGGTGCCCAGCCAAACCAATTGGGGCTATCCGAGACCTGCCTATGCCAAGGGATCCGTAGCCTGCAGCTGGAATCTGGCGGTAGGTCTGTAGCTGCGATTCGCCAGACAATTCCCGGAGACACTGACATTCTGTTAGCACTTGAGCCAGCCAGGACTCGCGCTGCGGGCGCTGTGGCGTCCGTATGCAAACTGCAATTCGCGTGGGTCGACGATGCGGCACCTGAGCCGACGATGAATTTCGGCTGGTTCACGGACGACACGACCGACGAGGAAATCCGCCGCACGGCGTTGCGCGAATTTGGCCACGCGCTCGGTCTCATCCACGAGCATCAGCAACCGATGGCTAACATCCCCGGGGATGTGCCCAGGCTGTATGCCTGGTACAGCAAGAACCAAGGTTGGGACAAGGCCAAGGTGGATGCCAATGTGTTTGCGAAGTACGACCCCGTGACCTCGACCTCGATCATGCAGTATCCCATGCCGGCGGGGCTGCCAAAGGGAATGTTGCTTGTTAGGGTTGGCACTGACGGCCCGGTCAACTGGTGGAAGAGTAGCGAGATCCCGGTTGTCGGCAACGGACAGATCGAGGTTCAGACCGACGGGATCGGCGCGCATACCGAACTCGGCTTCAGCTGGGATTTGATGCGAGTGTTGCCCGAGGGTGGCGAGTTGCAGCTGCCGTGGGTGCGGGATTCGTGTCGGCAATAGCAACAGCGCAGGCAGATCGTGATTTCATCCGCGTCGGCAAATCACCCATTCATGGCCGCGGTGTTTTTGCGAAACGGAAAATTCCCAAAGGCACGCGCGTGATTGAGTATCTGGGTGAACGTATTCAGCTTGAAAAATTATGCCGCGATCCTGCGACCGTTGGCACGGCACGCGTTTACGCGTTCTATCTTGATGAAAACACGGTGATCGACGGCGCACGCAACGGTAACGATGCGCGATTCATCAATCACAGTTGCGATCCTAACTGCGAGGCGTATTGTATCGACGATCGCGTCTATATCTATGGCATGGGCGACATTGCGCGCGATGACGAGTTGACTTTCGACTACAAACTCGCCGCCACGAGAGACGGTCTGGCTGGTATAGAGAATTCGAGAGCGTACATTTGTCGTTGTGGGTCGAAAAATTGCCGAGGAACGATGTTAGCCGTAAAAACGCCGGGGAAAAAAGCATGAAACCAGGAATCTTGAAATCACAGTCAGGCAAAGCCGCGTCGTCTATTGCACTTGCAACCGCAATGTTGGCCGTGCCAGCGGTGATACCTCCGCAATTGAGAGCAGAGGAGCCTGTGCAAAGGTCCACCACCGCCGTGAAAATGCCCGACAGCTTGAGTTCAATTTACACCAAATATGCAGAGCGCTTTGTCAAACTATCCGAGCGGCCGCTCATTGTCGGTATCGATGCGGGGCATACCATTTACAAGAACTCAAGTGGCGAGATGTTTTATATCGAGGCAAGCACCGGCGACATGAAATTCCTTACACGAAAACAGGCCAGTAAATTAGTTTGCTGTAAGGTTCCGGAAAAAGTAAGCCTTGTCGGAGTCGACAATCAGGGCAACACGCTGCAAAAAAACAGCAGAGGAGAGGTGTTCTACCTGCGTCCAACAACAGGCGACATGGTCTTCGTTAAATAGTCGACTGTCGACATGACGCTCACTGCGCCGCGTGCATCCGCCGGTTGTCCAGTGGGCTATCAGAATTTGCGTTTACTAACACGGTGGTGTGTCTGCAACGCATCCCTAACGTCGCGGCGTCATGCAGGCGCCGAAGCCGTCTGCGACCTGGCTAGCCGGGCACATTCCCGTGGCTCCTGCGGGCGGAATGACGCAGGTGCCGGTCCGAGCGCTGAACATGAGTCCGGGCGGGCAGGTGCAGACCGCCGCCACGCGCGGCGTCATGCAACCGCCGGTGCCGTTAGCAACCTGCCCAGGAGGGCACGTGCCGGTGGCGCCAACCGGCGGATTAACGGTCGAGGTCACCATGCAACCGCCGGTGCCGTTAGCAACTTGCCCGGCAGGGCACGTGCCGGTGGCGCCAACCGGCGGATTAACGGTCGAAGTCGTCATGCAACCGCCGGTGCCGTTAGCAACCTGGCCCGCAGGACAAACGCCAGTCGCGCCTGCGGGCGGGTAGGTGGTCGCCGGCGACGTGCATGCGCCGGTGCCATTGGCATATTGTCCGGCGGGGCAGCTGCTGGTGCTGCCGACCGGTTCGTTCGTGCACGAGCCTCGGTTGGGGTCGACCTGCTGTCCGGCCGGACACACCTGAGCTAGCGCACCGCTGTTGGCAAAAAGTCCTGCGAGTGCCAGGGCGGCCAGGATGATTGGTTTCTTCATGATCGAATTCTCCTGCATGGATACGTTTTCAATCGGCGACCTCGATGGTGACCGATGCGGCAGCCCAATCGGCGGGCGCTGAGTCGGCCGTGACTTTGATGCCGCGGGTCGCGAGGCCGGCAAGGTCGGAACGCAAGGTCCCCAGATCCTGGCCAATGCCACGCGATGCGACATTTTGCAGGGCGCGGATGCGATCGCGGATTTTGTTAGCTGTGGCGAGGTCGGTGCTGGCGAACACGCGCACGGTGTCGACGCCGCTTGGCGGACTGTAGTCCCAGTGGAATCCGGCGCGATTACCTGACTCCAGCGTATCAGGTATCGAGACCTGCTGGTTGGCGCGCACCGCGCCGCCCGGGTAGAAGTCTGCCCGCTGGTAGTCGTTAGGAAACAGGACGTTGGTATTGCCTTCCGAATCCACGTCGACGATGGTCAGGAAGGCGTCCGCATTGACGTTGACGAGGAGCTGGAGGCTGTTCTGCGCATTGCGCGCTTCGCCCTGACGGCGCGCGTGCAGCCGGACAGCGGCGGTGTCGGCAACCAGCCGGATGTCGCGTGTGCCGGGTCCCTTCCCACCGGCAACGCGGACTGCCAGCTGCAATTGCGACGCCGGGTTGTCAAGGCTCAGGAGCTCCGTGGCCCCGGTCGATCGCGACGCGATGCGCGCCACGCTGGCTGCAGCACGTTCATCACCTGCCGCAAATGTACCCAGTACGCGCAGTCCGTCGGCGGTCAGCAAACGGACCGCTGTTCCCTGCATATCGACCAGGAACCGCGCCGGCTGCGCAGGGCCCACGAGAGCGAGATTACGGATATTGCGTTTCAGGATATCCGCCACGCGCGTGCGCTGCTCGCCCGGCATGTCCATGATGCGGATCGCGACGCCAGCTGCGGCGGGGGCGGGCATGAAGGCCACGGCGCGCGACTGCATCGGAATCGGTCCGGTCTGAGTCGTCACGCCGGCACGCGCATCATTGCCTGTTAGCTCCGTGACGCGGGCCACCGCAATCGCCTGTCCGGGTGCGAAACGCGTTTCTCCGGGAGGATAGATGGCCCAGCTGCCGCCGGGCGTCGCACCAAGCAGCGCGCCATTGACCAGCGTCAGTTGACTGGCGCTCGCCGTGTTGACCACAACCCACGGGAGCCGCGGCGCGGTCGCCGCGCCGGCCGGCGAGCTGCTGCTGTCAGGTCCTGCGAACAACGGCTGATCGAGTGCTTCCGGTGGCGCTTCGAGCTGCGGATCCGGCATGGAGTTGCGGCCATAGTTCGCCTGGATGCGGCCCAGTTCGCGGGCCACGCCGGCGAACACCTGGCGCGGCGACGCCGAACTGGGCGAGGTTGTCAGTGCGCGCGCCAGCGAATAGGTGAAGAAACCGTGATAGCGGCCATCAACCTCGCCATCGAGTGCTTCCTCGTTAGAGGCCGCGCCGCCCATGACAACAAAACGCGATTTGCGGAATGGGACGATGCCGCGCGTGCTAACAGATGGCGCACCCGAACGATACAAATCCAGACGATTATCCTGAGGAACAGATCGGGTTCGAATGGTCATGGCACGAGTGGCGGTGCCGGAATGGCAGGAGTCGAGCACGATGACGGCGCTGCGCGCGCGCAGACGGGAAAAAATCGCATCCAGCTCATCATCGACGATGTCGCGCACGTCGCCGCTGCGGCCATCCTGCGACACGATGGTTTCGTCCAGCCCGTCGGGCTCGTCGCCATTCAGGTCCTGCACCTGCGAGCCGTGCCCTGAGTAATGAAAGTAGACGGTGTCGGCCGGGCCCGCGACCTGCACCAGAGTGTTCAGCGCAGCTAACATCGCGGCGCGCGTCGCGTTCTCGTCCATAAGCAGGGTGATGTTGCGCGGCTGGAAACCCCAGCGGCTGATCAGGATTTCGCGCATGGTCTCGACGTCGTTTACTGAGCCCTGCAGCCCGGGCACTGCTTTGTAGCGGTTGATGCCGATCAGCAACGCGCGCTTGACGCCGCCCGATGCCTCCGCAGGAGTTTGCGCAAGCGCCGGTGCTGCATACAAGCCAATCAGGAATATGCACAGCGCAGAACAACATCGGCCTGCCACGGAGAATTTCACCATGATGACGCTGTGTCGCAGGCGATCGCCGCGGAGTTCATGGCGGCGCGAGCTCCAGCGATTGCAGAATGTCGGTGCGCGCACGTGCGGCGCTGATCTTCTGGCCGAGTACCGCGGGGTCTGCTGCTGCCAGTTCGACCCGATACACCCCGGCCGGGCCCGGGCCATCAACGATGCGCGCGCCGAGGCTGCCGAGCAGCTCGCGAATCTGCGCTTCCTGCGCCTGCGGCCTGAAGACCAGGCTGAGCCGCGATGGCTGCGCCGACAGCCCGCGCGTCGTGACCCCCGAAATGGGTTGCACGACTTGCGAACTGTTCCGCAGCAACAAGCCTCCCTGAATTACCACCAACACTAACGCAGCCGCCGGTGCCCAACGCGGCACCACCGGGGCGCGCAGCCAGTCTGCAAGCTGCGCCATGAAGCCCGGCTTGTCAGGCGCCGCCGACCGGATGCGCGCCATGACCTGCAATTGTGCCGCGGGCGAGGGACCCGGTTCGGCTGCCAGCGCTGCGTGCACGTCGGTGCGTAATTGCGTGACCGAATCCTGCTCTGCGCGGCACCGCGCGCAGCCCGCAAGGTGCGCCTCGACAGCGCTGCGTTCGCTCTCTGTTAGCAAACCGGCCGCGTACCAGGGCAGCGCCGCCGCCTCGGCATGCGTGTCCGGCGGCAGGTGCTCGCGCGTTGTCATATCGCGGGCTCCAGGTCGCTGCCCACGAGCACTCGGCGCAACTGTTGCTTGGCGTAAAACACCCGCGTCTTGACGGTGTTGTCCGGAATCTCTAACAAAATCGCAATTTCCTCATAGGGTAATTCTTCGAAAAACGCCAGTCGCAGGATTTCCTGGTGATCCTGCGTCAGTCGGGACAGGGCGCGGCGCATGGCGGCCGACCTGAACTGGTGGTCGGCGGCATCCGCCAGGCCCTCGGCCTCGTCCGCCAGTTCCGCAGTATCATCCAGCGGTACTGTGCCGCCTGACCGGACCGCCGACCGCACCGCATCGAGCGCCTTGTGGCGGGCGATGCCCAGGATCCAGGTCGACACCCGCGACGAGCGGCTGAACCCCCTGGCGCCATGCCATACCGCCAGCATGGTATCGATGACAACCTCCTCGGCCAGCGCCGGCTGCCGTAAAAACGTGCGTACGTAGTTGTAGACCCGGCGTTCATAGCGTTCATAAAGCCGCTCAAACGCCGCCGTCCCGCCCGACGCCGTGGTCGCAATCAAGTCGAGGTCCGACACGAGTTGTGGGTCAGGTGCAGTCACAGCGAGGTTCAAAGAGTCTGCGGGAATTACGTTTGACGGGGTGCGTAGCGGGCTCTACAGTGGTTTGAACGATTTTTCCTGTCCGTCCGACATACCGGTGACAGCATACTGCGGCAATTGATACGCCACGAGGAAATCACCATGCGATTCCGTACCTCTACCTCTAACAAACTCACGCAACGCGCCGGGGCCCTGGTGGCCGCGGTCATCCTGGCATCCGCTGCCCAGGCCCAGGTGCCGCAGCAAGGCTATCCTCAGGCGCAGGCGCCGATGCCGCAGCAACAAGTCACCCAAGGCGCACCGAAAGCGCACCCGATCCGCGATCTGTTCGCGGGCACCCTGGCCATGGTTCTGCAGACTGCGACCAGCGGGTTGGCGGGAGCTGTCAATGGACGAATCATGGACTGGTTCGCTCGCAAGGGCGGCTCGCAAGCACAGGGTTACCAATCCCAGGGGTTTCAGTCTCCGGGAATCAACGCGCCACCGCCTGCTGCGGCCGCGTATCCGAGCCCCGCCTATTCGCCGCCGCCCGCAACCTATCCGTCACAGCCGGCCGGCGCCTATCCGGCGAGCCCTGATCCGGCGGCCGCCAGTGCATACCCGCCAGCCGCCAACGCCTATCCTCCGGCGGCCGGCGCCTATCCGCCCGCCGCGGGTGCGTATCCGCAGTCAGCCACCGACCCTAACACGGCGAATCCGTATGGCGGCTCCGCCCCGCAGGTTGCTGCGCCGCAGGTTTATGACGCGCACACCGGCCAGCCTGTTAGCAATACTGCTAACAACCCATACACAGCTGCGCCGGCAGCCGGCGACAATGGCGTGTTCGCCGGCATCGCCTACGAGGTTCATGCCATCGGCGCCGATGGCAGTGCAACTCCGGTCAATTCGGCAACCTACGAATTTAGGACCGGCGACAAGTTCAAGGTGTTTTACCGGCCGTCGCTGCCGGGGCGCATGGAGATTTACAACATCAATGCGTCAGGCCAGCAGACCCTTATCGATTCCAGCAATATGGCCGCAGGGCAGTTGTCGGAGCTCGGTCCGTATCAGTTCGCCAATCAGACCGGCGATGAATCCCTGCGCCTCGTGTTGTCCCCCTGTTCGAATGCGCAGTTGTTAGCTACGACGCGGGACATCGTGCGCGCCGATGCCCCGCCGCCGGCGCCGGGTACGGCTGCGGCGCCAACGGGTAGTGGCGTGCAGCTGTCTACCTGCGGAGGGCCGACTACGCGTGGGATAAATCGCAAAAAAGTGCGTACCCGGGATATCCAGAAAGTCGCGGTCGACGGCACCACCAGCTTTGCGCTCGATCCGGTGTCGCGACAGGAACAAGCGACCGGGCAGGTGGAGACGCGTGAGGTGACCATCATTTTCCGTCATCGTTAGCCAGAGTAATCTTGGCTAACAGGCGAATGTAGTGAGCGGGCGGCGCAAGCAGCGACGCGCACTGGCAATCGTCAATACGGTTCTCGCTGCGCTGCTGTCTGGCGCCGCCGTAGCTGCGCCGGCCAAAGACAATGAACTGGCGGCATGGGACGCCAAATGGACTCAGATCCAGTCGGACACGGACCGCACTGACTGGATCGATCATTTTCGCGTCTGCGCGATCAAATTCCGCTATCGCAATTACGATCAGCTGTTGCGCTGCCTGGAACTGTTCGAAGCGAAGATCGCCAAAGACGGCATCAAAGTTAAGCACGGAAACGCCGGCATGTTGCGCAAGGCGGCTCCGGTGCTGACCGGCTGGATGCGCGCCGCCGCTTACACGGAACTCGGCGAACCCGAGCAGGCACTGCGCTGGGCGGAATCCGCCTGGGCCGCCTTGCCCGAGGATTTTCGCCAGACCAAACAGTCGTGGATGGGTGGCCAGGTGCAGGACGAATTCTCCGGCGTCGCGTTGGCCATCGGCGGTTACAGCATGCGCGATGACGAGGCGACGTTCTTTGGCAAAGACAATCCGGCGGGACTTGATCTGCGCGGCGAGACCATTGCGATGGGCCTCGCGGCGCAGCGCGCGCTGCTGCATGCACGGGCCGGCGACACCGACAAGGCGAAAATCGCGCTGGCGGACCTGCAGAAATGGGAAAGCATCCGGCTCAAGGACAACTGGATCGGACTGTTTCCAACGGCTGCGCCTTTCAAGATTCAGGCGCAACTGCTGTCTCTCGGTCCCTTGTACGCGTTAGGCGATTATGCGCGAGTCGTCAAGACTTACGATGACGCCGCGGCGGAAACAGCCCGCAAGAAACACCGGCATCAATTGCGCATGGCGCTGACCTGGATCGTGTTCCTGCCACAGGGTTTGATGTACGCGCTGGAAAACCAGGTCACGAAAGCCTTCACCGCTGCCGACGCGCGCCTGTTTGCGGTGGCCATCGAAGACACGGCCAACGCACTCGTCTATGCGGAGAGTCTTGCGCGAATTCAAAAAACCAACGAGGCGCGCACGATGCTCGACTCGATGCTTGCGCTGCCGGAAATACGCGCGATGGGCAGTCTTTACTGGGCCACTCTCTATCAGCGTGGCCTGATTTCGCTGCAGGACGGCAAACGCGCGGAAGCGATTCAGTTTTTGACACAGTCGATTGCGGCCATCGAGAGCGTGCGCAGCACCATCTCCTTTGAAGCCGCGAAAATCGGTTTTGCCGGCGACAAGCAGGCGGTCTATGCAGCGTTGGTCAGCGCGCTCGCGGACCAGGGCGACTGGAACGCGGCATTCCTGATTGCCGAGAGGGCCAAGGCGCGTTCGCTGGTCGATTTGTTAGCCCAGCGTCGCGATATCGCGGCGCCGCCCGCGGCCGACGACAAGGTGCGCGCGCTGTTCGCGCAGGCCGCGACCGTCGATGCAGCCGTTGGATTGCCCGACAACGAAGGGGCGGTGCGTGGCATCGCGGTGGTCGCCGAGTCACGTGCCGCGCTGTCGGACGCCGCCCCCGAAGCCTCGTCGCTGGTGTCGGCGCAAAAGGTGTCGATTGCTGACATTGCGGCGCGCATGCCCGCGGGCGAATCGCTGATCGACTATTTCAGGACCGGCGACGATCTCTACGCGCTGGTCCTCAATGGCACGACCGTCAAAGGATACAAGCTGTCGGCCACCGGACTCGATGCCGAGGTGCGAGCGTTTCGCGACGCCATCGAGCGCCGCGACAGCGGCGCGGCCGCGCTGGGCCGACCGCTGTACGACCGCCTGATCAGGCCGTTGGCAACCGGGCTAACAGGTGACAAACTCACGATTTCCCCGCACGGTGTGTTGCATTACCTGCCGTTCGATGCGCTGCTGGACGGCGATCAGTACCTGCTCGATAGATTCAGCCTGAGATTGATCCCGAGCGCCGCGACACTCACCTATATCCGGTCCGACCGCGCCACCAAGCTCGGCCGCCTTCTCGCGCTCGGCAACCCGGATCTCGGCAATTCGAGCTATGACCTGCCTAACGCACAGATCGAAGCGGTCAATGTTGCAGCGTTGTTTCCAGAGTCGCGCGCGCTGCTGCGCAGCGAGGCCAGCAGGACTGCAATACGCGAGCTGGGCAGCGGGTTCTCGATGCTGCACTTTGCGACGCATGGCAAGTTCAATGCCGACGCACCGCTCGCCTCGGGCCTGTACCTTGCCAAGGGGAGCGACGCCGACGGGGTGCTGACAGTGGGTGATCTGTACGGTCTGCATTTCGATAGCGATCTGGTGACGCTCTCGGCATGCGAGACGGGCCTTGGAAAAGTGGCTAATGGCGATGACGTGATCGGGCTGACGCGCGGCTTTCTGTATGCCGGCGCGCGCTCGATCGTCGCCAGCCTGTGGGAAGTCGACGACGCCGCGACCGAGCAGCTGATGGTCAGTTTTTATGGCAATCTCAAGGATCATGACAAGCGCGAAGCGTTGCGCCTCGCGCAGATCGAGACTCGCACGAAGTTTCCACATCCGATGTACTGGGCCGCGTTCCAGATCGTGGGCCGCGCCGATTGATGAACCTGCGC
>JANMYM010000072.1:0-4814 GCA_031382085.1 Gammaproteobacteria bacterium
CGCCCGATCGGCGAAATCGCGAGCGTGACTTTCTGATTCTCGGCGGCGTTGATGACGGCTGCCAGCCACTGCTTGTCGAACTCGGCGGTGATTTCGTTGATCCGCGGTGCGCTGGTGAGCGCCGCCATGCAGGACGCACGCTGCTCGTCGGCGGTCTGCGAGCGCAGTTTCTCGACATCGCCGATGGCCCAGGCGGTGGCGCGGTCGCGCAGCGTACTGACGTCGGCATCCAGCCGCGCGAGCGTCGCGGCCAGGCAGGCGCGCTCGGTGGCGGCGTTGATGTTGCCCAGATCGGCGAGCACTGCCTGCGGATCCTCGACTCGCTGGCGCAATTTGACGATGGTAACTTTGCGTTTTTTGGCGAGCTTCAGAACCGCATCGGCCACGTTGTCGTCGGTTTTCAGGCCGACGCTCCTGATCGCGGCCTGCGACAGTTCGTTCGCAGCTAACAAAGGGCGCAACTCGAGCATGCCTTCATCGCCCGGCGCGTACTTGAGGCGCAGCGTTTCGAATCGGCTGAACAAGTGGGGCGACACGACCTGCTGCAGAGTCTGCTCGTCCGGATTGCGCCGCAACCGGCGCCACTGCCGGTACATCCTGAAGGCCTTGATCGGGCCGATGCTGGTATCCAGATCGGGCCGGTAGGGAATGACCTGGCCGGCGCGATCCAACACCGATTCCACCTGCCGCGAGCGCCAGGTCATCCGACGCGGCAGCGGATTGAAGGTTCCCAGGATATAAACCGTGTTGGCCCCGTTCGCGACCTTCCACAGTCCCGGACCGGCGCGCTCGCCAGTGACCTCGACCACCTGCAGCGGCGCCGCGTCGGGCGGAATGACAGTCTCGGCCGCGGCCAGAACGCTGCCCGCGGGGCCGGCCAGGACCAGCGTCAATCCGCAAAGCAGCCGCCCAAACTTTAGGAATTGGCGCATACGCATGTTTCTTGGAGCATTTGGCTATAATGCGGGTTCCCTATCGACGCACGCCCGAGTACCCCCGTGAGCAAGCAAGATTCGCAGTTTTTCAATGTGTTCAGCCTCGTCATCGGCATCCTGGTCTCCATCGCCCTGGTCCTGATGGGCGTGGCGCGCGCCATCGGCCGCAACAACCAGGCCGAGCACGTGCTGAAGGATGCCAAATACATCGCGAGTGTCGAGCACAACATCGAGCCGCTGGCGCGTGTCGCCGTGGCCGGTCAGGACAACAGCGCACTGACCATCGTCGAGAGCAACCCGGACGCGGTCAGCGTCGTGATGGAAGTGCCGAAGGACGGCCTGTCACTCTACAAGGTCGCCTGCAGCACCTGCCATGATCAGGGCATTGGCGGGGCGCCGAAGACGGGTGATCGTGGCCTGTGGGGTCCGCGGATCGCGCAGGGCAAGGCCATGCTCTACGATCATGCGCTCAAGGGTTATACCGGCAAGGCCGGCGTGATGCCGCCCAAGGGTGGCCGCATCGATCTAGACGACGCGCTGATCAAGCAGGGCGTCGACTACCTCGTCAGCCAGGCGCAGTAAGACCTGACAACAACGCCTCAGAGGCGTTTTCGCGCGCCGGGTTCTGCGATCGCGCTGCAGCCCCGCAGGTGGTCATCGACCATGCCGGACGCCTGCATGAAGGCATAACAAATCGTCGTACCGACAAAATTGAATCCGCGCCGCTTGAGTTCGCGGCTCATGGCAACGCTTTGCGGCGTGGAAACCGGAATGTCGCCGAGCTTGCGCGGGCGCGCTCGCCGGGTCGGCGGCAGTGCGAACTGCCAGAGAAATTCCGCGAATGAACCGCTCGCCTGGATTGCGAGATATGCGCGCGCATTGGACACAAAGGCATCGACCTTGAGGCGATTGCGCACGATGCCGGGGTCCTGCAGCAGCTGTCGCTTCTTGTGCGCCGTGTAGCGCGCGATCTTTGCCGCATCGAAATAGTCAAAGGCGCGGTGGTAGGATTCGCGTTTGCGCAGCACTGTGAGCCAGCTGAGTCCGGCCTGCGCGCCCTCCAGGCACAAGAGCTCGAACAGCTGCGCGTCATCGTGCAGCGGCCGGCCCCACTCATCGTCGTGATAGCGCACGTAGATGGGATCGGCCACGCACCAGGGGCAGATGCTGCGCCCGTCTGTTAGCTTGGTTACGCCGCGGGAACGCCAGTCGATTTGTGTCAGAGTTCCACCTGGCCGCCGATTTCGACAATGCGCGATGGGGTAATGCCAAAGCGTTCGCCGGCGAACTGCGCGTTTCGCGCCATAAACATGAACAACTGCTTACGCCAGGTTGCCATCTCGCGGCGCGCACCGATGACAATGTCTTCGCGGCCGAGAAAGAAAGTGGCGTCGTCGGTCCGAAATGGCAAGCCGCGTCGCTCGGCTTCCCGCAATAGTTTTGGCACATCGGGCGAGTCCATGAATCCCATCGACGCCACGATCCGATAGATTCCATGCCCGATTTCGCTCACGGTGGTGCGCCCGCCGCGCACGATTTTCGGCACACTTTCGATTTTCAGGGTCAGCAACACGGTGTGCTTGTGCAGCACGCCGTTGTGCCGGACATTGCGGATCAGCGTGCGTGGCACAGACGCGGCATCACTGGTCAGGAATACAGCCAGCCCCGGCACCCGGGCTGGCGGATCGGCCTCGATGCCGGCGAGAAATTTCGCATCGGAGCGGCCTTCGCGACGCATCAGTTCCGACACCCTGACCCGTCCGCGTGTCCAGGTACGCATCACGTAGAAAGCCACCAGGGCAGCTAACAAAGGCAGCCAGCCACCCTGCGGGATCTTGACGGCGTTCGATGCAAAAAACAGCGCGTCGATCACAGCCAGCGGCAGCAGGCAATAGAGCAGCACGCGATTGGTCCAGCCGGAGCGGCCACGCAACAATGCCAGCAGCAACGCGGTCTCGATAACCATGGTGCTGGCCACCGCAATGCCGTATGCGTTCGCCAGGCTCTCCGAGGAGCCAAACCCGATCACCAGCCCAATCGACGCCAGGCACAGCAGCCAGTTCACCGACGGTACGTAGATCTGTCCAATTGCCTCCGCCGACGACTGAATGATCCGTACGCTCGGCAGGAACCCGAGCTGCTGGGCCTGCTGGGTCATGGAAAAAACGCCGGATATCACCGCCTGCGACGCAATGATGGCGGCCGCGGTAGCTAACAGGACCAGCGGCGCAAGAAACCATTCCGGCGCGAGGTGAAAGAATGGATTGGCGATGGCGCCAGGTTCGACCAGCAACTGCGCCCCCTGGCCGAAGTAATTCAGGACCAGCGCCGGCCAGGCCACGAAGAACCACGCCAGGCGGATGGGCTTGACACCGAAATGGCCCAGGTCGGCATACAGCGCCTCGCCACCGGTGACGGCCAGGAACACCGAGCCGACGACCAGCAGGGCGATGCCGGAATGGGCCAGGAGAAACTCGACCGCATGGGCCGGATTGACGGCCGCCAATACCATCGGTTGTTTGATAATGCCGTGCAGACCTAACGCCGCAAGCGTCAGGAACCAGACCAGCATGACCCAGCCGAACATGCCGCCCAGCGCGCCGGTGCCGCGCCGCTGAACCTTGAAAAGTGCAAACAGAACAATGATGGCTAACGGGACCACGGCTGCCGCGAAGGTCGGCGCAACGATTTCCAGGCCTTCCACCGCGCCCAACACCGTAACGGCCGGCGTGATGATCCCATCGCCGTAGAAGAGAGCACAGCCGGCGAGACCCAGCACCGGGATCAGGCCACGGTAACGGGATGAGCTCTCCGAACTGGCAAGCGCGGTGAGCGCCAGCACGCCACCTTCGCCGTCGTTGTCGTTGCGCAGGATGATGAGCAGGTACTTGGCGGTGATCGTGAGCGCGAGCGCCCAGAAGATCAGCGATAGGACGCCGAGAATGGCTGCGCTGCTAACGTTGCTGCCGCCACCTGCCGTCAGGCAGGCGCGCAGCGCGTACAGCGGGCTGGTGCCAATATCGCCAAACACCACGCCCAGCGCCGCCAGCGCCAGGCCGGGCCGCAGCCCGCCGCCGTTGGAATGAAACCGGGAATCGCTCACCGAATGAAAACCCTGAACTCGCGCGCTGTTCGCAATTTTGCCTATTCTACTCGCATGGCCGGTCGCATGGCCGGTCGCATGGCTGGCGGCACGGATTCAGTCAGTTTGACCTTCGCAGCTGCAGCGCCTCGGCCACATGACCGGGTGCTATTGCCGCGCTCGCATCCAGGTCCGCGAGCGTGCGAGCGACCCGCTCGACTCGCTGCTTGGCGCGCGCGGACAACTGCATTTTCGCGCTCGCAGCTAACAGCAGTTGCCGGGCGGGCATGGATAGGCCGAGATTCTCCACCAACCGCGCGCTGCTGAGGGCGGCGTTCAGAACTCCGCTGCGCTCGAGCTGGATACGGCGCGCCGCCATAACCTGAGCGGCAGCTTCTACGGTATTTGGTCCGCTGGCGCCGGCAACGGCCTGCCATTCGGACTCAGCGACTCTGGTCAGCTGCACACGCAGGTCGATCCGATCCAACAACGGCCCGGAGAGGCGCGCCTGGTAACGCTGCAGACTGTTAGGCGTGCAGCGGCAACGTCCCGACGGATCGCCCAGGTAGCCACACGGACATGCGTGCAGGGCCCATTTGTATAGGGGTACCCATACAGCTTAAGTGCTTGAAACCGAACAACATTCCAAAGAACCCGCAGACCCTGGGTGAGCACCTGCTTGCCAGGCGCCTCACCCAGAGGCTGTATCAAAAGGATGTTGCCATATTGCTCGGAACCGACAACTTCACGATCATGAACTGGGAAAAGGGATATACGAGGCCGCACCTCAAGTTCAT
>JANMYM010000067.1:0-88219 GCA_031382085.1 Gammaproteobacteria bacterium
GCAATTTCTGGACGCCACTCATCCGTTAGGTAAGACCTATCCGCCGGGGCGCGAGAAAACCGACCTCGCGGCGTTCTACTGGTGGAATCCGCCGTTCTCGGATATCGGTCGTCACACCTTCAAGGCCTCGCGCATGGGCAAACATCTGGAGGTTGCACTTGCCGGTGTTTGCGATCCGGCTGTGCACCTCGCGTCCGGCACCGGTGCGCCGTTCGGCCAGGATGAAGCGGCCTTCGCGGGCGGTCTGCGCGGCGAAGCCGTCGAGATGGTGAAATGTGAAACCGTGGATCTCGAAGTTCCCGCCACCTCGGAATGGGTGCTGGAAGGTGAAGTGTTCCACGAAGAACTGGAAGCCGTCGGCTGGCATTCCAATCCGGTCGGCTATTACGACCGCGTGCAGGTGTTTCCGATCGTGCGCGTCAAGTGCATCTCGCATCGCAAGAACCCGATCTGGCACGCAACCATGGAAATGGTGCCGCCCTTCGATCACAACTACATTGCGCTGCTACCGGTGGAGGGCGAAGTGCTGTCCGACCTGCGCAAGAAGATTCCGGAAGTGCATGATGTCGCGGTCACGCCTAACATGTGCTACATCGTGCAGCTGTCGGTCGACGGCGCCTCCAAGCCGCATAACGAATTCGGCAAGTATGTGCTGCACGCGGTCTGGGGTTCGGCGGGCCGCTGGGGCCGCACTGCCAAGCTGGTGATCGTCGTCGGACCCGATGTTGACCCTTACGACCTCAAGCAGGTCGAGTGGGCGATCATGACGCGCTGGCAGCCAGCCAAGGATTCGATCCTGCAACCTAACGGCATCCCGATGGTGCTGGATCCATCCTGCGAGAAGTCGGCGCAGTTCGGCGCCTTCCGTTCGGATCAAATGGGCATTGACGCCACCATCAAGATTCCGGAGCGCTTCACCGAGTATCCGGAAGTCTCCAAGGCCGACCCGGCGCAGGTGGCCGAGATCGCGAAGAAGCTGGCCGGCATTGTCTGAGCGTTTTGGCGCCGAGTATTACCGGCGTTTCTATTACAACCGGCGCACGGCGGTCACGCACCGCGCCGAGATGGCGGCGCGCGCCGGACTGATCGCGGCCTACGTCGACTACATCGAGCTGCCGGTAGGCTCGATTCTGGATGCCGGCTGCGGTATTGGTCTGCTGCAAAGGCCGTTAGCCAGACTACTGCCGCGCGCCGAATACGTCGGCCTCGAATTCAGCGAATACCTGTGCAAGCGCTTTGGCTGGCAGCAAGGTTCGCTCGCGAGCTACCGGCCGGGCCGGCAGTTTGACCTGGCCATCTGCTACGACGTTGGCCAGTATCTCGATGACCGCACTGCAGCCCGCGCCATCGTGACATTGGGCCAGCTGTGCCGCGGCGTGCTGTATTTCACGGCACTGACGCGCAAGGACTGGCGCTACAACTGCGACCGCGCGCGCACCGATGGCGATGTGCACTTGCGCAGCGGCGAGTGGTATCACAAACGTCTGTCGCGCTGGTTCAAACGTGTCGGCGCGGGCCTGTGGTTGCGGCGCGGTGCGGCGCTAACGACCTGGGAAATGGAGTGCTCATGAAAATCTCGAAAGCTGTTTTGTTAGGTGTGATGCTGGCCGGGGCGCTGGGGGTCAGCCAGGCGGCGAAGGCGCCGCCCCGCCTGAACCCGAACGATCCCGGCGACGCGGTGCGCATCCAGCAGAAACTCTGGTGTTCGCTCGAGGACGGCAAGACGATCTACCTCTGGTCGCAGGGCTCCGTGTACGGCCGCCGTCCGGGCGAAGCCGATCGCAAGCTGTTCAATTTCCAGATCTGGAACGCGCGAGCCTGCAAGGGCTATCAGGACCCCGAGCGCGGTTACGGGTACCGTTCGGTGTCGCGCGAGATCATGCTGTACCTCGATCCCGTGACTAACGCGCTGCTCAAGACCTGGCGCAATCCGTGGACCAGCGAGTGGGTCGAGGTGGTGCATACGCAAAATGACCCGGTCAACATGGGCGCCGTGCTGTATGCGAACAGTCGCGACGGTCGGGCGGCGAGCTTCGACGGCAGGTTCGTCAACGGTCGCGTGATTTTCAGCAACGAAGCGCCGCTCTACTACGACAACCCGCTCGCGGGTGATTACCAGGACTATGTCGGCGGTCATTACCACGCGATGGAAATGCTCAACGTCTATGTCTATGAAAAAGATTTGCTGGATCCCAAAGTGAAGACACTGCCGCGCTGGAGCCGCTCCTGGAAGCGCGTGTCGAATTTCCTGCCGTGGATGCGCATGGGCGACCGGCCCGGGCTGCTGGTCTTCACGGCCGTCGGCCAGCGCGTGAATTCGGTCGAGGATCTGAATGAGCCGATTCGCACCGCGCTCAAGACACAATTCGCGAAGTACCAGTCGGCGCCGCCGCTCGACGACCAGCGGCCTAACGAAACCAGCTGGAGCTATTTCCGCAAAGTCATCACACCGGGCACGCCGCCGGTCGTGGCCGAACAGCCGCCGCTGATCACACCGCCGGCGCCGGGGCCGGTTGCGGACGCGTGGAGCCAGGATTTCCGCGACAGCTGCGGCGTCAGGCCAGCAGAGCCGATGGTGACCTGGTGGCATGGCCATGTGTACAGCCGGCGCATGGAGCAGAAGGACACACGGATATTCGACGCCGAACGCCTGCGCATTTCAAAGTGCGAACTGTTGAGCGACGCGGTTCGCGGCCAGGGTTTCCGGCGCGTGTCGCGCGAACTCATGGTCTACGCGCCGGCCACGGGCGACGCGCTGCTGACCAGCTGGAAGAATCCCTGGTCCGGTGAGACGGTGACCGTGCCGACGGAGAAAATCCTGGCGCGCGCCGAACCCGAGCGTTGGCAGAAAAATTCGGATGGTAGTCCGGCGCGCACCGCCAGCCGTTTTCAGCTGACCGACAAGACGCTGACCGGCAGCGACGCCGAGATGATCTTCCGCGACAATCCGTTAGGTGGCAGCTACCAGGAATACATCGGCGGCCGGGAGCAGATCCTCGACTTTGAAACCAGCGAACGGCCGTTGTTGCTGCCGAAGCAGGGCGAGCTGGATCAGGTGCTGTCCTGGGGCCAGGTCCGGCCCTGGTATCCCTGGATGAAAATGGGTTCGCGCGGCGGCGCGATCGTCATGCATGGTATCGGCGTGCGCGGTTTGAAGTTCGAGCAACTGCCGGCGGCACTGCGCAAGCTCATCGAAAATCAAGAACCGGATTTTCGCTTTTGAGTGTTGTTAAGTCGCGCAGCTGCGGCTTCTTCAGGCAGACAGTTCGCGCCGCTGTCGACGCGATAAATTGCGTAGCGGCCGCCATCGTTCTTGTGAAAATACAGCCAGCAGCCGTCGTTCGATAACGATGGCGCCTCGACAAAACCGCTGATCGACGGTACCGGCCGCGGGAAATCGAACGGTTCATCGGTGCGCGTGCGCGACGCGTGCAGGATGACCGGCGGCTTGTGAAAGTGGCGCGGGCCCCGCGTAAAATAAAGATCCAGAAAATCGGCGGAAACGGCCGGCGCATATTCCAGCGCGGAGGTGTTGACGTTCTTCAGTATAGCCGCGCTCTCCGGGAGTCTGCGAAACCCGCTGCCATCACGAACGGCAACGAAGATATCGGCAGAATCCGGAGTCGGATCGCCCGAGAATTTGCCATCCACCGCGAACAGCGTGCTGCCGTCCGCGCTGATTTCGGCGTCGAAAATCAGGTTGCCCTTTTTCTTCAGGGACAAGCCGTCGGTTACTTCGAGACCCGACAACGCGCCCTGCTCAAACCGGCCGCGGTAGATGGTCGCGAGATTTTGCACGTAACTGCGCGTTGAGATGAAATACAACTGGCCACTGGCATCCATGCTGGGCACGCCATCCAGGGCGGCACTGTTAGCTCCGCGGATTGAACCTGCGTACTCAAAGGTCAGGTCATCGATTCGGGTCGCGTACTGAAGATTGGTGTCGACGCGCGGATCGTTACTGTTGTTGAACAGCAGATAGCGTCCGTCCTTCGTAATGAAAGGTTCCATCGCGTCGGTGTGGTAACCACGAATCGTGACGCGCTGCGGCGCCAGGGATTGTTCGGCGCTTGCCGCAGGAACCAGCAAATTGAAGGCGAGCGCGGCGATTGCACCTGTTACCAAGGCAGCTCCAATGGATTTCCACAATCTATAGAACAACGGCAGGCTCCGAGAGTGCATTGCGGGCGGCCAATTATCACTCCTCGTGTTAGGTCATGGAAGGTATTGAGTGACAGGGAATCGATTACGTGACGTTATCCGCACTATTTCCTGTCGTTTAACCGTCACAGATCGGAAATGCCTCTGTAACCCGGACCGCGAAAAATAGCGGCGAGTCCGGCCCTAAACATAATCTTTGCGAGGTAGGTCATGCATCGAGCCCCTTTCACATGGAAAATTGCTGCCACCGTTGGTTGTGCACTTGCAGGAGCCACCGCGTTGGGTGGAAGCCCGTTCCAGAATTTCACACCGCTGGCGGCATCCGCGGGACCAACCGCGAATGAAGCGTTGCCCATTACGCTCGGCAACCCCCTGTTCAAACAGAGATCGATCGCCGACCGGCAGGCTCAGCTGGCGGCCAATGTCCCTAACAGCGGCAATTGGGACATGAACACGGTCAACGAATCGGGTCGTGACAAAGGTCGCTATCTTTTCACCGTATATGAAACCGGTTCTTCCGGCGTGCAACGAATGGATCGCTGGACCGGTCAGGTCGATACAATCTGGCAGACACCGGTTGCCGGCGGGCATGTTGCATTCGACGCGTGCTTCTGGACGCCCTGGGGGACTTTGGTCACCGCGGAGGAATCCTGGACGACCGCTGCTGCCGGTGCCAATTCACCGTACGGCAGGCTATTTGAGCTGCGCAACCCGACGATAGCTCCCGCTATCCTCAATCCTGTTACAGCTGGCAGCAACGCTGGCGCCGAATTTGTGCATGCCAACGTTGTGCCGCGCGTATCACACGAAGGGGTTCAATTTGATCGTGCCGGCAACATGTATTTCATCGATGAGCTGAATGGCGGCAGCATCTACAAATACACGTCCGCGGCGCGCATGAAGGATGTACAGCGTGGCGGAGTCAGCTATTTTTCAGCCGGACAGTCGTTCGTGTTGCGTGTCGGCGATGGCCAGACACCTAACGCAACGGGCGCCTACCAATGGATTCCGATCACGGATAGCAATGGCAGTGCAATGCCAGGCGCCATCACGATTGTTGACACGAACGGTGTTCGTTCGGTCGACGCTCGAAACACCACGGAACTGGCTGCATTCAAGGGAACAGATTACCAACGCCCCGAAGACATGGAGCTTCAAGCGCTAAAGAGTGGCGAATTCCTGTACGTGGCAACGACGACCACGCATGAGATCTATCGCCTGGATCTGCGCGCTAACACGATCAGTGTATTCGCAAACCGCAATACGCTGGATCTCGCAACAGGTGCGCCGGTGGGTGAGGCACTTGCTAATCCTGACAACCTTGCGATTGACCACAGAGGCAATGTCTATATCGTCGAGGATCGCAACGGTGGCGTGGATGATGACATCTGGTTCGCGAGAGATCTGAACAAGGACGGCGATCTCACGGATCCCGGTGAAGGTTTGGGCCGCTGGGCGTCCAATGGCACGCCGGGGTCGGAGTTCACCGGGCTCTACTTTGATCCGCGCAACAAACGCCGTGTCTGGGTCAACATCCAGCATCCCGCGAGCGGTAACGATAGAACCATCGAAATCACCGCACCAGATGACGATGAACACGACGAGGATGATCATGGCAAGGACCACGACAGGGACGACGATCATCGGAATTGATTTGTCGGTTCAAGGTCGCTTGGTTCGCATCCCGGGGCGACTGTGCCCCGGGGTGGTGTGTCAGTCACGGCGCAAATATCTATCGAACCAGGCCAGATAGCGCTCGAACCGGTCCTTGCCATACGACACCCTGGTCAATCCGTGATTCTGGCCGGGATAGATCACGAGTTGAGTGGGCACATCCTGGCTGCGCAGCGCCTGGTACATCTGCTCGGAGTTGAGCAACGGCACGTTGAAATCGAGACTGCCGCACAGGAACAGCGTGGGTGTCCTGATGCGGTCCGCATGCAGGAACGGGGACGAAAGCCTCACCCAGGTCGCCGCGTCCTTCCACGGCGGACCCAATTCCATCTCGTATTCGCGGATGTACATGTCGGTGCCATAGCCCGCGAGGATGTTAGATATGCTGGCACCGCTGGTCGCGGCCTTGAAACGGCTGTCCTGGGCGATTACGTAGTTCGTCAGTATGCCGCCGTAGCTCCATCCGCCAACGCCGAGGCGCGCGGGATCCGCCAGTCCGTTGGCAATGGCGAGGTCCACATGCGCAAGCACATCCTGGGCATCGAGGTTGCCCCAGTCGGCGAATATGGCCTTCGAAAAGGCCTCGCCGCGACCTGCGCTGCCGCGCGGATTCGATGCCAGTACTGCAAAGCCGTTGGCCGCAAGCAACTGCCAATCGAAACTAAAGCCGTTGGTGAACTGCAAAACGGGGCCGCCATGGATGCGCAATACAGTCGGGTAGCGCCGGCCGGACAGGTAGTCGAGTGGTTTCACGATAAAGCCGCTGATCGAAGTGCCGTCGCGGCTCTTCGCAACGCTGGGCTCGACAGCAGCCAGCCGCACTTCAGCTAACAAAGCGGCGTTCTGGCGCGTTAGCTGGCGGAAATGCCCTCTTTCAAAAGCGAATACTTCAGCCGGATATTGCGGTTGCGAACGCAGTACGGTGGTCCGGTTGTTTGCAGAAACGTCCAGGCTACTGAGCTCCTGGCTCTCCGCGGTCAGCTTGCGGACCGCCCCGTCGCGCAGCGCCACCTGGATCAGTTGCGTGGTGCTGTCGTCCTCGAGAATGCCAAGTAATGACTTGCCGTCGCCGGACCAATGCGGTTGATCGACGTTGCGATCGAGCTGCTTCGTTAGCAGCCGGACCTGGTTGCTGGCGACATCGACGACCGCCAGTCCGTGAACCGCGTAGTAAAGGAGCTTGGGATCGCCACCGGCCACGAAAGCGATCTGCCGGCCGTCCGGACTCCACTGCGGCGTGCTGGCCCAGTCGGTGTCCTGGCCTTCGCCCTGGTAGGTCGTCAGTAAGCGTGGCGCGCTCCCGGCGATCGGCGCCATCAGGTACAGGCCGAACGTGTCGTTGCGATCGGGATCCGCCGACCGTTTGCTGACAAAGGCCAGCAGTCTGCCGTCCGGCGACCAGGACGGCCTGGCTTCGTCGTAATTGCCGGTCGTCAGCGCCTGCACGCTGCGAGTACGCAGATCTAACAAATAAAGGTGCTGCCGGCTCCTGCCCAGGTAACCGGTGATGTCTTCCTTGAAATAAAAGCGCTCGATGACAATCGGCTTGTCGGTCTTGGCGCTATCGACCAGTAGCTTGTCATCGTCAGGGTCGCTGACTACCAGCGCCACCTGCCGTCCATCGGGAGCAATCGCGTAGTCCTCGACCGTACCCGGCAAGCTGGTGATTTTCTCGGCCTCGCCGCCGGCCATGTCGAGGATCCAGAGCTGCGAATGTTCCTTGTCATCGCGGCGCGACGCGAGAAACGCCAGCCAGCGGCCGTCAGGGCTCCAGCGCGGATCAGTTTCGTCGTCAGGCGTGAATGTCAGCTGTCGCTCGCCGCCGTCACGCCAGTTAGTGATCCAGATGTCGTTGACGCGTTTGTCCTGCAGCAGGTCCGCCGTACTGACCGTGTAGGCGATGCGTTCACCGTCGGGCGACAACTGTGGTGCGCCGACCTCACGCAGCCGGGCGAAGTCATCGATGTTGAGGGGCCGCTTGTCGGCAGCATGGGAGCTGGTCGCCACCACCAGCAGTGCTAACACAGCCGGCCCGGAAAATCTGCTGACTGTCATCTGATATTGGCCTTGAATTCGTGGTTGATTGATGATCTCAGGCGTACTCAAGCCGCCTGGCTGCGCAGTTCACTCATCGCGACGACAAACAGCAGGCCCGCACAGGCCAGCAACGCCGAACCTAACAACATCGAGATCACGATGAACAGCGTCGACAAGTGCATCGCTCGTCAGTAGCCTCGGGCGATATCCACGACCGACAGCATTTTTTCACCGGCAACATAACGTCGCAGGTTTTCGCGCAGCACGCGTACCTCCGCCTGCGCTCCCAGATCCGAATTGCCAGAGACATGTGGCGTCAGAATCAGGTTAGGCTGCTGCCAGAGCGGATGATTTTTCGGCAATGGTTCGGGCTCGACGACATCGAGGCCCGCACCGGCGATCATTTTCTTCTGCAGCGCCTCGGTCAGATCCGCCGTGACGACACTCATGCCGCGGCCGACATTGATGAAATAGGCGCTGCGCTTCATGCGCGCAAACATCGCGGCGTTAAAGACCCCCTTGGTTTCCGCGGTCAGCGGCATGGCGTTCACGACCACATCCGCCTGGCTGATCAGCGTCTTGAGCTCATCCGACGTTCCGACGTACTCGACGTAGTCCGGCCGGTCCTGTCGCGTTGCGCGCGTCGCGATGACTCGCATGCCGAGCGCATGCGCACGCTTCGCAACCTCGCTGCCAATGCCGCCCAAGCCCACGACCAGCATGGTCTTGCCCGCGATCACGACCATCGGGAACCTGCTCGAGTCGCCGCCCCAACGGTGCTGCTCCCGCTGGGGAATCCACGCGTACAGGCCGCGCGACAGTGCTAACGTAAAGGCGATCACGTGTTCCGCGATCACGGGCGCGGCGATGGCGCGCATGTTGGTCACCAGGATCTGGCGCTGCTGGATGGTTCTGGCGTGTGTGGCGCAGATGTCCACGCCTGCGTAATCGGTTTGCAGCCAGCGCAAATTTTTGCCGACAGCCAGCACGCGTTCATCGCAGATAAAGGCCGCTCGTCCGATGACGGCATCCGCGCCCGGCGCCGCGGCGGCCACGGCCGCCGGCGTATTCGCGCCAACGAGTTCAACGCCAGGCGCCGCGGTACGCAGCGCGTCGAGCAGCTCCGGTACGCCCGAATCGACGACGATTTTCTTCGGTACGCGCCACCCCGGGAGCTTTGACACGGGTTCTGCGGCCTCGCGCAGGCCGAACTCGGCCATCAGGCGCTCGCCATCGTTGGCAGGCTCAAGTGCGGCTGCAACAACGGGCAGCAGCAGGAACGCGAGCGCGGCGCATGCAATACGAATTGCCATGACTAAAACCCGATACGCATGATGGCTTCCGCAATGCACGCAGGCTTGGTTTCGCCCTCGATCTCCACCGAGTATTGTTCGGTAATCTGCAAACCTGCGCCAGCCGGCTCGACAGCTAACAAAGTGCAATGCGCCCGGACGCGGGCGCCGACTTTGACGGCGTTCGGAAAGCGCAGTTTGTTGAGGCCGTAATTGATGATGCTCCTGACGCCCGGCACGATGGGCGTCCTGGCATCAACCAGGCCGCGCAGCAACGGATACAGCGACAACGTCAAATAGCCATGCGCGATGGTGCCGCCATAGGGTGATTCGCGTTTCGCCCGCTCGACATCAAGATGAATCCACTGGAAGTCGCCGGTGGCCTGTGCAAACTCGTTCACGCGCTGCTGCGTGACCGTTAGCCAGTCACTGGTGTGAATTTCCCTGCCCAGCTGGGACTTGAGCCATTCATGGGCGGCGGTCGCGTGATCGGTCATGGGTTTTCTCGGTTAGGATTATTTTGAACGAATATCTCGAACCGCCACGCTAATGGCCGCGGGCGGGTTCGTCAACCAGAGAGGTAAGGCATGCGCGTTCTGGTCACCGGGGCTAACGGCAGAACCGGCCGTGCGGTAACCGCGGCGCTCGCCGCGCGTGGCGCCACGGTGCGCGGCTTCATCCGTGACACCGCGCAGTGGCCGGGATTGCAGACCCTGGGAAAAATGGACGATCATGCGGTCGGCGACCTCCGCGACCCGGACAGTCTTGGCCGGGCGCTGACAGGCTGCGACGCCATGGTGCATATCGGCCCGCCGATGCATCCGGACGAAGTGGCAATGACCCGCAACTGCATCGAGGCTGCCAGAAAACACGGCCTGCGCCACTTTGTTTACTACTCTGTGATGCACACACTGCGGCGTGAAGTCCGCCACCACCGGCTGAAACTCGACTGCGAGGAAATGCTGGTGGAGTCCGGGCTTGCGTACACCATCGTGCAGCCGATCCGCTACATGCAGCACCTGGAGCCGATCTGGAAGCAGGTGACGGGGCAGGGCGTGCATGCCATGCCCTTCAATGTCGATGTCAAATTCAATATTGCCGATCTGTTAGATCACGCGGCGGCGACGGCCGCGGTCGTGACTGAAGCCGGCGCGCATCTCTTTGCGACCTATGAACTTGCAGGCCCGGAGGCGCTGAGCCAGACTGACATGGCGGCCATCATCAGTCGGGTGATCGGTCGCAGCGTCGTGGCGCGTACGCTGCCGCTGGCGGAGCTGCGCGTAAAGGCGACCGCAGCTGGTAATTCAGTCGATCGGGTTGAACAGATGCTCGCCATGAATGCGCATTACGATCACCATGGATTTCTGGGCAATCCTAACATCCTGCGCCTGCTGCTCGGCGGCGAACCTGCGCGCTTTGAGGACTATGTACGCCGGCTGTGGGCTGGGACCGCAAAACCCTCGCCGTGAAACTCGACCAGCGTATAAGCACGGTCGAATTTCTCGGTGGTGAATTTCACCATCATGCGGTCCTGCTGCGTGATCCAGATGTCGCTGACGCCACCGAGGCGAAAATGCAGCGTGTCAAAAGTGCCGCCCGGAACGCTGATGCGCTCGGCGCCGAATGCTTCGCACGGCATATTGTTGAGCTCGCCGAACATCGGCTTGGATAGATCGGCCGTGGCTTCCATGGAATACACCCGCGCGTTGCCCTGCCGGCCGGCTGCGCCGTCGCAACTGAAGGTATGCCAGCCGTCTCCCGCAACCGGATGGCTGCCGATCGAAAACTGCGCCGGCACCGCGAGCGTTTGATTCAGATCGCCTGCCTGGCCACGATAGTCAGCCAGCAACTGCGAGCCATCCACCTTGATAAAGGTGGAGCCCTTGTAACCATCGACGGTCCAGTAGGAGATGAATGCCGCGGTCGGCCGCTGCGCGGCATCGATATTCAGATTGACGCTGAACTGCGAGTGGCGCGCGAAGATGTCATGCCACATGGTCAATGAGCGCGAACCGTCAGCGTGGACGGTCAGATGAAAATCCTCGGTGCCGCGTGCGCGCCCGTCCTTGAAGGTGGTGTACGCGTAACGGCCCCTGGCCCAGCGCGCAACGCCGGCGCGTTTCAGGTTTCTGTTGCCAGGCGAGTCTGCCAGTCTCGCCATCGGAGGATTCGGCTGCGCATGCCCGCCCTGTATTTGCGCCAGCGAAAAAATTCTCGCGGCGAGCCCGGGCATATGATCGCGCACAAACTCCAAGCGCGCGCTGCCAGCACGCGGCTGTTCGTGCACATAGCCCGCCAGGATGCTCGAATCCGCCGCGACGCGGAACATCGCATCGCTTTGCGATCCTAGTCGCCCGTCGACCTGCCAGACCAGGAGTGTGCGCGAGCGGTCCGGGTGGGTCAGCAGTTGCCAGTCTTCAAAAACCGGCCCGCGACTCAAGTGGCCGCTCACCGACGAGACCAGGTTTTTGTTAGACCCGGTGTTCTCCGGTATGCCGCTGCCCCGCATGCCGGGTGCGGCGGATTGCGCCCAGCCCGGGTGTGCGTAACCCAACTGGCTCAGCGCCAGCAAAAAAAAGCCCGCGCGACGGCGGCGCACGGACTGGAGATGACTGGCGGTCGTTGTCAGCAATCTATTTGCGCCTGCGGGGGCCCAGGCCAAGCGACGTGACGTCCATGACATGCAGCCGCAATCCCTGCATGAAGCCCTTGCCGCCGCCCATGCGTGAGGTGGTCCAGAGCATCTTGCGGCCGTCCGGAGAGATTGCCGGGAAACCGTCAAACGCATCGTCGAATGTCAGTCGTTTGATTTCGCGCGAATTGAAATCGCCGAGATAGATCTCCCAGTTTGCGGGCGTCTCGGCGCGCACAAACAGGAAATGCTGCCCATCCGGCGTCGGGAACGGCGCCCAGTTCATGTCGTGCGTGAAGGTGCGCGGGGTGCGGCCGCTGCCGTCGCGCTTGATGGTATAGATGGTCATCGGCGTGGGCTTCTGTTCGTATTCAGACGCTTTCCACGCACGGAAAACAATGGTCTCGCTGTCCGGCAGGAAGTACGGCGCGCCCTCCTGGTCGTCGGGCGTAAAGGTGATTTGTTTTTCCCCGGTGCCATCGGACTTCATGACCCAGAGATCCATGATGCCGTTGATCTGGCGACCGAACACGATCCACTTGCCGTCGGGCGACACGGTCACTTCGGCCTCGTAATACTTGTTGTTTGTTAGCCTGACAACGTTGCCGCCCTGGCGATCCGAGGTGTAAAGCTCTGAACCCTGCGGGTACTTGCGCCAGTCGGACCAGTTACCAATGTCCATGTCGAGATTGTCCTTGATGGACGTCCAAACCAGCTTCTTGCCATCCGGGAAAAACCACGAGCAGGCATCCCAGCCGCGCTTGTTGATCTGCACGATGTCGGTGCCGGCGTCTGTGAAGGTCTGGGTCAGAAAGCCGGACATGCCACGCGCGCTCTTGACGGCGAGCGTGCTTTGCACCTGCGCGATAATGTGTTCGCTGTCCGGGCCGTAATAGGCTTCGGCGGCCTCGCCCATGTTAGGAATCATCCAGGAAGGCATTTCCCCGGGACGGGTGCTGACGGCGGCGCCAGCCGGAAAAACCACCGGCGCAAGTTGCGGCGGACCTGAAGCGGTTGTGCTGGTGCACGAGGTCAACGCCAGGACGGCGGCGCTGGCGGCGAGGAGACTGCGGGCAAGAAAGCTCATAAAACCTCCGGATTCCAATGCCCCGAAGATAGCGCGCAATTTGGAATCCACCAAATGCCTCGCTCCTTGGTTACCATTTCCGGAACGGAGGATAGACCATGCATCGCAGCAAGCTCGCCGGATTCATCATCGACTGCCAAACTACGGATCTGGGAGGCGCTGCCAGCTTCTGGTCGCAGGCCCTCGGGATGGCGCAAAAAGCACTGCCGGCCTCGGAAGGCGAAAAATACGTCCGCTTGATGGACCCACAGGAGCGGCTGCATATCGAAGTACAGCGCGTGAGTCACTCGAGCCGGGTGCATCTCGATATCGAAACCGACGACATCGAGGCCGAGGTGCAACGCCTGACAGCGTTAGGTGCGACAGCGGTCGAACGCGTGCAGAGCTGGTGTGTGATGGAAGCGCCCACCGGGCAGCGGTTTTGCGTGGTGCGCGCGGCGTCGCGGGATTTCAGCCGTTCTGCCAGTAAGTGGCCGGCTGGCTGAGACCTAACACCTGGCAGTATTTCTGCTCGCAGCCGTCGCAGCGCCCGCGTGAGGTGCACCAGCGCAGGCTCTTGCCGTCCACGCGTGTCCAGAAACGGCCATCCGGGTCGTGATCGAATTCGCGCAGCCACTGCAGAAACGTGCGCTGCCGTGGCTCGAGCGGATAAGGCCGCCACTGTCCGGCCTGATCGCGCCACGCCAGGCGCCAGCCGCTGTCCTGGCTCCGGTAGCGGAATTCCGCGACCGGCACCGACTGCTGGGTACCCGGTACGCCGCAAATGCGCTGCAACTCGAACAGCGTCACGTGGTCCAGGTCGATGCGGTAGCTGAGGCGCACCGTATGGCGCGCCCCAGGCGGGCAAATACGCGCGCAATAACCATCGAGAAGGCGTTCGATCACCCGGCGACTGTGCTGCGGAATTTCGTTCACGGTCCCTAGATTAACGCGAAACCCAGCCCCGGTTGCAGGGGCGGCGGATTCATGGTCGACTGCCGCCATGCCGAATGTGTTGATGTTTTCCGGTCCAGTGGCCGTGTGTTTTGAACCGGGTTTCCCCCTCCCATTGACGTTCAGCGGCAAGCTGCGAGACGCCGCCGGCGCCCAGGCCATCGTCTCTTTTGACACCGCCACGGAGCCTCAACTGCCCGCCGGGCTGTGCGACGCGGTAGTCCATCTTCCGGCGGAGCCGGGCGCGCAGACCTGCCAGGTGCAGGCAGGCGGCCGGGTCTATTCCTTCGTGGCCCACCGGGTATTCGTGCACCATGACCTGCGTGCACCGATGCGCCGTGTGGTTCCGCCACAGCCGGTCAGTGCGGGCTACCGCTGGCGCTGGCGCCTCGGAATATTTCTGGCGCGCGTGCCGCTGCTGCGCTCCTGGCTGAGCTGATTTTTCCTAACAAAGGGTCCTGCCATGAGCGTATCGCTCTGGATCCGATCCGGTAAAATAGCGCCATGTCCCAAATCAATCGTATCCCGGTCACGGTGCTGACCGGCTTCCTCGGCGCGGGCAAGACCACGCTCCTCAATCGCATCCTCACCGAGCAGCATGGCAAGCGAATCGCGGTCATCGAAAACGAATTTGGCGAGGTGGGTGTCGACCACCAGATCGTCATCGGCGCCGAAGAAGAGATCTTCGAAACTAACAACGGCTGCCTGTGCTGCACGGTACGCGGTGACCTGATCCGCATCCTCGGCCAGTTGCTGAAGCGCCGCGACCGTTTCGATCACGTGCTGATCGAGACCACCGGCATGGCCGATCCCGGTCCGGTGGTGCAGACGTTCTTTCTTGACGACGAACTCAAGACCCAGTTTGTCGTCGATGCGATCCTGACCGTGGTAGACGCGCGCCATTTCGAGCAACATCTGCAGGACCTGAAGGAACCTGCCGAGCAGGTGGCATTCGCCGACGTGGTGCTGCTGAACAAGATCGATCTGGTTGACGACGCGGCGCTGGCGCGCGTCGAGCGGCGGGTGCGGGCGATCAACGGCACCGCCAGAATCCTGCGCTCGCGTAACTCCGACGTGCCGATCGCGTCCGTGCTCGGCATCGGCGCCTTCGATCTGACCAAGGCGCTGGCCGCCGACGCAACTTTCCTCGAGCCGGAATATCCGTTCGAATGGGCCGGCGTTTACGACCTCGCGGCTGGTCCGCATGCGTTCGGCAATGCTAACAAAGCGACGCACGATCACCATCATGACCACGATCATGCGCATGGCGCGCATCTGGGCCTCGCGCTGATTGAAGTGGCGGCGGGTGCGACCATGGCCGCACTGACCGAGCAGGCCGTGCGGCTGTTTTCGACCGATGCGACGGTCATCGACTGCGGCGGCCGGATCTCCGGCGCCGGCTTCTACCACGCATCGCTGACGCACCCGGGCAGCGGCGTGTCGATCGAGGCTGCAAGGCCGGGTCGCTACGCGATTTTCCTCGAGCACGCGCCCGAGGAGTTCGGCCTGTCACTGGCGCAGACACACCCGGTTGAAGAGCGTCGCTTCGCTTCGCATCACCACGATGACCGCATTGCATCGGTGGGCATCAGCGAAGCGGGTGAACTCAACGCCGACAAGGTCAACGACTGGTTGTCGTATCTGCTCAAGTCGCGCGGCGCCGACATTTTCCGCATGAAAGGTGTGCTGAGCCTCAAGGGCGAAGCGCGCCGTTATGTGTTCCATGGTGTGCACATGATGTTCGACGGCCAACTCGAGCGGCCTTGGGGCGATCTGCCTCGTCATAACAGCCTGGTGTTTATCGGACGTTCGCTCGACCGGCAGGAACTGGAAGCGGGATTTTCCTCTTGCCGCGCCTGAGGATGTTTACGCGTGGCTAAACCGCAAGCCGTACTGGCGCCGGGCGCGGTCGCGCGCATCGAGGATTTTCCGCTGCGCGTCAGCTGGGCGCCGGACTCCAGCCGATTCGCACTGGCCGGTGGCGAGGGCGGTGTCTTCAGCGGCTTGTTAGCTGACGAGACTCTGCGCATTGATAGACTTGGTACTCACGGCATGGGCGCCATGGATGTCGCCTGGCGGCCGGGTCATCCGCAGTTCACGAGCTGTGGCCAGGACAACAGCGTCGCCTGCTGGGATGCCGCCAGCGGCGTGCAACTCTGGCGCAGCCCGCGCGGCAGGCAATGGATTGAAAGACTCGCCTGGCGCGCTGATGGCAGCTTGTTAGCAAGCGCGGCTGCGCGCCAGCTGACACTCTGGACCGCTGACGGATCGAGTGCGCATGCTTTTGATCCCTTGCCGGCGTCGGTGAATGCGCTCGCGTGGTCGCGCGACAGCCGCGATCTCGCGGCCGCCGCCCATGGCGGCGTTTCCCTGGTGCGAATCGAAGGCGAGCGCTACGAGCATCGCCTGCTGGCGCTGCCGGAGACCTGCCTCACCGCCGAGTTCAGCCGTAATGGCAAGGTCATCGTCACCGGCACGGCCGAGGGTTCGGTGCATTTCTGGTACCTCGCCAGCAGCCGCGATTCGCAGATGCGCGGTTATGGCGGCAAGGTCGAATACACGTTGTTCACCGCCGACAGCCGCTACCTCTTCACCGCCGCCGGCAACGAACTCGTGGTCTGGGATTTCAGCGGCAAGGGCCCTGAGGGCACGCGACCGCAACAGTATCGCGGCCACACCGAACGAATTACGGCGATTGCGGTGCAACCGAATGGCAATCATGCAGCGACCATCGGCAGGGATTGGCGGCTGTCGCTCTGGTTGCCCGGCAAATCGACGCTGGCGCTGGATGCGCATCTGGCCGAGGGCGAGCCGGTACTCTTGAGCTGGTCACCAGACGGGCGCAAACTGTTGTTAGGTGAGAAGACAGGCCAGATTTCAATCTATCATTTGATCACGCCGGGTAAGGGAGACTGATCATGTCCGTCAAATTGTTCGCTCTGGGCGTAGTTGTCGGCGGCATTGGTTTCGCGCACGCCTCCGACCTTAATACACGGGTAGACCGCGAGCTGGACACGCTCGCGCCGCGCATTATCGAATGGCGGCGGGACTTCCATCAAAACCCCGAATTGTCGAATCGTGAGTTCCGCACCTCGAAGATCGTGGCCGAACATCTGCGCCGGCTCGGGCTCGAAGTCGAGACCGGTGTCGCGAAGACCGGTGTGTTAGGTCTCCTGAAAGGCGGGAAGCCCGGAGCGACCATCGCGCTGCGCGCCGACATGGATGGATTGCCGGTTACCGAGCAAACCAACGTTCCTTTCAAATCCACCCGCACCGACACCTTCAATGGCAACACGGTCGGCGTGATGCACGCTTGTGGCCATGATTCACACACGTCAATTCTCATGGGCATCGCGCAAGCCTTGACGAAAGTCCGTGCGGATTTGCCGGGCAATGTGCTGTTTATATTTCAGCCTGCCGAGGAAGGCGCCCCCGCAGGAGAAGAAGGCGGGGCGCCATTGATGTTGAAAGAGGGTGTGTTCGACAAGTACCAGCCGGAGGTTGCGATTGGATTGCATGTGACCTCGAATCTGCGAGCCGGCCAGATCGGCTACCGGGGCGGACCGATCATGGCGGGCTCGGATGCCTGGCGTATTCTGGTCAAAGGCGTGCAAACGCACGGTGCACGGCCCTGGGGCGGCGTCGACCCGATCGTCACGTCCGCTCAGATCGTCAATGCGTTGCAAACCATTGTTAGCCGCACGATCGATATCACCAGGAATCCGGCCGTGGTGACCGTGGGCATGATCAAGGGCGGCATACGCAACAACATCATCCCTGACGAGGTAGAAATGATTGGCACGATTCGCAGCTTCGATCCACAGCAACGTGCCGACATCATGATGCGCATGAAACGGATTGCGGAAAACGTGGCGGCGGCCAATGGCGCCACCGCGACTTTCGAACTGATTCTTAGTAGCAATCCGGTCGTTTATAACAACCCGGAGCTGACCAACCTGGTGGTTCCGTCGCTGAAACGTTCGGCAGGCGATGCCAATGTGCTGGCGATTCCATTGGAAACAGGCGCCGAGGATTTCGCCTATTTCGCACAGAAGGTACCGGGCTTCTTCTTCTTTGTTGGCATTACGCCCAAGGATGCAAATATTCTGACCGTGGCCGTCAACCACTCGCCGCTATTCTATGTGGATGAGAGCGGCATTCCGGTTGGCACGCACGCGTTCGCGCAGGTGGCGGTCGACTACCTGCAGGCCAGGGCGAAGCGTTAGCTGGCCGAAGCGGCTGATTGACACGAATTACCTTTGCGAGCAGGCTCACCGGCCGATCAATAACACGAGGTGAGTCATGAGCACTTTACTAAGAACACTTTGCCTTGGAACCGTTCTGGCGTTCGCTGGTAACAGCGTGGTTGTGGCCGCTGGGGCGGCGGACCCGATCGTGGGCACCTGGCAGCTCAACGTGGCGAAGTCCAAGTTCAACCCCGGTCCCGCACTCAAGTCGCAAACGCGCGTCTACACGGAATCAGCGAAAGGTATTTCGATAAAGGTTACCCAGGTCGCTGCTGACGGCACGGCCGGGACCCAGGATTCGACCTTCAAGTACGACGGCAAAGATTACCCGTTTTCGGGTTCCCCGGACTGGGATAGCCTGTCATTGACGCGCAAGGACGCCAACACCGTTGTCAGCACGCAAAAGAAGGCGGGCAAGGCGATTGGCACGACGGTCCGGACACTTTCCAAGGATGGCAAGGCGCTGACGCTGGCGAACAAGGGAACCGGCGCCAACGGCAAACCATTCAACAACACGCTGGTCTTCGACCGCAAGTAAGACGGCGTTCCTCGTCAATACCTGTGCGACGCCTGTTCGGGGCGCCGCACAGGGCGGCGATGCCGCGTGATCGTGCATTCCAGCAGCTGACAGGGACGTCCCGGTCATCAGGCTAACGAACCCGCAATCGGCAGCTTGCGGATGCGCTTGCCGGTTGCCGCGAAAATTGCCGCGCATACGGCCGGTGCAATTGGCGGCGTGCCAGGCTCACCAATGCCGCCTAACGCCGCGCCACTGTTGATGATGCTGACTTCGATGGCCGGCGCTTCACTCATGCGCAGCACGCGGTAGCTGTCGAAGTTCGACTGCTGCACGCGGCCGTCCTTGAACGTGATCTCGCCCCACAGCGCAGCGGAAAGACCGAAAATAATGCCGCTCTGCATCTGTGCCTCGACCTGGCCCGGATTCACGGCGGTACCGCAATCGACCGCGCAATGCACTTTGTGCACTTTGACCTCCGCGCCATCGACCGATACCTCCGCCACCTGCGCCACGATGCTGTCGAAACTTTCGTGCAACGCGACACCATGATAGTGACCCGGTGCCAGGGGCCGGCCCCAATTGGCCATTTCGGCGGCACGATCAAGTACGGCGAGATGCCTTGGCCGCTTGCCTAACAGGCTGCGGCGAAATTTCACCGGATCCATGCCGGCCAGCGCCGCCAGTTCGTCCATCGCGGAATTGACCACAAAACCATGGAAGGAATTGGCCACCGATCGCCACCACAGGATCGGCACGCCATTCACGCCGTTGATCGAATCGACGCGGATGTTAGGGAACGCGTACGGCAGGTTCGCGGAACCTTCGCTGCTGGACGGATCGCGGCCATCGGGCAGCACTGCAAACTTGGCAAATGCGGACGTCGCGAGCACCGGCTGCGAAACGCAATTGTGGTACCAGGCCAGCGGCTTGCCGTCCTTGTCGATTGCCGCGCGCACGCGGCTGACGCTGAAAGGCCGGTAGTAACCGCCCTGCATGTCATCTTCACGCGTCCAGACGGTCTTCACCGGACGGCCGACGTCCTTGGCGACATGGGTTGCCTCCACTGTAAAATCAGACACCGTGTTAGCACGGCGGCCAAAGCCGCCGCCCAGGTACTGCACGTGCAGCCGCACCTGGTCGGCCTTGAGGCCGAGAATTTCCGCTGCATTCTCCACATCCAACGAGTGACCCTGGGTGCCGACCCAGATGTCGGCGCCATCGGCGCGCGCGTGTACGGCGCAATTCATGGGCTCCATCGTGGCGTGCGCGAGAAACGGCAGTTCGTATTCCACATCGATGCTGCGGCTGCCGGCGGACTGCAGCGCCTGCAACGCATCGCCATCATTGCGGGCGATCAATCCGGGCTTGCGGATCTTCGCGCGATAATCCGCGCGTACTTGCGCGACATCAAAGCGTGCCATGGGCCCAAGATTCCAGTCCACCTTGAGCGCATCGCGGCCACGCTGCGCCGCCCAGGTGTTTTCAGCCAGCACCGCGACGCCACTCGGCACCTGCTTGACTGCGACCACGCCCTGGATCTTGCGCGCCTCGCTGTCGTCAAACGACTTGACTGTCGCGCCGAATACGGGTGCCCGCGCGATCATCGCGGTCAGCATGTCCGGTACGTCGACATCGAGTCCGAATTTCGCGCGGCCCGTGACCTTGACCCTGGTGTCATTGCGCGGCTGCGTCTTGCCGATGTACTTGAATTCCGCCTGGGTTTTCAGCTTCTGCTTTGTGGCCAGCACTTCTCCGGCCGCCGCATCGGCGAGCTCGCCGTAGCTGAGCTTGCGACTGCCGTAATGGACCACGCCATTGTCGGTGCGCAGCTCCGCCACGGTCGTGTCCCATTTTTTCGCCGCCGCAGCTAACAACATCGCACGTGCGGTCGCGCCAACCTGGCGCAACACCTCGTGAGTCGTTACCGTGCTGTTGCTGCCGCCGGTGAATTGCGCCGGCAGGAAGGGGTGGTAATAGGCCTTGTCGACGCCGGCAAATTCGACCACGATCCGCGCCGGATCGATATCCAGTTCCTCGCCAAGCGCAATCGCCAGCCCCGTTGTGATGCCCTGGCCCATCTCCGCCTTGCCCGATGCCAGCGTCACGGTGTCATCGGGTGCGATTCGCAGCCAGACGTTAGGCGACAGGGTCTTGCCGCCGCCGCCCGATCGCGTGGCCGTGCCACGGCGCCTGGCGACATTGATGCCAATCACCAGGCCCGCGCCGATGACGGCGGTACCAATCAGAAAGTGCCGGCGTCCGGCGTTGGTGTCCGCGTTCATTCCGCACCCCGGCGCTTGATTTCAGCGGCCCGCTTGATAGCCGCCCGTATCCGGGGGTAGGTACCGCAGCGGCAGATGTTGCCGTCCATGGCCGCATCGATATCCGCATCGCTGGGATTGCTGTTAGCTTCGAGGAGCGCGGCGGCCGCAAGCACCTGGCCGGACTGACACCAGCCACATTGCACGACGTCGAGTTCGATCCAGGCGCGCTGCACGGGATGATCGCCATCGGCCGACAGGCCTTCGATGGTTGTAATATTCCTCCCGGCGACAGCCGAAACCGGCGTTACGCAGGCACGGATCGGTCGCCCATCCATATGCACGGTGCAGGCGCCGCACAGCGCCTTGCCACAGCCGTACTTGGTGCCGGTGAGTTTCAGCAGGTCCCGCAGCGCCCACAACAGGGGCATTTCAGGCTCGGCATCGAGTTCGCGGCTGGCGCCGTTTACATTCAGCGAAATCACGGGCAATTCCTTTTAAGATGGGTCGGCCGGCATGTTACGGATCGGCGCGGAGCAAGACAACAAATGGAACTGGAGTTCTTTGGTGCGGCGGGCGAGGTTACCGGTTCCTGCCACATTCTGCGCGTGGCTGGCAGGCAGTTGCTATTGGATTGCGGGATGATCCAGGGAGGGCGCGACGCGCCGCAGCGCAATCGGCTGCCGTTTCCTTTCCAGGCTGACGCCATTGACGCGGTTATTTTGAGTCATGCGCATATCGACCATTGTGGCCGGTTGCCGCTGCTGATTCAACGTGGTTATCGCGGGCCTATCCACACCAACCCGGCCTGCGCTGAGCTTCTCCCTATCCTGCTGCGCGACTCGGCTGGGCTCGCCGCGCGCGATGCCGAAAGGACGAACCTCAAGGCTGCCGCGAGCGATCCCGTGGTTGAGCCGCTCTATACGCTGCACGATGTTGAGCAGGTGCTCAAGCAGCTGCGCACCGTTCCTTACAACAAGCGCGTTGACATCCTGCCGGGCGTTGTTGCGCAGGTACGCGACGCGGGCCACATCATGGGCTCGTCCAGCGTCGAGGTGTGGCTAACAGAGGGGTCAGGCAATGCGGTAGTACGGCGCAAACTGGTATTCAGCGGCGATCTCGGTCAATACAACTCGCCGATACTTCAGGACCCCTGGCAGTTTTCCAGCGCCGACATCGTGCTGATGGAAACGACCTACGGCGATCGCCGCCATCGCGACCGCGCCGCCACCGAGCTCGAGTTCGGTGAGATCCTGCAGCAGGCCTGGCGCGATCGGGGCAACGTGATCATCCCGGCATTCGCCATCGGCCGCAGCCAGGATGTGCTTTATTTGTTAGGCAAGCACGCCACCGAGTGGCGGGTCGATCGCTGGCAGGTCTTTCTCGACAGCCCGATGGCGATTGAAGCCAGCGCGGTCTACTGGCGCCATCCCGAGCAATTTGACGCCGAGGCCACGAGGCTGCGCCGGGAATTCACCGGGATGCCGCCACTGCCTAACATACGGTTCTGCCGCACGCCGGACGACTCGCGCGCCATCAACCGGCTGCGCTCGGGCGCCATCATCATCGCCGGCAGCGGCATGTGTAACGGCGGACGGGTGTTGCATCATCTCAAGCACAATCTTGATCGCAGCGAGACCCATGTCATCATCACCGGGTTTCAGGCGCCGGGAACGTTGGGACGCCAGATCGTCGATCGGGTACCGAGCGTGCGCATACACGGTGAATCGATCCGCGTGGCGGCCAGGGTGCACACCCTGGGAGGTCTATCGGCTCATGGCGATCAGGATGATCTCCTGCGCTGGGTGCGAAATTTTCATGCCAGACCACCGGTATACCTGGTGCATGGCGAGGTCTCATCCGCCACGGCATTCGGTGTCAAGCTGCAGCAGGAAGGCTTCCAGTCGGTGGTAACTTCGCCCGGGCTGAAACTCGATTTGTCGACGCTGCGGCCTCTGGCCGATGATTTCTCAAGCTAACAAGAACTCTTTTGCAGGGATAACCATCAATGTCAGCTGAAGCCTCCCTGGGTCCGTTGCAGAGACTGCTCAATCGCGTCGCCAAAGTCGAGCCGCAGGAATCACGCGCCGCGATCGCGGCCTTCCTGCTGCTGTTCTGCGTGCTGGGCGGATATTTTGCGGTACGCCCGGTGCGCGAGACGATCGGCACGGTGATCGGTCGCGACGCAACGCGCGATCTATGGCTGTGGACCGCCATTTTCGCCCTCGCGATCGTGCCATTTTACGGCTGGCTGGTGTCCAAGGTCCGGCGCTCCATCCTGCTGCCCGGCATTTATGGCGGCACCGCGCTCATCGTTTTCGGTTATGCGGTGGCGTTTCAATCCGAAGAACAGATGCGTATCCTTGGCAGCAGCTTCTATGTCTTCATCAGCGTGCTGAATCTGCTGCTGGTATCGATCTTCTGGAGCTTCCTGCTGGAGATGTTTTCCAGCGATCAGACCAAGCGGCTATTCGGCTTTATCGCCGCAGGCGGCACGCTGGGTGCCTTTCTGGGTCCAGTCGTTACCCGTCTCGTGGTGCAAATGGTAGGGACAAGTGGCGTGCTGATGTTAGGTGCCGCGGGATTTGTACTGGCGATCCTGTTCCAGCGCCGACTGATGACGGTGGCGGCCGGCTGGACCAGCAGCGCTGGCGCAAGGATGGATGATCGCGCTTTGGGCGGCAATCCGTTCGCCGGCTTCAGCCTGGTGGCGCGATCGCCTTACCTGCTGCTGATCGCGCTGTTTGTCGTTCTGTTGTCGGCGGTCAATACCTTTCTGTATTTCGAGCAATTGAAACAGGTTGCCGAGCTGTATGACGACATCGAGAAGCGCACCGAAGTGTTCGCCAGTTTCGACTTCATCGTGCAGGGTCTGACAGCGCTGACGCAGCTTATGTTGACGGGGTGGATTGCACGAACCTTTGGTGTCCGGGCGTTGCTGACCATCGTGCCGCTGGTCCTGGTTGCGGGTTTCCTGTCGATGGGCGCCCTGGGCAGCTTCTGGTCGCTGGCGGTTGCGATGGTGATCCGCCGCTGGGGCGAATACGCCTTTGTCCGCCCGGGCCGTGAAATGCTGATGAGCCGTCTCGACCGTGAGTCCAAATACAAGGCCAAGAACCTGATCGACGTGCCGGTCTACCGTACGTCGGATTTTCTGTTTGCCCAAGCTAACAAAGCGCTGGAAAAAGTCGGGTTGAACAGCGCCGGCGCCGCGTTTGTTGGCGCGGGTCTCGCGGCCGCGTGGTTCCTGACGGGATGGTTCCTGGGCAGGAAGTTTGACAGGGAAGGCGCGAAGAAAGACTGACCTGGCCTGGTCAGTATGCCGTGAGCGCCACCGAGAGAGCCGCAGCGTCACTGAAGCGGTCATCGGCTTTCTTTGCCATCAGGCGGGCAATGATCGGCTGAAAACCGCTGATCGCTTCCGGCAGGCGCGGGACCTCAACCGTTACGTGCTGCTGCAGCACTTCGATCGCAGTGTTTCCGTAATATGGTTTGTGCCCGGTCAGCATCTCAAAAAACATCACGCCGAGGCTGTACAAATCAGTGCGATGATCCACGGGCACACCCTGCGCCTGCTCGGGACTCATGTAGTACGGCGATCCACGCAGCATGCCTGAATAACTGTTAGTGCCGGCACTGACGATTTTTGCCAGACCAAAATCGATCAGCACGATGTCGTCGTTTTCGCGCAGCATCACGTTCTGCGGTTTCAGGTCGCGGTGCACGAGGCCATGCTTGTGAACTACGCCGAGCGCAGCTGCGATGCGCTTCAGGTAAGAAACAGCCTGCGCCACGGTCAGCGGTTGCTCCATGCGGTCTCGCAGGTTGCCGCAGGGAAAATATTCCATCGCCAGAAATTCATGGCCGGCATGCACGCCGTAGTCAAAAATGTCGACCACGGCCGGGTCGTCGATGGCCGCCAGGGCTTCGTACTCCCGCGCCAGGTTCTGCATGATCACGGTATCTTCGGCCGGAACATCATGGCTGACCTTCAGCGCCACCTCGGAGTCAATGTCATCCGAGGTTGCAAGGTAGACGACGGCTCGCTCAGATCGGCCAATGGCGCGCAGGATCTGGTAGCGCGGAATCGCAATAGCCTCCAGATCCAGGTTCTCTGGTGTTGACGCGGTCTGCTCGCGGCGCGCGGCCGCGGCGCGGCGCTCGGATGAGCGCTGTGCAACCCGCAACGCATCGCAGAATCGGTCGGGCGTCAGCAGCTGGCGTGGCAGGTAGTCTTCCACGCCGAGCCGCATGGCCTGTACGGCGGTCAATTCGCTACCATTCTCGGCAATGACTATCACTTCAGGATGGTCAGGAAAATCTGCGAGCCGGTGCAGCAGGTCAATGCCCCCAGGCGCTTCGTTGTTAGGCAGCTGGGCGAAATCGGCATGCAGCACCAGGATTGAACCGTTTGCGCGCTGCATTCCAGTGCCACTGACAAGTTCGCTCAGGTTCGCGGATTCGATCCTGGTATGGGGCCTGAAAGTGCCGATGAAATGGCACAGCCACTCACCGTATCGGGCGTCGCCACTCGCGATGAGCAATCGCTCGGTCATGGTTCAGTATGGCAGGGTGAATCGCAAGCGCATCCGAACGAGCTGTTCGACTGCGCCGCCGTCACGCTGGACCGGCACAAAGCGCCACTTGGCGACAGAGCGGCGCGCCGCGTCGTCGAATGTCCCGCCCGGCTGCGCGTTGAGGATGCGGATATTCGCCACGCTGCCATCTTTGAGCAACGTGAATTCAAGGTCGACCCAGCCGGAGATCTTCTTCTCTATAGCATTGGCAGGATAGACAGGTTCGACGAACTTGACCCGCTTCAGCGAACCAACTCCAATCACTTCCTTGTCGCGCTTCTGTTTCTCTTCGCGCGTAGCAATGTCGGCGGCAACCGCTGCGCCGTCAATGCTGCGTCCGGCCACGGAATCCGCCGAACGCAGCCAGCGCTTCGCGGATTCAAGATCGTCCGCTGCCAGGCCTGCCCGCGCCTTGACCAGTAATTTCTCAGCTAACAACTGTGACGCCTCGATGGTAGCCGAAGCAGAACCATCGAGATCCCGGAGTTTGGCCAGCCAGAACTGCGCACTGTCGTCAACGGGCTCGATCAGGCGGTCCTGCACGATTCGCTGGCGCACTTGGGTGTTGAGTCGCGAGATTTCCACCGCTTTCAGTGAGGCGCGGGCCTCGCTCAGTGTGCGCCGTACCGCATCCACCTCGGCAGGTGCGGCGCCGTTCTGGCGTGCGTAATTCAGCCATTTTTCTGTCGTGGCACTCTCGCCGCGTCCGGCCGAGGCGCGCGCCTCCTGCAGCACGCGATCCTGCAGCGCCTGCGATATGCGCTGCGTGGCCGGGTCGCGTGGCGACAGAGTTCGCGCTGACGACACATAGAAGTTGGCATTGTCGTTAGCAGGCTCGATGATGGCGCCCTTGTTGAGCCGCTCCTGCGCAAGCCGCAACAGTGTCTTAAGGCGATCCTCGCCTTGCTGCTGGCTGAGGTCTCGACGCGCTTCGTTCAGAGTCGTGCGGTCTGCGGAGTTGGCTGAATCCAGTGTCGCAAATGCCTTGTCATAGTCGCCACTCGCGGCCGCATTGCGAGCCTGGGCGAGCGTTGCGCGTTCCCTGGTCTTGCTGAGCTCGGTCAGCAAAAATATCAGTCGCGCATTGTCCGGTTGAAGTCTGCTGGCCGAGCCGAGCAGCAGAGTAGCCTCATCAATGCGGCCGGTCTGAAACGCCTTTTCGGCGCGATCCAGCAGAGCGGCCACTTGCCTGTCCTGATCGATGCCGACAGCGTTGCCGGCGGTGGCCGTGCTGGAGGGTGTCGCGGCGGCGCGCCTTTCGGGCGAGTTCCCCAGCGTCGACCAGAGTACCAGTGCTAACAACGCAATGGCCGCGCTGCCACCCAGCAGAATTCCTGCGGGAATTTTCGTCGCCGGCACCGCTGACGACGTGACGGCGTCCTGCGCGCGGCGTATCTCGGCTGCGGCACCGCGCTGTTCATCGTAGCGGCGCAGTGACGCGTCGATGAACTGGCGCACGCGCGGCCCGGACACCGGTTTGTGCAGAAAGCGATAGACGGACCCGTCGGTGACCATGTTAGCCAGGCGCGACTGCTGAGCGGAATTGCCGGCGGCAACCAGTATCATGTCCGGGAACTGGGCGCGTAAGCTGCGCAGCGTGTCCACGATATCCTCGGCGACGGCATCGGCGTCGATGAGGACGACACCTGCATTGGTCGCGGCGATCTGCTCCGCAAGGGTGTGCGCATCGGGCGCAATGGCGATCGAGTGATCAGACGTAACAACTTCGCTGAGTGTCGAGATCAATGTGTCATCGATCGATAGCACCGCGACGGCGATACCTGCGCCCACGCCACCGCCGGGCTGGTGGCTCGCGACACGGACATCATGATTGGAGATGCTGGGCATAGGACGGGACAAATTATCGGCTCCTTGCAAGGCGCGGACAACCAGCCTGCTTTCTAGCTGGTTGTGCGGCACTTGTCCGTGATGGAGGTCATTCCGTTAACTGGCGAGAGAAAAGCGCGGCTTGCTTTCGCTGCGGCGGCGCGCTATGAATCTGGCAAACGAGAGCCAGTTCACATAATTCAGGGGGTTCCAATGGCTTCAGCGTGGTCCAAATGGTGGCAACTCGATGCCAGCGAGGAGCGTGCCAGTGCCGATAATCCTCATGCGCCGCTGGCTGACTCCCAGCGTCGCGAGACCCTGCCACTGCTGACGCTGGCGTTTGGCTGGGGGTTCCTGGTCACGGGCCTGCTGGTCGGCAGTTCGTTGGGTGCTGGGCTCAAATTCTGGCCGGATCTGGTGGCTGCTTCGCTTTGGGGCAATCTGGCGAATTTTGTGATCGGCGCGCTGGTGGGCTACATGGGCTACCGTACCGCCTGCAATAGCGGGCTGCTGTATCGCCTGACCTACGGCAACGTCGGTGCATTTCTGCCGGTGCTGTTTCTCGCGATGCTAACAATAGGCTGGCAGGGCATCGTGGTTGGCGCTTTCGGTCTTACCTGGGCCGGAAGCTTCGACAGCCCCTGGTTCGTTCCCGTCGCCATTTTCGCGGGCCTGCTTTATACGTGGACCACTCTATACGGCGTAAAAGGGCTGGAACGAGTCGGGCTGCCTTCCACGGTCGTGCTGGTGATAGTCGGCGTCTATGCGGGCTACTACAACATCGACAAGGTGGGCGGGTGGGCGGCATTTCTCGAAAAATCCGCAGCGACCGCGGCACTGCAGCCGATGACGCAGGTGGATGCGATCAACATCGTGATCGGTTCCTGGATTGTCGGCGCAATCGTGATGGCGGAGTACACGCGCTTCGCACGCCGCGCCTGGGTGTCGATTGCGATTCCTTTTGTGGTGCTGGTGATAACCCAATGGTTCCTGCAGTTTATCGGCGCCATGGGCGGCGTCGTGTCCGGCAATTTCGATTTCTCGGCGTATCTCAAGACCGCCGGTGCGCTTATTGGTTTGATCGGATTGATCGCGATGAGCCTCGCGCTCTGGACCACCGGCGACACCAATCTTTATCTGCCCGCGATCCAGACCGCCAGCGTGTTCCGGCGGCCCAAGCGCGTCATGGTAGTGATCTGCGGCATACTGGGCACGTTGTTAGGTCTCGGGATCTATCAGCGCTTCATCGACTGGATCACGCAACTCGCCAACCTGGTGCCGCCGATCATCGGCCCGGTGATCGTGGACTACTACCTGATCCACGGCCGGCGCTACCGCGTCGACTTGCTGGAACGCCTGCCAACCTGGAACTGGCCGGCCGTGTTAGCCTGCGTCACCGGCATCGTGGCAGCCTACCGGTATACGCCTCCGTGGCTGGCGTCGGGACTGTTTGGCCTGCTGGTGTCGATGGTAGCGTACGGCGTCTACTACGCGCTGGCGCGGGCCTTGGGCGTCAGGCCTGGTTACGCAGCCGTTGCTGAGGAACCGTCGTCGAGTTGAACGGTCGAACCTGATCATGCGTAGCCTTCAAATCGCGGTATTTCTGCTGCTGGCAGCGACCTATCCAGCCGGCGGCCGCGCCGCGCAGGTGGAGAGCGTGTCCGGTGCGCAGAAAAAGGCCGCGGAGGTGTATCTTGTGGCAGTGTCCTCGGCCGGCGCCGCCGGCCTCGCACAGATCCTGCCGCAGAGCGAACTCGATTCGCTGCGCACTGATCTGCTGGGCCGTCTGCGCAAAGAGGATGAACGCAGCGGCGCTACGTTGCGCAAGCGTCTGTTCGGCAGTGCTGCGACGCTCGCCGTCCTGGAGCGCCAGACCAATCAGAGTTTTTTCATCAATCTGTCGCGCCGGCTTGATCTCAGCGCACGGGTGATCCAGGACCCGCAATGGCTGGGTGCCATTCGCGACGGCAATGACAGGGTCATTGTCATTGTGCGCGGCCGGGTGCAGGACGAGAAAGACTCACCCACCGTTACCCAGAGTATCGAGATGGTTGCCGATGGCAAGGACTGGAAGCCGGTCATTCCAGGCGAGCTGCGGATACAAATCGACGACCTGATCCGAGGTCGCCAGGGCGCGCGCGCTGCGGCCGGCGCCACCGCACTGGCTGGTAACAGCGGCGCGGACGCGCCCGCAAACACGGAAGGTGCGCAGCCCGAGGCTGCTGCAGTGGCCAATCCACCCGCCATCACCGCCATGTTGCGCACCGCCGAGCAGATGCTGGTCGCGGGCAAGTGCGATCGCTATTACAAGGACTACATGAGCCCGAGTTTTCGCAAGTCGCAATCGGGCAAGGCAATGGACACGCTGATCGCGAGCTGCGCGCGCAGCATGGGCATGCGCGAACTGCTGATTTCCGCGCTGCGCATCGTAGGGCAGACCGCGCCGCGGTTCGAGGCTAACGGCGCGCGCGCCGTTTATGACGTCTCGAACCAGGGCCTGCCCTACGAACGCTTCACGCTCGAGTTGATCGACAACCGCTGGTACATTGCCGAGTAATAAAGCGGTCCGCGTTGGCATTGCGGGACCTTTGTGTCTGACTGAGTTCGACCAGAAACAGCCTTGCTGTTATCAGAAATCGCCAGCAGGCTGCCATTGGGACTCAATGCGACGTCCAGAATCCTTAGCAATGCCGGTTTTGTTGTGCTATTCATTGGGTGAAACACGACAACCGTACGGGACGATTGGGTTTATGGCAGCTACAAAAATTCATCCCATGATGGCGCAGAGCAATCACGACGAACTTGCGGAACAGCAGTTTGTTGTCGCACTCAAGACCTACATTGCGGCGAATCTCGACCCACCACTCCGTGAACGCACGTTCGCAACAGCGGCCGATCTGCGCTCGAAAAATGGCGCAGAACCGACCTTTCCGCAGATCCGCCGGCGGCTCGAGCGCGAGCCTCTCTACCAGAACTGGGTCTCGGCGATGCGCTCGGCGCAGGAACTCATGTGGCAGGCCACTGGTGATTGCGTCGACCGGCAACTTGATTCCTTGAACGAGTCCGCGCGCACCGCATCGGCGTTAGGTTCTCTGACACTCGACCCGAACTTCGTGGTGCCGCGCTACCTTGCAGCGACCGACACCCACCTGATGCCCGGCAGCTATCACGTCGATCCCGCGCCTGGCGATGTCCGCCAGGGCGCCGTGTTCGATAAGGGCGCGTCGCTCTACAGCCTGGGCCGCCAGGGCGGGCAAATGAACGACATGCGCGGCCGGACCATTGCCGCGCATGTCTATGAGCGGTTCCCCGACCTGGCACCGACGCGCATTCTCGAAATGGGTTGCACTGTCGGCAACAGCCTGGTGGCCGTGTCCGGCGCATTTCCCAGCGCCGAAGTGCATGGCATCGATGTCGGGGCCGGGCTGCTGCGTTATGCGCACGCCCGCGCCGCTGGACTTGGCGTGTCCCTGCATTTCAAGCAGGCGAGCGCCGAGGACACCGGCTACCCCGATAATCATTTCGACCTGGTATTCACCAGCGCCGTCCTGCATGAGACCTCGGCGAGAGCCTTGCCGAAGATCATCAAGGAATGTTTTCGCGTGCTGCGACCAGGCGGCGTCATGGCGCATCTTGAAGTGCCGTTTCGCGCTGCTGAAGCCGATGCTTACGCGTTGTTGCGCGCAGATTTCGAAACCCGATATAACAACGAGCCGTTCTGGATGGGTGCCGTGTCAACTGACTTCGGTGCGCTCGCGACGCGGGTGGGTTTCGTTGCCGTGGCGGCGGGTTATCAGGACGCCGCTTTCGGCCCGCCAAAGCGTGGTGTTAGCGGCGCGTTCGGCAAGCAAAACCAGGGCGGCTACAAATCCTGGTACCTGGTGTCGGGCCGGAAACCGCTGGCATGAGTGGCGCAACCGTTGCCCCCAAAGCGGCGCCAATGCAACGTCATCGATTGCACAAGGGTCGCCGCACCGTGCCAGGACCGGACCCGCGGGTCGACACTTTGTTAGGTATGGTGATGGCGCTGACCTCCGAAGTGGCAGTGCTGCGCGAGCGCATCGATGCCCACGAGCGGCTCAACGCCCAGGGCCAGGCCGCTTCGCCCGAGACCGTCAATGATTTCCAGCCGGATGAAACCACCCAGCGCGAGCGCGCTGCCGCGCGCCAACGACTGATCGACAAAGTCTGCCGCCCATTGCTGGCGGCGGGCAGCGAAAAACAACCTGAGGAAAAGCCGGATGACGAAAACTGATTGCCTGGGATTTGTGCGCATGCCGGCCAGGCTGCTGGCGCTGCTGCTTGTGATAGCGGGCATGCAAGCGCATTCCGCGTTCGCCGCGGGCCCGCCCAAGGCCGGGACGGTCTTCAAGGATTGCAAGGACTGCCCGGAAATGGTCGTGATTCCGCCCGGTGAGTTCCTCATGGGCCGCGACGGTGGCGAACCGGAGCGTTATGAAGGCAAACCGCACCAGGTGAAGATCAACTACGCGTTTGCGGCCGGACGTTTCGAGCTAACAAATGGGCAGTACCGGAAATTCGTCGCCGCTACGGGTCACAAGACCGCAGGCGCGCCCTGCAATGGCTTTGTCGGCGACAAGTTCGCCCCTTTGCCCGGCACCACATGGTCTGAACCTGGCTACGGCCGCCCGATCCGCGACGATGAACCGGTGGCCTGCATTCGCTGGAGCGATGCCATGGCCTACGTGTCCTGGCTCGCAGGGCGCACCGGCAAGCGCTATCGCCTGCTGACCGAGGCGGAGTGGGAGTACGCGGCGTGGGCCGGGTCCAGCGGACTTTATGCCTGGGGCGACGATGCCACCAAGGCCTGCAAATTTGCGAATATTCATGACCTGTCCGGCGCCAGAAACGGCGCGGTGTTGTCTTACGGGCCTGCGCCCTGCGACGACGGATTCGAGATCGTGTCGCCGGTCGGGCGCCTGGCGCCTAACGCGTTTGGCCTGTACGACATGATCGGCAACGTCTGGGAGTGGGTCGAAGACTGCTACCAGATGCCCTACGGAGACACGCCGGTCGACGGCTCGGCGAACCTTACGGTTGGTTGCGATCGCCGTGCATCGAAGGGCGGATCGTGGCGCTCGAACTATCTGCGGCAGCGCCCGTCGTTTCGTGGCCGCGACCCCGAGGCGCTGACCAGCCAGATTTTTGGTACGCGGATTGCGCGGGATCTTTGAGTCGCTAGTGACCGAGCGCGCCGAATACCCGTTGCAGCAATCGGCTCGACTGGCCTGAGGGATTCTGGCGAATCGCCGCTTCCTCCTTGGAAATCATGAGAAACAGGCCATCTAGCGTCTTCTGCGTCACATAGCCCTCGATGGTTGATTCTTCCTGTCCGAGCAGCCCGACCTGGGCGAGCTTGCCGCCCAGTTCGTTGTAGCGTTGCGCTACACCCAGCTGGCTGGTGCTGCGCCTGACGATGGGCAGAAATTTTTCTGTGAGTTTCGTGCCGGTTGTCTGGCGAAAATACTGCGTTGCAGAGTCGGGGCCGCCGGTGAGTATGGCTGCCACGTCGGTGATGCTCATCTGCCGGATGGAATCGACCAGCAGGATCTTCGCTTCCGGCACAGCCGCCTCGGCCGCGCGGTTCATTGACTGCACAAGGCTGTCCACCTGTCCGCCAAAACCTAACATCCGCAGCATGCTTTCGGCCTTCTTGACCTTTCCGGGCAGCGGGATGCGTACTTCCGGGTTGCCGAAAAAGCCGTCCGCGATCCCGAGTTTACCCACCGCTGCCTGTGCGCCCTGCGTGAGCGCCAGCCGCAAACCGCTCACCTGATCCGAGCGCGACACGCCGGCAAGCTGGCGCAGATCGATTGCCGATGCGCTGGCCAACCAGCCTGAAAAGGCGGCGCTGGCTAACAAAAAAGCGCGCCAACAATTCAGGGGGTGCGAGCGCTGCACTAGTTCGCTTTGCCCGGCGATTCGATTGAAATGATCTTTTCGATGCCCAGGATGGCAGGCGAATTTGCCTGCGATTGGAGTTCCTGCAAACGGTGTTCGCGGATTTGCAGCTCGCCGCGCAAAGGTTCAAGTTCCAGAACGCGCTGGCGCAAGCGTGCAAGATAAATCTCCAGCTCACGAATCCGATCGTCACGCGCGCGGATCTGCGCCCGGTTTTGTTCCAAGCTACCCTGCCTGGCAAGCAGGCGGTTGAGATCCGCCTCGTACTGCTCTGCCAGGGCGGCGCGCGGCTCGATGACCGCCAACTGATCGATGATGCGGCGGATTTGCAGGTCGCGTTCCTGCAGACTGTTGTCCAGCTGCGTAATTCTGGATTCAGTTTCTGTCAGACGATGCCGTAGTCGGCTGCGATCGTTGTCCGATTCTGCGAGCCGGTTCTGCACGATATCGTGACGCGCCTGCCAGTCGGCCGCCATGCGTGCCTGCGGTTCGAGTTCCGCAATGCGGGACCGCATTTTGGCGATTTCGCCGCCACGGTCCGCGGCGCTGCGGACGGTCGCATCCTGTTCACTCGACCGCCGTGCTAACAGCGCGTTTCTCTCCTCGTTTTGGGTTTGCAGCGCCGCGAACCGAGCCTCAGCCAGGTGCAGGTGACTACGCGCCTCATCGAGACCCAGAATTGCTTCGTTGCGCGCAGCGATCAGCCGATTGGCATCGGCCAGTTGACTTTCCAGCGCCAGTCGCTCGTTCTGCCACCCCGCGTGCTGGTCTCGCAACAGCTGTTCGCTGTCGCGCAGGCGCATTATCAGCGCTTCCAGTTCCGCGATCTGCCGCTTTGCTGTTGCGAGTTCCTGCCGCAGCAGTTCATCGTTGCCTCGCAATTCGCCGAGTTGATCTTGCAGAGCCTTGACCTGGGCGGCGCTTTCGTCCAATCGGAATTGCGCGCGCACCGATTCCTGCCGGGCATCCTCGAGCATGCGGCGCCTGGCCCGGTCAGCGTACATCCCCCGAAGTCCCAGGCCGATCAGCAGTCCGCCTATCAGGATAGCCAGCCAGATCCAATCAGCGGTCAGGGCCGGAATCATTGCTTTGTGTCATTCAGTTGTGTGAATTCGATGCGACGATTGCGCTGCCGTCCCTCAGCAGTGCCATTGTCCGCTATCGGCCGGGCCTCGCCGAAGCCGCGCGCGACAAAACGATCGCCCTGCAGGCCATCATCGATCAAGTAGCGGATGACCGCCCGCGCACGGGCTTCTGACAAAGCCGTGTTGGCGACCGCATTGCCACGGCTGTCCGTATGCCCTGCAACCTCGAAACGGGCATACATGTTAGCTTTCAGCTGAGTTGCGATGCGTTGCAATCGTTTGAGTCCACGGCGGGTAAAGTCGGTTGAATTCGTCAGGAATTCGACATTGCTGAGTTTCAGGAACCTGGCAACCTGAGACTCTACCGCGGTTGCGGCGCCTGCCACCAGTCGGCTGGCCACGCGAATGTCTCTGCCAACCTGCTGTTGCGTCTGGTCGGCAATCTGGTCGCCGATTTCCTGCTGCGGCACCGAGCCGCTGTCCGGGACCGCTTGGACATGGGCCGTCGCCGGCGGCGTGTACTGAAACTGGCAACGGCAGGCCGAAATGCCTGCCGCAGCGGAAATCAAGCCAGCCAACAAGCTGAGCCAGTTAAACATGAAAGGGTGTCCGGGACGCTCATTGGAATTCTTATGGCAGTCACTTTAGAGCCGTTGTCAGCCGGATGCAAATGGGTGCATGCTGTGCCGGATTGCGCGGGCGGAGTACGATCCGCCAGCTAACATAATCCATGGAGTTGCGATCATGCCAGCCGTCGGTAAACGCACCTTGTTAAGGGCCCTGGCCCTGGCCCTGCTGCTGCCGGCGGCGGTTTCGGCATCGGTCAGCATCGCTTTGATAAGCCCAGCCGATCTGCTGCTGAAACTTGGCCAGTCGGGATTTGTGCTGCTGGATGTCAGGACGCCGGAAGAATATGCGGCGGGCCACCTGGCCGGCGCAGTCAACATTCCGCACGATCAGCTGGCTAACAGAGCAAGCGAACTTCCGCAGGGCCGCAATACGGAAATTGCCGTCTATTGCCGTAGCGGCAGGCGCTCGGCGCTGGCGCTGGCCTGGCTGGGCACGCAGGGCTACCAGCGCCTGCTGCATGTGGATGGTGATTTTCTCGGCTGGCAGGCGGCTGGCCGGCCGGTGACCACGGAACCCGCTACTCGTTAGGTCGATGACCGTGCCGGCGGCGCCAGTTCCTGCACGCCGACCACGAGCATGCCTGGGCCGCCGTGCACACCTAACGCCGGGCCAAGGGTTGTCAGGTAGCAATCCTGGATACAGGGCAGGCCCGCTGTAATCTCATCCAGCAGTTTTCGTCCCGCTGATTCCAGGTTGCCGTGCCCGACCGCGATGCGGTAGCGGCGGCCGGCGCGCAAACGGCGGCGTATGAATGCGGCAAAGCGCTGCGGCGCCCGCTTGCGAGTCCAGATCACTGTGCCAATGCCGACGCGCCCGTCGGCAAAATTGGCGAGTACCGGCGAACAGTTCAGCCAGTCTGCCAGCAAACCGACGATGCGTGGCACGCGCCCGCCACGAATCGCGAATTCGAGATGCGGCAATAATCCAAAGACATCGGTGGTGGCAATTGCCTGCTGCGCGGCCGCGACCACCTCGTCCTGGCTGCCACCCGCTGCGGCGCACTCGGCGGCCGCCATCGCAATCAGTCCCTGTCCGAGAGACGCGTTACGGCTGTCGATGACGACAATATTCTTGCTGCCGCTGCGATCCGCGGCGTTCCTGGCGGCGCTCAGTGTGCCGCTGACCCTCGAGGTCAGATTGATGGCAACCACGCCCTGGTAGTGGGACGCCAGAAATTCAAACATGCGCCGAAAATCCCCGGGCGGCGGCTGGGACGTTTTTGGATGGTCAGACGAGGTCGCGAGCAGGCGATAGAACTCGTCATGCGTCATTGTGACCTTGTCGAGATAACTGTGTGGCCCGAAGTGAACCCGCACAGGCACCATGTAGATATCCAGCAAGTCCATGGCCTCGGCAGGAATATCGGCCGCCGAGTCCGTAACCACGGCGATGTGTCGCTTGCGGTTGTGATGCGCGGCGGACTGCTGTCGCAACATATCGTCCGCTTTCTGCGCACTGACTTCGCCAAACTGGCGCGCAGCCGCAAAGATCTGTTCCGGGTCATTTGAATGTATGTGTATGCGCAGCTTGGCCGGATGCCCGCTGACAACCAGACTGGAACCGAGCGGATACAGGGTTTCGCGCACGCGCCGCAAATCGATTGCCTGACCCGCGACCAGACATTCAGTGCAAAAGCGATGGTCGCCGATCTGGCCGCCTTCAGACATGAGTTCGTTGCCCGCGTGCACGGGCGAAACCACGACTTCAACCGTTCCCGTATCCAGGTAGGAGTTGAATCCTGTCAGCATCTCGACGAATCCGGCCGCTCCGGCATCCACGACATTGGCGGCGCGTAATTCCTCCAGCTGCCTCGGAGTGTCGTCGAGCGCGGCCTGGACGGCGGGCAGCAGCCGTACAAAGGCCAGGCGAAAATCCACGACACCGTCCGCGGCGGCTCGCGTCAGCGCCACTGCAAACGCTGCAATCACCGACAGTATGGTTCCTTCGCGTGGCTGCATGAGCGCCAGTCGCGCGTTGTTAGAACCCGCTTCGATGGCGAAGGTGAACTCCGCGACCGACAGCTGCACGCAGCTCGATGCGCGATCCGCGACCCCAAGAAAGAATTGCGCAAGTATCGCGCCGGAGTTGCCACGCGCGCCGTCCAGTGCGGCGTCAGCGGCCTTTGCCAGCATCTGCCCCGCGTGCTGCCACCGCTGCTTTTCCAGAATGCCTAACACCGCCGACATCGTCATCGCCATGTTGGTGCCGGTATCGCCATCGGGAACCGGAAACACGTTGATGTGATTGATATGGTCGGCGCGCCGGAACAGCTGGTAGATTCCAGCGCGCAGCGCGTCGCAGAGCTGCTGCGCCGACAGTTGCGGTAATGCCGGAACGCTGCGACTCAAGGCAGGGCTAACAGGAACCGGCGATTCTGCCACAGGAGTATCACGCCTTCGGGCGCAATCGACTGGACCATGATCCCATTGGCAAGCAAAACGCCTTCCTGGATGCGATTGCCATTGATGAATGCAAACCGTCTGGCTGGGTCCGGATCGTAAACATGCAGGCTCATGCTGACTTCCGGCACCGCAATGCCTTCAAGTATCAGATCGTCGCGCGATGGCAATCCCTGGGTAGCCGGGCGGCGAACGGCGACGCCGGGCGCACGCGCCTCGCGTGGTGCGGTCGGCGCTGTTGCAGGCGGCGAATTTTCGGGTTCCACGGCAGGCTCAAAATCAGCCGGGTTGAATATGCCCCGCGCGACATCGGTCCGCTCTGCTTCCGGCGTCAGCTCGGTTCGGGTGGGCGGACTGACGGCCGGCGCAGTCGCGGGCGCCTGCGGAGCCGTTGCCGCCGTGCCGGCACGATTGAGCTGCGTCGGCTGATCGGTTTTCATCAGGTACCAGGCGCCCACCAGCACATTGATACCTAACAACAATGCGAGAACGATCGCCCACACCGGAAAACGCGCGCGCGGTGCAGCAACTTTCAGCTCATACATGCCGGGATTGGCGTTTCGCTGCCGGTCGGTCTCGGATTTTTTCAGCGCATCGAGGATAAATGACATCGTTACTCCGAGGCCACTGTGGGCGGTGATGTCAGTCGGGCACTTGTGGGCGCGCTGCTGCTCAGGAACCAGAACACAAACGCAACCATCATGCCTGCAAGCGCAACTCCGGCCCAGGGCAGCCAGCGTGGCATCAGGCGACGACCCAGTACTTCGCAGGCCGCGCGGCGTTGCAGCGCGGCGTTCACCGTGTGCCGGTCAAGCGTAAACGCGCCTAACAAGGCGCGATCAGCCATGATATTGATCAGTCGTGGAATACCCTGCGAGCGATGGTGCAATTCGGCCAGCGCGCCGTTGCTGAAAATCGGGTGCATGGAACCTGCTACCCGTATGCGATGACGCACATAGGCGGCCGATTCCGAGCGCGACAGCGGCGCCAGGTGATAACGCCCCGTCATGCGCTGCGCCAGGGGCCGTAACTCGTCAGTTGCCAGCATCTCCTTCAGTTCCGGTTGCCCGATCAGGATTATCTGCAGCAATTTTTGTGTTTCGGTTTCCAGGTTCGTTAGCAGGCGGACTTGCTCAAGGGTATCCAGCGCCAGATTCTGTGCTTCGTCGACTACTAACACGACGCGGCGTCCCGCGGCGTGAGCACGCAACAGATAACCACTGAGAATATCGACCAGGTCTTTGACGCTGCTAACGGCCGAGTCCGGAACCCCGATGCCGAGCTCCTCGCACAACGTCAGCAGGAATTCAGGCGCGTTCACGCGCGGGTTCAGAATCAGCGCCACTTCCGAATTAGGCGGTGTTCTTGACAGCAGCGAGCGGATTATTGTCGTCTTGCCGGTGCCGATCTCACCAGTCAATTGAATGAAGCCGCCAGCTTCGGTAATGCCGTAGATGAGGTGCGCCAGGGCCTCCGAATGCCGCTCACTTAGAAATAAGTAGCGGGGATCCGGCGTTATGGCGAACGGCTTTTCGTTTAGGCCGAAAAACGACAGGTACATGCGGTGCGGAGTATGTCACGTCGCTTTGTGAACGCGTAGGCAATGCGAGAAGTTGCTGCCTGGGGCCATGAAAACCGGCGCACAGTGGTCTCAATGACCGGCAAACATTTTCCCCTGTTTGTGTTTCTGATGGCGCTCGGGTCCACCTGCAACAACGGACTCGCCGCAGAGCCGGTGCTCGACCTGCGAACGCCGCGGCCAGACGTGACGCTCAGGCTCTTTGCACTCATGCGCATGGACGACCGGCCCGCCTGGATGCAGAGCGTGGACACGGTTGCGCGCCAGGGCCTGACCTTTGTTTGCCTGCGCCACGGACAACAGGCAAGTCTCGTGTTTGGCGCCCATCCTAACGGTTACGTAGGTGTATTCACTACACCACCGGGCGACGGCAAGCGCAGGCGTCCAGGTTGTTAGGATCGCGGGGGCCCTCGCAGACCGCGGCTCAGCGACGCCTTGCCAAAGCGGGCGCGGATGCTGTCCACCGTCGCGTCGAGTTGTGCGGGTGGTGCCGCAAACAGGTCCATCTGCTCTTCCGTGGCCAGGTCCGCGACCCCGACTCCTAACAATCGGACCCTGGCGCCGGCGTGCTCGGCGAGCCAGTGCTGTAACAGGTCGCGTGCCACCTTGACGATCAGCGCATTGTCGTGCGTCCTGGTGCCCAGGCTCTTTTGCCGCGAAAAGGTTTGGAAATCATGGCGGCGCACCTTGATATCGACAACGCCTGCCGTCAGTTTCCTGGCCCGCAGGCGCGAACTGACGCGGTCCGCGAGCGCCGTCAGCTCGGCCTGCAGGCGTCCCGCATCCTGGATGTCGCGCACGAAAGTTTCCTCGGCACTGATGGATCGTTCTTCCGCATCCGTAACGACCGGTCGATCGTCGATACCCGAAGCGCGGTCGCGCATGCGCGCAAAGTCATTGCCGAATAGCGCGCGCAATTTGGCATCGCTCGTCTGCCGTAGCGCACCCAGCGTCAGAAAACCCGCCGCCATGACCTGGTCGCCTTTCTTGCGAGCGAGTCCCGGCAGCCGCTTGACCGGCAGGGGATCGAGAACCGCATGTATGCGCTCCGGCGTGATGACGGTAAGACCGTCGGGTTTCTCAAGTTCCGAGGCGATCTTCGCGACCAGCTTGTTAGCAGCGACGCCGACTGACGCGGTCAGCCCGGTGCGCTCGCGGATCAGTGCCTTGATACGCCGGGCTATGGTCACGGAGTCGCCGAGGATGCCCTGACTTGCCGTGACATCCAGGAATGCTTCATCCAGCGACAAACCCTGCACCAACGGCGTGAATTCACGGAAGATCGCAAATATCTGCGCCGATACTTCCTTGTAACGGGCCATGCGCGGCTGAATGCAGATCGCATCCGGGCAGCGACGCAGTGCTTCGTTCACCGGCATCGCTGAACGGACGCCGAACTTGCGCACCTCGTAGTTGGCCGCGGCGACCACGCCCCGGCCCTGCGTGCCGCCTACGATGACCGGGTGCCCGGCCAGTTCGGGATGGTCGTGTTCTTCAACCGCTGCATAGAACGCGTCCATGTCGACGTGCAGAATAGCGCGCAGCTCTTGCATGCCCGAGGCCCTGCTAGAGCGTCGAGGCGCTGAAGATCAGTACCGCGATCATCACCGACACCGCGGTCGCCGTATACAGCAGACCTAACACCGTGAATTTTGCCCATGTCAGCGCGCGACCCTGCCCGTAGTAATTGCGCATGCCACGGTAGAAATACCAGAGCAGATAGAAATTGAACGCGACGCTGGCCAGGCCAACCGTGTCGTTACCCGGAAACACAAAACCGAGCGACAGCAGCAATCCGTAGCCGACGAAAAGATAGATGTGGTTGTGCAGCAACAGCAGCAGGTGCTCGACGTAGAAGCGGCGCGGGCGCCAGTACATGAGCTTCATGCAAGCTGCGATCAGGGGCAGCAGCACAAAAAGTCCCTTGGGCAGATTCTGGATGAATGCATGTGACAGGCTGCGGCCGTTGTCGGCCGCGATCTTGCGGCATTGCGCCGGCAGGCGCGCCAGGACGGCGTCCTTGAACGGGCCGTTGTAATTAAAGCGGCTGCAGGCCTTGCCAGCGCCTGCGGTGTCGGCGCGATCTACTATGACAGCGGGCCCCTGCTGGTTATCGGCGAGGCCAGCTAACAAAAAGAACATCAGACTGACGACCAGATACAGGCGCACCGGCGGCAGATAGCGACCACGGCGTCCGCTGAAGAATTCGCGTGTCAGGTACCCCGGCTTGCTGACCAGCACCCACACCGTGCGCCAAACCCGCGAATCCGCATGCGTGATATTTTCGAACGCCTCGCCCGCGAAATGCGCAAACGTGTGGATCTCGGGCTCGTGCTTCTGGCCGCAGTTCGCGCACCAGGGGCCGGTGAGCGCGGCGCGGCAATTGAGGCACAGTGGCGCGAATTCCTCGCTCACGTGTCGCTACTGCGCTGCTTCAGGCAACTTGAACGTCTGCCAGCGCACCCGACACGGGCTGAGCCATGGTGCCCAATTCGCCCGGCGCAAAGTCGTCGACATTGATCAGGTTCATGACTTTGCGATCGTAATCACGCAGCATAGCGGCTTCGGTTTGCGAGAGGATGCCCACGGCCTCGGCCTGCGCAATCTGTCCGGCCATATCGAGCGCCGTGACCCGGCCGGTCTTTACACCTTCGACCCGGATGCGCTTCTCCAACGGCTCCGCTGTCTGCGCCATCACCAGCGCTTCCTGCAGCAGGCCCAGCGGGTTGTTAGGTTGCACTTCCCGGTAAATGTACTCGCACAGGCGGTCGCGTGCCGCGGTGGCATTCAACACCATGTCGGCGAGCACACGGCCCTGGCGATCGCCGGGCGCTGAATATTGCAGGCCGCGCGGAAATATGAAGAAGCGCATGAAGCCGCCAATGAACGCATTGGGGAAATTGCGAATGAAGCCGTGCAGCTGCTCCTGTGCCTTGTACAGCAGGCTGCGACAGGCCCATTCGACGATCGGCAGGTCTTCCGGTTTGCGTCCCTGGTTGTCGAAGTGTTTGAGCGTCATCGAGGCCAGGTACATGTAGGACAGCACGTCGCCGAGTCGCGCCGACAGGTTCTCTTTCTTCTTGAGATAGCCGCCCAGGGTCAGCATCGCGACATCGACCGCAAAGGCGAACGACGCCGAGAAACGCACGATGTGCTGGTAATAGCGCAGTGCCGGTCCGGCGTCAGGTACCGACGTCAGCCGTGCGCTGGTCAACGCCATCACCAGCGAGCGCACTGCGTTGCTGATCGTAAAGCCAATATGCCCGAACAGGGCCGCGTCAAAGTCATTCAATGCCCTGCGCCGGTCGGGGTTGTTAGCCGCTTGCATTTCCTTGAGCACAAATGGATGGCAGCGGATCGCCCCCTGACCAAAGATGATCAGGCTGCGGGTCAGGATGTTGGCGCCTTCGACCGTGATTGCGACTGGAATGACCTGATACCCTCGACCCAGATAATTCTTGGGGCCAAGACAAATGCCCTTGCCGCCATGGATGTCCATCGCGTCGTTGGCACACTGTCGGCTCATTTCCGTCAGGTGATACTTGAGCATCGCCGAAGGCACCGATGGTTTTTCGCCGCCATCGATCGCGCCGGCCGTGACGGAACGCGCCGCATCCATCGTATAGGTGGCGCCGACCATGCGGGCGATCACGGACTCCACGCCCTCAAACTTGCCCACCGGCATGTTGAACTGCCGGCGAATGCGGCCATAGGCTCCCGATGAAAAAACCGCGGCTTTCGCGCCGCCGGTCCCACTGGACGGCAGCGAGATGCAGCGACCGACCGACAGCTGCTCGACCAGCATGCGCCAGCCCTGGCCCGCCATCTTGGTTCCGCCAACGATGGTATCCAGCGGCACGAATACATCCTTGCCCAGGATCGGGCCGTTCTGAAACGGCACATTGAGCGGGAAATGCCGCCGACCGATGGTGACGCCAGCCGTGTTGCGCGGAATCAGCGCAACCGTGATGCCGAGATCCGCTTTGTCGCCTAACAATTTGTCCGGATCCAACATGCGGAAGGCGAGACCGATGACGGTCGCAACCGGGGCCAGCGTTATATAGCGCTTGGAGAAGTTGAGCTTGAGACCCAGCACCTCCTTGCCCTGCCATTGCCCCTTGCAGACGACGCCCGTGTCCGGCAGCGCGGCAGCATCCGAGCCGGCGCGTGGGCCGGTCAGTGCAAAGCAAGGGATTTCTTCGCCCCTCGCCAGGCGCGGCAGGTAGTAATTCTGCTGCTCGGGCAGCCCGTAATGCTGCAGCAGTTCCGCCGGACCTAACGAATTGGGCACTGCAACGGTCGATGACACGGTGGTCGAGCGGCTCGACAGCTTGACCAGCACGCAGGAGTGGGCGTATGCGGAAAATTCCAGGCCGCCATATTTTTTCTGGATGATCATCGCAAAGAAACCCCTGGACTTGAGGAAGTCCCAGATTTCCTTCGGTATATCGCCGCGCCGGTGCGTGATGTCGAAGTCGTCGATCATCCTGCAGAGCTCTTCGCAGGGACCGTCGATAAACGCCTGCTCTTCAGCCGTCAGCGTTGGCACTTTGGCGGCCTGCAGCCTGGTCCAGTCAGGTTTGCCACTGAACAACTGACCATCCCACCAGACAGTGCCCGCTTCCAGAGCTTCGCGCTCGGTCTGCGACATCGATGGCAGCATGCGTTTGTACACTTTGAGAAACGGCGCTGTGACCAAACCTTTGCGAACCGGTCCGATGTTAAAAAGTGCTAACAAAAGGAACAGCGCCCAGAGAAAACCTTTCCAGATACCGTGAGGTTCTCCCAGCCAGGTATAAAGTCCTAACAAGACGCCGAAGGTGGCGGTAAAGGACAGCAGGCTTTGGCTCTTGTAGGCCAGGAACAGCAGCGCAATGACAAATGCGATGGCGATACCGCCACCCCAGCCGAGTGTCAATGCCCAGATGGCAGCGGCAACGATTCCCAGGGTAACAAGGGCACGAATCATGTAGGACTACTCCGGCAAAAAAAGGCTGATGCCAGACTATAGCCCTACGTTCGGCTTCGCGTCACCGGTCCGCCTGTCAGGCCGCCGTTCCCGGTCGTAATCCGACGCCAGCGCTACCTGGCTCATGACGAGCGCGACCACTGTCGCGCCCAGTAGTCTTCGGGTTTAGTCGACGGCACGATTTCTCACCCTAACAGGTCCTTGACCCCGTCCCGCTCTTCGAGAAGTTCGGCGTGGGTCGCATCCATGCGCCTGCGGCTGAAGTCGTCGATGGCCAGCCCCTTGATGATTTCATAGGCACCGTTGCGGCATGCCACCGGGTAGGAATAAATGATGCCCTCGGGTATGCCATAGCTGCCGTCTGAGGGAATTCCCATCGACAGGTAATCGCCTTCCGGCGAGCCCTTGACCCAATCGCGTACGTGATCAATGGCGGCGGATGCAGCCGATGCGGCGGACGATGCGCCGCGCGCCTTGATGATGGCGGCGCCGCGCTGCTGCACGGTCGGGATAAAGTTGGATTCGATCCAGGCCTGGTCCACCAGCGCTTTCGCCGGCTTGCCATTGACGGTGCAGTGATTGATGTCCGGATACTGCGTCGCGCTGTGATTGCCCCAGATGATCATGCGGCGGATGTTATTGAAGTGCACAGCGGTTTTTTCCGACAACTGCGACAGCGCGCGGTTGTGGTCCAGGCGTGTCATCGCGGTAAAACAGCGCGGATTCAGCGTCGGCGCGTTCTTCATCGCAATCAGCGAGTTCGTGTTGGCCGGGTTGCCGACCACCAGCACCCGTACATCGCGGCTCGCGACCTCGTTCAGCGCCTTGCCCTGAACCGAAAAAATCTGCGCATTAGCTAACAAGAGGTCCTTGCGCTCCATGCCCGGGCCGCGCGGCCGCGCGCCGACCAGCAGGCCGACATTGCAATCCCTGAAGGCGACCCGCGCATCGTCTGTAGCTACGACCTTGTTGAGGGTCGGGAACGCGCAGTCGTTGAGTTCCATCACCACGCCCTGCAGGGTCGGCAGCGCCGGCGTGATTTCCAGCAGCTGCAGGTTGATCGGTTGATCCGGGCCTAACAAAGCACCCGAAGCGACGCGAAAGGCGAGGGCATAACCGATCTGGCCGGCGGCGCCGGTGATGGCGACGTTAACGGGGGCTTTCATGCGCGCAAAACTCCATGGGGACTGGCAACAACAGGGCGCAATTTTAGCAGTGCGCGGCGCCGCACGGGCACGCTACTGTCCAGTCTTTGCCGGCGGCGCCTCGAATTGCGGAAAGCGCGCTTTGAGGGCACGCCATTCGCGGTCGGCGGCGCGCCGCTGGCCCTTGCTACGCAGCTCGACAATTTTTCGGTACCAAAGCTCGGGTGACGGCTGGACATCGACCGTTTCGCTGCGAACCGCACTGGCCTGACTCGACGGCATGGTCAGGCCCGCACCGCCGCTGGCCTTGGCCAGGGTGTCTGCGGACGCGTCGGCAAGTGCTGCAGCGGGCGGCGGCGCAGGCGCCTCCGGGGCCGCGGCTGCGGATACCTGCGCGCGCCCGACGGCAGGCATCTCTGCTGCCACGGTGTTGCTGATCCCGGATTCACGGGCGGGCGGCCGTGCAACCGCAGGTTTGACTTCAACGGCCTCCGCTATTGGCGCGTCGGCGTCCGCGGGTGCGACAGCGGCCGTGGTCGCATCGCGTGCATCGCGGCGTAGATCAGTTTCGGCACGCACGCGGGGAGCGGGCGCGCCGGCATTGGGACCCAGTCGCACGACGACTGCAAGCGCAAACACCAGCGTCGCCGCGAGACCTAACGGCATGACCCATGGGCGCAGGGTAAAAAAAACCGGTCGTGACGCCTCGTCGCTGCTGGTGTCGCGCAATGCAGCGCGTGCTCGTGCCAGCACGACCTTGTCGATTTCGGCGGACGGCTCGAGCGGATCCGCCACGCTGGACCGTCGGAACAACGGTTCGCGTCGTGCAAGCCGGGCATCGATGTCATCGGGCGGAGTATTCATTTCTCCGGCTCCAGACCCGCCAAAGCAGCGCGCAATTTTGCGACCGCGTAGCGCAAACGGCTTTTCGCCGTCTCCGCACCCACGCCCGTGACCGCGGCAATCTGCTCGACCGACAGATCGGACTCTTCATACAACAGAAACGCGTCGCGCTGCTCGGCTGGCAATGCTGCGATCGCGCTACGCAGCTGCGCGCCGAGTTCGTCGCTTTCCGCATTCCGGTCCGGCGCATCGCTGGCGGGCGCCGGCACAGTCAATTCTGCATCCGCTTCATCTGCAAGTTTCGGCCTAACAGAACGGCGCCGGCAATGGTCGATGAAACAGTGGTAGGCGATGGTGTAGAGAAAGGTCTGGAATTTCGCGCGCGCCTCGTAACGTGAGCGCTGCCCGATAACTTTGCCCCAGACTTCCTGGAACAAGTCGTTAGCCAGTTCGCGATCGTGACATTGCCGCACCAGATAACGGTACAGCGGCGCGCGATGGCGCGAATAGAGAACTTCAAAGGCGCGCGCATCACCCGCTGCATAGGCGAGCAGCAGCTCAGCATCATCTTTCAGCGCAAGCAGTGCACCGTCCGCCACCTTCATCGCGCGCACTTTACGCGGCGCAAGCGTGCCCAGTAACGACGGTTGGAGGGGGTAAACCATGCAGTTGCAGTCGCTCACATGGCTTTAACGGTCACCAGGCAATTTTCGGGCTAACTATAATCTTTGGTTTTTCAATGACTTAAGTTCAAAAAACGTTTCAATCGTATTTTTCACAAAACATTTGTTGACACAGTACTAGTGTTGTAGTGATATATAACACCATGGAAGGGCGAAACAGAGTGTAGCGCCCAGTGTTAAACAGCTAAGGAGATGGAGATGAGCAACTTTTACGACAACGTGTTGAAGAGCGTCGCAGGTGCGGCGGCGGCTTTGGTCGTCACATGGGTGATGAGCTACGGCTTCGTGGAATCCACCCGGTACGTGCATGCTGGCGTGACGAGCAGCGTCATGGTTGCGACATTCCGCAACTAGTGTTGTAGTTCGGCGTAACACCAGTAACCCTCGGTCACTCGGAGATCATCGTCGCATGGACCCGCAATGGGATGACAGCCAGCCGATTTACCGGCAGCTCCGCGACCGTGTCGTGGCGATGATCCTCGAGGGCGTGCTGAAAGAGGGCGATCCTCTGCCATCAGTACGCAACGTCGCCGCGGAGTTTCGTCTCAATCCGCTGACGGTACTGAAGGGCTATCAGCAGCTGGTGGATGAGTCACTGGTGGAGAAGCGCCGGGGCCGCGGCATGTTTGTGAATGCCGGGGCGCGCGTTGCCCTGATGAAGGACGAAAAACAGCGCTTTCTCGCAGCCGAGTGGCCGCGCGTGCACGCGAGCATTCAACGCCTGGGTCTCAGCGTTGCTGAATTGATGAGCGTCGCGCCGGTGGCGCCGAAAGCTAACAACTGGGCCCCTGTGACGCCCGGCCCTGAAGAGGATCTGGGAACATGAGTCCGATTATTTCCGCGCGCAGCCTGGTGAAGAACTATGGCGAGACCCATGCGCTGGACAACGTCAGTTTTGAGGTCGAACCAGGCCGTATTGTCGGCCTGATCGGGCCTAACGGCGCTGGCAAGACAACCGCCCTCAAGGCCCTGCTCGGTCTGACTCCATTCAAGGGCGACATGCAGGTCGCCGGGCGCGATCCGCGCGTGGCCCGGGACGAATTGATGCGCGACGTGTGCTTCATCGCCGACGTGGCGGTGCTGCCGAAGTGGCTGCGCGTGACGCAGGCCCTGGATTTTGTCGAGGGCGTACATCCGAAATTTCATCGTGCGCGCGCCGAAGAATTTCTGCAGAAGACCGACATCAAGATGAAGTCGCGGGTGCGTGAGTTGTCCAAAGGCATGGTGACGCAGCTGCACCTGGCCTTGATACTGGCCATTGACGCAAAACTGCTGGTCCTGGATGAGCCGACCCTGGGCCTGGATCTCCTCTACCGGCGCGCTTTCTATGACACTTTGTTGAACGACTATTTCAACGAAGAACGAACGATCATCATTACCACCCATCAGGTCGAGGAAATCGAAAACCTGCTGACCGACGTCATGTTCATCAATCACGGCAAGATCGTCTTGAACTGCGCCGTCGATGCGCTGCCGGCGCGATTTCATCAGGTGGTTGTGGGTCCCGACAAGCTCGCCGCAGCGCGCGCGCTGAATCCCATACATGAACGGGAAGTTTTCGGACGCTATGGCATGACTTTCGACGGTCGCCCTGCAGCCGAATTGGAGTCGTTAGGTGAATTACGCACGCCGTCGATCGCCGACCTGTTTGTCGCGATGATGAGCAAGCCGGCGCAGGGAGCCGCAGCATGAAACAGTTTATGACCTTGATACGCCGTGAGTTCTGGGAGCACCGTGGCCTGTGGATGGCGCCGTTGATTGCCGCCGGATTCCTGATCGCCGCAGTGGCGCTCAGCGGGTTGTCCTCGAACGGTTTCAAGATCAGCATCGACGATCAGCATTTCAATTTCGCACAAGCCATCACCCAGGATCAGAAAGCCAAATTGTTCGGTGTCGGTATCGCCGCGCTCGGCCTGCCGATCCTGATTACCATGGTTGTTGTAGTGTTTTTCTATCTGGCAGACGCCATGTACGGGGAACGCAAGGATCGCAGCATCCTGTTCTGGAAATCAATGCCGGTCTCGGACAGCGCGACAGTCTGGTCCAAAGTCGCAACGGCCCTGGCCGTGGTGCCGGTCTACACCTGGGTCGTCGGTATGCTGACCGTGACCCTCGGATTCCTGATTGGCAGCATCCGGGTCAGTGGCACGCCAATCGAGAAATTTGTCGCCTGGGACACCGGTATCTGGTTCCAGGTGCAGGCGATCGCGCTGGCTAACATGCTGGTGGCGTCGCTGTGGTATGCGCCTGTGGCCGGCTACATGCTGGCGGTATCAGCATGGGCTCGCCGCAGCGTGCTGATGTGGATCACCCTGCCACCGGTCATTCTCGTCTGGTTGGAAGAGATTATTTTCAAGACCAAACATATCGCAGTATTCATTGGCAATCGGCTGACCGGGTTCTTCGAGTTCCTGGGCAGGGACTCGGGGCCGGCGCAAAAAGGTCTGGAAAAAGGCCAGACGGAAATGCAGTGGCTGAGCGAGCGAATGGATGCCATCAGCGCGGTCGATTTGTTAGGCCGCATCGAGCTCTGGGCTGGCGTCCTGGTGGCGGTTGGCCTGGTTTTTGTCGCCGTTCGCATGCGTCGTTATCGCGACGACACCTGAACAAGTCCAGGTAATGTCGCCAAATGGCGGCATTGGCAGGCACCCAGACTTGTCCCTATAGTCGCTGCTTGTCCGGCCGTTCCGGCCGGCATCCTAAGGAGTGGTCATGCGTTGTCTGTTAGCTGTGGCGGTCGCTGTCCTGTCGATGTCGTTGGCTACGGATGCTTTCTCCGATCCGCCGCCCTGGGCACCGGCGCATGGCTATCGCAATAAGGACAAGGGCAAGAGCAAGGGCAGGTCCGAACGAGAGCAGTATTACGTCGGCTATTCAGGAAATGAATACGAGCGCGACTACGACATCGTCCGCAGTGGCCGCTGCAATCGCGAAAAGGTCGGCGCGGTGATCGGCGGCGTAGTCGGCGGCGTCATCGGCAATGAGGTCGGCAGCCGCGACAACCGCCTGATAGCAACCATCCTGGGCGCAGCGGCCGGCGCGCTGATTGGCGCAAAGATTGGCCGTGACATGGATGATCGTGATCGCGCCTGCTGGGGGCAGGCGCTCGAGTTGGGCACCACCGGGCGGCGCGTGCTCTGGAGCAATGAAGCTAACGGCGTGCGCTATGACATCACGCCGGGCGACGGCTCACGCAGCGGCGGCCGCGTTTGCCGCGACTACACGCTTGTTGAATACCGCGGCCGCAACAGTATCAGCTCGTCCGGCACAGCCTGCCAGGTACGCTCCGGCGAATGGGGTCTCGAACGCTAGCCGTCGTTGTCGATAGACAGGACCTATGGAAATGATAAAGAAAATTGATTTTTCATTCAGGTCGTGCAGCCGTAGGATGGCAGCCATCAATCACGGAGAACTGCCATGCACCGCACCCGAAATGACCTGTCCGCCAGGACCCGCAGCAAAGTCACCGCCCTGCTGGGAGAGCGGCTGACTGACGCCGTCGCGCTGCGACTGGCGGTAAAGCAGGCGCACTGGAACGTCAAGGGTCCGGGTTTCATGGAACTGCATGAATTGTTCGATGAAATTGCGGGCCGGATCGACGGCCACGCCGACGAACTTGCGGAGCGGATTACCGCGTTAGGCGGAGTCGCTTCCGGAACTGCTTCCGTTGCTGCGGATTCGCGGCTCGGCCGCTACCCGGACAATGTGTTCGAAGGCCGGGCGCACCTCGCCGAACTCGCGGACCGGATCGCTGCACTCGGCAAGTCGACGCGTGCCGGCATCGGCGCTGCGGCGCAGGCCGGCGACGAGGTTACTGCGGACCTGTTCAATGAAATTACTGGCGCGCTTGACAAGGATCTGTGGCTGCTGGAGGCCCATTTGCAGGCCGATCGCTGACGGAGCCAGGACCGGCTCCGCCACCGGGGCCGGCAATAGTCGTTAGCGGGGTCCTGCGCTAAGCTGTAGCTTGGATGCAGCAATTCTACGAGGAGCAGCGTAACGGCGCGCAGCTGACATTGCGGCTGGCCGGCCGCTGGTGCGCCACGGAAGTGGGTGCCATCGAGCCGCAGCTTGCCAGGCTGGATACCCGCGGCCTGCAACATATCCGTGTTAGCACCTGGGACCTCACGGAGCTGGACATCTCAGGTGCCTGGCTTCTATGGCGTCTTGCGCGCGACGTGCGCGCCGCCGGCACCGCGCTTGACTTCGTGGACGGCGAGCCCGAACAACTGGGTTTGATCGAGCGCTCATTGACCGATACGGCGCAAGCGCCGCTGATGAACCCGGCGCAGCACCACGAAGAGTACCTCGGCGAGGACACGTTTGCCGCGGTCGGGCGCCGCGCGGTTCGCGCCTGGCACGCAGTCCTCAACGGACTTGGTTTTGTCGGCCAGCTCAGCCTGATGTTAGGCCGGGCCCTGCGGACGCCCAAGCGCTGGCGGCCGACCTCGATCGCCCGGCACGTCTACGACACCGGTGTTACCGCAATACCCATCGTGGCGTTGATCGGTTTCCTGATCGCCGTCATCGTTGCCTACATGGGTGCGCAGCAGCTGCGCAAGTTTGGCGCCGATATTTTCGTGGTCGACCTGGTGACCGTCGGCATGTTGCGTGAAATGGGCGTGTTGCTGACAGCCATCATTGTCGCGGGCCGCTCCGGCAGTGCCTTCGCCGCGGAAATAGGCGCAATGAAATTGAACGAAGAGGTCGATGCCCTGCACGCGACCGGCGTTGATCCGATCGAAGTTCTGGTTCTGCCACGGATGTTAGGACTGATGATTGCACTGCCCCTGCTGACCGTGGTCGCCGACGGCGTGGGGCTCGCGGGTGGCGCTCTGTTGTGCCGCTTTCTGCTCGCCATGCCGTTCGTGCAATACATCGAACGGATGGACGAAGCCATCGGCTCGTTTACTTTCTGGGCCGGCATTGTCAAAGCGCCGGTGTTTGCGATTTTGATTGCGACGGCTGGCGCCTTCCGCGGCCTGCAGGTGCGTTCGTCTTCGCGCGAGCTCGGGCGGCTGACGACAGTTGCGGTGGTGCAGGCTATCTTCCTGGTGATTCTTTTCGACGCTTTGTTCGCCGTGCTGTTCATGGAGCTCGACATTTGAGCGAGCCCATAATAGAGGTACGCGGGCTGGTAAATCGCTTCGGCGCGCAGGTCGTGCATGACGGTCTCGACATGACCGTGGTCGATGGCGAGGTGTTTGGCATTGTCGGCGGTTCCGGGTCTGGCAAGTCCGTGTTGCTGCGAACCATTCTGGGTCTGCACCGGCCGCAGGCAGGCAGCGTCAAACTGTACGGCCGGGACCTCACCAATCTAACAGAAAGTGAACTGCGGAGCGTCAAGGGCCGCTATGGCGTCACCTTTCAGGCCGGCGCGCTCTTTACCTCCCTCACGGTGTTGCAGAACGTCCAGTTGCCGATGCTGGAACACCTGCAGATGTCGCCGCTCGCGCTCGATGAACTGGCAATGCTGAAAGTGCGCATGGTGGGCCTGCCGGCCGACGCTGCCCGCAAGTATCCGGCACAGCTGTCTGGCGGCATGATCAAACGCGCGGCGCTGGCCCGCGCGCTGGCTCTGGATCCGCGCCTGCTGTTCCTGGACGAGCCGACCTCGGGCCTGGACCCCATCAGTGCGGCGGCGTTCGACGATCTGGTGCTGAAGCTGCAGCAGCAACTCAAATTGACGGTGGTCATGATCACGCATGACCTGGACACAATCTTTCGTGTCTGCAATCGTGTCGGCGTGATTGTAGATCGTACAATGGTGACCGACAGCCTGCAGGGCATTGTCTCGCATCCGCATCCGTGGATTGCCGAGTATTTTCATGGGCAGCGCGCCGGACGGTTCGCCGCTGCGGCCGGGAGCTAACATGGAACGCGAAGCGAATTACGCAGCGGTCGGCGCCTTTGTGTTGCTGTTGATCACGATGGCCAGCCTGTTCGTGTATTGGTACTCCAAGGGGACCGAGCGGCGCGATTACCAGCGCTATGAAATCTATTTCGACGGCAGCGTCAGCGGCCTGACCCGTGGCAGCACGGTCCGCTACCTGGGCGTGGATGTGGGCCGTGTCATCGACCTGCGCATCGACAAACGTGCGCAGGCGCGAGTGCAGGTAATCGCTGACATCGACACCTCCGCGCCGGTGACCAACTCCACCGTAGCGGAACTGTCACTGCAGGGCGTGACGGGGCTGTTGTACGTCGATCTGGTCACGAAGCGCGCGACCATGACCATGGGCAGCGTCGTGGCGAGCGAAAACTATCCGGTGATTCCGTCAGTGCGCTCGAGCTTCGATGTGTTTGTCAGCAGCCTGCCTGAAGTCGTAGCATCGGCGGGTCAGGTCGCGGCGCGCGTCAATCGCCTTCTCAATGACCAGAGCATTGCTGCGGTCGACAATCTGCTCGCCAACCTCGATAAAGCCAGTCGCAACCTGCCGGCGACAATGCGCGAAATTGACGGACTGGTGCAAGATCTGCGGGGCACTTCTGCCGAAGTCCAGCGTGTCGCGACGAGTCTGCGTGGAGTGACGGATGAAGCCGGTCCCGACATCAAGGCAACACTGGCGCGGGTCCGAGTGGTCGCGGACAACCTGGCCAGTAGCAGCGGGCGTCTCGATCGCCTGATCGCGGACAATCAGCAGGATGTACGGTCAGTCACCCGCGACGGCCTGCCGGAGCTCGAGCGTCTGTTACGTGATTCGCGGGTTGCGGCCCGGGAATTTTCCGAGCTCGTACGCAGCCTGAAGAGCAACCCGTCACAGATCATTTTCCAACCCGCCACCGGCGGCGTGGAGATACCGCGATGAAGCGTTTGTTAGTACGCTGCCCGATGATCATGCTGGGCATCAGCCTGCTGGTCAGTGCCTGCAGCGGATTCCGCAGCGGTGAGTCCGCTACTTTCACCTACAATCTGCGCGCCGTGGCCGCGCCGCCCGCGGCAGGTGCACCGCCAACGCCGAGCCGGCTGCAATCCTTCAGTCTCCAGGTGCTGACACCCGTTTCCGGACCCGGCTTGGATTCCGATGCCATCCTGTTAACCGCGCCAGATCACCGGCTCGAGCGTTTTGCCGCCAGCAAATGGGCGGCGCCGGTACCCAGGATGTTAGCCAGCCTGGCGGTGGAGACCTTGCGCAATCGTGGGGTGTTGGCAGCCGTGCACGACGACGCTTCGCCTTTTCCAGGCGATTACCTCCTGCGTATGACAATTCGGCGCTTCGACGCCGACTATGCGGGTGGCACCAGTGCTGCGCCAGTGGCGACCGTGGTGCTGGATTGCACTGTTGGTACGCGCGCCGAGCGCAAACTGCTGGCGACTTTTGTCGCACAGGCGACCATGCGGGCCGATGACAATCGCATGGGCGCGGTGATGGCGGCATTCGAACAGGCAACGCAGGATGCGCTGGGCACCCTGACCGAGCAGACCCTCGCCGCCATGTCCGCGGACGCGGCGTCGAACTAGCGTGCGCCGTTCCGCTATGGCTTGGCGCGCAGCGCGGCCCGATCCACTTTCATCTGCTTGACATCGACGCGCCGGATTTCACTGATCGGGCAGCGTTGGTCTCTGACCTGCACGGAATCAAACTTGGTGACTGACGAGCCTGTTCTGTGCACTGCGATGCGGTCGGCAAATTGCAGGTTGTCGCAGTGGTCCCAAACGGTCAACAACCATGCATCGTTGACGCCGGTCCAGACGACCAGCTGATTGCGGGACACGGCCGTCCAACTGTCGAAATTAAAGGCTGTGAACCTGTCGATTGGCTCACCGGCGTAGTCGCGATAACGCATCTCGGCCTGCGCGCCCGTCGCCTTGGTGACTGTGCTGGCACAGCCGGCCAGCGCGGCGGCAATCATGATTGAGGCGATCGGCAATTTACCCATGATCCTCTCCTACTGACATTCATTCGACCAGGGACGGCCGCCGTTAGTTCCCGCGGCGTTGTTTACGGGTCGGGTATCATCCACGCCATGCGATCGCCATTGTACAAGTCCCTGTATTTCCAGGTATTGATTGCGATTGTTCTGGCCGTACTGTTAGGCGTTCTATGGCCCGACTCGGCTGTGGCATTCAAGCCACTGGGTGACGGCTTCATAAAGCTGATCAAGATGTTGATCGGGCCGATCATCTTCTGCACGGTGGTGCTCGGTATCGCCGGCATGGAAAAGCTCAAGCACGTCGGCAGAACCGGCGGCCTGGCGCTCCTTTACTTCGAAGTTGTCAGCACGTTGGCGTTGATCCTGGGTCTGATTGTCGTCAATGTTGTTCAGCCCGGCGCAGGCATGAACATTGATCCCGCCAGTCTCGATGGCAAAGCAGTCGAGCAGTACACGCACACGCCTGCTCAGCTGCAGAGCGTGACAGAGTTTCTGCTCAACATCATCCCGGTTAGCGTGATCGACGCGTTCGCGAAAAATGACATTCTGCAGGTCCTGTTGTTCGCGCTGCTATTCGGTTTCGGACTGCACGCGATCGGTGGACGCAGCAACGCGGTTTACGAACTGATCGAGAAACTGTCTCTGGTCTTCTTTCAAATCATAAACATGATCATGCGCCTCGCGCCCTTGGGCGCATTCGGCGCGATGGCTTTTACGGTCGGCAAATACGGGCTGGGTTCGCTGGTTTCGCTGGGCAAGCTGATGGCGTGTTTCTACCTGACCTGCCTGATTTTCATTCTGCTGGTGCTCGGCGCCATTGCCCGCGTTCATGGATTTCGCGTGCTCCAGGTGGTCCGCTACATCAAGGAAGAATTGTTTATCGTGTTAGGCACGTCGTCATCGGAGTCAGTGCTGCCGCGCATGCTGAAGCGCATGGAGACGCTCGGTGTGAAGAAAACCGTCGTTGGCTTGGTAATCCCGGCCGGCTACTCATTCAACCTGGATGGAACTTCGATCTACCTGACCATGGCCGCAGTGTTTGTCGCCCAGGCGACCAACACGCCGCTCGACCTGTGGAACCAGCTGACTTTGTTGGCCGTATTGTTGATCACCTCCAAGGGCGCGGCCGGCGTCACCGGCAGCGGTTTTATCGTGCTGGCCGCGACACTGTCGACAGTCGGTCATGTGCCGGTGACGGCGCTGGCGCTCATTCTCGGCATTGACCGATTCATGTCCGAAGCGCGCGCCTTGACCAACCTGGTCGGGAATGCGGTCGCGACGATTGTGGTCGGCAAGTGGTGCGATGCAATTGACGAGGCCACGCTAGAAGCCGAACTCACGGGAACCAGCGTCGTGTCACGCAATTGACTTTCCACTCGATGAGTGGACGGCCTGACGATCGGACGGGATCGACGCGAACTGTGCGATCGACGGTCAAGTGCGATGGCCACGGATGAGCAGCTCAAAGGGCGTCGCGCTTGCAAGATCGCGGCTCGCGGACTCACACGCGATCTTGCGCGTTCGCTCGGGCGCGCGGGCGCAAACGTTCCTCACTGGATCTTTTCCCAAGCTGATCTGATGCTACTAAGTTTGCGCTGACCGCGCGCCCGAGCCGCCGCCCATTCGCTGCTCATCCGTGGCCATCGCGCTTGACCGACCAAAACGATCTGACGTGTCGACCCACTCCGATGTCGGTGCGATCCAATTCTTTGAAAAGTTTTTGGCGGTACACCACACTAGAATGTCGACAGTCCCGTCGCCTCCATGAGCCGGTACATCCAGTAGCTGCCCTGGGAAGTGTCCGCGTAGGCACCGAGCTCGGCGCTGTATTCGGTGCCCCGTGGGCCGCGATTGAACCACAGCGTGTCAAACCAGCGCGTCAGCTCACCGGCTATCGGTGCATCGAGCGGCATGTCGGCGGCCAGATCGGCCTCGAGGTTGTAGTCGTCCAGATTGCGGCGCGTCAGGTTTGCGGAACCTAACATGACCCACAGCCGCGTGCCCGAGCGGATCATCACGACCTTGGTGTGAAACTGCTCTCCTTTAGTGCGGTACCAGCGGATCTTGATGGCGCCCTGACTCGCGGCATTCAGTTCGGCCGCCAGCGGACGTCCGGGGATGCCATTCTTTTCGCGGCCAAAAGCGTCTTTGTTAGGGTCGAGCAGCAGGCGGATGAGGACACCGCGGGCGGCCGCAGCGACCAGCGCGCGCACCGTATCGCGCTCCGCCAGGTAAAACATGCCGATGCTGACTTCGTCGCCGTTACGCGCAGCCTTCAGGCGTTCCAGCAGCGCGTCACGGATTGCGCTTTCGGTCAGTACCTGCACCTGGGCTGCGGTTGCAGCTGTCTTGTTGGTCAGCGGCGCAGTGGCAGCGGGCGGCTCGAGTGCCAGCGGGAGTTGCCCCAGCCAGCCGGAAAAGCGCGCTATTTCCAGCTCGCTGGCCAGCAATGGCTGCAGCGCGGGTCCGCGCACCGCCAAGGCCATGTTGGAGTGCAGCGCGCTGGCATCATGCGCATTCATCGAGCCGACCACGCCCACCAGGCCGCTTCCGGCCTCATCTGCTAACAACACTTTGCGGTGGTTGGCCTTGAAATTCAGCAGCCGGGCCCAGGCGCCGACACCGACCTTGTCGGGACCTTCATCCAGCGGGTTGGGCAGAAGGCCATCGCTGGCGCTGGCGCCCCACCATTTGATCAGCAGGCGCCAGAACGCTGAATAAACCGGATTGGGGTCGCGCAGCTGATCGAGATCGGTGGTGACTACGGCAATGCCGGCGCGCCGCAGCAGCGCCAGGTCCGCGGACGGCGCGCCGCCATAGGCGTCATTGACGGGATCTGTGATGAGCAGTATTTGCAATTGCGGATTGCGGCGCCGCGCCGCCAGCAGCGCGTCGCGCAACTCGCGTGACAGCTCGCGCAATTCCGGGTTGTTAGCAGCAGGACTGCCGCGCAGCGCACCGCGCCAGGGATTGAACAGAAACATGTCGAGGACGATGAATCTGCGCGCGTCGCGGATGATCCGCAGAATTTCGTCAAAGATCTGCTGCTGCACGACCCGGCGGCCATAGGGATCCGCAGTCGTGGTATCGATCAGCAGGCGCAGGTCGCTGGCGGCAACCGTCGCAGGCAACGATGCAACGCGCAAGCCCGGCGGCAAAGGTTTGTTGGTCTGGAAGATCCCGACCGCCGCCCAGACTCCGATCAGGGTTGATCCGAGGGCACGCCGACGCCAGCGGCGGCGACTTTGTTGCGCTCGCGCCGCAGAGACTGCGGATGCGTCCATGGGGTCCACCCGTGGATTTTACGGTAAAGCACCTGAACCCGAACCGATCACTGGTGCGTTAGAGCTTTCAGCCGCGATTCACACCTGCGCGACCAGCATGGGTGTCAGGACGGCAAGCAAGGAGTGTTGAAATGAACAAGGTACATTCTGTTACATGGGCCGCTTTGCTGCTGGCCGGCAGTTTTGCGACCCATGCGGTCGCTGCCTACAACCCGGCCGGCGTGACGGTCGAGGTGCTCGATGCGCGCGGCCGCAGCTTTAGCGAGTATCCGCTAACAAGTAGCGCCGCCAGCACCTATCGAGCCTACTTGAAGGCGCGGCGTGGCGCGCCTTATAGCATTCGCGTCAGTAACCACACCGGCGAACGTGTCGGCGTGGTGATCGCCGTAGATGGGCGCAATATAGTCTCGGGACAGCGCTCGGAGCTGCGGCCCCAGGAAGCCATGTACGTGCTCGAGCCCTGGGAGAGCGGCGATTACCGCGGCTGGCGCACGAATTTGCACGATGTGCACGAGTTCTATTTCACCGAGTGGCAGGACTCTTACGCGGAAGCCTTTGGCGATCGCAGCGCGCAGGGCGTCATCGCCATGGCCGTGTACCGCGATCGTGACTGGCAGCGCCGTTACAGGGACCAGGTGTCCGGCGAGGACACGGCGCCGGGACGGTCTGGCGATAAAGCGGACTCCAGCCGTACCGAGCAGTCGAAAGCCGCTGGCGGCGCGGCGGCAGCGCCGCCCGGGACCGGATTTGGCGAGCGCCACGATGACCCGGCGCGACGCGTCGAATTTTTCGCCGAGAATCGCCCGATGAGTCGCAGTTTCATCAAGTATGAGTGGCCGGAAACCCTCTGCCGCAAGGGCGTTTCCTGCGATGACGAATACCCGCGCGAGCGCCGGCATCGCAATCGTTTCTGGCCCGATGACAGTTACGGCTTTGCGCCATATCCGCCGGGCCGGCGGCTGCGATCAGGCAAATAATTGCAGCATCTGGCCCGGCTCCGTCCCTGGAATCTCGCGCTGGTAGTGCAGGCCGATTTTTTCCAGCACGCGAATCGATGCCTTGTTATGCGCGGAGACCAGCGCGCAGATGCGAGCCATGCCGAGAACGGAACTGCCGTACTTCAGACAAGCGGCCGCGGCTTCGGTGGCGAAGCCGCAACCAAATGTACCCGGCAGGAATGCATAGCCCACATCCGGGTGCTCCAGCGTGTCGCGTTTCAGGAGTCCGCACAAACCTAACACTGCGAGGCTGTTCCGATCCTCAACGACCCACAAACCCATGCTGTGCTGACGGTAGGACGCGCGGATGTTGTTCTCCATGTAGCGGCGCGAGTCATCGAGCGTGCGTACCCGGCGATCGCCGATGTTATGGATGAAATCGCGTGTGTTGAGGAGCTGCAGCAGGAAAGCGGCATCCGTGTCTTCGATTTCGCGCAGCTGCAGGCGCGCGGTGCTCAGAACCTGCGTCACGAGACCGCTCGCGCTTACGCGCGCGCCGGCGCTGCCTGCATAGCCGACATTTCAGTTGGCAGCAACGAAGCATAGGGCACTGCGCCGGCGTGTTGACGCACCAGCAACGCCAGCAAGTCATCGGCGGTACACGGCTCACCAAACAAGCGGCCCTGAGCCAGCGTACAGTTGTGTTCGCGCAGGAATTCAATGTGACGTGCCGACTCGACGCCTTCGGCGATGACCTGCATTCCCAGGTTACGTCCCATTTCGATGATGGTGCGCACGATGGTGGCGTCGGCCTCGTCATCGACCACATCGCGCACGAAACTCTGGTCAATTTTCAGCGTGCCAATCGGAAACTGCTGCAGGGCGGACAAGGACGAGTAGCCGGTACCGAAGTCATCGATCGACAGATGCAGGCCCATCGCATACAGCTCATCCAACAAACGCAGCGTGCGCTTGACATCCGCCATCAGCGTGGATTCCGTGATCTCGAGCTCGAACGAAGTTGGCGATAGTGCGTACTTGCGGAAAATGGCGCGGCAACGCAGGATGAAACTCGCCTGCCGCAGCTGTTTCAGCGACAGGTTCAGCGACATGCGGCCGGGGTCGGGCAACTCGCCTAACATGCGCTTGTAGTCCTGGCAAACGCGGTCCAGCACCCATTCGCCGATCTCCACGATAAGGTTGGATTCTTCGGCCAGCGGAATGAACTGCGATGGCGGTACGTCGCCGTGACCCGGCAGGTGCCAGCGCAACAGTGCCTCGGCCCCAACGATGCGGCCGGTGCGAATGTCGACCTTGGGCTGATATCGAACCACGAATTCGTCTTTTTCCAGGGCACGGCGCAGCTTGCTCTTCAGCATCAGGCGTTCCACCGCCGCTGAATTCATCTCGGTCGCATAAAACGCAAACGTATTGCCGCCGTTTTGCTTCGAGTAATACATGGCCGCGTCGGCATTGCGGATCAGGTCGATGACATTCTCGGCATCCTGCGGCGCGAACGCGATGCCGATGCTGGAAGTCATGAACACTTCCTGCTGGTTGACCTGAAAAGCCTGGCTGACCTGGTCGAGAATCGAACGGGCGAGATGCGCGATCGGGCCGCGATTATCGACGTCCGGCGGCAGCCCTTCGACGAACACGGCAAATTCGTCGCCAGCGAGGCGGCCGACAATCGCGTCCTTCGGCAACGCGCGTGACAGCCGTTCCGACAGTATCTCGAGGGTGCGATCACCGGCATTGTGCCCAAAAGTGTCATTCACTTCCTTGAACCGGTCCATGTCCAGGTACAGCAGCGCGACCGACTGGTTCGATTTCACGGTACGCGACAATGACTGCTGCAGCAGATGCTGAAACTGCATTCTGTTAGGAACCTTGGTCAGCGTGTCGTAGCGCGCCAGATAACGGATGCGGCGCTCAGCGCGCTTGCGATCCGTGATGTTGCGGGCGACGAAAATGCTGCCCTGGAATTGCGGATCATCGCTGCCTATCGGCGAGCCGGTAATGACCACTGGTATGGTCTGGCCCTGCCGCGTGCGCAACACGGTTTCGCGTGAATCCTGGGCTGCCTGCCGCGGGTCAAAATTGTTGCGCTCCGATTCTTCGAGCACTGACATGATGCTCTTGCCGATCAGTTCTTCTTCGCCATAGGCGAGCAGCCGGCAGGCCGCCTTGTTAGCCATCTTGATCACCCCTTCGGGCGAGGCCACAAACACCGCGTCGCTGATGCCGCTCAGGACCGAAACCAGGTAGCTGCGGGTGATGGTGGAATGTCGCAGGCGATGCCGGGTCTTTTCCAGCACTTCCCGAAGTTCCGCGAATTCCGGATCGCCGGTGAGCTCGATGGGGCGCGTGTAGTCGCCGTGGCCCATGCGTTCGACGCTACGCATCAGTGCGGCAAGCGGCTTGCTGATGCCGTGCGCAGCCCACCAGGCTAACAAACTGCTGAGCAGCAACACGCACAAGGTTCCGGCGACGATCCACCACAGATTACGCCGCAACTGATCGACCGCCGCCGACCGGACCAGGCTCGCGCCGGCCGCTCCGACCGCGCTGCTGCCGTCGGCGCCGATAAAACTGAGCGTCACTTTCACGGTGCCTATCGTCCTCGGCAGCTGCGTGTCCGCGAACGGACTGTACAGCGCGGTTATCTGGCTGGTCGCCGAGGCGCGCATTGTGGTATCGGAGTTATCCGTGGTTCCTGGACGCTGCCACTGATAGATGCGCACGCCAGCCGCGTTCGATACTGTTAGCTCAACGGTGGTGTCGTCTTCGGTGAAAGCCTGTAGCGACTCGGCAACGCTGCGGTTATCGCCGCTATTCAGCGGCGCGGACACGACATCGGCTACATGACGAGCGGTCTCGCGCGCGCGACTCTGCAGCTCGCGGGCAACTTCCTGTCGCGCGCTATCGCGTGCGATCCCGCCGAATACCACGGCGTTGCGCTGCCCCTGCCAGACGGCGAGCGTACCGAGCAATGTGGCGCACAGAAGCGTGGCTCCGAGAACCGCATAGATCAGCTTGGTTTTGAAATTTAGCTGACGCACGAGTTGGGTGTCAGATCTCTTTAGTTATAGTAGTCCAGCCGATCTTACGCTGCCCCCGGGGTGGGTTCCACCGTCGGCGCGGTGCGACAGTAGGCTAGACTCCGGGCGTGAAAATTGAGGTCTGGTCGGATACGGTCTGCCCCTGGTGCTATATAGGGCTAAAACGGCTGCAGAAGGCCCTGGACCTGCGTCCGGCCATCGTAGCCGAGGTCTGTTGGCTGCCCTTTGAGCTCAATCCTGACATGCCGGAATCCGGCATGGACCGTAAGACATATTTACAGCAGAAATTCGGTGACCCGGATCGTTTCCAGGGTACGCAGGGGACCCTGCAGCGCATTGCTGCGGATTTGGGCATCGACTATCGGCCGGAGCGGCAGACCCGGATGCCCAGCACCCGCCGCTCGCACATGCTGATTGCCGCCGCCGCGACCGGCCGGCAGACCGAACTCAAGGAGGCCATACTGCGCGCCTATTTCTCCGACGGTCGCGACATTGGCGATCTCGCGGTGCTGCGTGACATCGCAGCGCCCCTGGGGATGGACGCAGCGCAGGTAGATGAGCTGCTGGCTAACAGTGAGCTGCGCGCCGCGGTTGCGCAGCGCGAAGACGAAGCGCATCGCCTGCAGATCAACGGCGTGCCGACTTTTGTCTTTGATCGCAAGGCCGGGTTCTCCGGCGCCCAGGAAGTTGAGGTTTTTCTGCAGGTACTGGATCGAGTTTCCGCCGATGCTGGACGCTGAGGCGCTGACAGGCCGGTCGCGAACCCATGTCGTCGACCTGGAGAACCCACGCTGCACGCTCCACGTGCAGAGCGCACCCGCCTGGCTGGAGCTGCGCGCAGCGGCAGCCGAGGCGGGGTTCGACCTGCATCCGATTTCTTCGTACCGGGATTTTGAGCGCCAGCTCGGCATCTGGAATGCCAAGTACCGTGGAGAGAAAATTTTGTTAGACCGCAGCGGGCGACCGCTGGATTTTGCTGCGTTGCCGCCTGGCGATCTGGTTGAAACAATTATGACCTGGTCGGCATTGCCTGGTGCGAGCCGGCACCATTGGGGCTCGGACCTCGATGTACTCGATCTTGTTGCCCTGCGCGCTGAACGGGCCCGCAACCCTGAATTCCACGCACAAATGACGCCGGCGGAATTTGCGCCGGGCGCGCTGTTTGGACCATTGAATCAGTGGCTGGGCGAGAACCTGGCTCGCTTCGGTTTTTTCAGGCCATATGCGCAGGATCTGGGTGGCGTCATGCCCGAGCCCTGGCACATCAGTCATGCCCCCGTGGCTGGACCGGCGTTAGCTGCCATGCGACCCGCGATGCTGTCCGCCGCGCTGTCCGGTCGCGATGTCGCTGGCGCCGAGCAGATTCTGCCGCGGCTGCCCGAGTTATTCGAACGCTACGTACAACGGGTGGCTGCGCCAATCTAGCGGCTTGCCCAGGCGCGGCGGATGTAATTCGCCATCAAGGTGCGCATCGATGTGACCGCATCAGGCACTGCGGTAAACAGCGGCGGCGAGCGGCGCAGCATGTGCCAGCTCTCACTGCGGAGGATTTCCTGCAGATATTTCATGTTGCGTTCGATGGACTCGATATAGGGGTTGCGGCCGTCGAACAATGCTTCGAAATGGCGGTACGCCGCGCCAAATCCCTGGTCGAGGCGCTTGCTGCGGGTCTCGTCGACGAACTTCGGCGTCTGTCGCAGCAGATCGAGGCCCGAAGCGTAACGCACCGCTGGATAGCCCTCGGTGCCCCTGTCAAGCGCCACGCCACCCAGCACAAATTCCGGGTACAGCCGGTCGCGGCATTTCTCCAGGTAGCAGCGGTCCGCGAGCTGCGCGACCATGTCGGCGGTACCCATCAGTGCGCCGAGCTTTGCATCCCTGGGGTCATCGAACTGCAACTGGGCGAGTGGTTTTTCGTAGCCCGTGCAATGCATTACTTCTGTGACGACCGGAATCCATCGTCCGAGCCCGAGTTCCGGCAGCAGGGCCGACAGGAAACGGATGCCGCGCGAGACATGGTTGCGGGTGAATTCGGCGCCGTTGAAATGGTCATCGTCGTTGCGCTCGCGCAGGTAGCCGACATCGTGAAACAGCGCCGTGATCGTCCCCACCACTGCGCGTTCGCCGCCTAACGCGGCCGCAGGTTCGGCGCTGCGCTCGTAACCGACCATGAGCCGCACCATCGCGAGGGTGATATCAAGCGTGTGCTGCATGTCATGGTACAGCGTGTCGACGCCTTCATAGCGGGGCGACTGGCCGGTGAACATCGGTGTGAAAACGTCGAAGGCACGGTCGATTCTGCTGAAATCCGCGCCCGGCCAGGTCATGGCAAACAGGCGCGCGATCTCATCCCGTACCGCCGCCGGCGAGCTCACCTGGACGGTGTTGGTTACGTCGAAATCGCTGCGGCGTGGGTTGGGCATCGCTTTGCGCCGCGCTGGTCGTTGCGCGGCTGGTGTCACACCTGCACTCGCAGGCAGGGAAAGTCTAGCGTTGCCCATGTCTGCGGCCCCGTAGCGACGCACACTTCCGCCGCAGCGGCGCAATACCCGTGCAATTCTGCCAACGGCTCGGCACCACTTTACTCATATGTCAAATGTTGCTAACACCGGAGTGTGATCCGAAGGTCTTTCAAATTTGCGCGGCTCCTTGTCGATGCGCACTTCAAGGCAGGTCGCCGCGAGTGCTGTGCTGGCGAGAATCAGATCAATGCGCAGGCCGTTATTGCGGCGAAACGCGGCGGCGCGATAGTCCCACCAGCTGAAACTGGCGGCGGGCTGCTCGAAACGCCGGAATACATCCACCAGGCCGAGGGCCATGATGTCACGCAAAGCCGCGCGCTCCGGCTCGCTGACCAGGACCTGCCCGGCCCACGCGTCCGGATCGTGCACATCCCGGTCCTCAGGCGCAACGTTGAAGTCGCCTAACACGATCATTTTCGGGTAGTGTGACAACTCAACCTGCAGCCACTGGCGCACCGCAGCCAGCCAGCCGAGCTTGTATTGGTACTTGTCGGATCCGACCGTCTGGCCGTTAGGCACGTAAAGGTTGACGATGCGCAGGTCGCCGCAGGTGACTGCAATAATGCGCCGCTGGGGATCCTCGAGCCCGTTGATGTCCGTTGTTACCTCTGCCAGCGGTTGGCGAGCCAGCACGGCCACGCCGTTGTAGGTTTTCTGGCCGCTGGCCCGGATCTGCCAGCCAAGCGCCGCAAGCCCGGCTTGCGGGAAATCGCCGTCTGTTAGCTTGGTTTCCTGCAGCGCAATGGCATCGACCGGATTGGCGGCCAGCCACTCCGTGAGCTGCGGCAGGCGCACGCGCAGCGAGTTGACGTTCCAGGTGCCAATGGTAAACGGCATGTGCCGTTATGATGCCATGCCGTGCTGGCGCAGCAAGGGCGCGATGTCGGGCTTGCGCCCGCGGAACTCAATAAACGCTTCAAGCGGATCGCGGCTACCGCCGCGCGACAGGATCGAATCGAGAAACCGTTGCGCGGTCTGGTCGTTGAACACGCCGGATTCCTCGAATGCCGCGAACGCGTCGGCGGCCAGCACTTCAGCCCACTTGTAGCTGTAGTAGCCGGCAGCGTAACCGCCGGCAAAGATGTGGCTGAAACTGTGCGGGAAACGATTCCAGTCCGGCGGCTGGATAATCGCGATCCGGCTGCGTACTTCGTTGAGCGTTTCCAGCACGCGCGCGCCGCGTGCCGGGTCGAATTGCGCATGCAGGCGGAAGTCGAACAGCGCGAACTCCAGCTGCCGCAAGGTCGCAAGTCCAGCATGGAAGCTGCGCGTCCCAATCAATTGCTGTTGCGTTGCCGCCGGCAGCGGCGCACCAGTCTGCCAGTGTGATGCGAGTTGCTGCAGCACCTCGGGCTGCCAGGCAAAATTCTCGAGAAACTGGCTGGGCAATTCCACTGCGTCCCAGGCAACGCCGTTGATACCGGCGATGCTTGGATAGTCGACGCTTGTTAGCAGGTGATGCAGCCCGTGGCCGAACTCGTGAAACAGCGTGACCACATCATCGTGGGTCAGCAGCGCCGGGTGACCGTCCGCAGGTGGCAGGAAATTGCAGACCAGATAGGCGACCGGCCGGACCCGATTGCGCCCGAAGGCCATGCGGCCGCGGCATTCATCCATCCATGCGCCGCTGCGCTTGTCGCGGCGCGCGTACAGATCGAGATAAAAGCTGCCGACCGGCGCACCGGCCGCATTTTCGATGTCGAAAAGGCGCGCATCCGGATGCCAGGCAGGCGCGTTCTGGCGTTCCCGGATGCTGACCTTGAACAGCCGTCCGACCAATCCGAACAGCCCCTGCAGCACATGCGGCAGCGGGAAGTAGGGGCGTAGTTCTTCCTGCGAGACCGAAAACAGTTTACGTTGCAGCTTCTCGGCCCAGAAGCTCACATCCCAGGGCGCAAGTTGGTCCACGCCGGCGAATGTTGTCAGCTCCGCGAGTTCCCGCACGGCCGCGGGCCGTGCCGCCGCACCCAGCTGATCCAGCAGTTCGCGCACGTCGGCGGGGTTGCGTGCCATGCGGGTGGCGAGCGCCAGTTCGGCGAAATTGGCGAAATCCAGCAGTCGCGCTGCTTCATGCCGCAGCGCCAGGATGCTCTCCATGAGCGGGCCGTTGTCCCAGCGACCGGCGTTAGGGCCGCGATCCGATGCCCGCGTCGACCAGGCCTCGTAAAAAGCCTGGCGCAACAGCGCCGATTCCGCGTCGGTCAGAACCGCGACGTAGGTTGGCTGGTCGAGGCCCAGCAGCCAGCCTGTCTGGCCCGCTTCCCGGGCGCGTTTCTCTGCCTGTGCAATGATCGAGTCGTTGAGCCCGGCGAGCATCGCGCGGTCACTGACCGGGAAACTCCAGGCCTTGGTGGCATCCAGCACATTTTCTTCGAACTTGGCGCCGAGCTGCGTCAGCTCGGTCATGATTTCCTTGTAGCGTTGCTTGCGCTCGCGCGGCAGCGCGACGCCGGCGAGCCGAAAGTCGCGCAGCGCGAGTTCCAGCAGCCGACGCTGCGCCGGGGTCAGCTGGGCGCTTTCCTGCTCCGCCACGCGCGCATAGGCGCGATACAGCGGTTCACTCTGCGCCAGGTCAGTCTGAAAATCCGACAGCAGCGGCAGGCACAGGTTGTAGCTGTCGCGCAGCGCCGGGGAATTGACCACGGAATTCAGGTGGCTAACAGGAGACCAGGTACGTGTTAGCCGGTGTTGCATGGCCTCCAGCGGCTCGACCACGCTGGCGAACGACGGTTCCGACACCAGGGTCAGGACTGTAATCTGTTCGCGCTGGGCGTCCAGCAGCTCACGCAGTGCAGGTTCCACGTGCTGCGGCGTGATGGCGCCGAATTCTGGCAGCTCGCTGTCGGCCAACAGGGGATTTTCCATAGCCGCCATTTTAGCAGTCGGTGCTGCGGTACCATTTGGCGCATGCATACGCACGATTTGATTGTGATTGGGGGCGGCAGCGCGGGCCTGGCCTGTGCGCAACGCGCGGCGGAACATGGCGCAAAGGTCATGCTCGCGGAGTCGTCGCGACTGGGTGGCACCTGCGTCAACGTGGGCTGCGTGCCGAAAAAGATCATGTGGAACACAGCGCAAATCGCGCACGCCCTGCACGACGCGGCCGACTACGGCTTTGATGCCGGCACGCGCGGCCATGACTGGCCGCAGATCAGGCAAAAGCGCGATACCTACATAGCGCGCCTGAATGGCATTTATGAGCAGAATCTCGCCACGCGCAAGGTCGATTGGCGCGCAGCGCACGCCGAATTTGTGAGTGCACGGCAGGTTCGCATCGGCGCCGAGGTCTTCAGTGCGCCGCAGACCGTGATTGCAACCGGCGGCCGGCCCATCGTGCCCGCACTGCCAGGCGCCGAGCACGGCATTACCTCGGATGGATTTTTCGAACTGCAGGCGCGACCTGACAGCATAGCGATTGTCGGTGGTGGTTATGTCGCGGTCGAAATCGCCGGGATTTTCGCGGCGCTGGGGACCAGGGTGACCCTCGTCCTGCGTGGCGCTGCGCCGCTCCGCGGTTTCGATAGCATGTTAGGCGCCGCTTTGCTGCAGGCGCTGCGCGACGAGGGTGTCGAGGTACTGACCGGCGCGGCGCCGGTGGCGCTCCAGGCACCCGGTAAATCGCTGCGTCTTGCGGACGGCCGTGTGTTAGGCGCGTTCGCAGCGGTACTTTGGGCGATCGGCCGGCAGCCGAATCTGCAGGGCCTGGGGATCGACCGTGCCGGCCTGGCCCAGGGCGAGCACGGCGCGCTGGCCGTGGACAAGTACCAGGAGACCCACGTACCCGGCATATTCGCGATCGGCGATGTCACCGGTCGCGCGCTGTTGACACCGGTCGCAATCGCTGCCGGGCGCCGGCTCGCCGACCGGGAATTCGGCGGCATGGCCGGCAGGCATCTCGACTACGAGAATATTCCTACGGTGATTTTCAGCCATCCGCCAATCGGCACGGTCGGGTTGAGCGAAGAGGCCGCGCGCGCCACCCATGGCGACAGCGTCCGGACCTATCAGGCTTCGTTCGTGCCGATGTATCACGCAATGACCAGCCGCAAGGTCCGCGTGCAGATGAAACTCGTTGTGACGGGGCCGGACGAAAAAATCGTCGGTCTGCACGTGATCGGTGCTGGCGCGGACGAAATGCTGCAGGGATTCGCGGTCGCCGTGCGCATGGGCGCCACCAAGCGCGATTTTGACGACACGGTTGCAATTCACCCGACCAGCGCCGAGGAGCTGGTGACGATGCGTTAGGAGTTGTGATCCAGCAGCACCGCGAGCACCGCTGCGGTGTCGGGCCGAACGCCGCGCCACAGCAGGAAACTCTCCGCAGCCTGTTCGACCAGCAGGCCCCAGCCCTGATAAACCTCGCGGCAGCCGCGCGCTATGGCCCAGTCACAGAACAGCGTCGGCGATTTGCTGTAGCTCATGTCATAACAGATCGTTTCCGGGTCGAGCACCGTCGGTAGCAACTGCGGCAGTTCGCCGCGCAGGCCCGCCGACGTCGCGTTGATCACCAGGTCGAACGGCGGACCGGCGGCGACGTCTTCATAGCCGCAACCGCGCACCGCTCCGTGGCTGCGGAAAGTTTCCGCCAGCAGCTGCGCGCGGCCGACGTTGCGGTTGGCAATCAACACTTCCTGCACCTGCTCGGCTAACAATGGCGCCAGCACACCACGGGTCGCGCCACCCGCGCCGCAGATCAGGATCCGCTTGGCAGCGAGCTGCATGCCGATGTTGTCGCGCAGGTCGCGCACCAGACCAACGCCGTCGGTGTTGTCGCCCAGGACGCGATTCGAGTCCTTCTGCCAGGCAAGCGTATTTACCGCGTTAGCCGTTTCGGCGCGCGGCGTGAGCTCATCGGCAATGACCGCTCCCATGCTCTTGTGCGGAGCCGTGAGGTTGAGTCCCCGGCCACCCATGGTGAAGAACGCGTTGACCCGCTGCGCCAGGTCCGCCGGCGCAACGTCCTGCTTGCGATAGCTCATGTCCTGCCCGGTCTGTTTGGCAAACAGACCATGAATGAAGGGCGACCAGCTGTGTTCAACCGGGTGCCCGAAAACGGCGTATTGATCGGTCATGCGTTAAAGTTGCGCTATGGCAATAAAAAGACGGTCCGGACGGTCTTATACATGATCGCGGGAGGTCCGGAAACGGCCAAAGTCGCCGATTTTGAGCGACAGCTGCAGGCGATGCGCCCGCAATTGTTGCGATTTGCGCTGTGGCTGGCCCGGGACCGCTCGATCGCGGACGACGTGGTTCAGGAATCCATGCTGCGCGCCTGGAAAGCACGCGCGGAGCTGACGGATGCCGGCGCACTGCGACAATGGCTTTTCACCATCGTGCGGCGCGAACATGCACGGCTTTACGAGCGCAAGCGATTTGAAACGACGGATGTCGATCTGCTCGTGACTAACGAATCGCCGGAGCTCGCGGTGAGCGGCGATGAAGAATTGCTGGGACTGCGGCGCGCGATCGCCGCTCTGACAGATGAGTACAGGGTGCCGTTGACCATGCAGGTGTTAGGTGGATTTTCGACCCGTGAAATTGCCTCGGAACTGGGATTGACCCAGGCAGCGGTGCTGACCAGGTTGTTTCGGGCGCGGGACAAGCTCCGGGAGGCGCTGCATGCGATGTGAAGATGTGAAGCTGGCGATCGGCGCTACGCCGGATGAGAACACAGCGGAGCTTGAGGCGCACCTGGCGGGTTGCGTGGAGTGCCGCGAGTTTCGCGAGCAAACGCTGGCGATAAACGAGCGAATTCGCCGCGCGCTGCAACTGCCGCCGCCGGGCCTCGGCGGCGGCCCGGCAGCGGTGGTCGGTATTGGCGCGTCCGCGGTGGTAGTGCACACGGCCGGTCGGCAAGTAGTCTTGCGCCGCGGCTGGGCGCTGGCAGCCGGTGTTTTGTTAGCTATGGTGGCGGTGGCGCTGTTCTGGCCGGCGCAATCGGCAACCGCGCTGGCCGGCGAGGTCGTGCAGCACTTGTCGGGCCCTGCTGAGCGCGGCAGCTGGGATAACACGGCAATAGTCGAGCAAGGCGTGCTGGACAAGGTTCTGCGGCAGTCTGGCGTAAGCGTCGCGCTCGAGCCGTCGCAGCCGATTGTTTACGCCCACAGCTGTGTGCTGCGCGGCCGCTCGGTACCCCATCTCGTGATCCAGACAGATATCGGTCCTGTGACGGTGCTGCCGATGCCCGGTGAGTCGCTGGCCAGGCGGCAGACATTCAATGAGAACGGCCTGAGCGGCGTGCTGTTGCCGCAACCGGGTGGCGCGATTGCAGTGCTTGCCCGGGGCACGGCGGACGTGGGTATGGTCGCGGCTGAAATCAGCCGGCGAATTCGACTGCGGCGCTGAGCGACGGGAGGCACAACTTGTGACGAGAAAATCCATTTGGGCGATTGTTGCCGCCGCCTGGCTTACCGCGCGAATTGCACCTGATCGACCGATGCGCCACGCATTGATTCTGGGCGGCGTCGGAACCGTGCTGGCGCTGATTGGCTTGTTAGCGACGTGGAACCGGGGCCTGGGCCCCAACTGGTATCCGCTGGCCTTGGTGTTGTTGGCGAGACCGCGGTGCTGGTTGGGCGGCTGGCTCTACCTGCGCACCTAGACCGCCTGAGACGGCCAGACGACTCAGCTCTTGACCATTACCTTGAAACCGCCCCAGATCATTCGCTTCGCATCAAAAGGCATCGCTTTCGGGTTCATGTAGGCTGCGAGTCGCGGATCCTTCATGACCTTGGCGTTCACTTGGTCCCGATGCTTGCGCGAGCGGTACAGGATCCACGAAAACCACACCACTTCGTTAGCTTTGAGTTTTACGCTGCGCGGAAACGAAGTGACTTTGCCGACCGGCGTATCGTCGCCCATGGATTCACAGTAACCCAGCGCCCCGTTGTCCAGCCAGACCTTGCAGCCGAGGCGCGCCATGCGCAGGTACCTGGCCCGATTTTTTTTCCGGATCGGCAGCACAAATCCATCGATGTACAGGGCCATGAAAATTATCCAGGCTCAGGTGCGAGCGACCAAAAACAAACCAACTGCGGCTGGCAGCGCCTGAATATACAATATCCTGCGCCCGACAGTCACTGCGCCGTAGATTCCAGCGATGACGATGCAACCGAGGAAAAACAGCTTGATCGCCTGGCCGCCGTCGCCGAGGCTCAGACCCCAAATCAGCCCGGCGGCGAGAAATCCGTTGTAGAGCCCCTGGTTTGCAGCCAGCTTCTTCGAGGCCTGCGCCGCTTCCAGAGTCTGGCGAAAGGCACGCAGCCCTGCTGGTTTGTCCCAGAGAAACATCTCCAGCACCAAAAAATATAAATGCAGCAACGTGACCGCGGCGATGACGACTGTGGATGCAATTGCCATGACCCTATGATGCCACAAGGGCCCGGCTAGATTCGCTCGACGATGCTCCAGCCGCCATGCGGCCCGGCCAGTTGTGCAGCCAGCGCGGTATTGGCGCTGCGCAGGGTCTCGGCGAGTTGAAACGGCGGGTTGACGATGAACATGCCGGAACCGGCAAGCGATGCGCGGCTGTCGAGTGCATGCACCCACAGCTCGGAGCTCAGCCACTCGCGGCTGTTAGGTTGCGCGGCCTTGCACAGGTCGGCGAGCTGTCGCAACCACCGGTCCCGTTCGGCCGCGAGCTTCATCGGGTACCACACGAGATAGACGCCGGTAGCAAAGCGCACCAGCGAGTCGCACAGCGTTGTGCAGACCTGGCGGCGGTCGTCAGCGGCATTTTCGTAGGGGGGATCGATCAGCACCAACGCGCGCCGTTCCAGCGGCGGCAGCAGTGCGCGTAGTGAGCGATAGCCATCGGCCTGGGTGACCCTGAGCGAGGCCTGGCCATGCAACGTGCGGTCCAGCGCGGCGCAGTCCGCAGCGTCGATTTCAAAGAGCGTCGCCCGGTCCTGCGCGCGCAATTGCGACAACGCGAACCAGGGCGACCCCGGGTAGGTCACACGGTCGCCGGTCTCCTTGCGACAGCGAGCGACGAGATCGAGGTATCGCCCTAACAAACTGTGCTCGGCGGCTGCGCGTGCGCTGGCGCTGGCATCCAGGCGACCGATGCCTCCGGCCACCTCGTTGCCGAGACTTGCCGCAGGCGCGCGCAGGTCATAGAGGCCGGCGCCGGCGTGGGTCTCCGCGTACACAAAGCCCTTGCCCTTGCGGGTCAACGCTTCCAGGCATGCTAACAGCGTGACGTGCTTGTGCACGTCGGCGAAATTGCCGGCATGAAAAGCGTGACGGTATTTCACTGCGCCCCCGGATCGGTGTCAGCGTGGCTCAGGCGGTCTTCTTTTTCGCTTTAGTCTTCGCTTTCGCCTTAGGTCTGGCTTTGCGCGGCGTTTTTTCCCCGGCCACTGCAGCGATCGCCGCGGGAGCGGCAACGGCAGGCGCGGCTTTCCTGGCACCCCAGCGACTGCGGCCTTTGCCGCCGCGCAATGGTGCGGCAGCTAACAAAGCACGGCATTCTTCGAGCGTCAGCGACTTGGGGTCGCGGTCCTTGGGCATGCGCGCATTGCGTGTCTTGTCGGTGACGTAAGGCCCGTAGCGGCCGTTCAGGACCTGGATATTGTCGACGCCAAAATCCTGGATCAGGCGGTTGGCGTCCGCCTCTTTCTTGAGCCGGATGACTTCAAGCGCGCGCTCGAGCGTTATCGTGTACGGGTCATCTTCCTTCAGCGACGCGTACTTGCCGCCATATTTGACGTACGGCCCGAAGCGCCCGATGTTAGCCTCGATGACTTCATCCTCGGCGGTAACTCCGAGCTTGCGCGGCAGCTTGAAAAGCTCCATCGCCTGTTCGTAGGAAATGCTGTCCATCTTCTGCCCGGGCCTGAGCCCGGCAAATTTTGGCTTGTCGACGTCGTCGCGCGTGCCGATCTGCACAAAAGGCCCGAAGCGCCCCATGCGCACCGTGACCGGTTTGCCGCTCGCCGGATCGGTGCCGAGTTCGCGGGCCTGCGCCACTTCGTCGCGCGAGACGTTCTTTTCGGTGTACTCAACCAGATCGCTGAAAGGCTTCCAGAACTTTTCCAGCGGCAGCGTCCAGTGTTCCTCGCCGCGCGACACGGCGTCCAGTTCGTCCTCCAGCGCCGCGGTGAAGCCGTACTCGACGTAGCGATGGAAATGCTTGGACAGGAAGCCGTTGACGATCTTGCCGATGTCGGTCGGAAAAAAGCGCCGGTTGTCGATGGTCACGTATTCGCGATCACGCAATGTCGAAATGATGGTCGCATAGGTCGACGGCCGGCCGATGCCATGTTCCTCGAGCGACTTGACCAGCGACGCTTCCGAGAAACGCGGCGGCGGCTCGGTAAAGTGCTGATCGGCGTGCAGGTTGGTCAGCGCTACGCGGTCGCCTTCGTTCATCGGCGGCAGCACATGGTCGGAATCGTCTTCCTTGCCGTCGTCGAGGCTCTCCTGGTACACGGCGATGTAGCCTGGCTTGACCATGGTCGAGCCGTTGGCCCGCAGCACATGGCGCTGCGGGCCGTCCGGTCCGGCCAGCAAGTCGACCGCCACGGTGTCGTACACGGCGTGCGCCATCTGTGAGGCCACGGCACGTTTCCAGATCAGCGCGTACAGACGGTGCTGGTCAGCATCAATGCGGCCGTCCAGGAGTTGCGGTGCGATTGCCGCCGACGTGGGGCGCACGGCTTCATGGGCTTCCTGCGCATTGCGCGACTTGGTCTTGTAGATGCGCGGCTCGGGAGCCACAGACTCCGGGCCATAGAGTTTGGCGGCAACCTGGCGGATTTCGGTGATAGCTTCGTTAGCCAGGTTCACCGAATCGGTACGCATATAGGTGATGAGGCCGATGGCGCCCTCGCCGTAGTCAACGCCTTCATATAACTGCTGCGCCAGGCGCATGGTGCGTTGTGCGGAGAACCCGAGCTTGCGCGCGGCTTCCTGTTGCAGGGTTGAAGTGGTAAATGGCGGCGACGGATTGCGGCGGCGCTGCTTGCGGTCGATGACCAGCACTCTGAGTGTGCCGGGCGGCGCCAGGTCCGGATGCGCCGATTCATCCACGACGCCGCGGACGATCTTGCCGGCGGCGGTTGCCGCCAGGATGTTAGCTTCGACCTGTGCGGCGCCGTCCTGGTTGACAAAACTGAACTGCTCGACACGCACGCCATTGTATTCTGTCAGCTTGAGCGGGAAACGCTGCGCGGTATGTTCGCCCTCAGCTTCCAGTGTCCAGTACTCCTGCGGCACGAACGCGTCGATTTCCGCTTCGCGCTCGCAGATCATGCGCAGCGCCGGACTCTGTACGCGGCCCGCGGACAGCCCACGACGCACCTTCTTCCACAGCAGTGGCGAGAGATGGAAACCGACCAGGTAGTCCAGCGCGCGGCGCGCCTGCTGCGCATTCACCAGATCCAACGACAGTTCGCGCGGTTCCTGGATCGCCTGGCGAATCGCGTTGCGGGTGATTTCATAGAACGCGACGCGATGCACGGTCTTGTCCTTGAGTGCGCCGCGCTCCTTCAGCAATTCATGCAAGTGCCAGGAAATCGCCTCGCCCTCGCGATCCGGGTCGGTGGCGAGATACAGGACGCCGGCTTTCTTCAGCGCCCGCGCGATCGCTTCGACGTGCTTTTGGTTGCGCTCGATGACGTCGTATTTCATCGCGAAATGCGCGTCGGGATTTACCGCGCCTTCCTTCGGCACCAGGTCGCGCACGTGGCCATAAGACGCGAGGACTTCGAAGTCCTTGCCGAGGTATTTCTTGATGGTCTTCGCCTTGGCCGGCGATTCGACGATAACGAGATTTTCAGCCATTTCTAACGGGCCATTTCCATCGGGTCGTATTCTCTGTATCCATAAACAGAACACCGCGGACGGGCCGCGGTGTCACACATCGCTGCGCGCGGAGCGCGCATGCTGACAAGCGTCAATGCAGGGACCGGCAAGGATCTTCAAACACGATGTCTTGCATGCGCGCGCAGGCCATTTCCTGGCCCGGCTGGCTGGAGAGCACCATCAGCGCGACCCACTTCACCTGATCGATACCGAGTTCTTCGACCTCGAGCGCGAGCAGGCGTTCCACCACGATTTCGCGCTGCAATGGCGAGAGAATGCCGCTGCGTTCCAGTGTCAGCAGGCAGCCGCGCGCCTCGGCATCGAGGCGCATGGTTTCGGATTCACTGAATACGCGCAGCGAGCGTTCGCTGACGTCGATGGACGGGCGGTCGCGGTCGCCCGCAAGGTCCGCCAGCCAATCGAGCGCGCGCTCGACATTGTCGCTGGCAAAGCCGGCGCGGGTCAGGTCCTGGGCCAGCTCGTCCCGTTCGGGAACGTCCGGCTGGTCTTCGAGCATGTAGTGGTCGAAGACGTAAATCAGAATGTCGAGAACGCTGCCGTCCATTTACCCCGGTCCTTTATTGGCCAGGCGCCGATACCGGCCGCCTGGAGCGACTTCGATCTCCCCTTGAAGCTCCAGCATCAACAACATCGCCGCAACCGGCCCAGGGGAAAGGCCGGTACGGACGACGAGCTGATCGAGACTCGCGGGTGCGAAGCCGAGTGCATGTAACAGGATTTCGTAGTCCTTGTCCATCGCCACTAGGTCGGAGTCGGGCTTGGTCGCAGCACTTTTGGGCGGCGTAAGTATTTGATTTTGAATCGGTAATCGGAGTTCCTCCAGCACGTCTTGGGCGCTTTCGACGAGTTTTGCGCCGGTCCGAATAAGTTGATGACAGCCGTGCGATTGGGGGCTGTGGATGGAGCCCGGAATCGCAAAGACTTCGCGGCCCTGCTCGCCGGCACACCGCGCGGTGATCAGGGAGCCGCTGCGGCGTGCTGCCTCGACCACCAGCACACCGAGCGACAGGCCGCTGATCAGGCGATTGCGCTGCGGGAAGTTCCCAGGCCTGGGCGGGGTGCCCGGCGGAAATTCCGACACCAGTGCGCCGTTCGCCACGATCCGGTCCGCGAGTCGTTTGTTAGATTCGGGGTAGACACTATCGAGTCCCGTTGCGCAGACGGCGATCGTCGTCGCGTCCGCCGCAAGTGCGCCTTCGTGGGCAGCGCTGTCGATGCCTAACGCGAGGCCGCTGGTGATGGTGAGCCCGGTGCGGGCGAAATGTTCGGCGAACTCCCGCGCGCTGGCACGACCGGCGCCGGTTGGATTGCGGCTGCCGACGATTGCGATTTGTGGTAGTGACAGCGCCGCCACCTGGCCGCGGACATAGAGCAGCGGTGGAGCGGAATCGATGTCCAGCAGCGCGTCCGGGTAGCCCGGCTCACCAGCGGCCAGCAGCTGCAGTGCGTGCTGCCGGCAGATTGCGAGGTCGGATGCGGGCAGCGCCGGGTCGCAACCCCGCAGCGCCGCCACGGCATCGAACGGCCACCCCAGCCCAGACAGCTTGTTAGGCGGCAGCGCCGCCAGTGATTCCAGCGAGCCGGCCTCCGCAAGTGCCTTTTGGACCTGCGCGCCAGTCAGCCGCGGAAGCCTGCCGAGAGCGGCGCGAAACAATGCTGCGTGCATGACGCCGCGCAGCATACGCAACTTGTGCAGCCGTTCGGCCGCGCAAAAGTGGCCTGCTGCATCTGAAATGCGTCGTTGGCTGTTAGGGCCTGTTAACGCTATGAACGGCAGCGGCGTTCATAGCGTTAACAGGCCCTAGGGCGTGCGCACCTTGTCGCCGATTCGCAATGGGCTGGTGACGCTGACCGTAAGCCCGTAGCTCATGCGGTCATAGACCTTGAAGATCATCACCGAGCCTGCGCGTTCGTCAGGCAGCCTGATCTTGGGCGCCAACGAGCCTTTGACGCGCAGGCCGACAAGCTTGCGGGTGTTGTCTTCAACTACTTCCCCGCGCGTGTCGACCGCCATGATGTGCCCGAGCTCGATGCCCTGGCTGCGCCCGCGATTGATGGCGACGATGCGGTACTGACCGATGAGTTCGGTGCCATCGAACACGGCGACGATCTCGCCGGCAATCTTCTTGCCAGGCGCGCGCGGCAGGAAATTGAGCGGCACCTCGCTGTCGGCAGCGATCAGCGGATCGTCCTGCAGGGTTTCGCGGGCCGTGTCTTCCAGCACGACCTTGGTGGTCTTGCCGGGAGTCAGCACCACCGCCGTGGCGGTATAGGCACCCATGAAACCTAACACCTTGCCGTCATCCGGATCGACAATGCGGTCGCCGACCCGGTAAATGTTGAAGCGGCTGCGCTCGGTGCTGTTGCCCAGGCCCTTGACATAGGCCTCGTTGCCGGAGCCGCCAATCATGTGGCCATCGCGGAATCCCAATACCCGCGGCGCCTTGCGCAGCTGGTCATTGGACAGCACGGCCGGTCGTTCCAGAAACGCGGCGATCGCTGCATAGGGAATGGTGGCAATCGCGCCGTCCAGCGCCGAGGTTCGGAGGCGCGGATCGAGGCGTGCGGCGCCGCTCTGCGCCAGCGTGATCTGTGGTTCGCCGTTAGCTCCGTAACCTAACGCAAGCACATCGCCTGGATAGATCAGATGCGGATTCTCGACCTGCGGGTTGATGTGCCAGATCTCGGGCCACAACCATGGGTCCTTGAGAAAGAGGTTGGCGAGATCCCACAGCGTGTCGCCGCGCTGCACCGTGTAGCTTGCCGGCGCCTCCGGCTTGATGCCGGCGCGCAAGGCGCTGACCGGCGCGGGTGCAGGGCTCTGCGCCTCCGTGCCGGCCTTGGCGACCGCCGCCTCGGTGGCTGTTAGCTCGGCATCCGCGGCAGCTTCAGCAGCTGCGCTCGCGACGGCTGTGCCGCCCGATGCATCGCCGTTGCGGTTACCGCCAGCGCAGCTGGCGAGGGTCAACATGCTCGCGCAAAGACACACCGTCGCGACCCTGCGGCGCGATAGGTAAAATTGCGCAAGCCCTTGATTGAAAAGCATTTGCGACTCCATGCGGGCCCAACGGCACCGCTCGGACACTGTTATAATCCCTTGAGCCTCAAGCTGCACTGATGAAGCTACGCAATGTGCGGTTCTTCACGGGTGTGCCAGCGACCTCCCGGCACCTCCAAGGCGGCGCAAACTTGAGCTGAAACCGAACATTAGCAGCAATTTCGCGTCAAATACACGAACTACGTTCAGTGGTACGCCATGTCGACACTACCTATCCTTGAATATCCAGATCCCAGGCTGCGTACCCGCGCGGTGCCGGTCACGAATTTTGACGCACGTCTCAAAACCCTGGTCGACGACATGTTTCAAACCATGTATGAGGCGCCGGGCATTGGCCTGGCGGCGTCCCAGGTGGATGTGCACCAGTGTCTGATCGTAATCGACGTGTCGAAGGACCGCAGCGAGCCCCTGGTGTTCATCAACCCGGAAATCATCGCGCGTGCAGGCCTGTGGATGAACGAGGAAGGCTGCCTGTCGGTGCCGGGGATTTTCGAAGAAGTGCAGCGTGCCGAAACCATTGAGGTATGCGCGCGCAAGGCGGACGGAACCGCATTCGAAATGCGACTTGAGGGGCTGGTGTCGATCTGCCTGCAACATGAAATGGATCATCTCGAGGGGAAGCTTTTCGTCGACTATCTGTCCGATCTCAAACGTGAGCGCATTCGCAGGAAGCTTGAGAAAGATCGCAAAGAGCGCGCCAGCGGCCGCACAGTCGCAGCGGCGCGCATACGTACGCCCGTCATCTGATTTTTGTTAGCTAGTGAATAATCGTTTGCGCGTGGCGTTCGCGGGCACGCCGGAGTTTGCGGTGTCGCCGCTGCGTGCCATCATGGGCTCGCAGCACCCAGTGGTCGGCGTGCTGACCCAGCCCGATCGTCCAGCCGGTCGTGGCCGCCAGCTGAGCGCCGGCCCCGTCAAGGAACTCGCGCTCAACGGGCAGCTGCCGATCGCGCAGCCGCAGTCGCTGCGCAGTGAGGAAGGGCGCCAGCAACTCATCGCCTGGCGGCCCGATGTCGTGGTCGTGGTCGCCTACGGCCTGATGCTGCCGCCGGCGGTGCTCGCGATACCGCGCCTGGGATGCGTCAATATTCACGCCTCATTATTGCCCCGCTGGCGCGGCGCGGCGCCAATCCAGCGCGCGATCATGGCGGGCGATTCGCTTACCGGCGTCACCATCATGCAGCTGGATGCGGGCCTCGACACCGGGCCGATCCTGCTGGCCAAAGAGCTGCCGCTGACCCGCGACATGGATGCCGCAGGCCTGCATGCCGCGCTCTCGTTGTTAGGCTCGGGCCTGATTGTCAAGACGCTGGATGCGCTCGCGACGGGGTCGCTGACGGTTGTGCCGCAACCCGCGGCCGGCGCCTGTTATGCACGCAAGATCGAACGCAACGAAGCGCGCATCGATTTCAGTCTGGATGCCGTGATTATCGAGCGCCAGGTGCGCGGGCTGGCGATGTGGCCGATCGCTGAAACGAGCCTGCGGGGCGAGCAGCTGCGCATCCATGCGGCGCTGGCGCTGCCGGACGAGGCGCTCGCGGCTGCGGTTGCGGACGCTCGTGCGCGCCGGCTGCCTGCCGGCACGGTGTTAGGTACGATCATCATCCCGCTGCCGCTGCCGCATGCCGGCAAGGCTGGGATCGCCGTGCTGTGTGGCCGGGGCGTGCTGGCTGTGCTGCGACTGCAGCGCAGCGGGCGCAGGGCGTTGGACGCGGTGGAGTTCCAACGCGGTGACGCGATCGCCGCCTGCGTGTTAGGTCACCCGCCATGAAGAACGGCGGCCAAGGGCAACGCGAATCGGCCGCCCCAGGCGCGACAACACTGGCGGCCGCCGCGCGGGCCGTGGACGCTGTGATCAGTGAAGGCCGTTCCGCCGACGCGGCGCTGGCCGAAATTGCGACCGGGCCCGATCGATCTGCGGTCCGCGCAATCGCCCTCGGCAGCCTGCGCTGGTACCTGCGTCTTGCTCCGGCCGTAGCACCCTTGCTCAACAGGCCCGCGGCGGAAATGGCGCCACAGCTGCACGCGCTGCTGGTGGCAGCGGCGCATCAGGTTGTTTATTCACGCGGTGCGCCCGAAGTCAGTGTGCATCTCGCGGTCGATGCGGCGCGCGTATTGCACCAGCCGCGTGCCGCCGGTCTGGTCAACGCCGTACTGCGGCGCTTTGTCACAGAGCAGGCGCGCCTGTTTGCCGAAGTCGACCGCGATCCGGCCGCGGCGCACGCCGTACCGCGTTGGTACTACGAGGAATTGCTGCAGGACTGGGGTACCGAGCAGGCCGGGCGGGTACTGTCCGCAGGCAACCAGCACCCACCGATGACGCTGCGCGTGGATGTCAGCCGCGTCAGTGCGGCGCAATACCTTGCCGAACTCGCGGCCACGGGCCGTGTCGGCCGGACGCTGGACGGTTACGCCGGCGCGGTCGTGCTCGAACACCCAGCGCCGGTCAGCAGTTTGCCGGGTTTCGCCGCGGGCCGGGTTTCGGTCCAGGACGCAGGTGCGCAACTTGCCGGACTGCTGCTCGATCTCGCGCCTGGTCAGACGGTTCTGGATGCCTGCGCGGCGCCGGGTGGCAAGAGTGGCCAGTTGTTGGAACTCGTCAGCGGCAATCTGGCTCTGACTGCCATCGACATAGACAGCGCGCGGCTGGCAATGATGCGCGACAATTTCCTACGGCTTGGCCGCGAGGCCCGGTGTGTCCAGGCGGACCTGGGTGCGGACCTGCCGGCCGATGCGGCCTGGGCACAGTCCGAAACCTACGACCGCATTTTGCTCGACGCGCCGTGTTCGGCCACCGGGGTCATGCGGCGGCACCCTGACATCAGGTTGCTGCGCCGGCCGAGCGATGCTGCAGCTTTTGCTGCGCTGCAGACGCGTTTGCTGCAGCAGTGCTTCAAATTGTTGCGTCCGGGCGGCCGCCTTCTGTACGCGACCTGCTCGGTGTCGAAACGCGAAAATGAGTCGGTCGTACAGGCCTTTCTGGCGGCTGAGCCGATGGCAGCGGGAATTGCCCCGGCGGTTCTGGGGCTCATGCCCCGAGATGCTGTACTGCTGCAATGCGGCATACAATTGTTGCCTGGAAACGAAGCACAAACCGACGGTTTTTATTATGCTGGACTCACCAAAGTAGCGAAGGCGCAACATTCGTGATTGGTTTGCGATCGGTGGTGACGCGGCCGTTCTGGGTCCGCTTGTTTATCAGCCTTGGGACGTTGCTCGCGATCGTCCTGGCTGTGCCCCTGCGTGCTGATGCTCTCGACGGTCAATTTGAGGTGCGCTCGGCGTTCATCGATATCAGCAGTGACGTCTATTTGTTGCACGCGGATGTGCAATATCCATTCAGCGACGACATGCGCAAGGCGCTTGCCGATGGCGCGTCGCTCGATTTCGAACTGCAGGCCGCGGTATTTCGCGAGCGGCGCTACTGGTTCGACAACGATGTCGTGAATCTCACGCTGCGGCGGCAGTTATCGTTTCACAGTGTTAGCAACCGTTACGTCGTCAAGGAAACGGGTCAGGACGAGCAGCGCAGCTATGCGACCGTGGAAGCGGCACTCGAGGACCTCGGCAAAGTCGAGGGCTGGCCGATTCTCACAAAGCCGCAGCTGACAACGGAGGCCGATTATCGCGTCGCGGTACGCGCAAGTGTCCGGCGCGGCAAGTTGAACGACGCGCTGCGTGTCATCCTCTTCTGGACCGACGACTGGCAACGCACCAGCGAGTGGTACGAATGGTCGTTGCTTCGCTAAGGCGTTATCGCCCGGTCATCCAGATCGCGCTATGGAGCACGGTCGGGATCGTAGCGCTGGTGTTGTTAGCTCTGACGTCGTCCAACTCGGCGCAGTTCGATACCTGGCGGCTCTGGGTGCTGATCGGCAGTGTGCTGGGTGTGATTGTGCTGGCGGCGCTGCTGGCTCGGAAGATCACGCAGCTGCTGCGCAATTACCGGCAGTTTGCGCCGGGTGCACGTCTCACCGGCCGTACCGTTCTGCTTTTTGGTCCTCTGGTCGTGTTGCCGTTGGTGATCGTGTATCTGTTTTCGCTCGAATTCCTGAACCGTGGTGTCGACAGCTGGTTTCGAGTCGAAGTGCGCCAGGGATTGAGCGATGCGCTGGCGTTGTCGCGCTCGGCGTTGGATCTGCGCATGCGCGAAGTGGCCGAGCGCAATGGGCGCTTCGCTTCCAGCCTGTCCACGCTTTCAGATCGCGACGCGCTGCTGCGCCTGGTCGATGAACGGCGCGATTCCGGTGCGCTGGAGATTGTGCTGTATGACGCCGGTGGGCGCGTACTGGGAGCGAGCGCTGCCGCGCTGACCATGTCGATGCCGGCGGCGCCGGATGAAGAGGTGACCCGCCAGGTTGGCAGAGGCGAGCCCTTTGTGTCACTAGAGCCGCAGGCGCCAGGGCAGTATCTGATACGCACCGCGGCACCGTTAGGCTACGCCATCGGTGCGAGTGATCGGCGCTTCGTGCTCGCCGTGCATGAAGTGCCACCGCGACTGGCCGCGCTCGCGGAGGCCGTGCAAACATCCTATTCCCGGTACGGCAACATCGATCTGCTGCGCGAGCCCTTGCTGGACGGGTTTCGCCTGACGCTGACACTGGTCTTGCTGGCGGTGATGCTGGCCGCGCTATACGGCGCGATTTTTTCCGCGCAGTTGCTGTTCAAGCCGATCCAGGACCTGATGGAGGGCACGCGTGCGGTCGCCAAGGGCGATCTGGGCACCCGTTTGCCACTCAGCACCCGTGACGAAATGGGCTTCCTGGTGCAGTCCTTCAACGATATGACGAAGCGACTGCGGCGCGCGCGCGAGGAGGCGGAAAAAAATCAACTTGCGGTTGAAAGCGAACGCGCCCGGCTGGCGGCGATTCTGGCGCGTCTCTCGAGCGGCGTGATGGTCTTCGATCACGCCGGTGTGCTGCGTACGGCCAATGAGGCGGCTGACGCCATTCTGGGGCAAAAGCTCGCTGCCAGGATCGGCAAGCCCCTGCACGAACTCGCGCAGGATGGCGATAGCGGCCTGCTGCAGCCATTCGTGAAATTGCTGCTGAAACGCTTTGCCGACCAGCACAGCGATTTTCGGGAACAATTCGATTTTCAGGCACCGGGCGGGTTGCGGCACCTGATGTGCGCCGGCGTACCGCTGGCACTGGAAGCTAACAGCGATGCGCTGCCGGGCCATGTCGTGGTGTTTGACGACATCACGGCATTGTTGACCGCACAACGCGAAGCGGCCTGGGGCGAGGTTGCGCGGCGGCTGGCGCACGAAATCAAGAATCCGCTGACGCCAATTCAACTGTCCGCGGAGCGCATGCGGCGCCGCTATCTGGGTGTGATGACGGGGCAGGATGCGGAAGTGATCGATCGCGCCACCCGCACCATCGTGCAGCAGGTTGAAAACATGAAGCGCATGGTCAATGCCTTCAGCGAATACGCCCGGGTTCCGGAAGTCAGCATGAGCCAGTTCTCCCTGAATCAACTGGTGAGCGAGGTGTGCGATCTTTACCGGCCGCAGAATCGTGCGGTCAGTATCGAAGCCGATCTCGATCCGGCGCTCGAGAGTATCGAGGCGGATCGTGACAGGGTGCGCCAGATTCTCAATAATTTGTTAGCTAATTCGCAGGAAGCTCTGGAGCATGCGGCAGCGGGCCGAATTGAGGTACGGACGCGCAGGATCGAGGGCGAGAGTGCACAGTTCGCGGAAATTGTTGTTGCCGACAACGGTCCAGGGTTTACGCGCGAGATTCTTGACCGGGCCTTTGATCCCTACGTGACCAGCAAGCCGCGCGGTACCGGTCTGGGCCTGGCGATTGTCCGAAAAATTGTTGAAGAACACGGCGGCGACATCGTCGCAGGCAACCGCGCCAGTGGTGGCGCGGAGCTGCGCTTGGTGTTGCCACTGCTCGACGCCGGTCGTATGGCCGCCGCGCGCGAACGTCGCAATGAATTACGCAAGGAACTGGCATGAGCAGTGCAAAGATACTGGTGGTTGATGACGAAGCGGATATCCGCGGTCTGGTGCAGGAGATCCTTGCCGAAGAAGGCTATGACGTCGAGGCCGCGGCGAATGCTGCGGAAGCGCGTCAGGCTCGCAGCCGCAGTACACACGATCTGGTTCTGTTAGATATCTGGATGCCCGACGTGGACGGCATCACGCTGTTGCGCGAGTGGAGTTCGACGCTCGCGCAAGGTGCGCCGGTCGTCATGATGTCTGGACACGGCACGGTCGAGACGGCCATCGAAGCGACGCGCCTGGGTGCCTTCGATTTTGTCGAGAAGCCGCTATCGCTTGCAAAGCTGTTGCGCACTGTCGAGCGTGCCCTGGACGCAGGCCGGCGGCGTCGGTCAGCGGGGCGGGTCGTGGGCGCCGCGGTCGCTGTTCCAGTCGGTCGTAGCCGCGTGATCCAGCAGTTGCGTTCCGAACTGGTACAGCTTGCGCCACTGGCTGCGCCAGTGCTGCTGGTAGGCGAGCACGGTTCGGGTCGCGAGGCGTTCGCGCGCTTCCTGCACGAAAATTCCGGCCGGTCCGAACGGCCATTTGTCGTTCTGGTGGCCAGCAGTCTGCGCGACGAAGAAGCCGAGGCCAGCCTGTTAGGTGCTGCGGGCGGAACCGGGGGAGTTCTCGACCAGGTTGCCGGTGGCACGCTGTTTATCAATGAAATCGAAGATCTGCCACCGGCCGCGCAGCGCACTTTGTTAGGCGTGCTGGAAACCGGAGTCTTTCGCCGCGGCCCCGGCGGCCCGCAGACAGCATTCGAGGCGCGGCTGTTGTCGAGCGCGCTGCCTGGCGTGCTCGAGCGCGCCGGCACGGGCCTGCTGCGGCGCGACTTGTTAGGCAAGTTGAATGATCTGCAGATCCGCGTGCCGTCATTGCGCGAGTATCCGGAGGATGTGCCGGAGCTCCTGCGACATACGGTTGACCGCGTGGTCGACAGCGAAGGCCTGGGGTTCCGTCGCTTCAGTGTCCCGGCCCAGAATCGGCTGCGCAATTACCCCTGGCCCGACAACATGCGCGAGCTGCGAAACTTTGTGCATCGGTTGCTGTTGGCGGGCGGGCCCGAGGAAATCGGTCTCGAGGAAATTGAAAGTGAATTGGGCGCGCATTCAGCCGGTGTCGGTCAGGAATCGCTGGTCAAGCAGGACCTGCTGGCGATGCCATTGCGCGAAGCACGCGAACACTTCGAGCGCGCATATCTGCAGCAGCAATTGTTGTTATGCAACGGCCGGGTCGGGCAGCTGGCCAAGCGCGTGGGTATGGAGCGCACCCATCTGTACCGCAAGCTGCGCTCGCTGGGCGTCGACTTCAAGAAGCTGGCCGAAGACTGAGCGGTCGCGCCGGGCACCCGGCCGCTTTGTCAGGGGAATGCTTTGCTCGCGAGCGCTGACAACGCGCTTTCCAGCCCGGCGGCATTGACTGCGGCCACCGCGAAATACCAGGTGCCGGAGGCCAGGTTCTGCACTCGCTGGTTCGTGGTCGAAGGCGTGCCGATCTGCAGCACTCGATCAAGCTGCTGAGCGGATTGCCCGTAATAGAGCTTGAAACCTGACAGGTTGGCGAGCGGCGTCCCGTCCACATTGGTGGTCGGTGCTGCCCAGGAGACGGTGGCCGAATACGTTGTGGGCGCCGGTGGTGGCGCCAGGTTGACAACTTCGATGTTGAAGGCGGGCAGCTGGGTCGTTGCGCGACCGTCGCTGACGCTGATGACGACGCCCGAGGTCATGCCTGCCTGGGTTGCGGCCGGCGCGCCGGTCAACAAGCCGCTGGTGCTGTTGAAGCTGGCCCAGGAGGGTTTGTTAGCAATGTTGAATGTCAGAGGGTCGCCATTGACGTCCGCTGCACTGGGCGCAAAGGCATAGGTCGCGCCCGACACAACCTGCGTAACAGGTGTCCCCGAAATGGTTGGCGCCTTGTTGCGCGTGGCGCGGTGCGTCCGGACCAGCGTCGCAATCTTCTCGTAGAACGTTGGCGAGTCGGATGACTCTGACTGCGAAATTGCAGCGGTGGATGGGTCCGCCACTGGCGTCTCGTTGCCGCAAGCCTGCAGCACCAGAGGCGCGGCAATCAGCACGACCAACACCCTGACGTAACCCTTGAGATTCGTCGCCGTCCAACTGCTGTTGTCGATCATTAGCTGTCTCCCGGAAGCCTGCGCAAGCGCCTGTGGGCTCGGCAACCGGATCGACGGCGGGACCTGCTGGAGTGCGATAGTTCCCCTATCGCGCCCCTAACAACAGCGTCGGAACGCGCGCCGCGTGGCCGTGTCCGTCGCTGGCAACCCCGCTATCTTGGCTTACGGCTGGTGCCGTACTCGTCAGACCGGTGGCTTTGCGTCCCTGCCTTTCGACAGGTTTGCCCATGCTTGCGGGGGAATGTACGCGGCAAAGACTTGCCGCTGCGGCGGAGTTAACTTTGTGCACCGGAGCATCGGTTTTCTGTGATCCGACTCTCCGCCATGCGAAGCAGCCGACGCCAATCGGCGACATGTCAAATCAGTCGCCGACGCGAATGACGATGGCGTCCAGATCTGCGGAGCGCAGTTTTTCGCGCAGCCGGTTGATCTCTGTTAGGTCTGACGACGGCCCGATTCGAACCCGATGCCAGACGTCGGCGTCAACGGCAACTCTCTGCACCGTGGCGGTCACGCCCTGGATCGCGAGCTGCGCGCGGACTCTTTCAGCATCCGGCTGCCTGCGGTAGGAACCGGCCTGCAACACGTAGGTGCCCGGCCGCTCGATCGGCGCGCCGGCGAGGCCGCGCTGCACCTGACCTTCCTTTTCGGGGACAACCACTTCGAAGTTGGGCAGCCGATCATAGAAATCGAATTGCTGCGGCGCTTCCGCGTCCGGGTCTTCCGCCGCCGGTTGGCCATCGGCGGACCGCGGTACCGGCCGGCTGCCGGTCACGGCAGCCGGCGCCGATTTCTGCATCGACTGGCGTTGCACGATAAAAACCACCCGCGCGATGGCGAGGCCGCAGCCAAGGCCGTAGATAAAGTCACGCCAGCGATCAAAATCGAATCCGTTGCGGCGTGTTCGCTTGTAGTCCCGGCCTATTGGCTTTGCGGTCATAGAGCAGCTACATCGAATCCGGCGCTGATGCGCCTAACAATTGCAGGCCGTTGCGCAATACCTGCTGAACCGCAAAGGCCAGCGCGAGTCGCGGTGTTCGCTGGCTGGCGTCGTCGACCAGCCAGCGGTCCGCGTTGTACCAGCTGTGCAGGCCGTTCGCCAGCTCACGAAGATAATGAACGATCGCATGGGGCGCTCGGTTTGCGGCCGCCTGCTGCACCTGCTCCGGATATCGGGCTAACAGAGTCAACAGCGCCTGGGCGTGCTCGTTGGCCAGCGCGGTCACGGCGCTGCTGTCTGCCATCGCCGCGGGCGCCGCGACAGGGTCATAGGCCATGCCGCGCGCCTGCAGCTCACGCGCAACGCTAGCCACCCGGGCATGCGCGTACTGGATGTAGTACACGAAATTTTCTTCGGACTTCTTCTTGGCCAGCTCCAGGTCAAAATCCAGCGGCTGATCGTTGCCGCGCATCAGATAGAACAGGCGGCAGGCGTCGTTGCCGACTTCTGCGCGCAACTGCCGCAAGGTGACGAAGTTGGCTTCGCGCTTGCCCATCGACAATTTCACGCCATCGCGATAGAGGCTGACGAGCTGGATCAGGCAGGCTTCCAGGCATTCGGCCGGGTGGCCGAATGCCTGCAGGCCGCCGCGCACGCGTGTCACATAGCCGTGATGGTCCGCACCTAACACATCGATCAGCACATCAAAGCCGCGCTCTCGCTTGGCGAGATGATAGGCGATGTCCGCGGCAAAATACGTCTTTACGCCATTGTCGCGGACCACGACCCGATCTTCATCATCGCCAAAGGAAGTGGCGCGAAACCACTGTGCGCCGTCCTTGTCGTACAGCAGGTCATGTTGGCGCAGCCGCTCGATCGCGGCATCGATGGCGCCACTGTCGTTGAACTCGCGCTCCGAGGTCCAGCGATCGAAACGCACGTCGAATGCGGCCAGGTCCTCGCGGATCTCGGCCATCATGGCGTCGAGCGACAAGTTCTTGATCAGCTCGAAATTGCCGGGACCCAGTAAATTGCGCGCGCGTGCAATCAGCGCGTCGATGTACTTTTCCTTGTCGCCGGC
>JANMYM010000035.1:0-13244 GCA_031382085.1 Gammaproteobacteria bacterium
TCGGAGGACCCACTGCAATGTACATATTGAACGTCAATGGCAAGACCCTTGAAGTGGAGGTCGAGGCCGACACGCCGCTGCTGTGGGTGCTGCGCGATACGCTGGGCATGACAGGCACCAAGTACGGTTGCGGCATGGCGCTGTGCGGCGCGTGCACCGTGCACCTCGACGGTGAGCCCATTCGCTCCTGTGTTACGCCTGTTAGCGCGCTGACTACCGGCCAGAAAGTCACCACCATCGAGGGCCTGTCAGCCGATCGCAGTCACCCGGTGCAGAAAGCCTGGATCGAGCTCGACGTGCCGCAATGCGGCTACTGTCAGTCGGGTCAGATCATGTCGGCGGTTGCACTGCTCGCCAAGACACCTAAGCCGACGGACGCCGACATCGATGCCGCGATGGCCGGTAACCTGTGCCGCTGCGGAACCTACCAACGAATTCGCGCGGCGATTCATCGCGCGGCGGAAATCAAAGGCTCCTGATTTTCTTTGCGTCACGTTGCGCCACAGCGAGCGAGGTGTCACATGAATAGTGCAATCAGTCGGCGCGATTTCCTGCAAAAGGGTGCCGTTTTATCGGGTGGACTGGTTCTCGCGATCAGCATCCCGGGCTGCGGCCGCAAGTCCGGCAGCAAACCGGGCGGTGCGCTGGTGCGGTCGGATTTCAGCGCCTGGCTGCAAATCGGCAGCGACGAATCGATTCGATTCTATTGCGACAAATCGGAAATGGGGCAGGGCGTCTACACCGCGTTGCCGATGTTGCTGGCGGAAGAGCTTGGCGTCGCGGTCGACCGGATCAAGGTCGAGTTTGCGCCCGCAGGCGCACCGTTTGTGAATACCTTTTTGGGAACGCAAATCACGGGTGGCAGCACCAGCGTTCGCGAGGGCTGGCCCAAATTGCGGCTGGCGGGTGCGCAGGCGCGTGAAATGTTGATCGCAGCAGCCTGCGCGGAATGGGGCATTGCCACGACCGGGTGCCTCACCGAGGACGGCCAGGTGGTCTCGCCGCGCGGACAGCGACTTAGTTTTGGCGCGCTCGCCGAGGCCGCCGGCAAGCTGCCAGTTCCCAAAGTCGTGCCGCTGCGTAAGTCGCAGGATTTTCGAGTGATCGGCAAGCCGCATGCCCGCCTCGATACGCCGCTCAAGGTTGACGGCAGCGCGCAATTCGGCATCGACGTACGGCTCGACGGCATGCTTTATGGAGCACTTGCCCAATCACCCGTGTTAGGCGGCAAGGCGACGAGTTTCGATGCCACCAGGGCCAAGGCCATGCCAGGCGTCAAGGACGTCATCCTGACTTCGACCGGTGTGTTGGTACTGGCGGACAGCTGGTGGCGAGCGCGGCGCGCCCGCGACACGCTCAGCATCGAGTGGGATGGCGGTGCTAACAAAGGCCTCGACACCGCCAAAATGTGGCAGGGCCTGCGCGCCGCGGCGGCCGGCGCCGGCCAGGAGGCTCGCAATGATGGCGATGCTCTCAAGGCCTTGGCCGACGGCGCCAGGTCAGGCGCGAAAGTGCTGCGGGCGGACTACGAGCTACCCTTGCTCGCGCACGCAACTCTCGAGCCGCAGAACTGCACGGCGAGCGTCACGGCCGATGGCTGTGATCTTTACGTTCCCACGCAGATCCAGCAGGTTGCCCAGGCAACAGCGGCGAGCGCCGCCGGACTGAAGCCCGAACAGGTGCGCGTGCACACCACGTTTTTGGGCGGCGGCTTTGGCCGGCGGCTGGAGGTGGATTTCATTCCGGCGGCCGTTGAAGCCAGCAAGGCGGTGGGCAAGCCCGTGAAGATTCTCTGGACACGCGAAGACGACATGACCCATGACGCGTATCGGCCGCCAGCGTTCGATCAGGTCGCGGCCGCGTTAGGCAAGGATGGCAAGCCCACGGCCTGGCATATTCACCTGACGAGTCCGTCGATTACGGCGCGCATGTTTCCTGGAGTCGTGGAGAAAGCGGTGGATCCGTTTGCGATCGAGGCCGCGGCCAATTATCCCTATGACGTACCTAACGTACGGGTCAGCTATCAGCGCCATGAAATCGGTATCAACGTCGGCTACTGGCGATCGGTCAGCCACGCGCTCAATTGTTTCGTCGCCGAGTCTTTCATGGACGAACTGGCATTCGCTGCGGGTGCGGATCCGGTCGCTTATCGCCTGTCACTCCTTGCCAGGCAGCCGCGATTCGCCGCAGTGCTGAAGACTGCGACCGAAGAAGCGCATTACGCAACGCCTGCCAAGGGCCATCGATTCGGTGTGGCGCTGATGGAAGGCTATGGCACTTACATGGCGCAGGTCGCCGAGGTTTCGATGGCCGGCGGCAAGCTGAAAGTGCATCACGTGCACTGCGCGCTCGATTGCGGACAGGTCATCAACCCGAGGATTGTCGAATCGCAGGTGGAGGGCGCCTTGCTGTTTGGATTGACCGCAGCGTTGTGGGGTCAGATCGATCTCAAGGAAGGGCGTGTCCAACAGACCAATTTCGATCGCTATCGCCTGCTGCGGATGCCGGAAATCCCGAAGATTTCAACCTATATTCTCGACAGCAGCGCCGATCCCGGCGGCATCGGTGAACCGGCGACCGCGCTGATCGCACCGGCCATCTGCAACGGCATATTCGCTTTGACGCAAAAGCGCATACGGTCGTTGCCGCTGGCCACGCACGGATTTGCCTGAGCCGATCAGCCCTGCGTGATGGTGGCGGCGAATGCCAGCCACGTGGGGCTGGTGTAGGCCCACTCGACGCTGAGGTGAACTGTCAGCATGACGATGACGCTGACCCAGTAGGCGGGGTGAACCCGCTTGTTAGTGCGGTGGTCATAGACTATCGCTGCGAGCAGTAACAACTCGGCCACGGTCAAGGCAATCGTGGTCGCATGTTCGGCAAAGCCTGCGGGAATTGTCAGACGGCCAACGCCCGGACTCGTGAAGGTAAACAGCGATACCAGCATCAGTCTTTTGTGCCAGTCGCTGCGGCGCCGATTCCAGACCGCCAGGCTGAAGAGCAGCAGAGTCCCGGTTACACCGATCAGCGGCAGCGCCATGAAAGCTAACGGTGGCGGTGAGTCCGGTGGGGCATGGCCAAGATGTCCGGCGGTGATGGCGGTCGCGTAGCCGAGCGTCAGCACCACGCCAAACAGGATGACCCCCAGGATGCCAAGCTGGCGATGCGGCGCTGGTTTCCTGTAGGCGATCAATGCCGCCTGCGTGACGAACAGCAGCGTCCACGCCGTAAATACCACCCCATGCGTGATGGTCATGGGCGACAACGGGGGTGGGGCGTGGATGACCGATTTCAGGTAGAACGACGGGGCAAACCCGAGAAAAATCAAACCGGCGGAGATCGCGCTCATCACCAGGAAGAACTTCGCTCCCGCGTCCCAGGCTTCATTTTGAACCGCGTTGGCAGGTCTCTGTGTCACAGCATCCATTATTCAGTATCCTTTTGCCGATGCCTTGAACGGCACCGCCATTACTATTGCTCCCCCGATTGATCCCGGTCAATGCGAATCGGCCGGGCCTGGCTTGGTTTGATGTTTCGGAGATGGAAAAATGGGCGACGCGGAATTCCGGCGCGCAATTCAGGCCAGTGATCAGGACCCGATTCCGCGCGACCGCGCGGTTGTGAGGATGGTTTTTGCAGGCGACGGGTTGGCGCGGCTGGATGCGTTGGAGCCTGCCGACCTGCTGCGGTCTCTGGCACAGCATTTCTCGCTGGTGCCTGACGCGCTGGACTCTGAGTATCTCTGCCGTTTTACTTTTTTCGACGCTTCCAGGATCAACACCTGATCCGGGTCGAGAGCCGCGACGTCGAGTTCGTCGATGCGACTGCGCTGCGCACCCTGGCCCGCAACGAGGTGCATTCGTAGGTTTTTCAACCGACAATCGGGCCCATTCGGTTTGAACTAGGTCAATGCGCGAATGCCGGGTAGTCTCTAACCTGCGGTCATCGGGTCTCAAGCATACATACAAAGGGTCGGCGGTTATGAATTGGAAAGCAGGATTGTTAGTTGCGTTGGGCTCTGCATTGTTGCTGATCGGCTGTCAGGGCAGATCGCAGGCGCCGGTAGTGGCCGCGGACACAGGCGAGCCGCCAGGCGAGCCGGTCAAGGCCATTCTCACCAGTCCGCCTAACGTGCCGCCACCCACCAACCGGACGGCGCCTGCCAAGGTGATGGTCGAACTGGAAGTGCGCGAAGTCGAGAAGGAAATCTCCGAGGGCGTGAAGTACACGTTCTGGACTTTCGGTGGCACTGTGCCCGGCAGCTTCATTCGTGTGCGCCAGGGCGACACGGTGGAGTTTCATCTCAAGAATCACCCCGATTCCAAGATGCCACATAACATCGATCTGCACGCGGTAACCGGGCCCGGCGGTGGCGCCACGTCCAGCTTCACCGCGCCGGGGCATCAATCGCAGTTCACGTTCAAGGCCCTGAACGCGGGCCTGTATATCTATCACTGCGCGACCGCGCCGGTCGGTATGCACGTGGCTAACGGCATGTACGGCCTGATCCTGGTTGAGCCGCCGGAAGGTCTGCGCAAGGTGGATCGCGAGTATTACGTCGTGCAGGGCGACTTCTACACCGTCGGCAAGTATCGCGAAAAAGGCGTGCAGCCCTTCGATATGCAGAAAGCGATCGACGAAAACGCGACCTATGTGCTGTTCAACGGCTCGGAAGGTTCGATGCTCGGCGATAAGGCGCTGAAGGCCAAGGTTGGCGAGACGGTTCGCCTTTACGTGGGCAACGGCGGCCCGAACCTGAGTTCCAATTTCCATGTGATCGGCGAAATCTTTGATCGCGTGTACACCGAAGGCGGGACGCGTTATCAGGAGAACGTGCAGACCACCATGGTTCCTGCGGGCGGCTCGGCGATGGTCGAATTCCGCATGGAGGTGCCGGGCACCAGCATTCTGGTCGATCACGCGCTGTTTCGCGCGTTCAACAAGGGCGCGCTCGGCATGATCAAGACCGAAGGGCCGGATAACAAGGCGGTGTATTCGGGCAAGGAAGTCGACAGCGTGTACCTGGGCGACAAGGCGGTCAGTGCGGCGCCGGTCGCGGAGGCTGCAACTGCCAGCGCCAGCGGTGCCCTGACGCTCAAACAGCAGATCGGAGCGGGCGCGGTACTTTACAACGGCACCTGCTCGGTCTGCCATCAGGCTAACGGCGAAGGCATGCCGGCGGTGTTCCCGCCGCTCGCGCAGTCCGATTACCTCAAGGCGGATATCGATCGCGCGATCGGCGCGGTTCTCAATGGCCGCACCGGTGCGATCAAGGTAAATGGCAAGGACTTCAACTCGGTGATGCCGCCGATGAGTCAGCTCAACGACGATGAAGTCGCGCACATTCTCACCTACGTACTGAACAACTGGGGTAACCCGGGTGGCCAGATCAGCGCAGCTCAGGTTGCTACAGTTCGTGGCACGACCGCCCGACCGAAGGGCGCTGCGAACTAGCGCCATGCGTCCCGCGGTGTTAGCTCTGGGATTGCTGGTGGCCGCCGCTCAGGGTAGCGGCTACCAGCGGATCCCGGCCGGCGAATATCACTCGGTCCTGAAGTACGAGGACCTTAAAGGCAATCGCGCGGTCACAGCTTTTGAACTGAACACGCAACCGGTGACGAATGGTGAATTCCTGAAATTCGTCAAGTTGCACCGGGAGTGGCAGCGCGGGCGCGCGCTGCCACTCTACGCGGAGCCCAATGGCTATTTGTCCCACTGGCAGACACCGGCGTCGCTTGGATCTGAGGTTTCGGCCCAGCAGCCGGTGACGCGAGTCAGCTGGTTCGCCGCCACGGCTTACTGCGAGGCGCAGGGAGCGCGGCTACCGACCTGGAGCGAATGGGAGTATGTGGCAGCGGCCGACGAAACACACCGCGATGCGCGCCAGGAGAGCGCCTGGCGCGAACAAATTCTCGCCTGGTATGCACAGAGCGCCGGCGCAGGGCTTGGCGTCGTCGGCAGGAGGGCGCCTAACGTCTACGGCATCCACGATCTGCACGGCCTGGTCTGGGAATGGACCGAGGACTATTCGGCCATGCTGGTGTCGGCGGACAACCGCAGCCAGTCCGAGGCGGACCGGGCGCGTTTCTGCGGCGCAGGGGCGCTCGCGGTCGACGATCGCGAGAACTACCCCGTGATGATGCGCGTCGCCCTGCTGTCGTCGCTGCGCGGCGCGGACAGCACCAGCAGCCTTGGTTTTCGCTGCGCACGGAGCCTCAAATGAAATCTGTTAGCCGTTCGAGCTACTCGGCGTTGTGGTTGTGCGGCCTGTTGACCGCCGCAAGCATGTTGCTGGCTGCGCAGCCACCTTTGCCGGGCGATTCCGTGCTGCAACTGCCGGGTGTGTTTGTCGATCAGGCGTCGAGGCGCTTTACGCTCGCCAGCCGCCGTGGGCAGCCGCAACTTATCAGCATGTTTTACGCCAACTGCCAGTCGGTATGCCCGCTGCTGATAGAGACCAGCACAGCGGTCATGAACGCGCTGGAGCCGGTGCAGCGCAGCCGCCTGCGCGTGTTGCTGGTGAGCCTCGACCCGAAGCGCGATACGCCTGCGGCGCTGGCTGAAGTGGTTACGGCCCATCGCCTCGATAGGACGCGCTGGACGCTGGCTCGTACGGACCCGGCGGTTGTGCGGCGCTTGGCTGCCGTGCTCGATATCCGTTATCGCCAATTGGAAGGCGGCGAATTCAATCACACCAGCGTGCTGATTCTGCTCGACGGGCAGGGCCGGATGCTGGCGCGCACAGAACGGTTGGGCGCGAAGCCTGACGCGCAGTTTGTGGCGGCGATTCGCGGCGCGATGCAGCAAGGAGAGTAGCATGTGTCTTTTTGTTAGGCACGGTGTCCGCGCCAACCATCCGTGCGGGCACCGCTGGGGTTTGGTTGCGTCCGCCGTATGGCATGACTTTCGCGCCGCATTTCGAACTGCTGCTGATAGCTGGTGACTACCCATAAACTGCATACTGGTCGTGTGTCATGGGCGGATTCGACGGCGGGTCTGCGCCACGTTAGATTGCACGGACAGGAGCACACCATGTCAATTTCACGCATTCGCCGAGTACAGGTCATTTTCTGCATCGTAGGCGCCTTGGGCTTGGGCGCATTCGCGCTGGCCGCTAAATCCGCCAAGACCCCGCTGCTGGTCCGGCTGGACGGCAGCTACGCGTCCCTGCCGCTGGCCAAGGACATCATCGTCATCAAGGTCGTGCAGAACGCCCCCAAGAACATCCAGAAATCAACGTCGCCGCGCGAAGGTCTGGCTCAGAACGTTGAGCGCATGGCCTACTGGATCAACGAGGCCTGCACGAAAGGCAAGAAACCGGATTTCATCCTGTTCAACGAATTTCCGCTCACAGGCTACTCATCGGGTACGCGTGCCGAGAAGCTGAAATTCACGATCCAGGTTCCGGGACCTGAAACCAAGCGCCTTGGCGAGCTCGCCAAGGCCTGCGATACCTATATCGTGTTTGGCAGTTACGCGACCGACCCCGCGTGGCCTGGGCACATCCTGAGCCTCAATCCGGTCATTGGTCGTGACGGACAGATCAAGAAGGTCTACTGGAAATCACGCAACGTGCTGCGCTTCGGTGCCGAGGAAATACCCACGACCACCGTGGAAAATGTGCGCGATCGATTTCGCGCCAAGTACGGCATCGAAGAGGAATTCCCGGTTCTGCAGACTGAATACGGCAATATCGCGGTCAGCACGGTACAAATCGATCCCTTCGTGTTCGCAGCTTATGCGATGCGCGGCGCTGAGATCATGTTGCGTACCGCAACCTTGTTTTCCAAGACCGATGTGCAGGCCATCGCGTTATACAACAACATGTATTCCGCAATGTCTAACATTACATTTCCACCCGAATCAGGAGTCCCGGCGAACCTGGGTGGCGGCTCGCTGATCGTCGGACCTAACGGCAAGGTACTGGCCGAAGATCCCAGCAACAACGAGGGCTTCATCGAGGCCGAGCTTCCAATCGCCCAGTTTCGCAAAGGCCGCCGGATCCCGCGCTACCCGCTGGAGGTTGTGAAACCGGTATTTGATCAATACCTGCAGGAAGTTCCACTCAACCATTTGGATCTGCCTGCTGGGGAGTTGCCGCAGAGCAATCAGGATATGAAAAGTCTGTTGGATCGCGTGAGCCGCTGGCTGCATGCCGGGCAATGAAAAAGCCCGATGCCGACGTTCTGATCGTCGGCGCGGGATTCGCCGGCCTCTACATGTTGCACCGGGCGCGCGGACTGGGGCTGCGTGCGTTGGTGCTGGAAGCGGGTGATGGTGTGGGCGGCACCTGGTACTGGAATAGCTATCCCGGAGCGCGCTGCGACGTCGAAAGCCTGCAGTACTCGTACCAGTTTTCTCCCGAGTTGCAGCAAGAATGGCGCTGGAGCGAAAAATACGCGACCCAGGCCGAGGTCCTGCGCTACATCGAACATGTTGCCGACCGCTTCGATCTGCGCCGCGACATTCTTTTTGGTCGGCGTGTTAGCTCCGCGGTGTTTGACCAGGCCGGCGCGTGCTGGAACGTCGCGACGACGCAGGGCGAGCAACTGAGCACGCACTTCCTGGTGCTGGCGGTGGGCTGCCTGTCGAGCGCCAACCAGCCCGACATTGCCAGGCTCAAAGAGTTCACGGGCAAGACTTACCACACGGGCCACTGGCCGCAATCGCCCGTGGATTTTTCCGGCCAGCGCGTCGCGGTGATCGGTACCGGATCGTCGGGCATCCAGTGCATCCCGACGATCGCCGCACAGGCGAGCCAGCTGACGGTGTTGCAGCGTACGCCCAACTATGCGGTGCCGGCCTGGAACGCGCCGCTGGATGACGAGGCTGACGGTCAGGTCAAGGCGGACTACGCCGCGCTGCGGGCCCGAGCCAAACAGCGACCGACGGGTTACGCATTTCCCTTCGATGAGCGGCCCGCACTCTCAGTTACTGCGGACGAACGCATCGCGCAATACGAAAAATTCTGGCGGCTGGGCGGGCTCAAGTTCCTGGGGGCGTTCGGCGATCTGCTGGTCAATCCGCAGGCTAACGAAACTGCCGCGCGCTTCGTGCAACAGAAGATTCGCGCCCGGATCCACGATCCTGAAGTGGCGGACCAGCTCACGCCGCGGGGTGTGATCGGGTCCAAGCGCATGTGTGTCGAGAGTGGTTACTTCGAGACCTTCAACCGGCCTAACGTTAGCCTCGTGGATTTAGGGCGACACCCGATCGAGCGGTTCACCGCCGACGGACTGGTCGCTGGCGGGCGAAACTATGTTTTCGATGCGGTGGTATTTGCGACCGGTTTCGATGCCATCATCGGCTCCTTGCTGCGCATCGACCTGCGCGGCCGGGCGCGGCGGCGGCTCAGCGATCACTGGCGCGAGCAACCCAAGTCCTATCTGGGACTGGCGGTGGCGGGTTTTCCGAACCTGTTCATGATCAACGGGCCGGGCAGTCCCTCGGTGCTGTCTAATATGGTGCAGAGCATCGAGCAGCACGTCGACATCATTTCCGGATGCCTGGCGCATATGCAAAAAAACGGACTTGCGATCTGCGAGGCGGACACGGCGGCCGAGGACGCCTGGACCGCGCATTGCCGGGAGGTAGTAGCTGGCTCCATGCGTGCTACGGAGGATTCGTGGTATCTCGGCGCTAACATCCCCGGGCGGCCGCGGGTTTTCATGCCGTATGCGGGCGGAGTTCCCGCGTATCTGCGCAAATGCGACTCGGTGATCGCGGCGGGATACACAGGTTTCAGTTTTCGTGAGGCGCGCGGTGAGTGAATCGCTACAGGGCCCGCTGTTTATGGCGCAGGAGTTGAGCAGGATCGCGGCCGAGACGCTCGCGCACTACGAACAGCGTGCCGCGGAGTTTCGCGATGGCACCCTGGGCCACGATGTGAGCCAGAACATCGCAGCGCTGTTGCGTCACATAAAGGCCGCGCCCCCGTTTACGATTCTGGATTTTGGTTGCGGACCAGGACGCGATCTCAAGACTTTCACCACCATGGGTCATCGTGCGATCGGTCTCGACGGAGCAAACGCATTTGCGGTCATGGCCCGCGAGTTTAGTGGCTGCGAAGTATGGCAGCAGGATTTCCTGGATCTTGAGCTGCCGCTGCAGCGTTTCGATGGCATCTTTGCTAACGCGAGCCTGTTTCACATTCCATCCCAGGAACTGCCGCGCGTATTGCGGCAATTACACGCGGCGTTGCGACCCGAGGGCGTGTTGTTCTCATCCAATCCCCGCGGCGACAACCAGGAAGGCTGGAATCGCGGGCGCTACGGCGCGTATCATGATCACGAAAGATGGCTGCAATACCTGGAAGCCGCTGGGTTCGCCGAGCTCGAACATTACTACCGGCCGGCTGGACTGCCGCGAGAACAGCAGCCCTGGCTCGCGACCGTCGCGCGGCGGCTTGTCGCCTGATGGGCGCACACTGGCGTGTAGTGATGGCCGCGGCGTTAGGTGCGGCCGCCGGCATCACGGGCATGTCGGTCTACAGCCTGAGCGTGCTGCTGGGGCCGCTATGTGAAGCATTTGGTTGGACTCGTACCGAAGTGTCGGCGGCCAAGACGATCCTCACAGCGGGTTTCGTGCTGACAGCGCCATTCGTCGGGTACCTGGCCGATCGGGTCGGCGTACGGCGACTGGCCCTGGCCTCGCTCGGGGCGCTGGCGGCCGGTTTTTTCGCCATGACCCAACTCGGGCCTAACATCTATTTCTTCTACGCAGCGCTGTTCGGGCTCGCGGTTGCAGGCGGCGCCACGACCGCGCTGGTCTGGACTCGTGCGGTGGCAACCTGGTTTCATCGCTCCCGCGGCATTGCCCTCGCACTCACGTTGACCGGGCCCGGTGTCACGGGCGTCGTTACGCCGGTTTTGCTGGATGCGATGATTCAACGTTACGACTGGCGCGCGGCCTACATCATCATGGGTCTGTTCGCGCTGCTGGTGTTAGTTCCACTGGCCCTGTTTTTTCATGAAAACCGGCCGAACGATTCGATTGCCGCCACAGCCCAAGGAAACTCATTGCGCTCGGGGATGTCCTTGGCGCAAGCGCTCAGGTCGCGACGGTTCTGGCAGATAGGTGCCGGATTCCTGTTGGTCGGCGCCGCAGTATCGGCGCTGATGGTTCATCTGGTGCCGCTGATCATTGGCGCGGGTGTCACGCGCAACATGGCGGTACGTGTCGCGGGCGCATTCGGGTTTGCGGTCATCTTCGGGCGCTTGCTAACCGGTTGGTTGGTCGATCGTTTTCATCCGCCCTGGGTGGCAGCTTTTTTTCTGGCGATGCCGGTCGCAGGCTGTCTGGTGCTGGCCGGGGAGCCAGGATCAATGCTGGCGGTTGTATTCGCAGTGGCCAGCATTGGGCTGGCCGCAGGCTCGGAAGTGGATCTCGTGCCCTACCTCGCAGCGCGTTACTTCGGACTCCGGTCGTACGGGCGCATCTATGGCTGGCTATTCGTTGCTTTCTATGTCGGCGTCGGTGTCGGGCCACTGTATCTCGGCTATTGCTTCGATCGCGATGGCAATTATCTGTTTGCTCTGAAGACCGTCATACCGGTTTTGTTAACCGGCGTCGTAATCGTCGCGACGCTGGGTCATTCCAGAAAATGGGAGATCACTACGTGAGTCGTCTGCTGAAAATCCTGAAATGGGGCGTCATCGCCCTGGTGGTGCTGGTTATTGGCTATGTCATTTCAATGAGTGGCATCTCGTATGCGCCGGACGATAGTTCCATCGCGAGGCTCAAGCCCGCCGCGGGAGCGGGTGTAACGGTGCTGATTGCGGGGGCGACCAGTGCATCGGGTATCGAGCTCGTCAAAGTGCTCAAGGCCCGGGGCTATTCGGTAGTCGCCATGGTGCGGAAGTCTTCGAGCACGGCAACGCTCGATGCACTGGGAGTCGACAAGGTGGTTGCCGACTCGATGATTCCCGATGAAATGCATACCGCGCTCGCCGCGCGCAAGTTCGATGCGGTGGTGTCGTTGATCGGCACGTCGGCGCGCGATGTGCCGGAACGCAGCAACTCGATCAAGGCGCTGGTTATGGGGCCGCCGAAGATGGATCCTAACAAGCGACCGGATTTCATCGGCAACCGCAATCTTATCGATGCCGCCAAGGCGCAAGGTATCACGAGGTTCGTGTTGGTCACAGTCATCGGCGCGGGCGACTCGGCCGCTGCGTTGCCACTGGGCGCGCGGCGCGGTCACAGCACCGTCATCCCGCTCAAGACGCAGGCCGAGGACTACCTGCGAGCCAGCGGCCTGCAATTTACGATCGTGCGGCCGGGTGGCCTCGGCAAACAGCCTCCGCAAGACTCCGCGGTGCTGGTCGAAGACCCCAGGGCTTTTTCGTTTCTGGCACGGTCCGATCTTGGCCGCCTGACGGCGGACGCGCTAGGGGACCCGGCCACGATCGGCAAAACCTATACTGCTTACGACCCGAATCGTAGAATGTTGTGGAAGTTGTTTACCAATTAAAAGGAGAAATCGCTTGAAGAAAATGCCCAGGAAACTGCCGCTGTTGTTAGCAAGTTCGATGCTTGCGGTGCCGATGCTGGCGCAGTCGCATATCGTCATCAGCCAGATGAATCAGCCTGCCGGCTGGGAAGGCGCGGTGCTGACCTTGCTGGTTCCGCATGGCTGCGGACCGGCAGCAACCACGGAAATCCGCATCAAGGTTCCGGACAACGTCAATACCGTGCTGCCCGAGGCGAAGGCGGGCTGGACCGTCGAGATCACCAAGCGCAAATTGCCGGCGCCGATCAAGGTGGGCAATCGCGAGATTACCGAGGTCCTCGATGAAGTCATCTGGAAGGGCGGATCTTTGCCCTCGGACCAGGCGGGCCTGTTCAATTTCGTCACCAACTTTCCTAACAAGGAAGGCGAGCGGGTGTACTTCAAGACCGTGCAGAAATGCGGTGCTACCGATGAGCGCTGGATTGAAACCGTCACCCCGGAAGAGGAAATCTGGCGCATCTGGCTGAAACCCAAGCCGTCGCCATTCGTGGTGCTATCGAAGCCGGCGCAGCCGCAACTGTTTGCGCCGTTTGAAGTCATCGCCGCGGAACGCAAGAAAATGCAGGCCGCTGCTCCAAAAAACTAGTCGATTGACTGCCGATCGTGCGTTGCCGGGCTCGCTGTTTGCGCGGCCCGGCACTTGGAGTATATACTTTCGGAATACATCCTAACGTATTGAAAAATATGAAATTTAAGTGGCTCCCTGGGTTGGACTCGAACCAACGACCAACGG
>JANMYM010000018.1:0-96072 GCA_031382085.1 Gammaproteobacteria bacterium
GCCCCGGCGCGTGGGGGTGGCCCCAACCCCCCGCCCCGGGGCCGGGTCGCGGGGTGGGCCCCCACCCCGTGGCCCCCGCCCCCACCCACGACCAGTGACTGCCCCGTGTAAAACGAGGAACCGGGCGAGGCGAGGTACACGATCGCGGCGCGAAGGTCATCCTCCTCGCCGACCCGTTTGACTGGCGTGCGGGCCGCGAACCCGTCGATGAGGTCACGCGCTTGCGAGGCGTTCCGCTCGGTGTTCGGGAAAGCTCCCGGACACAGGGCATTCACCGTCACGCCGGTCCCTCCGACCGTCACCGCCAGGTGCTTGGTCAGGCCGATGAGTCCGTGCTTGCTCGCCACGTAGGACGCCAGATCGATACCCCAGTTGCCGTAGAGCGCTGGGTCGCCGACCACCAGCCCGTAGATCGAGGAGACGTTGATGACGCGGCCCCACTTCTTCTCGATCATCGGCGGAACGAACAGCTGGGCGAGGGCGAAGGGCGCCTCGAGGTTCAGGTGCATGATCGCCCGCCATTCTTCTATGGTGACGTCCAGCCAACGCTTGCGTTCGCTGAAACCGGCATTGTTGACGAGAATATCGACACCTCGAGCCTCCACGAAGAGTCGCCGCCGATCGGCATCCTGTGTGACGTCTGCGACGACCGCGTTGGCGTCATAGCCATCTGCGCGCAACGCGGCGACGACCGCATTGAGTGGCGCGGCACGCCGCCCGCAGATGGTGACCCGCGCGCCCGCTTCGGCAAGCGCGGCAGTCATCGATTTTCCGAGTCCGGTGCCCCCTCCGGTCACCAGGGCATGCTTGCCCGACAGGTCAAGGCCATTGCGCACCGGCCGCGTGGTGTCTCGATTCGAAATGGTCATCCTCCCCTCATATCCATGCGCTGCAGGCTTGGGATCGAACGTCGCGCGGTGGTGAAATCGCGTGGCCGCGTTCGCTCACTCATCGGCCCTACGACGCGGAACCCGCCGCGTTCCGTCGTGGAACGTGCCAAACAGGCGATCGAGCGGAATCAGCAGCGAGTCGCCGAAGTTCACGCGGAAGTGCTTGTGATGAAGGTAGTGATAGAAGCCGTCCGTAATCAGGCACCCGTGACCGAACCGTACCTTCCCGAATCCGCAGTGGCCCTCCACCGGCGCCAGCGCAACCAGAGTTATGAAGAAGATCGCGTGGAACGGCGTGGCCGGCACGATCCATAGCAGGAGTGCGCCGGAGAAGTACACGAGGTGCTCGAGCGGATGCATCGCGAGCCCGGCCCAAGGTCCCGGATTAGTGTTCGCGTGGTGCAGGTAGTGCACGGAATTGTAGAGCGGTTGCCAGTGGAGGAGTCGATGACCGAAGTAAAAATGCACCGCGTGGAAGAACGGCAACGCCAGTATGAGGAGCGCGCAGTACAGCGGCGACTCGGACCAACTGGCCGTGGGTGCGATCCCGCTTGCCTGCGCCCACAGCGTCAGCCCGAGGTACGCCGTCCACACCGGGACCCCGGAGCCCAATGACCAGATTACGTTGCTGAGAAGCTGGCGCCCGAACAGGAACTGCTTGCCGCGCTCGCTCGGCCACTGTGGGTTGTATTTGAACTCGACCCCCTGCGCGCGGCGCCCATAGAGACGTGAGTGCCAGGCCCCGTAGAACGTGGCCGCCATCGTGAGATTCACGACGAGGAGCGTCGCGAACCACGCAATCGAGAACTCCCCGAACACGCGGCTCACGCTTGAAAGAAGGTGCCAGATCCCGAACGCGAGCACGGCGTAGAGCGCCGTCCACGGCAGGTACACGCTCGGGAAGCCGAAGAGATACCTGACGATGCCGAGCGGCCGCGGTGGCCACTCCAGCACTGGCGGAACGCGAAGCGGAACATTGGGTGTCCAGCCCCCTTTTGGCTCGTGGGTTCCGGTTTGAGGTGAGTTCATCGTGTGCGTCCTCAGTTACGGCTCTGGCCGGGCAACACCCAACGTAGGCTCGGCTGCAGAGCCGAACCACGGCATCCCCTCGTGCTCATGTCCGCAGGCTCCTGCTTTAGGAATGGACCGGCAACTCATGCGAGTTCCTGAGGGCTCGACTCCGCGGGGCGAACGGGGGCCCGCGCAGCGAGCGCGCCCCCGTCAATGAGCAGCGACAGCGCGCGGTCTGCGAGCGCCATGGTCGGCGCGTTCGTGTTCGCGCCGACGATGTTCGGCATTACGGATGCGTCGATGACACGCAAACCGCGGGCTCCGTGGACCCGAAGATGATCGTCCACCACACTCTGAGGATCGTCCGCGGATCCCATCCGGCAAGTTCCGACCGGGTGCCAGTCGGTGCGTACGGTGCTCTCGACGTATCGCGCGAGTTGCGCGTCATCGGACACGGCCGGGCCGGGCAACAATTCGCGTCGCAGTGCGCCGCTCAGCGGCGCCGTCCCCGCGAGCGACCTCGCGACGCGCAACCCTTCGACGAGGTAACTCAGGTCGCGTCCGTCCGAAAGGTAGTTGGGGTCTACCAGCGGCGGATCGGCGGGATCCGAGGAGCGCAGCGTGACGCTTCCCGTCGACCAGGGCCGCAACAGCGTGACGTGCAGTTTGATTCCGTCGACGTCGGGGACCGTATCCACGCCGGTGTTAGCATACGCGATCATCGGAACGCAGTAGATCTGCACCGTGGGACTGCCGCTGCCCGTCGTGGCGTGGAACGACGTGGCCTCGCCTCCTACGGTGGTCAACCGCCCGCGTCGGAACAACCCATACTCCAGGAGGTTCCAGAGCAAGCGCCAGCCGCGATCCTGGCGGAAATAACCAAAGCCCTGCCCCTTGCCTTCGAGGACCAGGGGAGAGCCGCAGTGGTCTTGCAGGTTCTGTCCGACACCTGCGCGATCGAAGCGTACGGGCAACTGCAACCGTCGCAACTCCCGCTCGGGTCCAATCCCGGACAGCATCAATACTTTCGGTGAGCCGAAGGCGCCGGCCGCGAGAATCACCTCACCGTCGCAATGCGCCACGTGCCGTTGACCGCCACGGCGGTATTCGACGCCGACGGCCCGGTCCCCGTCCATGACCACACGCTCGACGTGGGCCCGCGTGACCAACTCCAGTCTCGGGTTGCTCCGGATCGGCGCGAGATAGGCATCGGCGCCGCTGCAACGGCGTCCGTTTCGCGCCGTAAACTGCAGGAAGCCGGTGCCTGCTGGAGCGCCGCGATTGAAGTCCGCCGTGAATGGCACGCCGAGCGCCTGGGCGGACTTCACGAAGAGGTGGCTGTACTCGCAGAAGAACCCCGGATCGGCGACCGTGAGCGGGCCGTCGCTGCCGTGAAACTCGCCAGCGAACTTCTGGCTTCCCTCTAGATGGCGGAAATGAGGCAGCATCGCGTCCCAGTTCCACAGGTCGCTGCGTGCGGAGCGTCCCCAGTCATCGTAATCCTCGCGGTATCCACGCATGTAAACCTGCGCGTTGACGCTGCTGCCGCCGCCGACCACCCGCCCGGTTGCGATCTCCAGAATCCTGTTGGCCGCGTGGCGTTGGGGCATCGTGTGGTGCAGGAAGCAATGCACCCCCTTGGGAACGAGCCGGGAGTACCCGGGGCTCAGCTTCAGATAGGGACTACGATAGTCCTCGCCGATCTCGAGCAGCAGGACTCGGGCGTTCGTGTCGTTGATCAGTCGCCACGCCGCGACGCAGCCGGCACTGCCCGCCCCAACGATGATGTAGTCGTAGCCGCGGACAGGCGCTGTCATGATTTCACCTTGCGTGGCTGCACTAGACCGCGCTGGCCGCGGGGTGTTCGACGATCCGGTCCGAGTGGCGTCCCATAGTGCGAGACTCAAATTCCATTAAAGTAAAGGCTTCGATGCTAACCGGTCGGCCTGCGGGTCGCAACCGACCCGTTAGGGCGTGCGCGCATGGTGCCCGTCTTCGGCGCGTTTGATTCGCTGGGCTCGGGCTTTCCATCGTGGGACGTTGGTTCCATTCTTGCTACACTGAACGCCCACTTCTCGATGCGGCCGCCGCAGGGAGACCTTTCGCCGTGAAGATCACCGCTCTGGAAACGCTGCGACTGGACGAGTTCCCGAACCTGCTCTGGGTGATGGTGCACACCGACCAGGGCCTTACCGGCGTCGGCGAGACGTTCTACGGTGCGCGAGCGGTCGAAGCTCACATCCACGAGACTCTGGCTCCGCTTCTTCTCGGCGCGGACCCGTTGCGCCTCGAGTACCTCAACGGGCTGATGACCTCGCTTCCGATCGCGCAGTCGTCGACGGGCGTGGAGTACCGCGCAGCGTCGGCGGTCGATATCGCGTTGTGGGACCTCTTCGGCAGGTACTGCGGGCAACCCGTGCACCAACTGCTTGGGGGGCGCTGTTTCGACAGGCTGCGCGTGTACAACACCTGCGCCGGATATCGCTACGTGAGGGCCGGCGACTACCGTGCGCCGGCCAACTGGACGCCCGGCGCGGACGCGGGGCCATACGAGGATCTAGACGCTTTCACGCATCGGGCGGATGAGCTCGCCGAAAGCCTGCTCAAGCAGGGCATCACGGCGATGAAGATATGGCCGTTCGACCTCGCTGCCCGCGAGACGGGCGGCCGTTACATCACGAGCGCGCAGCTCGGGGCTGCGCTTAAACCCTTCGAAAAGATCCGGCGCGCCGTCGGGGACCGCATGGACATCATGGTGGAATTCCACAGCCTGTGGGACCTGCCCACGGCCCTGCAGCTCGCCCGCGAGCTCGAGCCCTACAAGCCCTTCTGGTACGAAGACCCGATCGTGATGAACTCGCCCCAGGCTCTGGCGGAGTATGCCCGCTCAACTCGCGTTCGTGTGTGTGCGAGTGAAACGCTCGGATCACGTTGGGCCTACAAGGAGTATCTAGATCGTGACGCAATGCATGTGGTCATGACCGATCTCTCATGGTCCGGCGGCCTTACTGAAGGTCGTAAAATCGCATCGATGGCCGCGACCTATCACAGACCGTTCGCCGCTCATGATTGCATCGGACCGATCAGCTTTGCGGCCGCAGTCCACATGGCGTTTAGTCAACCAAATACGCTGATCCAGGAAAGTGTCCGTTCGTTCTACACGGGCTACTACCGAGAGTTAGTCAGCGTCGTGCCGCGGATCGAGAATGGGTTCATTTACCCGATGGAGGGGCCTGGTCTCGGTACTGAGTTATTGCCGGGCGTGTTCAGTAGAAAGGATCTACATACGCGCCGTGTTGAACTCTGAGCGGACAATGGCACAACTGCACGTAGATTCAGCCAGGAAGGGTGATGTTCGCTCCGAGCCGTCCGTTGATGGCCAAGCGGACGTCATTACGTTGGGTCCAGATTGCTCGGAGGAGATCATCGAAGAAGTTGCCGACTGCGCTTGTGCTGGAGGCGGCCCGGTTCCGACGCTATCAGTCGCGGCTTGGGATTGCCGACTGACTTCAGAGAACGGTCCGCGCGCGTACATCAAGCCACTGTCGCGAATCTCCGCATATTGGAACTCGGAGGCTTAGACACCGCCATGTCATTCCGTATAGCGATCGGTTCCATTTTTCAGGAGACAAATTCGTTCTCCCCTATCCCGACAGTTCTGAGGACATTCGAGCAGAACCTGTTGCTACGCGGCGACGAAATGCTTCGCTCGGAGTATGGCGGCCTGAATGTTTCTGTACCGGGGATGCTGTCTGTTTTGAAGCAAGGCGGCGCGACTCCCGTTCCACTGATCTCCGCAGAAGCTATCGCATCGGGACCGCTAACTCGGGGTACGTTCGAAGCGCTGATGACGGAGATGGAGGCAAGGTTACGTGCGTCAGGCCATGTCGATGGTCTGCTTCTCAGCCTGCACGGCGCAATGATGGTAGACGACGATCCGCGAAGCGCAGATGGCGAGATCATTGAACGAATGCGACGGATTCTCGGTCCGAACGTCCCTATCGGGGTCTCATTTGATTTACACGGGCACGTGACGGAACGCGTCTTGCAGCCCAACTGCTTCCACGTGGGATTCCAGAATTTTCCGCATACCGACATTTTCGAAACCGGACAACGGGTCGCGAGTTTGCTGCTCGACACCTTGAGGGGTGTGCGTAAGCCGGTGATGGCGTTGGTGAAGCGTCCGATGATCATCAGCGCAGCGTGCGGCAGAACAACAGACGGACCGCTTCTGCCGGTGTCCATTGCGGCGCGGAACTTCGAGCGAACGGGTGCTGTGCTGCATGCCTCGCTGTTCCCAGTTCAACCGTGGCTTGACGTACCTGATCTGGGATTTGCTGCGCTCGTTTGCACGGATAACGACATTGTCTGCGCCAAACGTGTAGCAACGGAGCTGGCCGATATGGCCTGGAGTCGACGCCACGAGTTTGACCCCGAACTGTTCACGCTGGAGGATTCCATTCGTATCGGACTATCGAGTCCCGGCTTGACGGTAGTGGGAGACGCGGGCGACTCCCCCAATGGCGGGTCCGGCGCCGACAGCGCTGCAGTTTTGCGCGCACTCCTCGACGCAAAAGCCGACGCGGCACAGAGACTCACGTATCTGACGTTATGCGATCCGCCATCCGCGATCTTGGCAAGAGAACGAGGGGTCGGCGGATGTGGCGATTTCGACTTGGGTCACCACTTCTCCGTGAGTGCAGGTAGACCGGTAGCATGTCGCGCCGAAGTTCTGGCGGTGAGCGATGGCGAATTTCAAATGGCGGATCAGGACCTTTTCGTGAGGATGGGCCCTTCCGCGGTGCTGGCGATTGGGTCCATCAGAGTGGTGGTACGAACGTGGCCTTCCATCGAGTGGGATCGCGAGATGTACTCGACCATGGGGCTCGATCCGAGAAGTGCCGCACTCGTTTTCGTGAAGTCCCCCGGCGGATTTCGTCACTCATTTGAAAAGGTGGCCGATCGCATTCTCATTGCGGATACACCGGGTCCAACGTGCGCAAACATTCGGAAAGTGCCGTACAGCAAAGTGACTCGGCCGCTCTTTCCGCTGGATGACATGTAGCGATTAAGTTCTCACCGATCGAACCGGATCTCACGGCGAAGCATGCGCGCTTGTCCCTGAAGGCCCGGCCGACGTCTAGCCAGGCGCTGCTGGCGCGCAGCAACGCCTGAGTGCAGTTTGAAGACAAGCGGAGGAGCGTGCAGTCGATGGGATGCTTAATATGAGGCTAGTGCGTTGGGGGCCCCAGGGAAACGAGAGGCCTGGACTCTTGGACGGTAGCGATGTACTTCGCGACTTGTCGGGACACTGTGCCGATATCGGACCGGACGAGCTTTCGCCTCACGGCTTGACCCGACTCGCAGCAATCGATCCGATCAGTCTTCCGCGTGTGCAAGGCTCCCCACGCTTGGGCGTGCCATTTTCCGGCACCCGCCAGTTCATCGCAGTTGGGTTGAACTACTCTGACCACGCTGCCGAATCCAACATGCCGGTGCCGAGTGAGCCGGTGTTGTTCACGAAGGCTGTATCTTGCCTACAAGGACCAAACGACGATGTGCGAAAACCGAGAAACGCTACGGAAATGGATTGGGAGGTCGAACTGGGCGTAGTGATCGGAAGTCGAGCCTCTTACATCGACAAGCAGCAGGCGCTGGAGCACGTCGCGGGGTACGTCGTGGTTGATGATCTATCGGAGCGCAACTTCCAGTTGAAACGCGGTGGAAGTTGGGACAAGGGTAAGGGCTGCGAAACATTCGGGCCCGTGGGCCCGTGGCTTGTAACCAAGGATGCGATCGGTGACGTACAGAGCCTTGGCATGTGGCTTGACGTGAATGGCACGCGGATGCAGACAGGCTCGACAAGCCGAATGATCTTTGACTGCGCCACGTTGGTCAGTTACATCAGCCAATTTCTGGTGTTGCTACCGGGGGACGTTATTACAACGGGTACACCGCCCGGAGTCGGCATGGGCAGGAGTCCGCCGATTTACCTCCGTGAGGGCGACGTCATCGAACTCGGTATTGAGAAACTCGGCAGTCAGCGCCATCGCGTTATCCCTTGGGACCTGCGCAGTTGACGTCTAGTGTGTGCTATGCAGATCTCCATGTGCACGGCGCGTCGTGAGATGTAGAAGCACTCACCGCTTTGTCGGCGGTCTGACTTCGACTGCGGTTAGAGCGTCTTGGTCGACCGCCCGGGATGGATGGTCGAACTTTGGCGTGTTTTGCTGGCAAGGAGGGCAATAAGGTTGGTCACGCGGGCAGTTGCCATCCTAGCTGCCGCACCCGCGCGCGGTGGACCACACCGCATCGCAGTTTATCTGGCGTCGCAAGTGAACCGAGATGGCGGGATCTCACGCAATCACATCATTGAGTCCTGCGATCGCCACGCGCGAGAACAGGCCGTTCGAGTTGACTTCGAGATCGGCAGTGAGTTCGCAGTGTGCTGCTGTGAGTGGATTTCGACTGATTCAAGCGGGATCACTTTTGAGGGATTCCCAGACTCGGGGTCGATATGCGGCGCGGCAGCTTCGTAGAGGAAAGATTCGATGCAGAATAGCGATACAGCACGACGCGCCTATTGGACTCAGCAGTTCGAGGACGCCTACCGCTTCATGTTTGAGGACATCCTGCCCTATCCAGTGCTGGACAACGGAGAGCGTCTGGTGTCGCTACGCCAGGTCGCATCGGCGGCTGGGGTCGAAGTGCATTTTTCAGATGCGCTCCATGTGCAGCAATTGGAGCGCCTCTTCCTCCTGCGCGAAGGCCAGATCGCTGGCTTTATTGGCGCTGCGCGCGATATGAACGAGCGCGGATGGAGTATACGCGTAGAGGACGGTTACAGGACTCGTACGATCCAGAAGTACCTCGGTCGCACACCGCAGGTGTTTGATGCCGTCCTGCGTAGCGTGATGTGGGAGCTTGGCGGGCAAGTACCGAGTGCGGAGTTCATGTTCCGCCGTTGCTCCGCGCTAGTTGCAACGGTCCCGAAGTTTGGCACGCATATGTCGGGCAGCGCCATCGACATTTCAGTGGTTTTGCGGGAGAACCCTTCGCTCGAGGTTGATCGAGGAGCGCCATATCTCGAGATGTCGGTTCTCACTCCGATGGCATCGCCGTTCGTGTCGCCCGCAGCGCTGCAGAATCGCCGTGCGATCACACAAGTGATGGAGCACCACGGGTTCGTAGCTTACCCGTGGGAGTTCTGGCATTACTCAAGCGGAGACGCCTACGATCAGTTCCTTCGCGGCACGGGTGTACCAGCAGTTTACGGCGCCGTCGACTGGGATCCCGTAACTGGCGAGGTCGCGCCGATCGCGAATCCAACGGAACCTCTTAACAGCGAAGAGGAGGTCCGGGCGGAGATCGATGCCGCACTGCGCCGAATAGATGGTTCAGGTGTGATGACGACACACGGCGTACCGTGAGGCGCAGCCACGTCGGAACTGCGTACCGTGCGGTAGATGCGCTGGCGGTATCGTCAGGGTGCAAGGACATATTTTCAGGCGAATGCACAACGGCGGTGGTTGGAGCAAGGATGTGCTGCGATGTTTGATTAGTCCCGGCAGCCGTCGTCGAAGTCAGGATGGACGGGGCGTCGCGTGAGGCACCCGGAGGATCGGCTAACAACCCTCAGTCCGACGGGCTGCTAGCGCAGGCGCAAGGCGTTCCGCGGCATAGCCACTAATCCGGTGGGAAACCCAAGCGATGTCTGAATATCGAGTAGTAGAACCGGTTACGCGCTGTCGCCTTGGCGAAGGCCCGCACTGGTCCGTGGGCCACCAGGCGCTCTTCTGGGTCGACAATTTAGGCCAAACGATTTTCTGTTATCGCCCTCTCAGTGGTACGGTCAACCACTGGTCGATGCATGAGGCGGTCGCTTGGATCATTGAGCAGACGCACGGGTCAGAATTCGTCGTCGGACTGCACAGGGGTATCGTTTCTTTCGATATCGAGTCCGGAGCCATAACACTGCTAGCGGAGCCTGAGCCACATCGTCCGGAGAACAGACTCAATGATGCGAAGGTTGATCGCCGAGGATTCCTTTGGTTCGGAACGATGCCACGGAATGCACAGGGAGATACTGGGGCCCTGTATAGGCTTGATCCGGGGGGCCAAGTATCGATACACGACGCCGGATACAACGTATCCAACGGTCCAGCGTTTAGCCCAGACGGGAAGTTCCTCTACCATACGGATTCCTTGCGAGGACTCGTGTACCGGTTCGAGCTTGGCGACAACGGTCAACTGTCCCATCGCTCCGTTTTCCTGAGGTTCGGGTCAGGAGATGGCTATCCCGACGGGATGACTGTGGATTCCGAAGGCGGGCTCTGGATCGCATTCTGGGGAGGCGCACGCGTAAGTCGCTACTCTGCCGGCGGTGAGCTGGTTCGCACGATCGCGTTGCCTGCCTCGCAGATTACCAGCTGCGCATTTGGAGGAGCTGGCTTGGATCGCTTGTACGTGACATCCGCAGCAACGGGCGTTGAAAACGAGCAGCTCTCAGGTGCGCTGTTCGAAGTGGACCCTCACGTTACAGGGCTCGCCCCGTATCTGTTTGGGGCTTGAGGGGGGCAGTGGCGCGTGACCTCTCGACGCGAAGTCTGAAAGCGATCGTTGAGCAACTCTCATTTACGGGTAATGCTTGATGGGAGGAATCGATTGCTGTGAGAGCTCGGATACCACTGACGTGGCCGGCGATTTTTGGTCCAGGTTTATGTTCCGTAAAATGGGACAGTGACCGGCCCCGAATAAATCGGACCATCAAGGAAGTGAAGTTTGCGACAACCAGCGACAGATCCCGGGCCCGACTCTTCCGCTCTCTTCATGAATTCGGTTCCTTAGTCAAAAGTGCCTCGCGAGGCGCATAGAGCCCCCTAAATTCTTGTCTCACCTTGTGGAATCCTGTGCTTATAATATTGAGACGCTATGTCTCAAGATTACAAGTAGCAAGTGATGTACAGGCGGCAGCGACCGGCGAGGACCTAGGCATTGCGGGTACATCCTCTGCCGCGGGAGCCCAGTACTGCAGAACGGATGGCGAACGTAAGGTCTGCCGACTCCGATCAAGTGTTAGTTGTGGAACGGAGATTGCGTTCAGGCCTCGCACTGAGTGGCGGGACAAAGCGCTCATCGTTTGACTTCGACTCGCGCGGCGAGCCGACCCTGAGTTGGCTTAGCGGGTCGCTCCGAGTTCAGCTGCCGAGCCCGTGCATAGCTGCTCGTGGGCTCGAGTCTCTCGACGATGTGCGAGCAACGCTGGCAGACTGGCAGACAGATCACTGAACTCAACGTTTACCAATTGGAGAGGTAGCAGACATGTCGGGTCTAGGAATACTGCAGTTGGTCGGCCTCAATGCACTTGTGACGGGTGGCGGAAGTGGCATCGGTCGCCAACTTGCTTTAGGTTTTGCAGAGGCCGGAGCCAATCTGATTCTCGTTGGCCGCCGCCTTGCTCCACTGCAGGAAACAGCGAAGCTAGCGGCCGAGTTTGGCGTGCAAAGTATCGTCATCGCCGCAGATATCACGAATGAAGATGACATCGATCAGATCGCCTCTCAATCCGGGAGAGTGGACATCCTTTGCAACTGCGCAGGCGCGGCGCCGATGAGTTCATGGAAGACAGTTTTGCTTGCGGAATGGCGGAGCGTATTTGCGGTGAACGTGGATGCCATGTTTCGGCTCTGCCAAGTCTTTGCTCCAAGAATGATGGAAAACCGGTTTGGACGCATAATCAACATCTCATCCGTCTACGGATCAATGGGCGGCAATCCCGCTCTCTACCCTGGCATCGAGTGGGACGTCCCTTCGTACTTTGCGAGCAAGCATGCAGTCCATGGCATCACACACTACTTGGCGCCGCGCCTTGCGCCCTACAACGTGTGTATCAACACGTTGAGCCCCGGTGGGTTCAGTGGCTCTGACATGAACGAAAATTCCGGCATGGGATCCGATGCAATGCTGCAGGCCTTTTATTCAGTCGTCCCCATGGGTCGCCTTGGAGGACCTAAGGACATTGCCGCGGCAGGTGTTTTCTTGGCATCTCCCGGCGCGTCATACACGACCGGGCAAGACCTCAAAGTGGACGGGGGTTGGTCCGTCTGGTAGGTCTAGCGTGCATTCACGACGTAATGGTCCGAACCTTGCGTTCCTGCAGCCTCTTTCATGATGCTGGAGATCTCTGAGATGTCTGATGGAGTCAGCGGCCAGTCTAACGCTTTGACGTTCTCCTCTACTTCCAGTGTCGCGCGCATGCCTACCAGTGCCGCAGACACTTGCTCATTGTTCAAGACCCATGCGAGCGCCAATTGCGGGAGCGAATGATTGATGTCGTTGGCGAACTCTCGCAACTTTTCAGTGACCTTGATGTTTGTCGCGAAGTTCTGCTCCGTGAAAAGTGGCAGTCCGAATACGTCTCCTTTGGAACGCCAGTCCTCCTCCGGAAATTCAGTTTCCGATGTCCAACCACCGGAGAGCAGGCCATGACACAACGCGCCATAGGTCATTACGCCTACGCCCATCTCAACGCTTTGGGGCAGCAATTCACGCTCAATGCGACGGTCGAACAAGTTGTACCCCACTTGTTGTGCGTGAATCGTCCCAAATTCTCGGTATTCGATTACCTGCGCAACAGTGAAATTCGAGACCCCAACAAAGCGAGTTTTGCCACTCCTTCGCAACGATTCAAGGCAGGCCATGACCTCTGCAGGAATCGCATTAGGATCCGGCACATGGATGAGCAAGATATCGAGATATTCGGTTCGCAATCGGCTGAGACTCTTCTCGACCGACGCCAGGATCGAATCTTTGGAACTGTCAGTTATCCATGTTTTGGTCGCGCTGTTCCAATGCACCGCGCATTTGGTCGTGACAATCGCGGAGCTTCTATTGCCTGCTAGCGCTTCACCGAGAACCGCTTCCCCATGACCGTCGCCATAGGCAGGAGCGGTATCGAACAACGTGATTCCCAAATCTATGGCGCGATGGATTGCCCGAATCGCCTCGGAACGATCAACGAATCCGTAGTCGCCAGCCTTTATGGTCCCCCCGATCGGCCACATTCCAAATCCAAGCTCCGAAACGACTAGATCTGTATGTCCAAACGTACGATATTTCATGGCACCTCTGGATGGTGACCCTGAGGATACTCGGAATGCTAACGACAATGCTGGCGACGTTCAGTGATTGTCGCTGGACGCGCAATGCGTGTGGTCGTGTTTGTTCATTCTCTTGGGCACGAAGGCAGCATGGACTGTCGAATAGATCAAGAATTTGCGCCTCTAGCGGACATTGCCAGCAGCGAGCGCGAATGGACGCACTCCCTCGCTGCCTATTTGCCAGTGCGCATATCGCCGAGACTGTGCGGCCCTCCCGCACTTGGCGGCGCTGCGCCCCAATTGCAGCGGACTCGACTTCACGCCGCGCACGACCTTCGAACGCTGGGATTTCTCAACGATTCTTGAGCAATGCATAATTCGAACGCTCAAACTTGCCGCAACGCCGAACGCTATGGAGTGGCCCCAGAATGGAACAAATCGAACCAATAGTCGGAACGGTCGACCGTCGTACCTTCCTTAAAGTCGCGGCGGCTGGCGGAGCTTCCATTGCCGGCTGTGCTTTATTGCCAGCATGTTCTTCGTCCAGCGAGAACGAGACCGCTCAAGGTCGCAATAATTTATCCGGTCGCCCAAATATGAGGGACTCCCTCTCCGAGTTTAAGCCGTACGACCCAGAGGCACCGTCCGGAACTGTCCCAAAGGACTTGCCGAAGCGCGTTGCCTTCTTCACGCCCGTTGCCAATGAGTACTACAAGCAGATTAGCGACAATGTTGCAGCCGCTTGCAAGGCACGCGGGCTTGCCTACCAGTTCGTCGTTTCAGAACGAGACCCTGTAAGAGGCGTAGACCAGATTGCGCAGACACTTCAGAAGGGTGTTGGTGGAGTCATCGTTCAACCGGACGACGCCAGAGGTCAGGCCGTAGTGTTGCAAAAGGCAATCGATGCTGGCGTCCACGTAACCTTCTTTGTTACTCCTCCCGCCACCGCACAAACGACTGCGGATCAATATTCCTTGGGATACGCACAAGGGAGAGGTGCGGTTGACTGGATTAACGCGAACCTAGGCGGAAAAGCCAAGGTTTGCAACTTCGTTCTCGATCATATCGAGGCACTGATTCCGCGTCGCTTGGGCACGGAAGCTGCGCTGAAGGAGGGCGGCGTAGAAATAGAGCTGGTTGAATCAATTGAGCTGGTCGACATCAATCAGGATGAAGGTTTTAGGCTTGCAAGTACGTTGCTTCAGAAGAATCCCGGAATCAACGTCTGGATCGGGCCCGATGAAACGGTGCTTGGTGTGAATGCTTATCTCGCCTCCAAAGGCAAGAACCCTTCAATCGACCGTATCTATGCGTCTGGTTTAAACGGCTCAGTTGCCGGCCAAGATTCCGTCGCGAGGGGAACTTTCGTCCGCGACACCTGGGCCTTCAACGACCCACTTGTGTCTTTCGGATATGGACATTTCATTGCAGATTGGCTGGAGGGCAAAAGCGTTCCTCAGGTCTATCAAGTGACATCAACCAAGTTGGCCTCAAGGGACGAGGTTCTGGCTTACCGAGCTGCAACTTCAAATCCAGCAGGATCCTTCGACGACTTCAAGTACGGAAGAAATACTGCCGCGAAGCTGTGGGGCAACATTTCCTATGACACCCGCGATCAGTACCTTCGTAACATCATCAAAGCGGTCTAAATTCACCTCACACTTGACCAAACACGATGTATCGAGAAGAAGAAGTTGCGAAGCCGAGAGGTTCCACAACGCTCAGAGCGATCCAACGCGCGGCTGCCGAATGACTGTACGCACAAGTGCTTCAGTTTCGGCCAGGCACATGTCGGGATCACCGCGATCGCCGTGCGTCTCATGAGGCGCTATCTCCTTAGTGTCGACCGATCTCACTAGAAGCTGTTTGAAGCCATACGTGTCCTCAAAACCAGCTAAGCCGCGATCGAAGAATGAGCCGCCACGTCTTTCTCGCCCGTCCAATATGGCGGGACTATGGGACTTGCACTTGGGACCAAGCAGAACGCAATCTTTGTAGTAATTAGGAAGGTAAATGAACATCGAAGGATCAGTCGTCAAACGACTACTCGCCGTAGGTACTCGTCCTGAACGCGCTTGGGATCCTACTACCCGCATCGGCCTTGGACTTCTTTGTATCGCGATGATTCTCGGCAGCGGGCTTTTCTTCGATCGCTTCTTCACTGTCTCGAATGCCTTCACGATCATGCTAAATGTGACAGCGCTAGGAATCGCCGCATATGGGACGTCACTACTTCTAATCTCCGGGAACGTAGATCTCGCTATCGGAGGCATGTATGCGTTGACGTCGGTGTGCGCGGCCTTGGTGGCCTTTCACACTCAAAGCGCATTCCTCGGTTTTTCAACGGCGATCGTTCTGGGTCTTCTTCTTGGGTTTCTCAACGGGCAACTGGTGCTTGCGTTGAAGGTTAACCCGCTGATCGTCACGATTGGCATGGGTACAATCCTCACTGGGTTAGCTTACGTCCTGACCGACGCCAGGACCGTATTCGGCCTTCCGGATTCCTACTCTTGGATCGGCCGCGCGGAGCTTGGTCCCATTCCGGTCCCGGTCATCATTTTCGCCGCGATCAGCCTAGGCGGAGGATACTTCCTGCTGAATTCGGTGGCCGGCCTGCGCCTGTATGCGACGGGTGGCAACTCAATCGCCGCCGACTTGGTGGGCATCTCGTCAAAGAACGTTGTGCTCGGCGCGTTTGCGCTCAATGGCTTACTGATCGGCTTGGTGGCCTTTATGACAACCTCGCGCATTGGAAGCGCGAGCCCGTCCATGGGAAACAACTTCGCACTCAACGTTCTCACCGCGGCGATCTTAGGCGGCGTGGGATTCGCGGGCGGAAAGGGGCACCCATTCGGGCTGTTCATTGGTGTCGCTACGATTGGTGTGCTCAACGCGGTTGTAATTTTTGCCGGGGTTCCAGATTTCTGGCAGAGCATCAGTCAAGGAATGGTGTTAATTCTGGCCCTTGCTTTTGATCAGCTCTCCGCCCGCCGACGAGACCGCGTTCGAGGCTCGAAAGCGGAACACGCCTCCGATAAGGGTACGGGCGAAGCAGACACAAAGATAGTGTCTGTCGATTCGCGCGCGAGTGGACCGCTCGCGCGCGAATCACTTGTACCTGCGATCCAGGCGTTCGGTTTAGAGAAATCCTTCGGAAGTGTCAGCGCCGTTAGGAATGTAACCTTTAAGGTAATGCCCGGAGAAGTCGTATGCTTGCTGGGAGATAACGGCGCTGGCAAAAGCACTGTAATAAAGATGCTCAGTGGCGCCATTACGCCCGATCGCGGCAGCATGGAGATCAACGGTCAACCTGTAGTGCTTGGCTCACCCCAGCAAGCGCGCGCCGCTGGCATTCAAACCACGTATCAAGACTTGGCGCTTTGCCCAAATCTTGGCGCCACGTACAACTTGATTCTCGGGTCCGAACCGCGCCAGCGCGATTGGGGCATTTTCTCTCTCCGCGACGACAAAGCTGCACGGGCGATTGCGCAGCAACGCCTGGCGGAACTAGGCATCGCATTGGAAGACTACGATCTTCCGATAGGATTGCTATCCGGCGGACAGAAACAATCAGTCGCACTTGCGCGTGTCGCGACTGATGACGTCAAAGTCGTGATCCTTGATGAGCCGACGGCCGCTCTTGGAGTCAAACAAACGAGAAATGTGCTCGCGCTTGTTCGTCGACTGGCAGCTCGCGGCGCTGGGATTATCTTCATTAGCCACGACATTGAAACGATATTCAAGGTGGCAGATCGAGTCTTCGTTCTGCGCCTTGGCGAAGTGGTCTTCGAAGGTGCTACAGCCGAAGTTGATCGACTGCGTTTGCTACAGTTAATGGCGGGCGCATCGCCGACCGGCGTATGAGAGATATCCCTTTGCTAGGAACCAGTTTCGATTTTGGTAGGTGATGCGGTCGAGTATTTCGACCGAATCACCGGACCGAACGCCGGATGCGATCGCAGAGCGGATTCAATCTCGGGGTCCCCTCATTTTTCGTGCAATAACATACGGTAGCGAAAGCGTGTTTTTCCCGGGCGCCGTGAGAGTCGCCTTCGCAACTGCCTGAATTCTCGTCAATAAGCTGTGGACAGGCATAGCCCTGAACTCATAGGCTCACGCAGCCTGCTGCTGGATGCTAACGATCTTGGGTTTCATCGCACGCACTTCATCCAAGTAGTCGGCCCAGCGCTGCATCATCTGGGTCCGCCCCTCCAGAAACGTGGTCCGGTTATAGGCCCGCCCGTTGAGATCTTTGACTTCATGCGCCAGCTGCATCTCGATCCATTCCACTCGGAAGTTCAGCACTTCATCGAGCACCGTGCGGGCCATGGCCCGAAACCCGTGGCCGGTCATCTCGTCACCGGAGTACCCGAGCCGGCGCAGCGCGCCATTAATTGTGTTTTCCGACATCGCCCGAAACACATTGCCTTCACACGGAAACAGATAACGGCCCTGCCCCGTCACCGGATGAATCTCACGCAAGATTTCCATGGCCTGGCGCGACAGCGGCACAATCAAGTCCTCGCGCATCTTCAGCAGTTCGCCCGGAATACGCCACTGCGCGTCGTTCAAGTGGAAGTGACTCCATTCGGCTTTACGCAAGTTGATCGGACGCACGAACACGAGCGGATTGAGCCGTAGCGCACACCGGGTGCGCAGGTTCCCCTGGTAGCCGTCGATCGTCCGCAGCAGCTCACCGATACCGGCCGGGTCGGTAATGCTGGCCAGGTGTTCGCCCTGAACCGGCGGCAGCGCCCCTCGCAGATCCGTGCTCGGATCGCGCTTCGCGCGGCTGGTCGCGATGGCGTAGCGGAAAATCTGGCTACACGTTCCACGGCATCGGTGCGCAGTGTCCAGCGCACCTCGCGCTTCGATGCGTCGCAGGACTTGGAGCAGCTCGTCTGCTTCAATGGCCGCGATCGGCCGAGAGCCCAGCCATGGATAGACGTCGTTCTCAAGGCGCAGCAGGACTTTGTCACTGTGACTTTTCGCCCAGGTCGAGGAGAACTTGGCAAACCATTCGCGGCCCACGGCTTCAAAGGAATTGGCCGCCATCACCTTCGCAGCCCGTTTTTGTTGCTTCTTGTACTCGCCGGGGTCAACGCCATTGGCGAGCAAGCGCCTCGCATCCAGCTGTCGTTCACGGGCTTGCGCGAGGCCTATCTCCGGATACGCGCCGAGGGATAACTTTTTCTCCTTGCCAAGAAATCGATATTTCAGGCGCCAGAGCTTCGAGCTATTGGTCTCAACCTGCAGATAAAGGCCCCTTGAATCACTCAACTTGTACGTTTTGTCGCGAGCCTTTGCGTTCCTAACAACAGTATCGGTAAGTGCCATGATTGGGGCCCCACTTTCAGAGATGCTCTAAAGGCCCCTCACCATGCCCCCATCGGAGGTTGGCAGTCAAGGAGCCCGCCCGGACGCCCGCGAACGATAAAAGCCTTGTTTTTCAGGGGTTTTTCGCTACTTCGAGGTCCAGAACGGACTGTAGCGAACTGCGGCGGAAGGGGTAATTGGTGGGCCGTGTAGGGATCGAACCTACGACCAAGAGATTAAGAGTCTCCTGCTCTACCAGCTGAGCTAACGGCCCGTATTCTTGATCTAACAATCGATTCTAACAATCGATGGGGTGAGCGACGGGGCTCGAACCCGCGACAACCGGGATCACAACCCGGGGCTCTACCAGCTGAGCTACGCCCACCATCGAATTCCATCATCGCACGCATTCGTACCTGCTTGGCGCGCCCGGCAGGACTCGAACCTGCGACCTACGGCTTAGAAGGCCGTTGCTCTATCCAACTGAGCTACGGGCGCTCGAGCGGCTAAAGCCTATCGCAAATAAATGCCCAACATGGTCGGGGCAGCAGGATTTGAACCTGCGACCCTCTGCTCCCAAAGCAGATGCGCTACCAGACTGCGCCATGCCCCGAACCGGCCCCCGCCGACAAGCGCCAAAGGGATCCCGGCGAAGGGGGGCGCATCATACGGGCGGACTCCCACCAACGTCAATTTGGCGCGCCCATGCCAGAATAGCGACTATGACAGCCCAGATTATTGACGGCAGGAAGATCGCGAAAATTGTCAAAAGCGAGGTCAAAACCGCGGTCGATGGACTCCTGGCCCGGGGCGGCCGCCGACCGGGCCTGGCGGTCGTCAAGGTCGGCGACAATCCAGCCTCGGCGATCTATGTGCGCAACAAAAGGGCGGCCTGTGCCGAATGCGGCATCGAGTCGTTCTCGCGCGATCTGCCGCAGTCGACCTCTGAAATTGAATTGTTGTCGATCATCGATGACCTGAATGCCGACCCGACCGTGGACGGCATCCTGGTGCAGTTGCCGGCGCCAGAGCAGATTCGGCAGACGGAAATCGTCGAGCGCATCGATCCTTCGAAGGATGTCGACGGCTTCCACCCCTACAACATCGGGCGCCTTGCCGAACGCAACCCGCTGATTCGTCCCTGCACGCCCTATGGGGTGATCCGCATGCTCGATCATGTCGGTATCGTGCTGTTAGGTAAGCACTGCGTCGTGGTCGGCGCCTCTAACATCGTCGGCCGGCCGATGTCGCTTGAATTGCTGCTGATGGGCGCGACGGTCACGGTGACGCACCGCTTCACCACCGAACTCGCGGGTCATGTCGGCCAGGCGGATGTGCTGATCGTCGCCGCCGGCAAGCCGGGCCTGATCAAAGGCGAATGGATCAAGCCGGGCGCGATTGTGGTCGACGTCGGCATGAATCGCCTCTCTGACGGCCACCTGTGCGGCGACGTTGAATTTGAAACCGCGAAGCAACGCGCCAGCTGGATCAGCCCGGTGCCCGGTGGAGTCGGCCCGATGACTGTCGCCATGTTGATGAAGAACACGCTGGAAGCCAGCGTGCGGCGCCAGTCGCGCAGGGTCCCCGGGGCCGTTATGCCGGGGTGATGTTGGCGTTCAGGCGGAACAAGTTGGTCGGGTCGTACTTGCGCTTGAGGGCCGCGAGGCGCGCGTAATTGCCGAGGTAGTTGGCGTTCATTCGGCTCGCGCCTTCGTTGCCTTCCACTTCGTTGACATAAAAGCCGCGCGTGTACGGCTCCAGTTTTTTCCAAAAATCGCGTGCCCATTGCATATGCGGCTGCGCGTCCGCGGCGACCGGCCAGTTGGTCATGACCATCATGTTGGCCAGCGCATGGCGATGCGGAAACGCGGTCGCCTGCGCCGGCACGCGGCCGATTGCGCCGCCGCAGTGCTGGAAATACAGGATGCTGGAGCGCCGCGCATCGGTGCTGCGGCCCGCCAGCAGGTCGTCGATGTTAGCCTCGGTGATCGCGCTGACGAAACCGTTCTTGGTGTAATTGCCCTCGCTGCGCGCGTCGGTGTCGTCGGTCGCACGCTGCAGCTGTTCATAGTCGATCGCTTTGAAGCCGTCGGCGAGCGGTGTGCCGACCTTGCGCATCGGCGCCATCACCTTGTCAAAGTCGCGCGCCGCGCCTGAATAGCAGACATTCACGCCGCAGACCTGCGGCTTGCCCGGCGGGCAGGCAACCCAGGCATCGAGGTACAGATCGTCCGGCGCCTGCGGCGTGTATTCCGCGTAGCGCTGCAGCAGTTCACGCGCCCGTTCGATCGGAAACGCGAGCGTGCCGCCGATCACCTGGCGATCCGCCGCGTGCAACGCAAATTCAAAGCTGGTGACGATGCCGAAATTGCCGCCGCCACCGCGCACGCCCCAGTAAAGATCGGGGTTGTCCTTGGCGCTGGCGCGCCGCAGCAGGCCGTCGGGGGTCACGATGTCGACAGCCGTCACGTTATCGAGCGCGAGACCGAAGCGGCGCGCCATGCGACCGAAACCGCCGCCCGTTGTCAGGCCACCGACGCCCGTATGCGACACCGTGCCTAACGGGGTGACCAGACCGAACGCCAGGGCCTCGTGATCGACGGCGCCTAACAGCGTGCCGCCCGCCACCCAGGCGCGGCGCAGCTGCGGATCGACACGCACGCCGCGCATCGGCGAGAGATCAATCTGCACGCCACCGTTGCAGGTCGACTGGCCGGAGAAACTGTGTCCACCGCATTTAACGGCGACCAGGAGATCCAGCGAACGCGCAAAATTGACAGCGGTGCGCACATCGGCGACGCCGGTCGGCTGGATGATGAGCGCCGGGTGGCGGTCGATCACCGGGTTCTGCACCAGGCGCGCCTGGTCGTAGCCCGGATCCTGCGCGAGCAATAACCGGCCGCGCAGACTGGCCTTCAGGTCCTTGAGCACGCCGGCCGGAATCGTGACCTGCGAGCCATCGCCGCGCACGGCTGATAAATCAGCAATCATTTCTGCGAATAACTTTTTGGGAAACGCGGCGACCAAAGCCAGCGCGACGGTCGAACGGAGCAAATGACGGCGATGCATAGGGTTAACCTCGGATTACTTGTAACGCCAAATCGTCACGCCGCCCGGCTTATCCTCCAGCAGCACACCGGCATCGGTGAGTTGCTGGCGAATCTGGTCGGCTCCCGCAAAATCCTTGCCAGCGCGCGCGTCGCGCCGCGCAACGATCAGGCGTTCGATCGCATCCGCGCCCAGCGCCGTGCCGGTCGCGCCATCGCCCGCCTTGCGCAGCCGGAACCACTCTTCGACCGGCACCTGCAGCAAGCCTAACACCGCTGCCAGCGAACGCAATTCCGCCGCCAGCGCGCCGGCGCGGCCCGCGTCCTTGGCGGTGCGCAACAGATTGATTTCGGTGGCCAGTCCCTGCAGCACCGCGAGCGCCTGTGGCGTGTTGAAGTCGTTGTCCATCGCGGCGGCAAAGCGCGTGGTCGCCTCCCCCGGCGCCAGGACAGCATCCTGCGGCGCCGAACGCAGTGCGTTATACAGGCGCCCGAGCGCGGCGTCCGACTGCTCGAGCATCGCGAGTGAGTAGTTTATCGGGCCGCGGTAGTGGCTCGCGGTCAGCAGGTAACGCAGCACCTCGGGATGGCGTACCCGCAGCGCGCCGGACTCATCGCGCGCATCGAGCACTTCGCGGATGGTGAAAAAATTGCCGAGCGATTTCGACATTTTTTCGTTATCGACGTTGACGAAGCCGTTGTGCATCCAAATGTTGGCGAATAGGTCGCCGGTCGCGGCGCAGGACTGCGCAATCTCGTTTTCATGATGCGGGAACTTGAGATCCATCCCGCCGCCATGAATGTCGAAATGCGGGCCTAACAACGCGGTCGACATGGCCGAGCACTCGATATGCCAGCCGGGCCGCCCTGCGCCCCATGGAGACTCCCACAGCGGCTCGCCCGGCTTGGCGCGCTTCCACAGTACGAAATCCAAAGGATCGCGCTTGCCGGAGTCGATCTCCACGCGCGCGCCGGCCCGCAGGTCGGCGAGCTTCTTGCCGGAGAGCCGGCCGTAGTCGGCAAACGAGCTGACCGAATACAACACGTCGCCATCGGCCGCGACGTAGGCGTGGCCGCGCGCAATGAGCTGTTGCACCATCGCAATGATGCCCGGGACATGCTGGGTGGCGCGCGGCTCGTGATCCGGCGGCAGCAGGCCGAGCCGCGCGTAATCGGTGTGCATCGCGTCGATGAAGCGCGCGGTCAGCGTGTCGATGGTTTCAGCGCGCTCGGCGGCGCGCTGGATGATCTTGTCGTCGATGTCGGTGATGTTGCGCACGAAGATCACGCGGTAGCCGCGCCACATCAGATGCCGCCGCACCACATCGAACACCACTTTCGAGCGGGCATGGCCTATGTGGCAGAAGTCGTAGACCGTGTCGCCGCAGACGTACATGCGTACCACGCCCGGCTTGAGTGGCAGCAGCGGCTGCTCGGCCCCGGTCAGGCTGTTGAAGATCGAAATGCCCGGCAATGCATCTGTCATATTGCAAATCTTTGCAAGCGGCGCTGAATTTCATGCGCCGACATGGCTAACAAAAAAGTTCCGAGATCCGGGCCTTGTTCATTGCCGGTCAGCGCGAGCCGCAGCGGGCGATAGAGATTGGCGCCCTTGGCGCCGCTCGCGGCCTGCGCGGCCTTGCAGATCGCCTGCCAGTTCGCGCCGTGCTCGCGTGCCGCCGCTGCGGCGGCCGCGTAGAACGCGGCCCCTGCCGCCTGCACTTTCTCCAGGGCGACAGCGTCCAGCGCCGGGGGCGGGCCGTCGATAACCCGGGCCCAGGCCGCGGCATCCGCGGGCAGCACGGTGTTAGCCTGCACCGCCCGGAACCAGTGCTGCAGCTGCTGCGCATCGCAGTGACTGGGCCGGACCGCTCCAAGCCACTGCGCGAATCGTTCCGCGGGCAGGGCATGCGCTGCCTGCTTCTGCCAGGACTGCAACTGTGCAACGTCAAAGCGCGCCGGCGCACGCCCGAAATGCCGCGCATCCAGCCGCTGCGTCATGGCCTCAAGGGTCAGCAACTCGCCTTCGGCGCTCGCATGCCCGAGCCGGTACAGGAGATTGTTGATCGCCTCCGCGAGGTACCCTTCCTCGCGCAACTGCGCCACGCTGCGTGCGCCATTGCGTTTCGACAACGGCGTGCCATCCATGCCGTTGATCAGCGCGACGTGCGCGTAGCGCGGCGCCGGCCGCCCGAGCGCGGACAGCAACATCAGCTGCCGTGGCGTGTTAGCCAGGTGATCGTCGCCGCGCAGCACCAGCGTGATGCCCATCGCGGCATCATCGACCGCGTTCGAGAAGAAAAACGCGGCCGTGCCATCTGCGCGCTGGATGATGAAATCGCCGATGTCCTCGCTCGCGAAAACTTGCGCGCCGTGCACCAGGTCGTCGAACTCGATTTTTTCGCCCGCGTTGACGCGAAAACGCCAGCCCGCCATGCGGCCCGCCCGCTCCTGGGCGGCGCGCTGCTCGCTTGTTAGCTCGCGACAGGTGCCGGCGTAGCGCGGCGCGCGTCCGGACGCCAGCTGCGCGCGCCGCGAAAACTCCAGTTCCTGCGCGCTGCAATAGCAAGGGTAGATGCGCCCGAGCTTCGCGAGCTGCGCAAACGCGCTCTGGTATTCGCCGCCGCGCTCCGACTGCCGCAGCGTCGCGCCGTCCCACCCGAGGCCCAGCCACTCCAGATCGCGCTTGAGGGCGCTGACGAATTCTTCCTTGCTGCGCTCGCGATCGGTGTCCTCGATGCGCAGCAGAAATCGGCCGCCACTCTGGCGTGCCAGCAGAAAATTGAATAAGGCGGTACGCGCATTGCCCAGGTGCACCTCGCCCGTCGGGCTGGGCGCAAAGCGTGTGATCTGGGGACCGGCGAACATCGCGACATTTTACGGGTGTCGCCCCATGGCCGGTAGGCTAAACTCGGCCGCGGGAAATCAACGTGGCCTACGTATTCGTTTCTGACCTGCATCTGGATGGCTCACAGCCGCGCGTCATCGAGCAATTCGTCGAATTCCTGGGCACAGAGGCCCGCAGCGCGCGTGCGCTTTACGTGCTGGGCGATCTGTTTGAAACCTGGCTGGGCGATGATCTGATCGATGAGCCGCGGGCGCGGGTCTGCCAGGCCCTGCGCAAGCTTGCGGCCGGCGGTGTGCCGATCTTTGTGATGCGCGGCAACCGCGATTTTCTGCTCGACCGGGAATTTGCCGCCCAAACCGGTGCGCGCCTGCTGCCGGATCCGGTGGTGCTCGAGATCGACGGCGTCACCACCCTGCTAACACATGGCGACCTGCTGTGCACCGATGATCGCAATTACCAGCAGCTGCGCAGCCTGGTGAATGAGCCCGGCTGGCGCCGCAGATTGCTGGCGCTCAGCGCGACGACCCGCAATGCGCTCGCCGCCATCGCCCGCGCCGGCAGCCGCAAACACATGGCGCAGGCGCGCCCCAGCATCATGGATGTCAATACTGCGACGGTCGAGCGCGTCTTCAGCGCAGCCAACGTGCAACTGATGATTCATGGCCAGACCCACCGGCCCGGTGTCCACCAGCACGTTGTCGATGGCAAGCGTTGCACGCGGGTGGTGCTGGACTCCTGGTTTGAGGACGGTCAGTGCATCCGGGTCGATGGTGGCCGCATCGAAGAGTGGCGCCTCGGCGCCGGCATCAGGTCGCTGGCAGACCTGAGTGAAAGCGGAACTGCGCATCCGGCGCCGTCACCAGTTCGGCTTCTGCCGCAGCAATGACGGCAATCCGCTGCGCGAGGGACGCAGCACCACTCTGCTGCGCGGCGCGCTCGGCGAGTTGCAGATAAACGCCCTGATGACGCGCTTCCGCTTCCTGCAACTGCGCATATAGCGCCGCGATCGGCGCTGGCAGAACCTGCTGCAGACCCTGGAAGCGTTCGCAGGAACGCGCCTCGATAAATGCACCTGACAAAAATAAATCCAGGCGCCGCTGCGGTTCACTGCTGCGCAGCAGGCGGCGCAAGCCGGCACCGTAGCGACTTGGTTGCAAACGCCGAAATGGCAGCTTGAGCCGGCGCCGCAGCCGCTCGACCTGCTCGAAATGCCTCAGTTCTTCGCGCGCCAGGCGCGCCAGGGCCGAGCAGGCCTCGCTGTCTTCCGGATAGGCGAACATCAGTGCCAGCGCGGTCGAGGCGGCTTTCTTTTCGCAATTGGCATGATCGAGCAGCAGCTCATCGATGCGTTGCGCGGCGATTTCAAACCAGCGCGGCGGAGTCGCCACCGCCAGCAAGTCGGTCATGCCGCCAGCTCGCAATCGGGCAAAGCGTCGCGGCTATCGCCGAGAATATTGGCCACCAGCTCCGCGTTCGCGTAGCGATCGTCCGGACTCTTGGCTAACAGGCGATCGATGATGTGCTGCAGGTCGGATAATGCTCCCGGCAGCTTCGGGATCGGCGCCTTGGCATGTTTATAGATTACCGCCATGGGATTTTCCGCATCAAAAGGCTTGGTGCCGGTCAACAATTCATACAGGATCACACCAAGCGCATACAGATCGGTGCGCAGATCAATGGGTCTGCCATGGCCCTGCTCCGGGCTCATGTAATGCGGCGTGCCGAAGATCAATCCGTTGTCCGTAATCTCCATCTCGAGGCCCGAGTGCTTGGCCAGCCCAAAATCGATGAGCGCGATGGAATCGTCATCGCGCAGCAGGATGTTCCCCGGCTTCAGGTCGCGATGCAGAATGCCTGCGGCATGAATCGCGCCTAACGCGCTGGCAATCGCCTGCGTGTAGTCAAGCGACTGATGCAGTGTCAGGCCCCTGCGCATGCGGCGACGCAGGTCACCGTGCGGAAAATATTCCATCACCAGATAGGCGAAACTGTCCGCCACACCAAGATCCAGAACGCGCACGACGTTAGGATGGCGAATGCTGCGCACAATTTCATATTCCTGGATGAAGCGCACGAATGACTGATCGACGCCGTCCTCGCGCCGCGCATCGCGCGACACCTTGAGTACCACCAGGATTCCCGCCTGCACGCTTTCAGCCAGGTACAGATCCGAGACCGAGCCGCTGGCAATCTTGCGAACCTGCCGATAGCCTTTGACGTAGGCGCCACCGAAAGTCTGGTTTTCCCGCGCCTCGGGCGCGCTGCGCCAGTTGGCTTGCGCGATATTTTGCTGGTGATGGGCGGCCAGGACCTGGTTGACCAGAATCTCGTGAATGATTTTGTCCGCTGCCACGACTGCAAAGGCGCCTGCCGCGCGCGCACTCGCGGCGAGCGGCCCGCCCGCATCCGGCGCCATGAAGATCACCGGCGCAAAGCCCTCGCGCTGCGCGAGGTCCTGCAGCCAGCTGAGGCCGTCGCCGCCCGCCCAGCTATGATCGAGAATGACCGCACTGAAACCCTGCGCCAGAAAAGCCCGGTGCAGCAGCCCGCGTTGCGTGGGGTTGTGCGCAACGATGTCCAGGTCGGGAATATCGCAGCTCAGATGGTGACGGACCAGGGCGCGAAAGCGCGGATTGTTGTCGATCACCAGCAGCCGCATGTCAGGACGCGCCGCGCGGCACGACCCGCAGACTCACGCCGCGGCGCCGCGTTTTGGCGGCATCGGAGCGCTCCAGCTGCAACCGCTGCAGGTACTCAGGGGTCACATCGCCGGTCACGTATTCGCCCGAGAAGCAGGACGTGTCGAACTCGCTGATCTTGGCATTGTCGTGCTGGCAGGCCAGCACCAGGTCTTCGAGATCCTGATAAATCAGCCAGTCCGCGCCGATGGCCGCACACACCTCATCGTGTGTCTTGCCGGCTGCCACCAGTTCACTGGCCGCCGGCATATCGATGCCATAGACGTTCGGAAAACGTACTGCTGGAGCCGCCGACGCGAAATAAACCTGGCGCGCGCCGGCTTCACGGGCGAGTTCAATGATCTGTGCCGAGGTGGTGCCGCGCACGATCGAGTCATCCACCAGCAGCACATTTTTGCCGCGGAACTCAAGATCGATGGCGTTCAGCTTGGAGCGCACCGATTTCTGGCGTTGCTCCTGCCCGGGCATGATGAAGGTGCGGCCGATATAGCGGTTCTTGATGAAGCCTTCGCGGTACTTGATGCCTAACAACTGTGCCAGCTGCAAGGCCGCGGTGCGACTGGTGTCCGGTATGGGAATGACAACATCGATATTGTGCTGCGGGCGCTGGTGGCGGATTTTCTCGGCGAGCCGGTCACCCATGCGCATGCGCGCGCGCTGCACCGAAATGTTGTCGATGATCGAATCGGGTCGCGCGAAGTAGACGTACTCGAATACGCACGGCGTGTGGCGCACGGTCGCCACGGTTTGCGCGGAAAACAGCCGCCCGAGTTCATCGATGAACACGGCCTCGCCGGGCGCGACGTCGCGTTCCAGCTTGAAGCCCAGCAGGTCGAGTGCCACCGATTCGGAGGCGAGCATATATTCGCGGCCCTTGCTGGTCTCACGCCTCCCCAGTACCAGCGGCCGTATGCCGTGCGGATCGCGAAAACCCAGCACCCCATGGCCGATGACCATGGCCACCACGGCGTAGCCGCCACGGCACCGACGATTAAGCGCCGTAACCGCCGCAAATACGTCCGCCGGCGTGATACGCGGCGTGCCGATGCGTTGCAGTTCCGAGGCCAGCACGTTGAGCAATACTTCGGAGTCCGAGTTGGTATTGAGGTGGCGACGCTCTTCGCGCGTGATGACTTCCGCCAACTCGCGCGCGTTGGTCAGATTGCCGTTGTGGCCGAGGCAAATGCCATACGGCGCGTTGACATAGAACGGTTGCGATTCCGCGGCCGAATCGTAGCCCGCGGTCGGGTAGCGCACGTGTCCGATGCCGACATTGCCGCGCAGTTCCAACATCGCATCCTGACTGAACACGTCGCGCACCAGGCCTGCGCCCTTGTGCTGGTATAACTCACCGTCCTGCGAGGTCATGATGCCGGCGGCGTCCTGTCCGCGGTGCTGCAATCCCAGCAGCGCATCGTAGATGCGTTGATTGACGGGACTCGTGCCGACCATGCCAACGATTCCACACATACTGCAGGTCCTGTTGCTTGTTAGCTAATTGCCGGAACGCGGCAGGTGTTCGCCCACCCAGCCGCCCACAAATGACGCCACACTCTGTCCATAAGGAATCAGTTTCGACTTGCCCCACCAGCTTTGTCCGTCCAGGCCCGAACGCTGCGCCAGCATCACTGCGACGCCGACGATCAGAATCCCGCGCAGCGCCCCGAACACAAATCCCAGAAACTGGTCCAGGCCGCTGAACATGGAGGTGCGGACGATCTGCGCGATCACGGCCGTAATCACCGTGCCTATCAGCATTACGCCGAGAAACATCAGGCCGCGTGCCGCCCATAACTGCAGCGGCTGCCTGGAAAACGCGCCCGAACCGAGGTAGGGGAACAGCACATCAGCAAAGCGCCAGGCGACCCACAGCGCAATCAACAAAGTCAGGAGTGTTAAGACTTCCCGTAACAGTCCACGGAACAGACCCAACACGGCGGATAGCAAAACGATGCCGATGATGGTGTAGTCAATCGGGGTCATAACGACGCGAATTGTACTCAAACTGGTGCTCACTGATTTGGGACAATGGCCACATCTTTGCCAGCTGCGCGCAGCGCTTTGAAATAGTCCGAGGCAGCCTGTCGGTCAGCCAACGGACCCACGCGAACCCGAAACAACTCACGCGCGCCGCGCTGCACCGGGGAAACATAGGCGGGGTAACCCTCGTCCTTGAGCTCACGCGCCAGGCGTTCCGCACTGATTTTCAACGCGAAGCTGCCGAGCTGAACCACCCACGGACCCTTGGCCACGGGTTTGGGCAGCCTGGCCGACGCTGGCGTCGCTGCCGGCGCCGGGACCCCCGCAGGCGCCGCAGGCGTTGCCGACGCGGTATCTGGTGCTGGCGCCACCTCAGGCGCCGTAGCCGCCACCGGTGTCGCGCTCGCGGCTGACGCCGGGCTCGGCGGCGGCACTGACGAGCCGGACGGATTGCCGCCGGGCGGCGGCGCGCCTGCCGGCTCCCGCATATCGACCGTGACTGAGCGCAGTGGAGCGTTAGGATCGGCGCTGCTCGCCGCCTCGGTTGAGCTGCGCGGCAGCATCGTCGAGTCGCCCTGCGGCGGCACCTTGCCGCGCAAAAATTCCGGCACGACGATGACAATCAGCGCCACCAGAATAAATGCGCCTACCAGCCGTTGCTTGAGAGAGGAATCCACGTCGCTGAATTATAGGCCAAGCCAGTCGAGAGCCGGACCCACCATGTGAAATGAACCGCACACGACCAACAAGTCCGTTGGCGACGCCAGCGCTCGCAGACGGGCGCAGCCCGAGAGCACTGAATCTGCCGTGCCGAGGATCGGCAAACCGGGCGGCATACGCGCCGCCAACTGCGCATGCGGCAAACCGCGCGTGGTTTCGGTAATCCCGCACAGCAGCCAGCCATCGACCTCGGGCGCGAGCAGCGCCGCTACCGCAGCGACATCCTTGTCCGCCAGCATGCCGAACAGCAGCAGCTTGCGTCCCCGACAGGGTGTCGCGCGCAATTGCTCGGCTAACACCCGCGCGGCATCCGGGTTGTGAGCGACATCGAGCAACCACGGCGGGCTGCCGGGGACCGTTTGCAGCCGCCCCGCCAGTTCCAGACCGGTCAGCTCGCGCGCAAGCGTCACCGGGTCGGGACAATACGCGCGGCTGCTGTCGACGCGCGCGAGCAAGGTCAGTGCGCACAGCGCCGCCGCCGCGTTTTGCACCTGCCGTGGGCCCCTGATCCCGGGCTGTGGCAGATCATCTAACAACACATCCTGGAACTGGAATCGCCAGCGGCCATTGGCCTGGACTGCAAACTGATAGTCCGTGCCGCCGAGGTAAAACTCCGTGCCGAGGCGCTGCGCAATTACGCGCACCGACTGCGGCGGGTCCGGCGCTGCGAATATGGCGGGCCGGCCGGTACGAAAAATGCCGGCTTTTTCACGGCCGATGGACTCGACGTCCGGGCCCAGCCACTCGGTGTGATCCATGCCGACCGAGCACAGCACGCTGACATCCGCATCGATGATGTTGGTCGCATCGAGGCGCCCGCCCAGCCCCACTTCCAGCACCGCAAGCTCAACTCGATTGCGGCGCAGTACCCACAATGCCGCGAGCGTGTTCCACTCGAAGAATGTCAGCGTAACTGCGCCGCGCGCCGCGTCAATGGCCGCGAACGCGGCTAACAACGACGCGTCATCGACCGGCATCCCATCGATCGCAATACGTTCCTGGTAGCGCCGCAGGTGCGGTGAGGTAAAAAGCCCGGTGCGCGCGCCTGCGGCCTGCGCCAGGCGCGCGATCATCGTTGCCGTGGAGCCCTTGCCATTGGTGCCGCCGACCAGGATTGCGCGCGCGCTCCAGGGCAGCAGACCCAATCGCCGGGCGACCTCACTAACGCGCGCAAGGCCCAGATCAATCGCGCTTGGGTGGCTGTGCTCCTGGCGCGACAGCCAGTCAGCCAGCGACAAAGTGCTCACTCCCGCGGCGCGGGCGGCTGCTTCAACAGCATGCGCAGGGCGCCGCCGATCCGATCGCGCATGTCACGCCGGTCGACGATCATGTCGAGCGCGCCGTGCTCCAGCAGGAATTCGCTGCGCTGGAAGCCTTCCGGCAAAGTCTCGCGCACGGTTTGTTCGATGACACGCGGGCCGGCAAAACCGATCAGGGCGCGTGGCTCGCCGATGTTCAGGTCACCTAACATCGCGAGGCTGGCGGATACCCCGCCGGTGGTCGGATCGGTCAGCACCGACACAAACGGCACGTGTGCCTGCGCGAGCTTCGCCAGCGCTGCGGCGGTCTTGGCCATTTGCAGTAATGAAAACAGCGCCTCTTGCATGCGCGCGCCGCCGCTGGCGGAAAAACAGATGAGCGGGCAGTGGTTTTCGATGCCGTATTGAACCGCACGACAAAATCGCTCGCCCACGACCGACCCCATGGACCCACCCAGGAAACTGAATTCAAACGCGACTACCACGACCGGCATGCCCTGCAGCTGGCCGTGCATGACGACCAGGGCATCCTTCTCGCCGGTATTTTTCTGCGCCTGTAGCAACCGGTCGCTATATTTCTTGCTGTCGCGGAACCTCAGCGGGTCTTTGGGCGAGATCTCGCCGGCGAACTCCACCGGCGATTCCGGATCCAGGAAAGTTGCGAGGCGCTCGCGCGCGCCAATACGCATATGGTGGCTGCATTTCGGACAGACATTCAGGTTGCGTTCCAGCTCGGCGCGATACAACACCGAATCGCAGGCGGCGCACTTGATCCACAGGCCTTCGGGGACCGAGCGCGTGCGGCGCTCGGTCTTGATGCGCGAAGGCATGATTTTTTCGAACCACGACATGGCGCGGATAATAGCGGATTAGGGTGGCGCTTCCACCGGCTCAGGCAGGCCGAACGCAGCCGGATAGCCGACCTGGTAGAAATACAGACCGGCTGCGGCTGCAGTGGTGGCCGCCAGCCGGCGGTCCCTGGCATGCAGCACGGTGAGGGTTTCGCTGACCTGGCGCTCGCCCTTGCCGACGGCGATCAGCCAGCCTGCCAGGTTGCGCACCATGTGATGCAGAAAGGCATTGGCCCGGACCCGCATTGTCAGGGTGGCGCGGTCCTGGTGGATTTCAAAAATATGCAAATTGCGCAGGCTGCTGCGGGACTGGCATTCCGTGGCGCGAAAGGCCGCAAAATCATGCTCACCGATGAACAATTGCGCCGCGGCCGCCATCGGTGTGATCGCCAGCGGCTCGCGAATCCAGGCAACCCGATCGCGCTGCAACGCGCTCGCGATCGGCCGATTGAGAATCCGGTAGTGATATTCGCGCCACAGAGCGCTGAAACGCGCATGAAAATGCTCCGGTACTTCGCGCGCCCACTGCACCCGGACATCGGCCGGCAGCTCGCTATTCGCGCCTAACACCCAGGATCGCTGCGTGCGCCGTGTTGGTGTGTCGAAATGCACCACCTGCCCGAGCGCGTGGACGCCGCTGTCGGTACGCCCGGCGCAAATTAGTTCCAACGGATGATCGGCAACTTTGCCGAGCGCATGGCAGACAACTGCGGCAACCGACGGCGTTGCGGACTGGACCTGCCAGCCGCGGTAGGCGCTGCCGTCGTACTCGAGCCCGACGGCAACTCGTGGCATTGTCCGCTTACAACTGGGCCGGCGACCGGGCGAGCAGCGAGGTCAGCCGGGGATCGAATCGAGCAGGCGTTGAGCTTCCTGCTTCTGCGACATCGAACCTTCCTGCAGCACTTCCTGCAGAATGTTGCGCGCGCCTTCGGGATCACCCATATCAACGTAGGCGCGAGCCAGATCGAGCTTGGTGCCGACCTCGCTCATGGTCACAGGTTCCAGTGGCGGCAAGGTCAGATCATCCGCCACCATGGTGTCGCCAATCGCGGGGCCTTTGGTGATCGCGGTCTGGCTGTCGAGGTCGAAGCCGTGATCGACAGACGGACCGCGGGAGCCATTGCTCGACACGGCCGGCGTTTCAACCGTCTTTTCACCCACTTCAAAATCCAGGTTCATCGCCGACGCGCCATCCAGTGCCGCCAGCGTGGCGGTCGCACCGGCTTCCTGGCGCTCCGCCGCGTCCGCCATCATCCGGCGGGACTCCAAATCCAGGCCCGCCACCAGGGTCGGAGCCCCAGCGGCCACTTCGCCGCCGTCATCCGGCAGGTCCAGGCCTTCAATTTCGCCGATATCCAGGCCCAGGTCATCGATCGCGACCTCGGCCGTGGTCGAAGACTCATCCTCCACCACGGGCGTGAAGCGTTTGGCGGCGTCGATCTTCTCGCGAATGGTCGGGCTGCCGGTTCGCAGCGCCGGTTGCTCGACCGTCGGCGCATCGCCGTCGTCCATCAGCGAGCGGTTAACGGTGTCCGACTCAGGCTGCTCGAATTCCGGCGCCATCTGCCGGGTCGTGTTGCCCGGGCTATCGCGCGCCGTTTGAATATCGAAATTGACTGTCGCTTGCTGGGTCAATTCGCTCTCGCCCAGCGTCTGCTCAGCCGCTTGGGGCGTAGCGCCCAGGTCGAGATCGACGACTTCGTCATCGGGCTCGCCAGCGACATCGAAATCGATGCGGTTGCCGTCGCCGCCCGCAAGATCGAGATCCACACCTGCGGCTGCGATTCCCGGTGAATCTGCGCTCTGGCTGAACATGGGCTCTTCCGGCGCGATCTGCCGGCCCATGATGACAATTTTTTCCCAATCGCCGGTACCGCGGGCTTCACCCGACTCATCAATCTGCTGGGCCAGTCGCACGAACTCGTTGCGATTACCCCAGACAAAAAACACCTCGACCAACTTGAGTTTGAGGTCAAGTCGTTGCGGTTCACGCACGGTTGCGCCGCGCACCAGGTCAGCCGCCTGGTCATACAGCCCGTAGGCCATGTGGAAATCCGCTTCGGCCAGCGGGTCGGAGGTGTCGAGATTGGCGCCCGTGTCACCACTTAGCGTCGCGCCGGGGTCCATATCCAGCGAGTCTGAGCCCGGCAGCGCGGCTGTCTGGCTGGCGCCATAGTCCGAGTCGCGCCCGGACGCCGACGGCTCGCGACCGGCGGACTCCTCGACCACCATGCGGCTCTCGGCGGGGGCGGGGGTCCTGCGACTCACAGGCTCCGCCGATCGTAGAGGCGCCATTTCCTGCAACATCTCAGGTTCTGCGAACTGATCGTCGAGGTCGCTGGCGGAACGCTGCTCGGCAAATTTACGATACCCGAACAAGCCTGCTAACAGAGCCAACAAACCGACAAGCACGTACCAGTACTCGCTCACTAGCTCGGTAACGGAGTCGAGTATCGTAGGACCGGACGATCCTGCAGTCGAAGCGTCGCGGACGCGAGCGCGCACCGGAGCTTCCACAACTGGAGCTTCCGCAACCGGAGTTTCCGCAACCGGAATTGGTGCCTCAGCAGTCGGCGCAGCCTCGGCGGGAGCTGGTACGGGAACCACAGGCGCGGGAGCCGGCGTTGTCACCCGAGCGCCGGCCGCGGCTTGCGCGAGGGCAAGCTGCTTCTGCAGTGCCGCCAGTTCACCGTTTCGAAGCTCCAGCAGGCGTTTGGACTGTGCCAAATCGCCTTCCAATTGCGTTAACTGGTCGCGCAGACTCTTGACTTCCGCTGCGGTCGCACCACCACCAGTACCGCCACCGGCACCTGCCTCGCTCGGCGCGACCAGGCGCAAACGGCCTGCGACGCTGCCCGAGGTACTCGCCGACTGACCGCGCCAGCTTGCGAACTGGCGGCGCACTTCCGCAGCCGCTTCACCGCCCGGGATGGCTTGTACTTTTGCACTGTCGGGAATGCGCAGAACGGACCCGGCGCGCAGCACATTCATGCTGCCATCAAATGCTTCCGGGTTGTTTCGATAGATACCGAGCATCAGCTGGTCGGTGTTCCGGGAACCTGCCAGACGCTGCACAATGCGGCTCAGGCTGTCGCCGCGGCGCACTGCATAGGATTCCTCGGAACTGGGACCGGGTGCTGCGGCCGGCTCGGGCGCCTGTTCTGCAGGGGTGGGCCTCACGATGCTGCCGGCGCTCGGGCTGGCGGTGACTGGCGCTGCCGCATCGGCAACGCGTGGCGTGTTAGGTGCGAACACCGGCGGATCCAGCAGCACGGTGTACTCGCGCACCAACCGGCCACGGCCCCAGTTCACCTCGACCAACAGGCTAACAAAAGGCTCGGTCATGGTTTCGGCGGAGGTGACTTTCAACACGTCCCGGCCGTTGGCGGACTTACCACGCCCCAGCGCGACCGAGCTGAGAAAGTTCGGGTAATCGAGGCCATAACGCGCAAAAGTCTCGCGAGACGCGAGGTTGGCCTTGAGCCCGGCCAGTTCTTCCGGCGTTGCATTGAGCAAGTCGATCTCGGCATCGAGAGGCTGATTGAGGGCGGACGACAAGCGAATGTCCCCCAAACCCAGGGCATGAGCCAGCGACGGCGCGACCAAAGCCACGCACACGGCCCAGAAAATACGTTTAGCGACCATCTCGACTCCCCGCGCAAGCATGCGGTTCTCGAAGCAAAACAGAGACTTGAGCGCCACACACGCGCTGTAGTCTACGTCGGGCTGCAATATAACTTATAAATAGTCCCGTACCAAAATCTCTGCGATCTGGACGCTATTCGTGGCAGCACCTTTGCGGATGTTATCTGACACGATCCAAAGATTAAGTCCACGATCGTGGGAAATATCCTCACGAACGCGGCCCACGAAAACTGTGTCGCAATTCGCAGCTTCGGTAGCGGCCGTCGGATAACCGCCGGGTTTGTGCTCATCCAGCACCGTGACGCCAGGCGCGGCGGCCAGCAGCCTGAGCGCCTCGCCAGCGCTGATTTTGCGCCGGGTCTCGATGTTGACAGCCTCGGAGTGCCCGTAAAAGACCGGTACTCGCACTGCGGTCGCGTTGACGCGGATCTGGCTGTCGCCCAGGATTTTCCGCGTTTCCCACACCATTTTCATCTCTTCCTTGGTGTAGCCGTTGTCCTGGAACTGGTCGATCTGCGGCACGCAATTGAACGCGATCTGCTTGGCGACGACCTTGGCCTCAACCGGCCCACGGCCGCTCAGCAATTGCGCGGACTGCGAGGCCAGTTCCTCCACGGCCTCCTTGCCGGCGCCGGAAACGGACTGGTAGGTCGCGACATTGATGCGCTCAATGCCCACGGCGTCATGAATGGGCTTCAGCGCCACGACCATCTGGATGGTCGAGCAGTTGGGATTGGCAATGATGCCACGGGCCTTGTAGTCCCCGATCGCCTGCGGGTTGACCTCGGGCACCACCAGCGGAATATCCTCCTGGTACCGAAATTCCGAGGTGTTGTCGATGACCACGCAGCCAGCAGCGGCTGCGCGCGGCGCCTGCTGGCGCGATACGTCTCCACCGGCGGAAAAAAGGCCGAGGTCCGCTTTGCTGAAATCAAACTTGTCGACGTCGATCACTGCATAGCTCTTGCCACGAAATGTGACCCGCTTGCCCGCCGAGCGGCTCGACGCCAGCGGATAGAACTCGCTGACCGGAAAATTCCGCTCTTCGAGCACTTTGATTATCATGTCGCCCACCAAGCCGGTCGCGCCGAGAACCGCAACCCGCCATGCCCTGGCCTTCTGCTCCTCTGCCATCTGTCTAGTCCTGATTTTTGCTGATTGCTAACAAAAAAACTACCGGGTGATGACCGGTGTGCTCGAGCGCACGTCGGCATTCTGCGCGCGATGCCGCAGCCAGTGATCCACCAGCGTCAGCGCCAGCATGGCCTCGGCGATCGGCGTTGCACGCAGGCCCACGCAGGGGTCGTGGCGGCCCGTGGTTACGACCTGCGCCGGGCGGCCCTCAACATCGATGGTGTCGCCGGGAATCGCAATGCTCGAGGTCGGCTTCAGCGTGATTTCGACCAGGATCTCCTGGCCCGTGGAAATCCCGCCTAACACGCCGCCGGCGTTATTGCTTTTGAAACCCTGCGGCGTCATGAGGTCGCGGTGCTCGCTGCCGCGCTGGCTGGCGGCGCGCACGCCCGCGCCGATCTCGACAGCCTTCACGGCATTGATGCCCATCAACGCGTGGGCGATGTCGGCATCCAGGCGGTCGAATACCGGTTCGCCCAGACCCGGCGGCACGCCGCTGGCCTTGACGACCAGCTTGGCGCCTAACGAATCGCCGTCCTCGCGCAACTGCCACAACAACGTCTCGAGCTCTGCGATACGCGACGGATCGGGACAGAAAAACGGATTCTCGTAAGCGAACTCGGGTTGCACGGGTTCGATGCGCAGCGCGCCGATCTGCGACAGGTAGCCGGATATCCGGATGCCGGCGCGGGTCGCGAGGTACTTGCGTGCGACCGCACCGGCGGCCACGCGCATGACGGTCTCACGGGCCGAGGAGCGTCCGCCGCCGCGGTAGTCGCGAAACCCGTATTTCTGCTGGTAGCTGTAGTCAGCGTGACCGGGCCGGAACAGGTCCTTGATTTTGTCGTAGTCACGCGAACGCGCATCGGTATTCTCGATCAGGATGCCGATCGGCGCACCGGTGGTGCGGCCTTCGAAAACGCCAGACAGGATGCGCACTTCGTCGCCTTCACGGCGCTGGCTGACAAACTTGGAGGTACCGGTACGGCGGCGGTCGACATCGGGCTGGATGTCGGCGGCGGACAGCACAAGGCCTGGCGGGCAGCCATCGACGATGCAACCCAGCGCCGGCCCATGACTCTCGCCAAAGGTCGTGACCGTAAACAACTTGCCTAACGAATTGCCCGACATTGCTCCGCCGTCAGTAAAAACACGCCGCCACCGCCGCGCTCGAATTCCAGCCAGGTAAACGGCAGCTGCGGCCACGCACGCCTGACCGCGCGTTCGCTGTTGCCAACCTCGACTACCAAGACGCCACCGGGCCGCAAATGCCGGCCGGCCCCCGCCAGGATTCGCCTAACAACATCCAGGCCATCACGGCCCGACGCCAGCGCCAGGCGCGGCTCGTGCGCGTATTCCGCAGGCAAACGCGCCATTTCGCGCGCGCCGACATAGGGCGGGTTGGCGAGGATCATATCGTAGCGGCGGCCTGTCAGCGCGCGGTAGACGTCAGATTTGACCAGTCGCACGCGTTTTGCCAGACCGTGCAAGCGGCGGTTGTGGCGCGCCAGCGACAGGGCTTGCGCCGAAATATCGACCGCATCGACGCGGCTGCCCGGAAAATAGTGGGCCACCGCCAGGGCGATGCAGCCGCAGCCGGTCCCGATGTCGAGCACCCGCCGGACCTGGTTCATGTCGACGAAAGGCTCGAACCCCTGGCTGATCAATTCCGCAAACGGCGAACGCGGAATGAGTACGCGCTCATCCACCTGCATACGAAGTCCGGCGAAGAAGCTCTCGCCTGTTAGGTAGACCGCCGGTATGCGTTCCCGGACGCGCCGCTTTACCAGCGACTGCAGGTAGCGACGTGCAGCGATTGTGGGTCGTCGGCGGTAGACCGCCCTGCCGCCGTCCCAAGGCAGATCGAGGGCGTGAAACACCAGCGCCGCGGCCTCGTCATCGGCATTGTCGGTGCCGTGCCCGAAATGCAGCCTGGCACGACGCAGTTGCCGCGCCGTCGCGACGATCAGACTGCGGGCGGTGTGGGATAATTTCGGCATGCAAAGCGCTACCAAGGTCGGGCTGGCGATCGTTATCGCGATTATCGCAGCAACGGCCGGCGTGCAGGTCGCCCGGCTGACAGCGCCCGGGTCACCGGTGCTGCAAAGTGGCACCTGGTTACCGGTGGCGCGAGCCACCCTACCGTTTTCCCTGACCGATCAGCAGGGCCACCCCGCCAGTCAGCAGCTGTTTCAGGGCCAGGCCACTCTGCTGTTCTTTGGCTTCAGCAACTGCCCCGACGTGTGCCCGACGACGCTGGCGCTGCTTGCCAGCGTGCGCAAGTCGACGGCGCTCAAGCCCCTGCAGGTGGTCATGGTCAGCATCGACCCGGACCGTGACACACCCCAGCAACTGCAGCGCTACCTGAACAGTTTCGATCCGGCCTTCATCGGCCTGACCGGTGCGCCTGCAGACATCGATTTGCTAACAAAGGCGTTTTCGGCGGCCGCACTGCGCCAACCGCTGCCGGGCGGCGACTACAGCATGGATCATTCCGCGACTGTCTACCTGCTTGACCGGCAGGGTCAACTGGTTGCGGTATTCACGCCGCCGCTGTCGCTGGAAAAAATGCGCCAGGACCTGGACGCGCTGCAGGATCGCCTGAGCTAACAAACAGATGTTTACCGTGCTGCAATATCTCCTGCCACAGCACAGCCTGTCCCGGCTGGTTGGCGCGGCCTGCCGTGTGCGCGTGCGCTGGTTCAAGAACCTGGCGATCCGCTGGTTCGTGCGCGGTTACCAGCCGCAGATGGGCGACGCGCTGCAACCGGATGCGCAGAGTTTCGCCAGCTTCAACGAGTTTTTTACGCGTGCCCTGCGCCCGGACGCGCGCCCACTGGCCGACAGCAGCCGCAAGATACTGTGCCCCGTGGATGGCACCGTCAGCGAACTCGGAACCATCGAGCAGGATCGCCTGCTGCAGGCCAAGGGACATCACTACACGGTTGGCGATTTGTTAGCAGGCAACACGCAGTGGGCAGCGCGGTTCACCGGCGGCGAATTCGCGACGATTTACCTTGCGCCCTACAACTACCACCGGATCCACATGCCCGCGGACGGCGAACTGCTGGAGACCTGGTATGTGCCGGGCCGCCTTTTCAGTGTCAATCGCGGCACCGCGGACAGTGTGCCGCGGCTGTTTGCCCGCAATGAGCGGGTTGTCTGCCTGTTCGAGCAACAGCAGACGCCTTTTGCAGTAATTTTGGTCGGCGCGCTGAATGTCGGCAGCATGGACACGGTGTGGCACGGCAACGTTGCGCCGCGCCGGTCGCGCCGGGTGCGACGGCTTGCAGATACCGGCCTGTTGGCACCGCTGACCGCCAAGGCAGGCAATGAATTGGGTCGATTCAACATGGGCTCGACCGTGATCCTGCTACTGCCGCGCGGCACCTGCCGCTGGCGCACCGATCTTGCGCCCGGCAGCACGGTTCGCATGGGCGAAGCGTTAGCCGACCGGCTGAGCTGACGCATGCGAGCTGCCCGCGAGTGCTGTCTGTGAGCATCGATTGGCAGCCGAATGCCAGTCTCGCTGCATTGCGCCGGAGGGCTTTGCTGCTGGCCCGGACACGCGAATTCATGGCGGCACGCGACATCCTGGAAGTCGAGACACCCGCGCTGGTGCGGCGCGCGGTCACCGACAGCCAGTTATTTTCGGCCGAAGTCGAACTGCCCGGTGTCAGCACGCGCTTGTTTCTGCACACCTCGCCCGAGTATGCGATGAAGCGGCTGCTGGCCGCTGGCAGCGGCGACATTTACCAGTTGTGCAAGGTATTCCGCGGCGCCGAGCGCGGTGCGCAGCACAATGCCGAGTTCACGATGCTGGAGTGGTACCGGGTCGGCATGTCGATGCAGGGCCTGATGGGCGAAGTGGATGCGCTGCTGCAACAGCTGCTCGCGCCGCGCAAGCTGACCCCGGCCGCGCGCTTGCGCTATGACGTGGCGCTGCGCCGGTTTGCGCACGTCGATGTCGGCAACGATACACAGGACTTGTTAGTCGAGCGTTGCATCTCTGCGGGCCTGGCAGCCGAGAGCGCGCGCCGCGCCAGCCGCGACGAGCTGCTGGATTTCCTGATGGCGGTGGTTGTAGGTCCGCAGCTCGGCACCGAGGGACCCGAGTTCCTGACGCACTATCCGGCCAGCCAGGCCGCACTCGCGCGGCTGGACGCCGAGGATCCGCGCTACGCGCTGCGCTTTGAGCTTTATTGGCAAGGAGTAGAACTTGCGAATGGTTTTGAAGAGCTGGTGGAACCCGCCGAACAGGCACGGCGTTTCGAAGTGGACCGCGCGGCGCGCGCGCGACTGGGACTTCGCGTGCATTCGCCCGATGAGCGTTTCCTGGCGGCACTGGCGCATGGATTGCCACCTTGCTCCGGCGTGGCGCTGGGCTTTGACCGTCTCATCATGTTAGCTTTGGGCGCCAAAGAGCTCGCCACTGTTATCAGCTTTACGTTGGATAGGGCCTGAGCATGCAATCGATTGCAGCCACCATTGACTACCCGTTCGCCACGGACCCAGCAACAGCGTATCGCTTGTTAGCACGGGACCTGGCGGCGTTGCTGCAGGGCGAGCCCGACCCGATCGCCAATGCCGCCAATTGCAGTGCGCTGCTGTACCGGTCGCTGCCGCAGCTGAACTGGCTGGGTTTCTATTTCCTGCGCGGCGACACGCTGGTGCTGGGTCCGTTCCAGGGAAAACCCGCCTGCGTGCGTATTGCCATGGGCCAGGGCGTGTGCGGCGCCGCGGCGGACACGCGCACCACCCAGCGTATCGACAACGTGCACGAGTTCCCCGGGCATATTACCTGTGACAGCGCCTCCAACTCGGAACTGGTTGTGCCGCTGATCGCCGCCGACGGGAGATTGATAGGCGTGCTGGATGTTGACAGTCCACTGCACGGCCGCTTCAAGGCCGAGGATCAGCGTGGGATTGAAGCACTGGCCGCCATCTGGCTGGCCACCAGCGACTGCTAGCCCTTGGCGCGTGAAATGTATTCGCCGGTGCGGGTATCGATGCGAATCACTTCGCCCTGATTGATGAACAGCGGCACGCGCACCACCGCGCCGGTCTCGACTTTGGCCGGCTTGGTGCCGCCGGTTGCCGTGTCGCCACGCAGACCCGGATCGGTTTCAACAATTGTTAGCTCGATGTGCGACGGCGGAACCACCTGCAAGGGCTCGCCATTCCACAGCGTAACGACGCAACTGATGCCGTCCTTGAGCCATTGCGCGGAATCGCCGACCGCCGTGGCGCCCGCGGTGTGCTGCTCGAACGACTCCGGCACCATGAAGTAATAAAAATCGCCGTCCTTGTAGAGGTACTGCATGTCCATGTCGACGACATCGGCGGCCTCGACCGAATCGCCGGACTTCCAGGTTTTCTCGACCGTGCGGCCGGTGCGCAGATTGCGCACGCGGACCCGGTTGAAAGCCTGGCCCTTGCCCGGTTTGACCATCTCGTTTTCGACGATGGAATACGGGTCGCCGTCGATCAGGATCTTGAGACCGCTCTTGAATTCGTTGGTGTTATAGCTCGACATGACGTTTCCTAAATCAGCACAATACGCGACCCCGATCCCGGGCCACAAAGGCCGCGCATGATACCGGCAAGCACCGAGAGACGCCAAACTTCCGCAAATTGGCAGCAGCAACAGGCCGCCGGTTATCGGCGCCCGCTTGAATTGCTGGCCGACCTGGGCCTGGCCGACGAACTCGGCCCGCAGCTGGCTGGCGCGGAGATGTTGCGGGAGTTCCCGCTGCGCGTGCCGCGCAGTTTTGTACACCGCATGCGCCATGGCGATGCTAACGATCCGTTGCTCAGGCAGGTCCTGCCGCTGGCGCTTGAGGGCCTCGATCGCGCCGGCTTTATCGATGATCCCGTGGCGGAGTCCCCGGCGCAGCGCGCCCCCGGGCTACTGCAGAAATACGCGGGCCGTGCGCTGCTGATCGCCACAGGCGCTTGTGCGGTGCACTGCCGTTACTGTTTTCGGCGTGCGTTTCCCTACGCCGAGCACGTCGACGATGCCGCGCGCTGGCAGAGCGCGATCGACGTCATCGCCGCCGATCATTCGCTGCAGGAATTGATACTGAGTGGCGGCGACCCGCTGACACTCAGCGACGCCCGTCTGGCCGATCTGAGCGCGCGACTGCAATCGATAGCGCACCTCAAAAGGCTGCGCATTCACACCCGCCAGCCCATCGTGCTGCCAGCGCGCGTGGATCGCGGTCTCGCGGCCTGGCTCGGCTCTTTGCCGTGGAAAAAGACGATCGTTCTGCACTGCAATCACCCTAACGAAATAGACGCCGACGTAGCCGCCGCCTGTGCGCGCCTGCGCGCAACCGGTGCGACAATGCTCAATCAGTCTGTTTTGTTAGCTGGCGTGAATGACAATGCGGAAGTGTTAGCTACGCTGTCGCGCCGCCTGTTCGACTGCGACGTCCTGCCGTATTACCTGCACCTGCTGGATCCGGTGCGCGGCGCGGCCCATTTTGACGTCAGCGAAACCCGCGCCCGGGGCCTGATGACTGAGCTGGCGCGCACACTGCCCGGCTATCTGTTGCCGCGGCTGGTCAGGGAAATACCCAACCAGGCGGCTAAAACCGTTATTTCGGCGGGTCTCGGCCCAGGCTGACCGTCAAGCTGTGCGCTGGCTCACAGGGGGGGACCCAGCCGCCGGATAAAGTTCAATTGCTGGCAAGACCACAGCGCAACAGATTGAGTGCGGGGCACAATTGGGCGACAACTCGGCGGTACCGGTCATTGTTCTGTCGGCTTCACGGGATCCCGTCGAGTCGATCAACAGCATATTGCGCCGTGCCGGCCAGCCTTCCCATTGCACATGGATTCCCGGTCTGCCGGACCTGGCGGATGCGCTGCCGCAAATCAACCCGGAATTGTTGCTGGTGGTCGGCAATGACTCGCAGGTGACACTGGATGCCGTCAAAGTCCGTGAACAGGTGGCGCCGGAAGTTCCGCTGTTAGCCATCAGCGATGATTTCAGTGAATTGTTTGCCGCCGAATTGATGCGCATGGGCGCGCGGGATCTCGTGTCCCTGCAGCACCCGGCGCGCCTGGAAGCGGTAATGTTGCGTGAGCTGCGCACCTACCGACTGGAACGGGCTCTGAACACCACGCTGCAAAGCGCGCGCGACTACCGCAAGCAGCTCGAAAGCGTGCTCGCCAGTTCCCACGACGCGATCGCGCAGGTGCAGGAAGGCATCGTCGTCGAAGCTAACGAATCTTGGCTGGAACTTTTCGGTCATGCCGACGCCAGCCTGTTTCTCGGCCAGCCGTTGATGGATTTCTTTGAGCCGGTGGCGCACGCGGCGCTCAAAGGCGCCCTGAGTTCAGCCTTGCAGGGACGCTGGCAGGATCACAGTCTCGGCGCGCTGGCGCGGGTCGCGGACGGGACCACGTTGGCCATCGATGTGACGCTGACGACGGGACAATTCGACGGCGACCCGAGCGTGCGGCTGATCGTACCGGCGCGCAAACGCAGCTCGGATGGCAAGGATCTCGCCGCCGAACTGGCCGAGGCGATGCGGCGCGACTCCGCGACCGGCCTGCTGCAGCGCCGGCCGCTTATCGACGCGATCCGTGACCGCCTCGCGCAGCCCGCACCGGGTGGCCTGCGCTCCATTGCCTGCATCCGTCTCGACAAGTTTGCGGCGCTCGAGAAAGAAATCGGCGTCGAGTCCAGCGAACACGTACTGAGCGAATTTGCAACGCTGCTGAAATCGCATTTGTCCGCGAACGATCTTGCGGGCCGCTTCAGCGGACCGTCGTTCCTGGCGCTGATCGAGCGCGGCAACAGCAGCGATCTCGACGCCTGGACCGAGCGACTGGTCGCGCAAGTCAGCAAGATCGCCATCAATACCGGCAACAAACCAGTACACATCAGCTGCAGCGTCGGTCTCAGCAACGTGCCGCACAGCAATCCGGACGTCGACGCCGCAATATTCGACGCGGTTGAGGCGGTACGCAAAGCGCGCCAGCGTGGCCCGGCTCAGATCGCGCACATCGACCGCGCCGACGCAGATTCGCGCGTGTTAGCTTATGACACGATCTGGGTGAAGCACATCAAGTCGGCGCTGATCGAGAATCGCTTCAAGCTGGTGCAGCAGCCGGTGGCGAGTCTGCAGGGCGACGATCCCAGGATGTTTGACGTCATGGTGCGCATGCTGGATCAGGCGGGCAAGGAAGTGCTGCCGTCCGATTTCATGCCGGCCGCCGAACGCAACGACCTGCTGCGCAATATCGATCGCTGGGTCATCGGCGCTGCCCTGAACGTCGCGGCGCAAAAACGCCCAGGGTGCCTGTTTGTCCGGTTGTCGCGCGATACCATCCTCGATCCATCGTTGGCCGACTGGCTGGAATTGCAGATTCGCTCCAGCAAAGCACAGCCTGAACGCGTGTGCTTCCAGGTGATAGAAAAATTGGCCCAGCAACGTGAAAGCGAAGTTCTGCGGCTCGCCACGTCCCTGAAAAAAAACGGCCTGAGATTTGCGCTGGAGCGCTTTGGTTCTGGAGAAAACTCGGTCGACCTGATCAACCGCCTGCCGCTCGATTTCATCAAGATCGACGGCGCGCTGGTCCAGGGCCTGTCGGGTAACTTCGATCTGCAGGAAAAGGTACGCGCCCTGGTCACTGCGGCCAGCAAACAAAAAATTCAGACCATCGCTGAACGCGTCGAAGATGCGAATACCATGGCGGTGCTCTGGCAGCTGGGCGTGCAATACATCCAGGGCTATTTCATCAATCAGCCCGAAGAAGTCGTTCTGGACAGCAAACTGGGCTGAGCCGTCAACCCGTCTCGAGCGAGGTCACACCGCGCCAGCCGCGCGGCAGCATGGCGCCGCGCTGCGCGCGTTCACCGCGATAGCCCTTGAGGTCGGCCCATTCGAGCGTCATGCGCCGATCTCCGGCCACCACCACCAATTTACCGCCGTTAGGGATGACGACCGCGCCGGCCAGCACTTCGCTGCGGTCCCGGGCCTTTTTCGACGGAATGTTGAACAGTTTGTTGCCCTTGCCTTTCGGCAACTCAGGCACTTCGGCCACCTTGAACACCAGCAGCCGGCCGCTGTCATCACCCTTGGCAGCGACGGCTACGATCGCATCCGCACCCGGCACCGGCGACGGCGGCAGTACCAGCGCGCCTGCGGGCACGTTCAGCACGGTCTTGCCGGCACGCCGGTCCGTGATCAGCTCCTTGAGGCGCACGGTGAAGCCGTAGCCGGCATCGGATGCTAACAACCAGAGCGATTCCGGATCACCCATCGCGACGCCGGCAAACCTGGCGCCGTCCGGCGGGTTGAGCCGCCCCGACAAGGGCTCGCCGAGGCCGCGCGCCGACGGCAGAGTATGCGCGGGTACCGCGTAACTGCGGCCGGTGGAGTCGACAAACACGGCAAGCTGCAGGCTCTGACCGCGAGCCATGTGCTGGTACGCATCGCCGGTCTTGTACTGCAGGCTGGACGGGTCGATTTCGTGGCCCTTGGCCGCCCTGACCCAACCGCCGGTTGACAACACCACCGACACCGGTTCGTTTGCAATCAGGTCCGTCTCGGAGATGGCCTGGGCCGCTTCGCGTTCGATAATCCTGGAGCGGCGCACATCGCCAAATTTTTCGGCATCGGCCGCGATTTCGGCGGCGATCATTTTCTTGAGCCGCACCTTGCTCTTGAGCAGGTCTTCGAGCTCCTCGCGCTCATCCTGCAACGCCTTCTGCTCCTCGCGGATCTTCATTTCCTCGAGCTTGGCGAGATTTCGCAGCTTGGTTTCGAGGATCGCCTCAGCCTGCTCGTCCGACAGTTTGAAGCGCTTCATCAGCACGGGTTTCGGCTCTTCTTCGCGCCGGATGATGCGGATTACCTCATCCAGATTGAGGTACGCGACTAACAGGCCATCGAGGATATGCAGCCGCCTGTTGACCCGGTCGAGGCGCCATTGCAGCCGGCGAATCACGGTTGAGGTGCGGAACTGCAACCACTCCGTCAACACCTCGCGCAGCGGCATCACCCGTGGCCGGCCATCCAGCGCGATGACATTGAGATTGACGCGATAACTGCGCTCAAGATCAGTGGTCGCGAACAAGTGCGCCATCAATTGTTCGGCATCAACCTTGCGGCCCTTGGGCACGATCACGATGCGCGTCGGATGTTCCTGATCCGACTCATCACGTATGTCCTCGACCAGCGGCAGTTTCTTGGCGCGCATCTGCTCGGCGATCTGCTCCTGCAACTTCGCGCCCGAGGTCTGCCAGGGCAGGTTATCGATGACTATGCAATCGTCCTCGACCGTGTAGGTACCACGCGCTTTGAAGCTGCCCACGCCCTTGTCGTAGATCGCCACCAGGTCCGAGCGCGGCGAGACAATTTCACCGCCGGTCGGCAGATCAGGGCCCTTGATGTACTTCATCAACGCGCGCGTCGACGCCTCGGGCTCATCTAACAAATGAATGCAGGCCGCAGCGACTTCGCGCAGGTTATGCGGCGGGATATCGGTGGCCATGCCGACCGCGATACCGGTCGTGCCATTCAGCAGCAGGTTCGGCAAGCGCGCCGGCAGCACCAGCGGCTCGTCCATGGTGCCGTCAAAGTTCGGACCCCAGTCCACCGTGCCCTCGCCAAGCTCACGCAGCAGCGTGTCGGCATAGCGAGTCAGTTTCGATTCGGTGTAGCGCATCGCCGCAAAAGACTTGGGATCGTCCTGCGAGCCCCAGTTACCCTGGCCGTCAACCAGCGGATAGCGGTACGCGAATGGCTGCGCCATCAGCACCATGGCTTCATAACAGGCGGAATCGCCGTGCGGATGGAACTTACCTAACACGTCGCCAACTGTGCGCGCCGATTTCTTGTGCTTGGAAACCGCAGACAGGCCAAGCTCGCTCATCGCGTAGACGATGCGGCGCTGCACCGGTTTCAAGCCATCGCCGATGGCGGGCAAGGCGCGATCCAGGATCACGTACATGGAGTAATCGAGGTACGCGCGTTCGGTGAATTCCCGCAGCGGCAGCTTTTCAATGCCCTCGAAATTCAGTTCCTGGTCTTTCATGGGGGGAAGAGTCCCGATTTTTCAGTGCGGCGGCCGGCGTGGCGTCCAAAGCTCGCCGCGCGTCGCTCCCCGTTACTCGCTTTGGCGCGGCGCCTTTGGACGCCACGCCGGTCGCCGCTCGCAAATATTGGCGCGCTCACCACCCGCGACGACATCGAACCCAAGATCGAGGCCCGAACCGCTAACACGGCGCGCATTCGAATATCGGCGCCGGCAAGACTCAACCGGCTCGGTTGCAGGCTGAGGGTCTTTACGGCCTTTGACACAATTTTGCAGAGCCGATTGCCAAAGCGAGTAACGGGGAGCGACGCAATCGGCCCTGCAAAAGTGGGGCGAGGGCCGCAAAAAATCTTCAAACCGCAACCCGCGCCAGGTTGCCCTTGGTCTCGAGCCACTCGCGCCGATCGCCCGCCCGCTTCTTGGCAAGCAGCATGTCCATCAGCTGATCCGTGTCGTCCTTGGCCGTAATGGTCAGTTGAACCAGCCGCCGCGTGCGCGGATCCATGGTCGTGTCGCGCAACTGGTCGGGATTCATCTCGCCGAGACCCTTGAAGCGGGTAACCACCAGTTTGGCGCGAACTTTCTCGGTCTCAAGCCGCTGAATGATGATGTCGCGTTCAGCATCGTCGAGGGCGTAGTACACCTGCTTGCCGGCATCGATTCGATACAGCGGCGGCATCGCGACATAGACGTGGCCGTTAGCCACCAGCGGCCGGAAATGCCGTAAAAACAAGGCGCACAGCAGGGTCGCAATATGCAGGCCGTCGGAGTCCGCGTCCGCCAGAATGCAAATACGGTGATAACGCAGGCGCGACAGGTCGGAACTTGCCGGCTCCACGCCGAGTGCGACCGTAATGTCATGCACTTCCTGGGACGCGAGCACGCCGGCCGTGTCGACCTCCCAGGTATTCAGAATTTTGCCGCGCAGCGGCATGATCGCCTGGAAGTCCTTGTTGCGCGCCTGCTTGGCGGAGCCACCGGCCGAATCGCCTTCGACCAGGAACAACTCGGAACGCGCCGGATCATCGCCCGCGCAGTCCGCCAGTTTGCCTGGCAATGCCGGGCCGCTCGCGATCCGTTTGCGCTGTACTTTCTGCGCCGCCTTGAGTCGCTCCTGCGCATTCTCGATCGCGAATTGAGCGATCTTCTCGCCGGCCTCGGGATGTTGATTGAGCCACAAGGCCACCGCGTCCTTGGCGAAGCTTTCCACCAATTGCGCCGCATCTCGCGATGCCAGCCGCGCCTTGGTCTGGCCGGCAAACTGCGCCTCGCGCAGCTTCAGCGACAGCACGTAGCTGACTTTGTCCCAGGTATCTTCCGGTGTTAGCTTGACGCCGCGCGGCACCAGATTGCGAAACTCGCAGAACTCGCGCACCGCCGCCGCGACGCCGCCACGCAGCCCGTTGACGTGGGTGCCGCCTTCGACTGTCGGAACCAGGTTGACATAGGACTCGGCGAAAACCCGCTCCGCGTCCGGCGTCCAGCAAAGGGCGTAATCCACGACGTCCTTGTCCTGCTCGCGGTGGCCGGTGATTGGTTCATCGGGCAGGCGCAGGCCTTGCTCCAGTTCGCTGCTGAGATATTCGCCAAGCTCACCCGAGAAAAACCACTCATCGCGCTCGCCGCCGGCTTCATTGAAGAACTTGATGCGCAACCCGGGGCACAGCACGGCCTTGGCCTTGAGTACGTGGCGCAGCTGCGGCAGCGAGAATTTGTCAGTATCAAAAAACTGCGGGTCCGGCCAGAAACGCACCGTCGTGCCGGTGTTGCGTTGACCCACCGTGCCCACGACCTCGAGCTTCGAAACAACCTTGCCGCTCTTGAAACCGATGTTGTATTCCTTGCCGCCGCGGCGAATCCAGCAATCCAGCTGCTTGGACAACGCGTTGACCACCGACACGCCGACGCCGTGCAAGCCACCGGCGAATTTATAGTTGTCGTCGGTGAATTTCCCGCCCGCATGCAGGCGGGTCAGAATCAATTCAACACCGCTGACTTTTTCCTTCGGATGAATGTCGACCGGCATGCCGCGCCCGTCGTCGATCACTTCCAGCGAACCGTCCTTGAACAGCGTGACCGAGATTTCCTTCGCATGCCCCGCCAGGGCCTCATCGACACTGTTGTCCACCACCTCGTGCGCGAGATGGTTGGGCCGCGTCGTGTCGGTATACATGCCGGGACGGCGACGGACCGGGTCCAAGCCGGAAAGCACCTCAATCGAGGCGGCGTTATAGTCTTTCGCCATAGGTCAGAGATTGCGCAAGCTGGGGCAGAACACGTGCTGTCAGACACGCGGCTGCCAAAATCATAGCAGAGTGCGCGACGCTACAAGCTGCGCGAAATAACTTCTTTCATGATTTCGTTAGTGCCCGCATAGATGCGCTGCACGCGCGAGTCGACAAACATGCGGCAGACCAGGTACTCCATCATATAGCCGTAGCCGCCATGCAGCTGCACGCACTCGTCCAGCACCTGCTGCTGATGGTCGCTGATCCAGTACTTGGCCATCGAGGCGGTTTCGGTATCGAGCGTGCCCTCGGTCTGGCGCGCGATGCAGTCGTCCAGGAACACCCGCGCAATGCGCGTCACGGTCGCGAGTTCGGCCAGTTTATGCCGCACCGTCTGCATCGAGCCGATAGTCTGGCCAAACGCCTTGCGCTCCTTGACGTATGCAAGCGTGGCCTCCAGCCCGCCTTCCATGGCCGCAACACCCCCGATTGCCACCATCATGCGCTCGTACGGCAGGTCGGCCATCATCTGGTGCATCCCCCGGCCTTCCTCACCTAACAGGCAGCTGCGATGCACGCGCACGTTTTCGAAAAAAAGTTCCGAGGTATCCTGCGCATGCAGGCCCATCTTGTCGAGTACGCGACTGACTCGAAATCCCGGCAAGTCGCGGGTTTCGACCATCAGCAGCGACAGGCCACCACGGGTCACGGTGAAATTCGTGCGCACCACCAGCATCAGGATCTCGGCCAGCGAACCGTTGGTGATGAAAATCTTCGAGCCGTTGACGACGTAATGATCGCCATCCAACTCGGCACGGGTGCGGATGCCTTTCAGGTCGGAGCCGGCGCCAGGCTCGGTCATGGCAATGGCGCCCACCAGTTCGCCGCGCGCCATGCGCGGCAACCAGCGCTGTTTCTGCTCCTCATTGCCGTGATTCAGCACGTAGTGAGCGCTGATACTGTGCACGCCGAGTCCAAATCCGGAAATGCCGCGCCGCGCCAGTTCCTCATGAAAAATTGTCTCGTGGCGGAAATCGCCGCCGGCGCCACCGTAGGCGGCCGGCACGTCAGGTAACAAAAATCCCTGAGCGCCAACCGCGCGCCAGATATCGTGACCGACGTTCTTCTGCTTGCGCCACTCTGCATCATGCGGCAGCATTTCGGCTTCCACGAAACGCGCGACCGCATCGCGGTACAGCGCCAGGTCGTCATCCATCCACGGCGAGCGATACGGTTTCATGCCAGGTCCTTGATCAGCGCAGCCCGTGATTGGTCGCTGACGCTGACCACGTGGGGATACTGCGGATGCTCCACACCGAGTTGCAGCGTAGCGCCGGCACGCAATGCCGTCACGCGCTCCGCGCCCAGTTCAAAGCGCAGAAAATGCACCGCCGAAGTCTTCTCTTCGTTGGACCGCTCCATATCTTCGTCGGCGAAAGCGATGCAGCGCGGTGTGCCCTGGATCTCGACCCAGCACTGGTGTTCCACGCCCTTCAGCGCCGCGAGCCGCCGTTGACGCAGCTGCGGATCCGGGAACTCGATCAACATCGTGGCTTTCCAGTTGGCGCCGTCCGGAACCAGTGGATTGTAAGCATTGAGTTCCTCGCTAATGCCTTCGGCCTCAAAGATCCGCTCGGTGCGCAACATTTCCTGGACCTGGTACTGCACGCTCAGGCGGTCTTCGAATATCCACGTCATGTCAGGACCCAGCGCGATCGTGCGCAGTTTTTTATGCGCGAGCACGCGCGCGCGAAACGCGTCGCGTTCGCGGGCGTACTGCTCCAGTGACAGCAGGTCGGCACGGGTCAGCGGTTGCATGCGTCAGATTCCGTAGGCGTGGCACAACAGCTTGAGCGGATGCTCGGGCCCGCGCCCGATCAGCGCACTCGCAGCTGAAAATCCCGACTCGATCTGATGCCCTGCCATCGGGCAATCGCTGCTGTAATGGTCAGGGCCGCCCGCTTCCACCCGGGCGACGACCGGGCGACCGATCTTGAGCGATGCCGGACGAAATTCCTTCTTCACCGCATAAGTCCCATTGTGGCCAGAGCAACGTTCGATGACATCGACCGTCGTGCCAGGCACCAGCCGCAGGACATCCCGCGTTTTGAGCCCGATGTTCTGCACCCGCAGGTGACAGGGCACGTGGTAGCTGACCTTGCCCAGCGACGCTTTGAAATCGGTTTTCAGCAGCCCGGCTTTGTGGCGCAGCATTAGGTAATCGAACGGATCGAAGATGCGTGCCTTGACCGCCTGCACATCCGCGTCCTCCGGAAACATCAGCGGCAGTTCCTGCTTGAACATCAGCACGCAGGACGGGATGGGAGCGACGATGTCGTAGCCGTCGTCGAGCGCGGTTTTCAGTGCCGGAATATTGGTTTCCTTGTGCCGCGCGACGGTCGAAAGATCGCCCAGCTCCAGCTTCGGCATGCCGCAGCATTTTTCCTGGCTGACAATCTTGACCGGAATGCCGTTGTGCTCGAACACCTTGACCAGATCCAGATTCAGTTCGGGTTCATTGCGATTGCCATAACAAGTGGTGAACAGCACCACTTTGCCGCGCGTTTGCGGCGTCGCCTGCGCTGCCGCGACCCGCTCGCGGCCCTTGAGCTGCTTGCGCGCGCTGCGCGCGTGGTACTCGGGGATCGGTGCATCGGTCGCGACACCTAACGCAGCAGCCAGCAGCTTGCGTCCGGCGGCGGAATTGTTCACAGCGTTGACTATCCCCGACACCACCGGGATGCCGGCGATGCTGCCGACGATATCGGTCGCCGACAGCAGCTTGTCGCGCACTCGCACCTCACCTTTCTTCAGCTTGACGGCCTTGGCACGCAGCATCAGGTGCGGGAAATCGAGATCAAACTCATGCGGCGGCACATACGGACACTTGGTCATGAAACACATGTCGCACAGGTAGCAATGATCGACGACGTCCCAGTAGACCTTCTTGTCGACGCCATCGAGCTCGCCCGTGGGGCTGGCATCGACCGCATCGAACAGGGTCGGGAAGGAATTGCACAGCGAAAAACAGCGCCGGCAGCCGTGACAGATGTCGAACACGCGCGCCAGTTCTTTTTCGAGCGCCGCCTCATCGTAAAAAGACGGATCGCGCCATTTCAACGGGTGCCGCGTCGGCGCGCCCAGGGAGCCCTCGCGGCCTGCTTCACTCATAAAAACCTCAGCCGCGCTGCGCGGAAAAAACAAGGCGCCAAAGCACAGCAGCCGGCGCCTTGTTAGTTAGCTAACAACCGAAGGCGATTCCCTAGATGGAATCGAGCGCCTTCTGGAAGCGGTTGGCGTGCGAACGTTCGGCTTTCGCGAGCGTCTCGAACCAATCGGCAATTTCGGTGAAGCCTTCATCACGCGCGGCCTTGGCCATGCCCGGATACATGTCCGAGTATTCGTGGGTTTCGCCCGCGATCGCCGCCTTGAGATTCAGCTTGGTGTCGCCGATCGGCAGTCCGGTCGCCGGGTCGCCCACTGCTTCGAGATGCTCGAGGTGGCCATGCGCGTGGCCGGTCTCACCTTCAGCGGTCGAACGGAACACGGCGGATACGTCATTGAAGCCTTCGACATCGGCCTTGGCTGCGAAATAAAGGTAACGACGATTTGCCTGCGATTCACCGGCAAATGCGGCCTTCAAATTTCCTTCGGTCTTGCTGCCCTTTAGATGCACAGGGTGTCTCCATGAAATAGTGAGGTGGGGATGATGAGCGGACTCGTTCCGGATTCCTTAGAATCATTCTAAGTATACAATGAGACTCTAGTTCCTGGCCACCGGAGCGTCAACAGCGGTTGGCGCAATTGCCATTTCCATGACAGCCAAATGACTGCCAAAAAACGTTCCCCCGATTTTGAAGGATCCCTCGCGGAACTCGAGAAATTGGTGGAAAAACTTGAACGAGGCGACCTGCCGCTGGAGGAATCCCTGCGCCTGTTCGAGCGCGGCGTCCAGTTGACCCGGGACTGCCAGAAAGCCCTGACGGCGGCCCAGGCCAAAGTCAGCCAACTCACCGTGACCCCGGACGGCGAAGAACTGGTCGATTTTGAGTCCAACGACGACGAGCCTGCCTGAGTCCGGTTCGTGACCGATCATCAGTCACTGCGCGGCTATCGCGAGCGCATCGAGGCTGTTCTCGAGCGACTCCTCGCGGCCGACGATCCGCACGCCGCAAGACTCATCGAGGCGATGCGCTATAGCGCCCTCGGGGGCGGCAAGCGGCTGCGCCCCTGCCTGGTCTATGGCACCGGCCATGCGCTGGGTGCGGACCTCGGCGCACTGGACCCCGCGGCCGCAGCGGTCGAGTTGATTCACGTTTACAGCCTGATACATGACGACCTGCCAGCCATGGATGACGATGACCTGCGCCGCGGCCGCCCGAGCTGTCATCGCGCCTTCGATGAGGCCACCGCCATCCTGGCGGGCGATGCGCTGCAGGCGCTGGCCTTCGGGGTGTTAGGCGGCCGGCCGCCGCTCGGCACCCCGATCGCGCCCGCGCAGGCGGTCCGCATGATTGGGGTGTTAGCCGAACGCATCGGCACGCGCGGCATGGCGGGCGGCCAGGCCATCGATCTGGGGGCTGTTGGACACAGCATTTCCAGCGAGCTGCTGGCGGAAATGCACACCCGCAAGACCGGTGCGCTGATCGAGGCAAGCGTGCTGCTGGGCGCCACCGCTGCGGGCGTGCTGGACGGGCCGGTGTTCGACGGTTTGCAGCGTTTCGGACGCGATGTCGGCCTTGCATTCCAGATTCAGGACGACATCCTCGACGTGGACGGCGTGGCGGAAACGATGGGCAAGGCGGCCGGCGCGGACGCGCGCCTTGCCAAACCGACATGGCCCAGCATTCATGGCCTGGCGGCCGCCCGCGCCGCGGCCAATCAGCTGCGCCATAGCGCCCTGATTGAGCTCGGCAAGTTGCCGCTCGACAGCTCACAACTGGCGCAACTCCAAACCATTACCCGATTTGTTGTTGACCGAAGTCACTAGCAGGTTGTCAGCGCCGCGGTACCGGGCGGCTGCAGGTAAACTGTCACTCACGTGACCGACGACCCCGAAAAATACCCCTGGTTGGACCAGGCCGCGACGCCCGCGGATCTGCGGCGGATTCCTGCCAAGTCCCTGGCACGGGTCTGCGATGACCTGCGCCGTTTCCTGATCCACACCGTGGCAACGCGCGGCGGACATTTCGCCGCCGGCCTTGGCAGCGTGGAACTGACGGTGGCGCTGCATTTTGTCTACGACACGCCCGAGGATCGCCTGGTCTGGGACGTAGGACACCAGGCCTATCCGCACAAGGTCCTCACCGGCCGGCGCAATTTGTTAGGTTCGATCAAGCAGAGCGGCGGGCTGGCGCCGTTCCCGAGCCGTGCGGAAAGCCCGTATGACACCTTCGGCGTCGGCCATTCCAGTACTTCGATCAGCGCGGCGTTAGGTATGGCGGTCGCGGCCCAACGCAGCGGCGCGGGCCGGCGCATCGTCGCAGTTATCGGCGACGGCGCCATGACGGCGGGCATGGCGTTCGAGGCCCTCAATCACGCCGGTTCGCTCACCGCCAATTTGCTGGTCATCCTGAACGACAATGACATGTCGATCTCGGAAAACGTCGGCGCGATGTCGAATTATTTCGCGCGTGTATTGTCCGGACCCAGCTATGCGACCTTGCGTGAAGGCGGCAAGAAAGTGCTGCGGCAGATGCCGACCGTGTGGGAACTCGCGCGCCGCTCCGAAGAGCATGTCAAAGGCATGGTATTGCCCGGCACGCTGTTCGAAGAGCTGGGATTCAATTACATTGGCCCGATCGATGGCCATGATGTCGGCGCTCTGGTCAAGACACTGACCAATCTGCGCGCACTCAAGGGGCCGCAGTTTCTGCACGTCGTCACGCGCAAGGGCAAAGGCTACGCGCCGGCCGAGGCGGATCCCATCAAGTGGCATGGCCCCGGCCCGTTTGACCCCGCCAGTGGCACGATCTTCAAGGAAAAGGCTGCGGGCCCGACGTTTTCGCAGATTTTTGGCCAGTGGCTCTGTGACATGGCGGAACGCGACCCTGACATCATTGGCATTACGCCGGCAATGCGCGAAGGCTCAGGGCTGGTTGAATTCTCCAAGCGCTTCCCCGACCGGTATTTTGACGTCGCCATCGCCGAGCAGCATGCGGTGACCTTTGCCGCGGGTCTGGCCTGCGAGGGCCAGAAGCCAGTCGTTGCGATCTACTCGACCTTCCTGCAACGCGGCTACGATCAGCTGATCCACGATGTCGCGTTGCAGAATCTGCCGGTGGTGTTTGCGCTCGACCGCGCGGGCCTGGTGGGCGGCGACGGCGCCACGCACCAGGGCGCCTACGACATCTCGTTCCTGCGCTGCATACCTAACATGGTGCTGATGGCACCGAGCGATGAGAACGAATGCCGCCAGATGTTGTATACCGCGACGACCCTGCAACATCCAAGCGCGGTGCGCTATCCGCGCGGCATCGGGCCTGGCGCAGCGGTGGTCGCCGAGATGACGGCGCTGCCGGTCGGCAAAGGCGAGGTCGTACAGCGCGGGCATGCCGGCCTCGCGATCCTGTGCTTCGGCACCTTGTTAGCCAGCGGCCGCCAAATTGGCGCCGAGCTGGGCGCCACGGTCGTCAATATGCGCTTTGTGAAGCCGCTGGATGAAGCACTGGTACTGCAGCTGGCGCGCGAGCACCTGGCGCTGGTGACGATCGAAGAAAATGCGGTCGCGGGCGGCGCCGGCTCCGCGGTCATCGAAGCCCTGGCCGCTGCGGAACTCGCCACTCCGGTGCTGCAGATCGGCATCCCGGACCGATTCGTGGAACATGGGTCGCGGGACGATTGCCTGCGCGCTGCGGAACTCGACACCGCTTCGATGCAGTCCGCCATCGAGCGCTGGTGGCAACGTCACGCGCCCGCGCAAGCGACGCTGCGTGGACTGCGGTGAAATCAAGGAAATCGATGGATCTCGAGGCTGACAAATTGGCCGGCGGCGGCGCCAGGCACCACGACGCGGTGGAAGACGTGCAAGGCCGGCGCGACAGCCGTCGCATACCCATCGATCGGGTCGGCATCAAGGATATCCGGCATCCGGTGAAGCTGCGCGATCGTTCCGCCGGCGAGCAACATACGGTCGCGACCTTCAACATGTACGTCAATCTGCCGCACCATTTCAAGGGCACGCACATGTCACGCTTCGTGGAAATCCTGCACCATGAACGCGAAATTTCGGTCGAGAGCTTTCCGTCCATGCTTGCGGAGATGACCACTCGGCTCGAAGCCGAGGCCGGTCACATCGAAATGAGTTTTCCGTTTTTCATGACAAAAAAGGCGCCGGTTTCCGGCGTTGAGAGCCTGATGGACTATGCCGCCACGCTGATCGGCGAACGCCGCAATGGCGCCAACACCATAACCATTCGAGTGGTGGTGCCGGTCACCAGCCTGTGCCCCTGCTCCAAAAAGATTTCCGCCTATGGCGCGCACAACCAAAGATCCCACCTTACGATCACGGTGCAGCCACGTGAGCATCTCTGGATCGAGGAATTGATCGAGATTGCGGAGTCCGAGGCCTCCTGCGAGCTGTATGGCATTTTGAAACGGCCCGACGAAAAGTTCGTCACCGAAAGGGCCTATGACAATCCGAAGTTTGTCGAGGACCTGGTGCGTGACGTCGCGGCGAGATTCAATGCCGATCCGCGGATTTCAGCCTATAGCGTGTCGGCCGAGAATTTCGAGTCGATCCACAATCATTCGGCTTTCGCGCTGATCGAGCGCGACAAGCACGTCGCGGATTGAGCCGCGTCCGACTCAGGCGACGGCTGCGCTGAGGCCGGCGGCCGCCAGCTGATCGGCGGACTGCAGGCGTGCGATCAGCGTTTTCAGAAATGCCTTGTTGAAGTGCAGCTGGCAGGCCGATGAGCTCTGCTCCAGCAGCGTCGCGCTGACCTTGAGCGCGGTCACGCCGCCTAACGCCCGGATCGTCGCCGTGCGCCGCGCACCCTTGACGTAGCTGGTTTCGCCAAAGCAGTCGCCCGCTTCAATACGGCCGACCTTGTTGCCGTTACGTTCGACAGAACATTCGCCGGAGACCAGGATGTAGAAACGGTCATCGATCTCGCCTTCCTTGACGATCTCCTCGCCCGGCGTGAAATCGGTCCAGCCGGATGCGCGCATGACCTCCCAGATTTCGGCATGCGAGAAATCGTGGAAAAATCGCAGGCGCCGCAGCACGCCAAACTGTTCCTGCTGGTCGAGTTTGTTATAGGCGGCGCGCAGTTTCTGGTGCACCCGCGTCAGATCAGCGGCGAAATCAAGGCCGCTCGCATAGCGGTTCTCGGTGTGTTTCATCATCGCGGTCGCGACAACGTTTTCCAGCTCTTCCGGCACATCGGTGCGCAGCGTATGGATGGGCGCGGCGGTGGCGTACACAATCTGGTGCAGCAGGCGCGCGAGATTCGAAGCCTTGAAAGGTCGCACGCCGGTCAACAGCTCATACATGCAGGCGCCCAGGGAATAGATGTCCGAACTCGGCGTCAGGTCGAAACTCTGCACCTGTTCCGGTGACATGTACGAAGGACTGCCGGCAATACCTTCAATGCGGGAAATTTCCGAATCCGCCACCAGCGCGATGCCGAAATCGATGATCCGGACATCGTTGTCCTGGGTCAGCATTATGTTGGAGGGCTTGATGTCGCGGTGGATGACTCCGCGCGAATGCGCGTAATGCAGGGCCTTGGCGCATTTGTAGACGATCTCGACCACATCATCGATGCGCAGCAGGTTGTCAGATTTGCAATAGGCGCTCAGGGTACGCGCGCCGTGCACGAACTCGGTAACGATGTAACAGTTATTGCCCTCTTCACCGGCATCGTAGATCGGCAGGATGTTAGGGTGCTGCAGCATCCCGACCATGTGCGCTTCCGACATGAACATCTTGCGCGCAATCCTGGCCTTTTCCTCGTCCTGCACGGCTTCCATGTTGTAGACCTTGATGGCTACATCGCGGCCGTAATACGGATCGTGAGACAGGTACACCGTGCCGGTGCTGCCATGCCCGACTTCGTTGACGATCTCGTATTTACCAATGCGGTCCGGCGGCCGGGCATTGGATTTCAAATTTCTGCTTTCTACAGCCATCGGCCTCACCTGGACAAGGAGGCCAGAATACGTAGCCTGAAATTTGCCGGCCGTGACGCAGTTCCGGTTGCAGGGTCCGTTCAGGGTCCGAAATGATCGAAGCCGCGATGCGCGACCTGAGTCACAAGCGCGCCATTGCGCAGCCAAACGCCCGCCCCGGGCAGGACACGACCAATTCTGGTGATGCGAGTCTGCGTAACCCGAGCGATTTCTCCGAGATCCGGCGACGAGGCAGGCACCGTGAATGCCAGTTCGTAGTCATCGCCGCCGGTCAGCGCAAGTTCCTGCGCCCGCGACAATGGCTGCAGCGCCAGCAATGCGTCGGACAGGGGCAAGCGCGCGGGGTCTATTTCGATCGCACAGCCGCTGGCGGCGCCGAGCTTGCCGAGGTCGCCCGCGAGCCCGTCCGACACGTCGATGCAGGCGCTCGCCAAGCCCGCGAGCGCACGACCCAGGGCCACGCGCGGCGCCGGAAACTCAAATCTTGCGCGCAGGGCCGCCGTCGGCGCCGGCCGATCCGCGAGCGGCAAGCCAGCGACTGCGTCGCCCGGCGTGCCACTGACGAATACCAGGTCACCAGGCTGCGCTCCGCTGCGCGTCAGGGCACGTCCCGGCAGCACGCAACCTAACACCGTCACCGAAATCGTCAGCGGACCGGAGGTAGTATCGCCACCGATCAGCGCCACACCGTGCTGTAACGCCAGGGCGCCGAAACCACCGGCGAATTCCTGCAGCCAGGCGTCATCCGCCTGCGGCAGCGTCAATGCGAGCAATGCGTAACGCGGTTCGGCGCCCATGGCGGCCAGGTCGCTGAGATTCACGGCCAATGCGCGATGTCCGATCGAGCGCGGTGGAGAATCGACCGGGAAATGCCGTCCGGCAACCAGCGTGTCCACCGCTGCGACCAGTTGCTGACCGCCCGGCAGCTCGACCACCGCGGCATCGTCACCGACACCTAACACCACATCCTCGCGCCTCACCCCAAGCGCGCTGAACCAACGCTGGATCAGTGCAAATTCACCCATCGGCGAGCGCGATCTCCGCGCCGCGCAAGGCGCGCGCCGCCTTGTCGAGCACCGCATTGACGAACTTGTGGCCATCGGTCGCGCCGAAGCGCTTGGCGAGCGAGACTGCCTCGCTGATGGCAACCCGCCACGGTGTTTGCGGGCGACTGCGCAATTCCGCGACGCCGATCCACAAAATGGCGTGCTCGACCGGGTCCAGGGCGGCGGCACTGCGGTCCTGCCAACCGGCTAACAATTGGTCCAGGACTTCCCGTTCCCGCGCGATGTCCTCGATCAGGCCGAGGAAATAGCCACGATCCGCCTTGGCCATGTCGGGCTCCAGGTCGAATTCCTGCGCCAGATCCTGCCACGGCGAATCATTCAATTGCCAGCGGTACAGTGCCTGCGTCGCCAGCTTGCGTGCAACGCTGCGGGCCGCATGTTGCGGATCAAATCGACGCCCGCCGCTCACGCGCGTGCCGCCAGACGCAGCACTTGAATCATCTCCAGCGCGGTCACCAGAGCTTCGCCGCCCTTGTCAGCACGCTCCAGCGCGGCGCGCTCCAGCGCCTGTTCTACATTGTCTGTTGTTAGCACGCCGAAGATGACCGGCACGCCGGTATCGAGGCCGGCGCGCATCAGCCCTGCGGCGGCCTCGCGCGCCACGAAATCGAAATGCGGCGTGTCGCCGCGGATCACGCAGCCTAACGCCACGACCGCGGAATAGGCACCACTGGCAGCGAGGGCCTTGCTGGCCAGCGGCAATTCGAACGCGCCGGCAACATTGACCAGTGTCAGGTCGGCGGCGGCGCCTCCGTGCCGCTCCCAGGCCGCGCGCGCGCCCTTCACCAGGCTGGCGACGATGAAATCATTGAAGCGTGACGCCACCAGCGCGACCCGCAGACCATGCGCATCAGGTGTCGGCGTCGACATAACTCTCGATCTCCAGACCAAATGCGGCAATGCCGTGCAGTTGTTTGGGCGCCGACAACACTCGCATTCGATTGACGCCCAGGTCTTTCAGTATCTGCGCGCCGACGCCGTAGGTGCGCAGAACCGGAGCGGCGGGATCCTGGTGTTCGGTGCCAAAGCGGCCATCGGCCGTGGCCTGGCGACCGGCCACCGCGTCGGCCAGCATGCGTGGCGACTCGGCCTGGCGCAGCATGACCACCACGCCGTTCTCGGCCGCCGCGATTGCCTGCAGCGCCGCGCGCAGACTCCAGGTGCGGGAAGCTGCATGCACGCCTAACAAATCACGCAGCGTGTCGATCAGGTGCACGCGCACCAGCGGTGCGGGCTGCCCGCGGGTCGGGTCGCCGCGCACTAACGCCAGATGCACATCGCGGTGTACATGATCCTCGTAGGCGTGCAACTGAAATTCGCCGAACTCGGTCTGCACCGTGCGGCTCGAGACGCGTTCCACAGAGCGCTCGTTGCGCAGGCGATGACGAATCAGATCCGCGATCGTGCCGATCTTGAGCTGGTGCCGCGCGGCAAAAGCATCGAGCTCCGGGCGCCGCGCCATGGTGCCGTCGTCCGACATGATCTCAACGATCACGGCCGCGGCTGTCAGGCCTGCCAGCCGTGCAAGATCGCACCCGGCTTCCGTATGGCCGGCGCGGGTCAGTACGCCGCCCGGCTGGGCCATGATCGGGAAAATGTGCCCGGGCTGGCGCAGATCTTCCGGTCGTGCACTTACCGCAACGGCAGTACGAATGGTGTGCGCACGATCATGCGCCGAGATTCCGGTCGTGACGCCTTCTGCCGCCTCGATCGAAACGGTGAAATTGGTCCGGTGATCGGAATCGGTTTCGCTGACCATCAGCGGCAGACGCAACTGCTGGCAACGCTCGCGCGTCAGGGTCAGGCAAATAAGGCCGCGGCCGAAGCGCGCCATGAAATTGACATCTTCCGGGCGCACCAGATCGGCGGCCATCAGCAGGTCGCCTTCATTCTCGCGCTGCTCATCGTCCATGATGACGACCATGCGGCCGGCCGCAAGGTCTGCTAACACTTCATCAATGCTGTTCATAGTGCCGCGCCATCGCCACGCGCCTCCAGCAACCTGTCGAGATAACGAGCCACCAGGTCGACCTCAAAATTGACTTTGCGCCCGGCACGCACGGCGCCGAGCGTGGTCACGCGGCGCGTATGCGGAATCAAATTGACCGCGAACTCCACGCCCGCGACGTCATTGACTGTCAGACTAACACCATCGAGCGCCACGGAGCCCTTGCGGGCAACATAGCGCGCCAGGTCGAACGGCACCTCGAACCGCACCCAGAGCGAATCGGCGCGCGACTCAACCGCCACGACCTCCGCCTGGCCGTCGACATGGCCGGTGACCCAGTGACCACCGAGCGCATCGCCCGCGCGCAGCGCCAGCTCCCAGTTCACGTGATCGCCGCTGTGCAGCTTGCCAAGATTTGTCAGCCGCAGCGTCTCCGCCGAGACGTCGGCGTCAAAACTTTCGTCCGTCGATGCGGTGACTGTCAGGCAGCAGCCATTAATCGCGACGCTGTCGCCGAGGGCCGGCGCACGCGCCGCCAGGCCCGCCAGCTCGAATCGGCAGCGCAGGTCCGCGCCGCGACTTTCGCGTGTCAGCAGCACACCGATGCCGGACACGATGCCGGTAAACATCAGGCCGGCCGCAAACGCATGCGCAGGTCGCCACCGACCACCGCAAGTTCGGTGAACTGGAATCGTGGCGCATCGGCCAGCAGTGACAGCGCCGTCAGCTGCGCCAGCGCACGCGCATCCTGCCCTAACAACATCGGCGCCTGATAGATCAGTAATTCATCGACCAGCCCCAGGCGCAACAAGGCGCCGCTCAGGGTGGCGCCAGCCTCGACCAGCAGTTCGTTGATTTGCAGCGCTTGCGCCAGATGCTCGAGTGCGCCCGTAAGATCCAGGCCGGCGCCCGTGGATTCCAGCCATTCGAGCCCGATGCCGTCGCGCTGCATGGCCGCCTGTGCGGCGACCGCCAACTCCGCACCCACGGCATCGCGGCGCGAGAAGATCAGCGCCTTGCCAGGCGAATTCAGCACTTTCGCCGAACGCGGCAGGCGCAGGCGGCTGTCCAGCACCACGCGCAACGGCTGGCGCTGCGCCGCGTCACCCAAACGTACGGTCAACTGCGGATCATCGGCTAACACCGTGCCGATGCCGGTCAGAATCGCATCGGAGCGCGCGCGCCAACGATGCACATCGGCGCGGGCCGCGTCGCAACTGATCCACTGGCTGGCGCCATTGGCGAGCGCCGTGCGCCCGTCGAGACTGGCGGCAATTTTGAGGCGCACGAAGGGCCGGCCGCGCCGCAGCCTCGAGAGAAAACCGGCATTCAAGTCATCGGCCGCCGCCGCTAACAAACCGCTGCGTACCTGGATGCCGGCGGCGCGAAGTCTGGCCGCGCCGGCGCCGTCCACGCGTGGATCCGGGTCCGTACTGGCGTAGATGATCTGGCTGATGCCAGCGGCGATCAGGGCATCGGCGCACGGCGCTGTGCGGCCGTGGTGCGCGCAGGGTTCCAGCGTTACATAGGCCGTGGCGCCACGCGCCGACTCGCCCGCGGCATTGAGGGCCAGCGCCTCGGCATGCGGTTCGCCCGCGGCGCGATGCCAGCCTTCGCCAACCACCACCCCGCCCTGCACCAGCACGCAGCCAACCCGCGGATTGGGGTGGGTCGTCGTCAGGCCTAACGCAGCAAGCTCCAGCGCCCGCCGCATGTGTTGATGATCCTGTTCGGTAAAGGCTTCCTGATCCATATTGAACTTCTACTAACAAAAAAACTAATTCTTGCGGCGCGCGCCCGCCGGCGGCAGCTCGCCCGGCAGCAGCGACAACTGCCCCGCCACGGGTTCACGCTTCTTGCGCTGCTTCAATTTGTCCACTTCTTCGCGAAACGCATCGATATCCTGGAAGTGCCGGTATACGGACGCGTAGCGCACATACGCCACTTCGTCGAGGTGGCGCAGTTCCTCCATCACCAGATCACCTATCAGGCGCGACTCAACTTCGCGTTCACCCAGCGCGCGCAAGCGATGATCGATGCGGGCCACCGCTTCCTCGATGGCCTCCTGCGACACCGGGCGCTTCTCCAGCGCCTTGACAAAGCTGCCGCGCAGCTTGTGCTCATCGAAGGGCTCGCGGGTGCGATCTTTCTTGATGATCTGCGGCATGACCAGTTCCGGCGTCTCGAACGTAGTGAAGCGCTCCCCGCAGGCCAGGCATTCGCGACGCCGGCGAATCTGCCGGCCTTCCGCGGCCAGACGCGAGTCGTTCACCTTCGTTTCAACATGCGCGCAAAATGGGCAGTGCATAAATAGCCGTGCCAGCGACGGCGCGGGAACTCACGTTCCGTAGACCGGAAACCGCCGGCACAGCGCCGTCACCTGCTCACGCACCTTGCCGATCGCCGCGTCACTCAGGTTGGCATCCATGATGTCGGCAATCCAGTCCGAAACCTGGACCATTTCCTGAACACCGAAGCCGCGGGTGGTCGAGGCAGGCGTGCCGATACGCAGGCCGCTGGTGACCGCCGGCGGGCGCGGATCGTTGGGCACAGCGTTCTTGTTGACCGTGATATGCGCGCGCCCTAATGCCGCATCCGCGTCCTTGCCAGTGACCGCCTTGTCGGACAGGTCGAGCAGAAACAAGTGATTGTCGGTGCCGCCCGACACGATACGGAACCCGCGCGCCTGCAGCCGCGTTGCCATCGCCCGGGCGTTGCTGACGACTTGCTTCTGGTAGTCGACGAAGTCGGGCTGCAAGGCCTCGAGGAATGCCACCGCCTTGGCGGCGATCACGTGCATCAGCGGACCGCCCTGCGTTCCCGGAAACACCAGCGAATTCAGTTTCCTGGTGATCGCGTCGTTAGCCTTGGCCAGTATCAGGCCGCCGCGCGGGCCGCGCAGCGTCTTGTGTGTGGTGGTGGTAACGACATGCGCATGCGGCAGTGGATTCGGATACACGCCGGCCGCCACCAGGCCAGCGACATGCGCCATGTCGACAAAAAGGTACGCGGCCACTTTGTCTGCAATCGCGCGGAAGCGCGCCCAGTCGATGACGCGTGAATACGCGGAAAAACCGGCGACGATCATTTTCGGCTGGTGTGCGAGCGCCAGTGCCTCGATATTGGCGTAATCGATCTCGCCATTGTCGGGACGAATGCCGTACTGCACGGCGTCGAAAAGCTTGCCGGAGAAATTCACCTTGGCGCCATGCGTCAGGTGCCCGCCATGATCGAGGCTCATGCCCAATATGGTGTCGCCCGGCTTGACCAGCGCCAGGTACACGGCCGCGTTTGCCTGCGAACCGGAATGCGGCTGCACATTGGCGTAGTCAGCGCCGAACAACTGTTTAGCGCGATCGATCGCAAGCTGCTCGGCGATATCGACGAACTCGCAGCCGCCGTAATAACGCTTGCCCGGATAACCTTCGGCGTATTTGTTAGTCAACACCGAACCCTGGGCCGCAAGCACACGCTTGCTGGCGTAGTTTTCGGAGGCAATGAGTTCGATATGATCTTCCTGGCGCTGGGCCTCGCCGCGGATGGCGGCGTCCAGGGCGGGATCAAATTGCGCAATCGTCAACGGGGACCGGAACATCGGCAATCCTTGCAGCTAGCGGCAATGCAGTGGGGAGCCGCGCATTTTAGCCGAACCGACACCGCTCAGCCGTCAATCAGCGCCTCGACCACATTGTTCCAGGCGGTGGCCAGATTGCCGCGGTTGTAACCGCCGCCGCCCAACGCCAGCAAGCGGCCGTGTCCGAGCTCATCGGCCAATGCGCCCAAATCGCGGGTGGCGAGCCGGTGGGACTCGGCCGTCAAGGCCAGATGGGTGATCGGGTCGCCCGCCACGCTGTCGGCACCACATTGCAAAACAATAAATTCCGGTGCAAAGGAGCGCAGGTGGGCCAGAACCCGGGGCCAGTGCTGGGCAAATACCGCGTCGTCGGCGCCTGGCGGCAGCGGAATATTGAGCTTGGTGCCGCTCGCCGGCCCGCGCCCGGTTTCACTGGTCGCGCCGGTTCCTGGATAAAGGTGCCGCCCGTCCTCATGCAGGTCGGCAAAGATCACTCGCGGATCGGTTTCAAAACCGTAAAAAACGCCGTCACCATGATGGGCATCGATGTCCACATAGGCAACCCGCTGCAGTCCGCCCTCGCGCAGCAGGGTCTCGATGACCACGCCGATGTCGTTGAAAACGCAGAATCCAGCGGCCCTATGCCGCGCCGCATGGTGCAGCCCGGCGATCGGGACGAAGGCGCGTCGCGCCCGCCCGGTCATCAGCGCCTCGCTCGCTCCGAGCGCCGCGCCGACCACCGTGGAGGCGTCCTCAAAAACCCCGGGGTACGCGGGCGTGTCGCCGCCATCCAGCCAGCCCTGACCGTCCCGGGATTTTTGCCGGACCTCCTCGACATACTCCGCCGAATGAAAGCGCAGCAGTTCGTCCGCGGTGGCGCGGCGCGGTTCCTCGACCAGCGTACGCAGCTGCAAGCCGCGGCGATTGAATTCGCGCCAGAACGCGTCGTGCCGGTCGGTTCCGAACGGATGGCCAGCGCCAAATCCATAACGCGCCAGACGTTCGCCGGCAACCACCAGAACGGTATTTGCTGTTGCTTGCGCCACCGCCTTAAAGCCTAGCACGTATAATTCGCCGCCCCTATGGCGCAGTACATTTACACCATGAACCGGGTGGGCAAAGTCGTGCCCCCCAAACGTCACATCCTGCGTGACATCAGCCTGTCGTTTTTTCCGGGCGCGAAGATCGGCGTGCTGGGACTCAATGGCTCGGGCAAATCCACACTGCTCAAGATCATGGCGGGCCTGGACCCTAACATCGAAGGCGAGGCGCGGCCGCAACCCGGCATCCGGATCGGCTATCTGCCGCAGGAGCCGCAGCTCGATCCGGCCCTGACCGTACGCGATGAAGTCATCCGGGGAATCGGCGGCCTGTACGCCAAGCTTGCACGCTACAACGCGATTTCCGATCGCTTCGCCGAAGCGCTCGACGATGATGAAATGAACAAGCTGCTCGCAGAGCAGGCCAAATTGCAGGACCAGATCGATGCCGGCAACGGCTGGGAGCTCGACCGAAAGCTTGAGATCGCAGCCGATGCGCTGCGCCTGCCGGCCTGGGATGCCGGAATTGACAAGCTCTCGGGCGGCGAGAAACGCCGCGTGGCTCTTTGCCAGTTGCTGCTGTCCTCGCCCGACATGCTTTTGTTAGATGAGCCGACCAACCACCTGGATGCGGAATCGGTGGCGTGGCTTGAGCGCTATCTGCACGAATACCCGAGCACCGTCATCGCGGTAACACACGATCGCTATTTTCTTGACAACGTCGCAGGCTGGATCCTGGAACTCGATCGCGGCCACGGCATTCCCTGGCAGGGCAATTATTCGTCCTGGCTGGAACAGAAGGAAAAGCGCCTCGCGCAGGAAGACAAAGAACGCGATGCGTTGCGCAAGACCCTGGCGCGCGAGCTCGAATGGGTGCGCCAGAACCCCAAGGCGCGGCAGGCCAAGAGCAAGGCCCGCATGCAGCGCTATGAGGAACTCGCGTCGCGCGAATTCCAGGAACGCAACGAAACCAATGAAATCTATATTCCGCCGGGTGAGCGGCTCGGCGACGTGGTCATCGAAGTCTCCGGCCTGCGCAAAGGCTATGGCGAGCGGCTGCTGATCGATAACTTCAGCTTCAGCCTGCCGCCGGGCGGCATCGTCGGCATCATCGGACCTAACGGCGCCGGCAAGACCACCTTGTTCCGCATGCTGACCGGCGTTGAAGTGCCAGACTCTGGAACGGTTCGAATTGGCCCCACGGTCAAGCTATCCTATGTCGACCAGTCGCGCCAGTCGCTCAATGACAGGCACTCGGTCTGGCAGGAAATATCCGGCGGGCTCGACCTCATCAAGGTCGGCAATTACGAAACCCCCTCGCGCGGCTACGTTGGGCGCTTTAATTTCAAGGGCGTACAGCAGCAGCAACTGATCGGTGAACTGTCGGGCGGCGAGCGCAATCGCGTACACCTGGCCAAGGTGCTGAAGTCCGGTGGCAACGTGCTGTTGCTCGATGAACCAACCAACGATCTCGATATTGAAACGCTGCGCGCGTTGGAGGAAGGTTTGTTAGCGTTTCCGGGCTGCGCGGTCGTCATCTCGCACGATCGCTGGTTTCTCGACCGCATTGCGACCCACATTCTCGCCTTCGAAGGAAATTCCGAGGTGGTGTGGTTCGAGGGTAACTACCAGGATTACGTCGAGGATCACAAGCGCCGCAAGGGCGAAGACGCCTCGCAGCCGCATCGCATCCGTTACAAGCCGCTCACTCGATAACCCATGCCAAGCACGCTGCGCATCGACGGACGCTCACTGACCCTCGCGCAGCTGCGCAGCGACGCCGTCGAACCAGCGCAGCTGCTGCTGGATGACGCGGCCGTAACACGGCTCGCGGCCGGCAATGCGGCGGTGCACCGTGCTGCTGCCGGCGACACCGCGGTCTACGGCGTCAACACCGGCTTTGGCGCATTCGCGACGCAGCGCATCGCACCGCAGCGCACGGCCGAACTGCAGCTCAATCTGGTGCGCAGCCACGCCTGCGGCGTTGGCGAACCGCTGGCGCCGGGCATCGTGCGGCGAATGATGCTGCTCAAGGCCAATGCGCTTGCCACCGGATTTTCCGGCGTGCGGGTCGAGGTCGTGCATGCTTTGTTAGCCCTGGCGAATGCCGGGGTCATGCCGCTGATTCCGATTCGTGGCTCGGTCGGCGCGTCCGGCGATCTCGCGCCGCTGGCGCACCTGGCGCTGGTGCTGATCGGCGAAGGAGAGGCGCTGCATGCAGGCAAGCGCCTGGACGGCGCGGCGCCGATGCAGGCCGCCGGCCGTAAGCCGCTGACGTTGGGCCCCAAGGAGGGCCTCGCGGTACTGAACGGCACGCAGCTGTCGACGGCGCTTGCCATCGAAGGCCTGTTTGCCGCTGAGCGATTGTTAGCTGCCAGCATCGCGATCGGCGCACTGACGGTCGAGGCGCTGAAGGGCAGCCATACCCCTTTCGACGAACGCATTCACGCGGCCCGCGGCCAGGCGGGCCAGATCGAAGTCGCGCGCCGTTTTCGCGCGCTGTTGCAGGAAAGCGAGATCCACCACAGCCATGTGCATTGCGACCGGGTGCAGGATCCTTATTCAGTGCGTTGCATGCCTCAGGTACTGGGCGGCCTCGCCGACACCATCGCGCATGCGGCCGGCGTCCTGGGCCGTGAGATCAACGGCGCCACCGACAATCCGCTGGTGTTTGGCGACGATATCCTCTCCGGCGGCAACTTCCACGCCGCGCCACTCGGACTGGTGGCGGATTTTCTCGCCATCGCACTCGCCGACAGCGCGTCGATCTCCGAACGGCGCACCGATTTGTTAGCTCGCAAGGTCAACCCGGCACTGACCATGTTCCTGACGCAGGAGCCCGGACTCGAGTCCGGTTACATGATCGCGCAGGTCACCGCCGCGGCGCTGACCTCGAGCCTCAAGACCCTGGCGCATCCCGCGTCGGTGGATTCGATACCGACCTCTGCGGGCCAGGAGGACCATGTCAGCATGGCGCCCTGGGCCGGCGAAAAATTATTGCTGATCGCGGAACGCTGCGAGCAGGTGCTGGCGATCGAATATCTTGCCGCCGCGCAAGCGCTGGATGCGATGCGGCCGCTGCGCAGCTCGCCCGCTATCGAGTCGCTGCACGCCAAATTGCGGGCGGTCGCGCCGTTCAAACCGCAGGATCACCGCCTCGATCGGGATATCGCGGCGGCGGCGCGCCTCGTGCGTAGCAACGACTTCGCCAGTTAGACGGGGCATCGTGTGTAAATTGACGCCCATCTCGGACTGCAGCTCGGTGACACGCGCGAGCTCCTGCGCAACGACGAACCCGCATCAGGCTAACGCGCGGCGCGCGTTGCGAAACACGCGCATCCAGCCCGAATCCTCGCCGCGACGCTCAGGCAGCCATGAATTCTGGATGCGGCGGTAGACGCGCTCCGGATGCGGCATGGCCGCCAGCACCCGGCCATCCGGCGTACCGATGGCGGCAATACCCGCCGGTGAGCCATTGGGGTTCGCAGGATAGGTCTCAGCGGCCACGCCGCGCGCCAGCGCGAAGCGCAACCCTGTTAGCTTGCCGTCCAGGAAACGCTGCTGCGCTTTCGGATCCGCAAACACGGCTCGTCCCTCACCATGCGCAACCGCAACCGGCAACAGCGAACCGGCCATGCCGTCGAGCCACAGCGAGGGCGAGGACAGCACTTCAAGTTGCGAGGAGCGGCCTTCGAACTGTTCGCTGCGATTGCGCAGGAAGCGCGGCCAGTCACCGGCACCCGGTATCAGCGACGACAGTACCGCGAGCATCTGGCAGCCATTGCAGACACCGAGCGTGAGACTGTCGCGGCGCGCGAAAAACGCCGTGAACTGGGCACGCAACGCTGCGTGGTAAAGAATCGAGCCGGCCCAGCCCACGCCCGCTCCTAACACGTCGCCGTAGGAAAATCCGCCGCAGGCGATCAGTGTGTGAAAGGAGTCCAGGGAAACGCGCCCCTCGAGCAGATCGGTCATGTGCACGTCGTGTGCCTCGAAACCGGCGCGATGCAGCGCCGCCGCCATTTCGACCTGGCTGTTGACGCCCTGCTCGCGCAGCACCGCGACCTTTGGACGCGCGCCATTTGCAATCATCGGCGCGACAATGTCATCAGTCGGATCAAAGGACAGGTCCTCCTGCAGCGGCGGCGTAGCCGGGTCGCATTGCGCCGCGTATTCCTGGTCGGCGCATTCCGGATTGTCGCGCAAACGCTTGAGGCGCCAGGAGGTCTCACTCCAGGCGCGGCGCAGATCAACCCAGGACTCATCGATTTGGCAGGCGCCTGCGCGCACCCGCACGCGCAGTTCACGGGTGGGCGCGCCGATCTCGTGGCAAATGCTGGTCAGACCATGCTGCGCCAGGACCGCGCGCACGCCGGCAAGCTGATCGGCGGCGACCTGCAGAATAACGCCGGGTTCCTCGGCAAATAACGCGCCCAGTTCGCTGCCCGCGGCCGCGGGCAAGCTCACGTCGAGGCCGCAGTGCCCGGCAAAAGCCATTTCGATCAAGCTAACAATCGTGCCACCGTCGGAACGATCGTGATACGCGAGCACCTGCCTGTTAGCCCTCAGTACCGCCAGCGCCACTGCGAACCCCTTCAGATCCTCGGCACGGTCAAGATCCGGCGGCTGCTCGCCGATGACGCCATGCACCTGCGCCAGTGCCGATCCACCGAGCCGATTCTTGCCCGCGGAAAAATCCAGCAGCAGCAGTCGCGTGGCCCCCGCATCCAGCTGCAGCACCGGGATCAGCGTCCTGCGTACATCGGCCACCGGCGCAAACGCCGAGATAATGACCGACACCGGCGCGCGCACCACGTGACTGCGGCCCGACTCCGCCCAGGCGGTTTTCATTGACAGCGAATCCTTGCCAACCGGAATCGCGATCCCCAACGCCGGGCACAATACCTCGCCCAGCGCATGCACGGTGGCATAGAGCGCGGCGTCCTGCCCAGGCTCGCCGCAGGCAGCCATCCAGTTCGCCGACAGCTTGATATCGCCTAACGCGCGAATGTCCGCCGCCAGAATGTTGGTAATCGCCTCTGCGACTGCGAGCCGGCCCGATGCGGGCGCATCGAGTACCGCGACCGGCGTGCGCTCGCCCATGGCCATGGCTTCGCCGGCATGCCCGAAAAAGTCTGCCGCGGTGACCGCGACGTCGCCGACCGGCACCTGCCACGGACCCACCATTGGATCGCGATGAATGAGGCCCCCGACCGACCGGTCGCCGATCGTGATCAGGAACGACTTGTCAGCCACCGCCGGCAGGCGCAGCACGCGGTACAAGGCATCACGCGCAACCCCGGGTGCTAACACCAGGGGCGAACGCGGCGCCGGCTCGCTGCGGGCATCGCGCTGCATGCGTGGTAGTTTGCCAAGCAGCACGCAGAGTGGCATGTCGACGATTGCTTCGCCGCCCGGGCCATCCTCCACCCGCAGCACGCCATCACCTGTCAATTCGCCGATCACGGCAGCCGGGCATCGTTCACGCGCTGCCAACGCCAGGAAAGAATCGAGGCGCGCCGCGGCAATCACCAGCACATAGCGTTCCTGCGATTCGTTGCACCAGATTTCCATCGGCGACATCGACGCTTCATCATTGGGAATGGCGCGCAGATCAATGCGTACGCCGCAGTCGTTATGTGCGGCCGCTTCCGGGACCGCATTGGCCAGGCCACCCGCACCGACATCGTGAACAAGCAGGATCGGATTGGCTGCGCCCTGCGCCCAGCAGGCATCGATCACTTCCTGGGCGCGGCGCTGCATTTCCGGGTTGCCGCGCTGCACGGAGGCGAAATCCAGGGCGGCCGCCGAGCTGCCGGACGTCACCGACGAGGCGGCGCCACCACCGAGACCGATCAGCATCGCCGGCCCGCCTAACACGACAAGTCGCGAGCCGGGTGGTGTCGCGTTTTTTTCGACATGCGCACGACGGATATTGCCGAGACCGCCGGCTATCATGATGGGCTTGTGGTAACCCCAGGCTTCACCCGCCGGCTGATCCGGAGTTGTTAGCTCAAAGGTGCGGAAATAGCCGCCGATGCCCGGCCGGCCGAATTCGTTGTTGAACGCGGCCGCGCCGATGGGCGCCTCGAGCATGATCTCGAGTGCCGAGGCGATTCGCTCCGGGCGGCCGATACTCTGCTCCCAGGGCTGCAGGGCGCCGGGAATACGCAAGTGCGAAACCGAATAGCCGACCAGCCCCGCCTTTGGCTTGGCGCCGCAGCCGGCCGCCCCTTCGTCGCGAATTTCGCCGCCTGAGCCGGTTGCGGCGCCCGGAAACGGCGAGATGGCGGTCGGGTGATTGTGCGTCTCGACCTTGATGACAATATCGATGGGCTCTTCGACCGCCCGGTACACATGGCTCACAGGATCTGCAAACCAGCGAAATCCCGTCGCGCCCGCCAGCACCGCCGCGTTGTCTTTGTAGGCCGACAGCACGCCCGCCGGGTGGCGCTGGTGCGTGTTGCGGATCATCCCGAACAGGGACTTAGCGCGCGGCAGATTGTCGATGCGCCAGTCGGCGTTGAAAATCTTGTGGCGGCAGTGTTCGGAGTTGGCCTGCGCAAACATCATCAGTTCCGCATCCGTGGCGTCGCGGCCTGACCCAGCAAAGGCTTTCTGCAGGTACTCCATTTCGGCCGCCGACAGCGCCAGCCCCAGCTCGCGGTTGGCGGCGGCGAGCGCCAACGGATCATGTGCAATCGCCAGATGCCGCAGGCGCCGCGCCGTATCGCGGCTGAACAACCGCGGCAGCGCCTGCCGATCTAACAAAAAGGTCTCGGTCATGCGGTCATGCAACTGCGCGGCCAGCGCGCCCAGGGTGGCGGCATCCGCCGCGGTTTGCGCCCCCACGCGGTATTCGATACCGGCTTCGATACGGCGCACTACTGCCAGACCGCAAACCTGCGCAATGTCGGTGGCTTTGCTCGACCAGGGAGAGATGGTGCCGAAACGCGGCAGCACCAGTACTGTCTGCGCGTCCCCCGGGTTGTTAGCGGGCGCTGGCGTCGCCTGCAGCAATTCCGTCAGCTGGCGCAGTGCGCCGGCGGCCAGCGCCCCCGACGCATCGACAAAATAAACCTGCTGGGACTGGATTGTGCGTAACCGGGGCCAGATCGCACGCAAACGCCCGAGCAATTTCGCGAGCCGGAACTCCGACAGCGCTGCCCCGCCTCTGAGTTCCAGCATCGAGTCTAGTTCTTGCCCGAATCGCCGGCCGGCGGCGTAAACATCGGCATCGGGAACTGCGTTACGTTGCCGCCCTCGAGCGCGGAGATCTTGCTAACACCTTGTTTGCGCACTTCGTCGATCCGCAGCACCGAATGCATCGGCAGAAAGCTGCGCTTGACGCCCTGGAACTCGTTCTTGATGCGCTCCTCGGCGGGGTCCACCACGACGCTGGAACGTTCGCCAAACACCAGTTCTTCGACCTCAATGAAGCCGAAAAGCGATCCATGGCTCACTTTACGGGCGTAAACCTCGTAAACCTTGCCTTGATTCACGAACATAACCTTAAAAATGTGACTGGTTGCCATCGGTGCTCGGGTGGGCATTGCTAACTTGTTCCATATTATAGGCGCGTGGCGCCTTGGAGGGTGCCGAACCGGTTCATATGGCGCTTCGATTACGTATTGTCAGCGATCATCGCCGCGCACTGGGTAAGCGTGCGTCGGTCGTCTTTGGCGTCACTGGCGGCAATATCGGCCGATCGGCGGACAATGACTGGGTGCTCCCAGACCCGTCACGATTTGTGTCGGGTCGACATGCCCGCGTCAAGTTCGATAGCGGCCGCTACTTTCTTGAAGATATCAGCACCAACGGCACATACGTCAACGACTCGGACCAGCCATTGACCAAGTCGACTCCGCATGAGCTGAAAAACGGCGACGTGCTGCGCCTCGGCGAGTATCACGTTACCGTAGCGCTGGACCCCGACAATGACTTCGGCGCGGGTCGTAACGGCGCGATGGTCAACCTGGACAGTACGCTCGAAGAAGGCTCGGGCTATGCCCAGCAAATTGCCGGCTCGCTGGATGTGTCGTTCGATCCCAACAAGCTTTTCGAGACCGGCAATGCAGTGATCGAGGAGCAACCGAGGGCGTCAGCAGTTTACGGTCAATCGATGCTGCTGGAAGCGTCGGGCGCGAGACGGACCAAGGGTCCGGCAACGCCAGCCGCAAAACCCACGGAAGACTCCAATATCGTGGCCGCCCGCCGTCTGGAGCGGCTGACACGTGCGGTTCGCGATCGCGACCCTGCGCAAATTCCAGGCAACGCGCGCGCCGGCCTGGAAGAATTCTGCCGCGGAGCCGGCATCGACCCGGAAGGTTTGCCGGAAGGCAATCCGGGCCCGATGCTCCAAATTGCCGGCCGCCTGCTGCGCGAAGCGTTGATCAGCCTGAAGGTTCTGGATGCCAAGCAGGCCGAATTCCGCCGTCAGTTCCGCTTGCCACCGGTTCGCGACGCTGACCGGCAGCCCTTCCAATTGGCAGGTTCGACCGACGACTTGCTGACCGCGCTGTTTGTGAGCCACGGCAGCCGCCGCATCGATGCCGGCCAATGGTTGCGTGCCTGTTACGACCAGCAGGCCTTCCACCAGGAAGCCCTCGCCGCAGGCGCCCGCAACGCTTGCCTCGAATTCATGCGCCAGCTATCGCCGGCTGAACTGGAAAAACGCTTCGCAACGACCGCTAATCGCGCTGCGCCGGGTGCCAGACCTAATCACTGGGAGCTGTACACCGAGTACTACCGCAGCGCGAGCGAGGTGCAGCCCGACACCGGGGTACCGTCGCTGTACGCCGAAACGCTGGCCAGCGCCTATAACACAGTTTTCAAGAAACAGCCGGGCTAACAAATACGCTGTTTGGGGCCGGTTCAGCCCCGGCGGCGGCTGAGCCATGTGAGCGCCTCCCCGGCTGGCCTGGCGTGATTCACCTCGGCGTCGAACAGGCGCTTGTGATAGCGTGTGCCGGTCCTGTTAGTCCCGGATCCGGAGTCCTTTGAATGACCTCACTTTTCGCCCGCGGGCACGGTTAGCGCCGTGCGCCTGCCCGGTCCCTCGTTTGCGCCGACGCACCTGCCTGGTGAAACCTCCCAGGAGTACCGTGAACGGCTGCAACACCACGAAGATGAACGCCGCCAGAGTCGCGAACGCGAAATGATCGAAATTGCTTCGCCCAGCAACTCGGCCGCCGCACGCATTCACTATTGGGAGCGCGCTTATCAATTGAGCATGCCGCGGGTTTCAGGCCACCAGATGTTGCGCACCATCGCGGCCAACACCGGCCTGACACTCGCCGAAGTCGAAAACGAACAACAACTCCGCGCCGCGCGGCGCGTGGGAATGCCTGCACCGAAGGTTGGTCTCATTGGCGAAAGTTAATTATCGGCAGCAGAAACTGCAGCGCGAACGCAAGCGCAAAGACCGTCAGAGCGAGAAGCTCGAGCGTCGCACGCCCAAGACCGACGCTCCCGTGGACACGCCTGCTGAAAAAACCAGCGACACTGTGATAATTGCGCCGCCCCCGGTGCAACCGAGGCCGTAGCGGACAGGGCGTTGTCAGACATTGCGCGATCGAATCGCGGCCGCGAATGTTTCCAGCTGGTCCCAGCGAGCGATCTTCTGCGCGAGCAAGGTCTCGAGTTCGGTGGCGCGCAGTCCGTCCGCGCGCATCTGCTCGGGCGCGACGCGATGATAGTCCACGCCACTCATGCGCTCGATCAACTGCCGCTGCTCGGCTTCCAGTGTTTCGATTTCCCGCGGCAGCGCATCGAGTGCACGCTGGTCCTTGTAGCTCAATTTGCGCGGCGCAGCGGCCGGCGCCGGCAGGCTCGCTGCAGCGGCCGCCTTGCTGGAGTCCGCGCGCGCCGCTGGCGCCGGTCGTTGGCGCAGCCAATCGCTGTAGCCACCGACGTACTCGCGCCAACGCCCGCCACCCTCCGCCACCACGGTCTGGGTCACGACGTTGTCCATGAATACGCGATCATGGCTGACCAACAAAATCGTGCCGGCGTATTCCTGCAGCAGCGCCTCGAGTAGCTCCAGCGATTCGATATCAAGATCGTTGGTGGGCTCATCTAGCACCAGCACGTTCGCCGGGCGGGCGAACAGCCGAGCCAACAGCAGGCGATTTCGCTCGCCGCCCGACAGCATCTTCACCGGCGCATTGGCGCGCTGGCTGCTGAACAGGAAATCGCCGAGGTAGCTGCTGATGTGTTTGCGCTGCTCGCCGACCTGCACCCAGTCCGATCCCGGGCTGATGGTGTCTGCCAGCGTGCGCTCGGGATCGAGCTGCGCGCGCAGCTGGTCGAAGTACGCAATCTGCAGGTTGCTGCCGCGCCGCACCCGGCCCGCATCCGGTTCGAGCTCACCGACAATCAGGCGGATCAGCGTAGTCTTGCCGGCGCCATTGGGCCCTAACAAACCGAGTTTGTCGCCGCGCATGACGCGCAGCTCCAGGTCCTTGACGAGGTTTTTCTGGCCGAATTGCTTGCCGACGTGCTCCAGCTCCGCGACCAGCTTGCCGGAGCGTTCGCTCGCATCGACCTTTAGGCGCAGCGCGCCCAGGCGCTCGCGCCGCTCGGCCCGGTCCGAGCGCAAGCGTTCCAACCGCTTGACGCGTCCCTCGTTGCGGGTGCGGCGCGCCTCGACGCCCTTGCGTATCCAGACCTCCTCCTGCGCCCAGAACTTGTCGAAACGGCGATTTGCCAGCTCCTCGGCCGCAATCTGCTCGGATTTGCGTTTCTCGTAGATGGAGTAATTGCCAGGAAAGGTACGCAGATAGCCGCGATCGAGCTCCGCAATACGGGTCGCAATACGATCGAGAAAGTAGCGGTCGTGCGTAATGACAATGCAGGTCAGCCCCTGCGTCAGCAGCTCTTCGAGTGTCTCGATACCGCCGATGTCCAGATGGTTGGTCGGTTCGTCTAACAACAACAGCTCGGGTTGCAGCGCCAGCGCCAGCGCCAGTGCCGCGCGTTTGCGTTCGCCACCCGAGGCTGTCAGAGGACTGACGTCACCAGTCACGTCAAAACGGTGCAGGAACTGTGTCAGGCGGACGTCCACGCGGCTGCGATCACGGTCATCCGCCAGGGCGGCCAGATTGCCGCGGATCTCGAGACTGGCGCGCAAGGTCAACGCCGCCGGCAGTTGGGGTTCCTGCTCGACGTAGGCGATCGCAAGGCCCGGCTTGCGTTGCACCTCGCCATCGTCCAGTGCGATACGGCCTGCCAGCACGCCTAACAAAGAGGACTTACCGGTACCGTTGCGGCCGATCAGACCGACGCGATCGCCCTCTTCAATTGCAATCGACGCGCAATCCAGCAAGGGTGTGAGTCCGAAGGCAAGTTCGGCGGCCCGCAAGCTGATGATGGTCATGGCGATCTGAAGGGGGACGTCGCTGCGCGACCTGGAACGCGCACCACTTAACGGGTAAGGGTCAGGCGCTGATACAGGCCGCCAAAAAGGGTCTGCTTGTCGATGGCCGCCGGCTGCGGGCAACGCCGGACTGCAAGTCGATCCTGGTGCGCAATCGGGTTGTGAGGGGTCAGGTGGCTGGTCAAGCTTTCTTTGTTAGCAATGTTTTCCCGGACAGGCGGTTGGGGCTATCGTAGCTGGCCGTGCACAACATTTGCAAACTTTACGGCGCTGCCTGGAGCCGGCGGATCATTTTGGGCGCAGATTCAATGCTAACGGGCGCGCCCTGCCGCCGCGGCCATCTTGCGCAGCTGTTCCGCGGCTTTGCGCGCCGGCGGGAGTTTCTGCTCGCCGGTGGCGGTCATCAGCTCACCGAGATGGATGTTCAGGTTCTGGGCGGCGTCGGCGTCGAGCGCGCCGAGCAGTCGATCGCGGATCAACGTCAACGTGAACATGTCGCCGTTCACCGCGCCGAAGTCTTTCGCTGCGACATCGACCAACACCTGCGCCGCCCAGAGTCCGAATCGGGCTAAATCCACTTCGGCAACCGGCCGGTACCGCAGCTGCAGATCGAGCGACCAGCGAGCCGCCTCGATTGCGGCCTGACGCGCGCCCTGAATGTTGTGTTTTCCGACCTCTGCCTGCAACGCGGCAATGGCGGCATGCAGAATCGGTTTGATGGACTTCGGCATCGTTGTATTCGCAAATTTTAGCCAGCCCACGTCCATCGCGCGCACGGACCGGGCTGCGGCCGCCCAGTCCTTGTTGCCAATTTCGTCAAAAGCCTGGAGCGCGCTGTCTGTCACCATCCGAAGGTCGGCAGGCACAGCTTCCTGCAGGCGATCGGCAGGCACTGAGAATGCCAGTTCCTCGGTATCGCCGCCGCTGCGCGTGAACGCTTCTCCATAACCGGGTGCGAAGGTTTTTGATTCCGTCGTACCATCGGCATGCAGTTCCTGGCCTAACATACTGCCGCGAATCGGTCCCAGCGGTCCGTCGTAGACGTGATCGACTGATGTCACCGTCACTTCCTCGAAAGCTATGCCCGGCATGTTCTCGGCACGATAGCTGTCTCCTACCCTGGGGTGACCCGGCATGATCATGGCGGGCGGGCCGTCCTTGCCCGCAAGCCAGGTGCCTTCCTTGGTATATATCTGGCCGTCTCTGAAGTCGCTGACGTCCTCGCCGAGATACCAGACCGAGCCGTCATCAGCCTGCGCGTACAGATCGCAGGCAACTTCCTCGAGTCGGCCCGCCGAGTAAGCGACGTATTGCGATACCAGGGCCTCGATCTGAATCCCGTTCCAGGTCACGATGCGCGTGTAAGGCAGTAGCGTTACTTCGGTGCGAAACGGCTTGTTATCCACCGTACCCGTAAACAGTACGGAAGCCTGCTTGGATACCGGAAACAAGGGGTTGGTCACTCGCGTCGGGTGCGAAAACGTCGGCAGTGTTAGATCCAGGCGCGTCGCGTCGCTCGCAACCCGCAGCGAACCGGTTTTCGGTTGCGGAATCCGAATACCGCCCGCGAACGCCAGAATACTGACGCACGAGAGAGCGGCCATCGCGAGCCGCGCGAGTCGTTTGCCGGAGGAAGTTATTTTCCGCTCCCGAAATCGTATTCCCACCCGGCCACGAGAATAATCGTTCCATCGCTCTTTCCCGTGACTCCCTGTTCGAGCTTGAAATGCCTGCCAAAGTGCTCGGCAATGCCGAGAGTCCCTTCGACTTCGGTGCCGGAACCGACTGTCAGCGCGCTCTGCACTCCACCCAGACCGAAGCCGGTGCGCGAATTACCGCCAAGGCTGCCACCGGAACTGCCGACCAATTCACCCAGCAAGTCAATGCGTGGCGATACACGCCATTCACCCGACACCGACAACTCAAATACATTCTGTTGTTTGACGCCCGGCGGGCTGCCGACAAACGTGTAGACCGCACTGGCTTCAAGATCGTGGTGTACGTACTCCTTGCCGAACACGACGCCTAACGAGAAATCCGTTTTCTTGGTTCCCAGCTCCAGATTACTCGCAGTCGGTAGTTTGACGTCGAATTCGAGAGCGATGCTTGGGCGGCGTCGGGTTTCGCGCGCGATTTCATAGACCGCACCAAGGTCCAGATCCTGCATGCCGCTGACCTTGGCGCCGTTGTCCAGCGTCACGGACGCGTAGCTGGGTTCGAGGGACAGCGCCAGTTTGTCGGTCGGGCTCCACTCAACCAGGAACGGCACTACGGTTTCGCCGGGTTCGTGCTCGATGCGGTTGCTGACTGTAATTTCCCGCGACGGTCGATTCTTGGACTTGCTGCGAACAATTTTCGCATCGGTATCCATCGCCGTCAGTGCCAGCAGCAACGCGCTCGCCACGCACAGGAACCCGATCTTGTTTTTCATGGCGCTATTCTCATATCTACCAGTTCGACGACCTCGCCATCCTCAGCCTCAGATCTCACAAAACCGACGCCCCGGGCATACCACTTCATGCCGGAACCGGTCTCGAGTTCTGACCATTCCTTGATGCGCAGACTGTCGGCATAGGTGCCGAAAGGCACTTGTACCTGTTCGTGCAGGGCGACGACCTGCGCCTTGTCCTGAGCGTCGGTCGCGTGTTCCTGCCAATACTCGCGACTCGGTGCGGGCTTGGCGTGCATCATGATGCCGGGCCGCGCACCATCGACGCCCGCCTCCCAGGACCCTTCGGTACTAACAGTGCCGCGCTCATCAAAGGATTTGGAATCTTCGCCGAAATACCAGACGTTGCCTTCGTTGTCCTGTGAAAACCAGTCGTACGTGTCCTCCTTCACGACACCGTTTTCCGTGAGAACATCGTGAACGATGGTGCACGGCACACCCATGACCACCTTGGTATCCGGCATTACCGTCATGACATCGTCGGCTGTTTCCGCACCGTTGCGTTCCCGATATCGATAGACCGTTCCCGGGACCAAGGGAAACCAGGGATTGTCGATGCGCGCTTGGAATTCTTTGGGCTCAATGCGCGGATCGTAGTCGTCGGCGCGCTCATGAAACATCGCGCACGAGGCCAGCGCGAGCGCCGTGCCAGTCAGGACTGCATACTTGATGGTGCTCAACACAAGGGCCTCGCCAGGATTACATCGGTTATTGCCAAGACGTGACAACGGCAATAATCCTTCGAGGTTTGCCATAACAGCGCAAGACGTGGACAATTGGTCGCTTGCACCACGTTGAAGTTGCGACGCCTCCCGCCGGGTGATCCCGCCGCGTTATGCTGTCACGGGAGTGTCGTCGGCCGAGCGCAAGTCCTTCGCGTTGCGATTGGCGAAGGATTTTCGTGCCGCTAACGTCACGGATTCCAAGCATGGGACATAGCGCATGACAATGGTGCCGGAAGACAGTCTGCGGGCGCGCCGCATTCTGCGCGGTGACGAACGCGCGTTTCGCGAACTATTTGATGAATTTTTTCCGAGACTGTACCGTTTTGCCCACGTGCGCCTCGGCGGCAATGCGGATGACGCGCGCGAAGTCGTGCAAATTACTTTTTGCAAAGCCTTCGAGCGTATGAGCACCTATCGCGGCGAGTCAAGCCTGTACGCCTGGTTTTGCCAGATTTGCCGCAACTCAATCATTGATCTCGCACGCAGCCGGCAACGGGACCTGAAACGTGTTGTGGTGCTGGATGATGATGCAGCGATCGCCGGTTTGCTGGACTCGATTTCGGCGCCTGCCGCCAACGAGCCTGAAAATGAACTCGCGCGAGGCAACCTGGTTCACCTGATCCAGTCGGCGCTCGATTTTCTGCCAAAACGCTATGGCGACGTGCTCGAGTGGAAATATATCGACGGCCTGACAGTTGAGGAAATCGGCGCACGCCTTACGATCGGTACCAAGGCGGCGGAATCCTGCCTCACGAGAGCGAGAATTGCGATGCGCGAAGCCATGCTGGCCCTCGGCAACGAGGCGGACATACTTTCGTTAGCCGGCGGGAGCACGATACATGACTGAGCAACGCGATGTAATCGCCGATCTCATGCGTGTCGCTGGGCGCCGGCCAGAACCACCGCGTGTGGACCGCGACGCGGTACTGCTGGCAGCGACCGACGCGTGGCAGCAGGCGGTGCGCGGGCGCAAGCGGCGGCGTGTCGCCTGGGCATTGGCGGCGAGCGCCAGCCTGGTCGCGATCACTGCGCTGCTGGTAGAACAGCGGTCTGCCGCACCGGATTTGTTAGCAGAATTCGGAGCCGTAAAGTCACTGCAGGGTGCAATCGCGGTGCAGGACGCGAGTGATGCACGCTGGCGACCGCTGCAGGACGGCGAGCGCCTCGGTGCGGGCGCGCGCATTCGCACTCAGCAAGCGGCCGCCGCCTTTGTCGTACCTGGAACCGGTTCGATCCGCCTGCAGTCGGACACACTGGTGTCTTTGCAGGGGCCCGCGCGCATGAACCTGCTCTCCGGTACGGTCTACATCGATGTCGACGATGCAAGTCACGGCCAGGGTCTTGCGATCGAGACTCCGTTCGGCGTCGCGCGCGACATCGGCACCGTATTTGAGCTCGCGACGTCCGGCGATGAACTGCGGTTGCGGGTACGCGACGGCCGCGTCGAATTGGGTCAGCCGGATGGGGCAACGGTTTTCGAAGCGACCGCAGGGGAAGAGCTGCGCCTCAGCCGCGACGGCTCGATTCACCGCCAACCCATCGACCGTACGGGCCCCGAATGGCGCTGGGCCGAGCAGCTTGCAAAGCCTTTCAATCCGGAAGGCAGGCCGCTGACCGAGTTTCTCCGCTGGGTGGCGCGGGAAACGGGCCGTCGCCTGCGGTTTCGCAGTGCCCGGGATGAGGCATTGGCGAACAGCGCGGTGCTGCACGGCGCAACGCGCAACCTTGCGCCAATGGATGCGCTCGATCTGATGCTGGCCACCACAGATTTTGAGTATGCGCTGACTCCTGATAGCGTATTGGTTGTGGGACGCCGCAATACGATTCCTTGAGTCACTACCGTGCCTCGCTGCCTGATTCGCCGGCTCGTTAGAACTTGGATCGCTTGCAGCGTTTTCGGTCTCGCCGGCGCGGCGCCCGAGACCACGGTGCCGCTTCGCAGTCTGTCGCTCGAGCAGGCAATTGGGCGATTGCAGCAACAGGGGCTGCCTGTCGTCTACAGCACGGATCTCGTCAAGCCCTGGATGCGCATTGCCGCAAACCCCATGCCGAGCGACCTGGTCAGGCAGCTCGAGGAAATTCTGGCGCCTTTCGGTCTGCGCGCACGGCGTCATGTCAGCGGCACCTATATCGTGACCCGCTCGTTAGAAACCATCACGGGCGCGAATCGCGCTGGCGCGGGCCAGTCGGAACGCAGCTCCATCGCGGAGTCGACGGCGCTGGCTGAAATCGAGGTCGTCGCTCGACCGTATCAGTTGACGCGCGCACTGGATGGCGCGGGGATCACGCTGTTAGCCTCCGAAATCGAAAAGATTCCGCAGTTCGGCGACGATGCCTTGCGCGCGGTCAGCCATTTGCCAGGCACCGCAGCGGGTGGGTTCAGTGCCCAGTCGCATTTTCGCGGCGGCGATGTCGACGAAGTGTCCGTGCGCTTCGATGGCCTGCAACTGCGCAACCCCTATCATCTGAAGGACTATCAGAGCGTCTTCAGTGCGATCGATGCGCGTCTTGTTAGCACCGCGGACGTCTACACTGGCGGCCTGCCAGCGCAGTTCGGCGGCCGTATGAGTGGTCTGATCGATATCGCGCCGTTCGCGCCCGAGTCGGGCCGTTATCAGGAACTGGCGCTGAGCTTGTTCAATACCTCGGTACTGGCTTCCGGTGAATTGCCTTCGCGCAATGCCACGTGGATGGTTTCTGCGCGGCGCACGAATGTGGACCTCTGGTATCCATCAGTCAACAATCAGGGCGGGCTGCCCGTATACGGCGACGGTTTCGCGCGCCTTGCGTTTGACCTGACCAAGTCGCTGCGGCTGGCCCTGAATACTTTCTATTTTACCGACGATTTGACGCTGCAAGCGGAAAACGGCGACGAACAGACGGAGACGGTCAACGTTGATCGTTACTACTGGCTGCGACTCGACCACCGGCATGGCGAAGCGCTGCGTGGCGTTACGCTGTTGTCCGACGCGCGCCTCGCGAGCCACCGATTTGGGATCGTCGATCAACCCGGTGTCAGCCGTGGCGGAATCGACGATCAGCGCGAATTTCGTTTTGCTGCCATCCAGACCGACTGGACCTGGCGTCCGGCCGGGAACTGGCTGCTGCAGTTCGGCGCGCATGCGCAGCGCTCGCGCGGCAAATACGAATTCACCAGCAACGCCGCTCTCCAAGTGCGTTTCAGACTGGCGCCACCTAACATGGATGAGCTGCCGGCCAGTCTGTCGTTCAGCCGCGCACTGCTGACGCAGGCGGCCGGCGACCGCGTCGGGCTGTATGCGAGCGCACGCGTCGATGTGTCGCCGCGACTGGCGGCGGACCTTGGCCTGCGGGCCGATGGGCAGCGCCTTGCATCGGCCAGGCATTTTGGGCTGAGTCCGCGACTGGGGTTGCGCTACCGACTGGGCGCCAGGAACGATTTACGAGCGACCTGGGGCCGTACTATCCAGGCGCAGGACGTGGACGAAGTACTGATAGAAGATGGTGCGCCGCGTTATTATCGCCCGCAATTCACCGATCAGCTGACATTGGGCTATGAGCATCGGCTCGCCAACGGCGTTGAGATGCGCGTTGACCTGTACGACAAGAAAATCCGGAATCCGCGTCCGCGTTTCGAAAACCTCCTCAATACCCTGACGCTGGCACCCGAACTCAAACCGGACCGTATCCTCATCGCGCCGCTTGGCGCCAGCGCGCGTGGCGTGGAACTGTCGATGCGCCAGGCGGCCCCGCAACGTCCGTCCTGGTGGGCGTCGTACACGTTCGCCAAAGCGACCGATCGTTTTGCCGCCTATCAGGCGCCGCGCAGCTGGGACCAAAGACATACGTTCAGCGCTGGCTTGAGTGTCGACGGACCCAAATGGACGTTCGGCGCCAGTTTGTTAGCTCGGAGTGGCTGGCCTACCACGCACGTAAGCGTTGATCTGGGCAGCCCGGTACCAGAGGTCAATGGCGGCGCGCGCAATGCGGACAATCTCAGCAATTATGTGTCGCTCGACCTGCGGATTGCGCGCCGCTTCGATCTGCAGCAGGGCTCCTTGTCCGCGTTTTTCGAGCTGACCAATGCACTCGGCCGCAACAACCCGTGCTGCACAGCCTACGACCTCGCCGACGACAACCGCGGGCTCGACTTTGAAACCAAGCCATTTCTGCCGTTCTTTCCGTCGTTAGGATTCGTCTGGAAACTGCAGCGTGACTAGGGCCTGGTGCAATGCCATAGTCCTGATCAGACGTGGTTACTTGCGGAATCCTTCGTTGCGGACCGGAGTCGGCGGCTTCGAGCCATCCACGCGTACGCGGGGGCGCAGCAGGTGAGGAATCCTGCCGCGATCAGTCCAGACCGCGGATCTTCGGCCACCGCGACGAGCAGAAATGCGACCGAACCTAACAACACGATCGCCGTTGAGAATGGATAACCGAATGCGCGGTACGGCCGCGGCAGCTCGGGCGTTCTAAACCGCAACACGAACACCGCGTCGAACGCCGACGTGTAGTAGATGAGAAACAGCACCGCGCTCAGGGCGATGATCTGCTCAAAGCTTCCGCTCAGAATAAGGACTACGACGACGATGCCGGTCAGCGCCAGTGCGATTCGCGGCGTGCCGCCCTCGCTGACCAGCGCCGCCCTGGCGGTGAACAGTCCGTCGCGGCCGATGGCGAACAGCACGCGCGGCGCTGACAGCAGGCTATTGTTGGTGATGCTCAATACTGTTAGCAGCGATATGACGGTCACCAGCTCGGCACCACCGCGCGGCAGCACGATGCGCGCCGCGTCCGCCGCCGGCAGTTGCGACGCTGCCAGCACCGGCAGCGGCAGAACGTGCAGGAACGCGGCGTTGATGAGGAGGTACAGGCCCACGACCAGCAGAGTGCCGCCGATGACTGCGCGCGGCAATGTGCGTGTGGGGTTGGTGTTTTCCTCAGCCATGTAGATGGGTTGATACCAGCCGTCGTACGCAGTCAGCACTGCACGCAGTGCCGGCACAACCGCGAATATCATTGCCAGTGACAGCGGCGGCAGGGATGCAGCCGTGTTCAGCGGCGCCGCCGCCGTGGACAGCGCGACGGGTTCGGTCAGAAAACAACCACCCACAATGATCAACAGCGCCAGGGCGACGGTCACGCTGATGGTCTTGGTGACCGAGCTGGCGACCCGCAAACCGATCCAGTGACCCAGGGTAAAAATGGCAATCATGACAATGGCACCCGCGCGTGGGTACGCGGCCGCAGGCTGCCACAGCGCTCCCAGAAACACGCTCGCAGTGATGGTCGCATAGGCAATGGCGGCCACATTTGTCAGCCAGTCGATCCAACCGACGGCGAATCCGACCCCCTCACCGTAGGCACGGCGTGCATAGACTCGAAAGCCGCCGGACTCGGGAATCATAGCCGCGAGCTCGGCCACGGCAACAGCACCCATCAGCGTATACAGGCCACCGATCCCCCAGGCGAGCATCACCAGCGTCGGGTCGCCAAGCGCGGCAGCCACGGTGCCCGGGAGACGCAGGATGCCGACACCGACCATGGTGCCGACGACCAGCGCCAAACCGAAGCCGAGTCCCAGAATCCGCTGCAGCGGGCGTACCGGAGTGGCTGTCATTGATCGTTCCCCGGCACTGTTAGGTAATCCGATGGTACCGCTTGCGCACTTCAACCTGGCGCAAATTCGCCTTCATTCACTTCGATCAGCGTAGGTCCGCGGCGCTGCAAAGCGGCCACCAGCGCGGCGCTCAGCTCGGTACTGCGCCGCACGCGCTGGCCGTGCGCGCCGCAGGCATGGGCCAGCGCAACGAAATCCGGGTTGCGCCCAACGACGCCCACAGGCGCGATCGATGCGGCCCGCATATCGTCGCGGATTTGCCCGAGCGCGGCGTTATTCCACACCACCAGCGGCAGGCTGAGTTCGAGTTCCACCGCAGTCGTCAGGTCTGCCATCGTGAATTGCACTCCGAAATCTCCGGCCAGCGCGACCACCGCCCTTCCCGGCATCGCCACCTTGGCGCCTAACGCCGCCGGCAGCGCGTAGCCCAGGGTGCCGTAACCTGACGGATGGTGCCAGACACCGGGGACATCGGCGGCATACGCGTAATTGCCAAGATAGGCAATTTGCGTCATGTCGGTGAACAGTGCGGCATCCGCCGGCAGCGCGGCGCGGATCGCATCTAACGCCTGGCGCCGGGTCACCGAGCGAGCATCAAACTGCGCGTCAATGCGCGCCCGATGCGCCGCGGCGCCGCCCGACAGAGAACACCAGCGCGTCCGGCTCGTGACACGCCCGATGAGCGCCGCGACCGCCGCACGCGCGTCGCAGCGGATGCTGACGGCCGCGGGATATTGCTCATTCCGCTCCGCGGCTATGTCGATGCGGATCAGCTTGCCCGGCATTGTTAGCTTCAGCGCCGTATAGATGTCGGTCTCGGCCAGCTCGGTCCCGAGCGCGAGCACGACGTCTGCCTGTGCTAACAACTCTTGAGTTTCGGTGTACGGCAAGGAAGCGCCGAGATGGCAGCGATGCGCCTCGGGCAGCACGCCCTTGCCGGCCGCGGTCGTCACCAGGTAGCCATCGAGTGTTTCAACCAGCTGGCGCAATTCGCCGGCGGCCACGCGCGCACCGCCGCCCGCGATGATGGCCGGCCGCTGCGCCGCCGAGAGCAACGCCGCGGCCTGCCCGATCTGGGCAGCGAACGCTGGCCCTGGACTCTCGACCAACCGGAATCGCTCCGCCACCAGGGTTGTAGGTTCTGCCAGCAGATCGAGCGGTATGCCGAGATAGGCGGGACGCGGTCGGCCGGTGTGAAACTCCTGCAGCGCGGCCTGCAGGTGATCCCGTATGTCCCCGGCGCTGGCGGCTGTGCAGGCCAGATCAAGCACGTTGCCAATGACGCCCTGTTGATCCGCGAGCTCGTGCAGCACGCCCCAGCGGCGACCCAGCGAGGCGCGCACCGGCGTACTGGCCACCACCAGCATCGGCACCGAATCCGAGAACGCCTGCGCAACCGACGTCAGGATATTTGTGAGTCCGGGGCCGGAAATCACCAAGACCGCGGCCACACGGCCACTCGCGCGCGCGTAACCATCGGCAGCAAATCCTGCGCCCTGCTCGTGCCGGGTCAGGATATGACGCAGGCGGGGTTCGCGCGTCAGCCCGCGATACAGCTCCAGCGTATGCACGCCCGGAATGCCAAACACGGTGTCGATGCCGTTGGCCGCGAGCAGCTCGGCGACATAGCATCCAATGGGTCTCGCTGTTAGGCTCATAATGCTGGTTTCAAGGGCACCCTAAATGAAATTCTCGTCTCTGGTCAATCGCGTCGCAGGTCACGGCGCCGACGCCTGGCGCACTCACTACGCGGCGGTAGCCGCGCGCGATCGTGGCGAGGATGTCATCGTCCTGAGCGTCGGCGATCCGGATCTGGCTACGCCAGAGCCCGTCGTCGAACGCGCCGTCGAGCGACTGCGCGCCGGCGATTCGCGCTACACGCCGGCGCGCGGCCGGCGCGCGCTGCGCGAAGCCATCGCCGCCATGCATGCCAGCCGCTGCGGGCAAGCCGTGGATGGGGACCATGTCATTGTGCTGAGCGGCGCGCAAAATGCTTTGTTTGTAGCCTCTTTGTGCCTGGCCGGACCCGGCGATGAAGTGCTGGCGTTCGACCCGATGTATCCGACCTACCCGGCGACCATCGAAGTCTCGGGCGCCCGCATGGTACGCGTCCGGCAACCCGCGGCGCGCGGCTTTCGGCCAGATCTTGACGCCTTGAGCGCGGCTATCACGCCGCGCACACGTGCAATTTTTTTCGCGTCGCCGGGCAATCCCAGCGGCGTCATCCTCACCGCAGGCGAACTGGCCGGTATCGGTGAGATTGCGCGCCGCCACGAGCTGTGGATTGTCGCCGATGAAGTGTACGCCGGCCTGGCGCCTGGCGGACGCGTGCCGAGCCTCGCGGCGAGCCTGCCGGAGCAGGTGGTGACCATCAGCAGCCTCTCCAAGACACATTCGATGCCGGGCTGGCGCGCCGGCTGGATGGTCGCGCCCGCATCGATGGTGCAGCATGCCGAAGACGTGGCGATGTCCATGTTGTTCGGACTGCCGGGCTTCATCCAGGACGCCGCAGTCACGGCGTTAGGTATCGCGCCGCAGTCTGAACAGCGGGTGCGCGAGTACTGCGCGTCGCGCGCGCGCTTGATGGCGCAGGAACTGCAGGGAATTCCCGGCATCCGAATGCATGTGCCGCAGGCCGGCATGTTCATGCTGCTCGACGTGCGGGAAACCGGCCTGTCGAGCGATCAATTCGTCACCGAGCTCTACCGCCAGCAGCGCATATCGGCGATGGATGGCCGCGCTTTCGGCGAGGAAACCGCAGGGTTCGTGCGCCTGTGCTTCGCCACGGACGAGTCATTGATCGTCGAGGCCTGCCGGCGGCTGCAGCAATTTTGTGCATCTTGTTAGGCGGCGGCGAGCTTCAGCACGCCGAGATAGCGGCTGTCGCCGCCGAGATCAAACTGCAGGGCGCAGCGTCCCGCCGCGCCGGCGGCCTCGAGCCGGTATGATCCACTGTTAGGTTTGAGCTTGTCGATCTTGAATTCGCCAAAGGTATCGGCGGTCGCCCGCCCGACCTCGCGGCCGTCCTTGCTGAGCACGACCTCGGCGCCCGCAGCGCATTCCTCGACGCCGCACAGCTCGGCGACGATGGTGCCGCCGACGAAGCACTGGGTCATCAGGTGCAGGTTCTGGTAATAGACGCGTGGCCGCGTAGCGAGTTCCGGCTTCAGAACCTCGAGTCCCTGCTCGGCCTGCAGGCGCTGCATTTCGGCATCTTCAACTTTGAGCATGCGAAACACGCCTGTCGGGCAGGCCTGTTCGGCCCGGGTCCGCGTCCAGCCCTGATCTAACAAATGGGCATCGAAAGTCCAGGCCTGCGGGATCTGCTTTTCCTCATTCCATGAAATGGCGCCGTACGGGCAAGCCGCCACGATCGCTTTCTGTCCCTTGGATTTTTCCGGATCGATGATGACGATACCGTCGTCGCGCTTGCGAATGGCGCCATTCGTGGCCGCCTTCATGCACGGCGCATCGTCGCAGTGATTGCACATCACCGGCATGAAATGCGCCTCGACCAGCGGGTAGTCGCCGCGCTCCTTGCGCGCGATGTCGAGCCAGTTATGCCCCTGCGCGGGCTGCGCGGCCGAATAGCCCGGGAAATCGTTGCCGATATACTCGTCCTTGACCGCGATGAAGCAGACGCGACAGTTGTTGCAGCTCTTGACGTCGACGATCAGGTTCCATTTCCTGGCCATCAAGCACTCTCCGCCGGCCGCCAAGTGTCGATTCCAGTCCACTTTTCTATCTGGATCAGCGTGGTGTTAGGCCGGATGCCATGCGTTTTCTTCGCAATCGCCTTGCTTGGATTGAGTATGTTGATACAGCCACCGAGGTCGGTGGACCGTCCGAGCTCGCCGGCCGGCCGGTATTCGGCCGAGGAAGTCGACGCGGACACGACGCCCGGGCGCAGCCGCTCGGTGACCTGCGCTGCGCAGACCACGGAGCCGCGTCGGTTCCATAGTCGGATCAGGTCGTCGTCCTGGATGCCGCGCGCCTCAGCATCCTGGCGGCTGATGCGCGCGACCAGATAGTAGTGGCCGTCCGCCTTGCGCACGCGATGCTCGCGGATATCGCGCAGGCTGCTGCCCTCGTCGTCACCCATCAGGTGAAATGGGTAGCGCGAGTGCGGCGATAAGAGCTGCAGTGGAAAAGTGGCGAGTTCCGGTTCGCGCTTGCCGTCCTCGTACAGCGGCATGTACTGGTTGAGCGGCGGGCGATCGGGATCGTCGATACGCTTGAGCGTACTGGCGACGAACTCGAACTTGCCAGACGGTGTCTGCAGGCCCTGGCCGAAGCCGCCGACGTAATCGGACGGCAGAGGATAAGGTTCGGGGGTGTCCTTTTTGCGGCCCTCGTAGAACCAGCGGTTCGCGGTCGGTGCGCGCGCGGACTCGGGGTCCGGCGGGACAACGTAGTAGCCCTTCTTCAGGAACTGGCGCCAGCTGATGTCCTTCGCCATGTCGGAGGAGTCGAATACGCGCTTGCACCAGTCGTACTCGGTGGTTCCGCCTTCGGAGTAAATGGAGCCCAGGTCGAGTTTCCCGGCGATCGACAGGAAGATGTCGTAGTCGGACTTCGCCTCGCCGAGCGGCTCGATTGCCTTGTGCTGCAGGGCAATCACGCGGTGGTTGTTCATTGAATACATGTGGTGCACGTAGCCGGCGCCGACGTTGTACCACTCGCCGATGTCCCAGCGCTCGAACACCGTGCAGGCCGGGAGGATCACGTCGGCGAATGGCGTCTCACCTTCCCACCACACCGACTGGTTGACGACAAATTTCAGGCTCTCATGCTGGTACGCGCGCACCCAGCGATTTGACTCAACCTGCGTACCGAGCGACGAGCTGCCGTACTTGTAGAGCATTTCGACGCGCACATGCCCGGGCGACGGATACCCAAACGGAAAGAACTGGCCCTGAATCGAGGCGACGTCGGTCAGGTAGCCCATCGCCTTGCCCTGCATGATCGCCTCGGGGAACCACATGCGCGGGATCGCCTGTCGCACCGAACTCATGGTCAGGATGTGCGGCATACGCTGGTAATTGTTAGCCGTGTTAGCGCTCGTCGTCATCTCGCCCGAAAAACTGCCCTCACCGTAACCGGGAAAGTAGAAGTTGAAGTCGAGCGGCGCGCCGAACTGCAGGTTGCCGAAATTCGATCCGGCGCGGCCGTAGCCTTGCATCGCGCCGAGGATCGTGATCATTCGCGCCCACTGTATGCCCATCGGACCGCGGCCGGCGCCGCCGAGACCGACGCCCCAGCCGCCGGCGCCGAGGTAGGTCTTCTTCGTGCCCCACTCGCGTGCCAGTGCACGCACGTCGCGTGCCGGCACGCCGGTTTCGAGCTCCTGCCACTCAGGCGTCTTGGCTACCCCGTCGGTCAGGCCGAGAATGTAGGATTTCCATTCCTCGAAACCTGTGGTGCGTTTCTCGATGAACTCCTTGTCGTAGGTGCCCTCGGTGATCCAGACGTGGCACAGCGCCTGCGCGAACGCGGGATCGGTTCCCGGCTTCGGCGAGATCCATTTGCCGCCGAGGTGCGCGGCGGTGTGGTTCAAGTAAGGGTCGATGTGCACCATCTTGATGCCGAGCTGCCTGGCCCACTCGCGGCGCTCGGTGCCATCGAAACCGTAGGTCGCGTCCGGGTCGCTGGACCAGAACACGATCAGCTCGGCTTCCTTCAGGCAGTCCTCGACCGTGCCGTAAAATTCGGGGCAGCCGAGTCGCAAACTGTTGCCCCAGTGATGCATGGCGCCCCAGAACCAGCCTTCCCAGCTGTCTGGGGTGTGGACCAGCTTGGTGACGCCGATCAGGTTCCAGAAGCGGTTGAACGCGCTCATGTAGTGCCCGAGGTTGCCCCACTGGTGGTGCGAACCGTTCGCGACGCAGATCGCGCCGGGGCCGACGGCCTTGGCGCGCTTGATCTCCTTGCTAACAAGCTCGAGCGCTTCCTCCCAGCTGATGCGCACGAACTTCGACTTGCCGCGATTCTGGATGTTGCGCTCGCCGTCCGGGTCGAAATCGACGCGCTTCATCGGGTAGAGAATGCGGTTCTTCGAGTACACCATCGATTTGAGACAGATGGCGTGCGTTGCGACGGTGGTGCGGCGCAACGGCTTGAAGGTCTTGCCGCGCGCGGTGATCGACCACGAAGGCGCGTCCTGGTCGTCAAAATCGATAGGCGTGGTGCGCAGGATCTTGCCGTCCTTGACGTAGACGAAGATCGGGCCGCTGTTGGTGCCGTTGGTATAGCGGACGACGCCATCGCCCATATCGGTACCGGCCTTCCAGGTCACCGATTCGAGGCGCGTCAACGTTTGCATGAACCAGACGGCAAGGTCGTCCGGACCGTCGAGGCCGACCTTGAAGTTCTTGGCCGCATCGATGCGCTCGAGCAGGTCGAAGGGCGGCGTCAGGAAGCTTTCGGCTATCGCCTTGTTCTTGAAGTGGATCGTCAGGTCCGGCTTGGCGTGCAGTCCCGCGCCGGAGCGGACCTTGCCCTGGTTGAGTTGGATCCAGCGGCCTTCGGGCTTGTCCCGCAGGCGGATCTGCGCGACCAGATCCCTCTCACGCAGCCGTTCGGCGTACTCCGGATACATCTTCGCGACCGCACGCATCGCTTGCGGTATGCCCCAGAGCAACACAGAAAGATTCATCGACGTCTCCTACCGACCTGCGATCCAGGTCCGGTGACACTGGCCAGTGTATCGCCATGCCTCGCCCCGGTGCGCGCAGGCGCGCTGCGGTGGCCAATTCGTGAACATGGGGATTCGTGTCGCCACGGCTTGTCGCTCACCGCGCGATAGACACCGTCTATCGATCTGATCCAATGTACGCATTGGATGGATGCAGGCCCCCCCGCTACAGTAGCGCCATACCGCATCTGCAATTTCGAAACGGAGCCATCCCATGTCCAGCGAAGCCCAGTGCCCTTTTGCGTCGCGCGGCGCCCGTACCAGCGACGGCGCTCAGTCAAACAGCCATTGGTGGCCGAACCGGCTGAATCTCAGGATTCTTCACCAGCATTCCAAGAAATCGAACCCGATGGACGAGGCGTTCGACTATTCGGCGGAGTTCAAGAAACTCGATTACGCGGCACTTAAAAAAGATCTCTACGCGCTGATGACGGATTCGCAGGACTGGTGGCCCGCAGACTGGGGTCACTACGGCGGGCTTTTTGTCCGTATGGCGTGGCACAGCGCGGGCACATATCGAATCTCCGATGGTCGTGGCGGGGCCGGCACGGGCGATCAGCGCTTCGCGCCGCTCAACAGCTGGCCCGACAACGGCAATCTCGACAAAGCGCGCCGCCTCTTGTGGCCGATCAAGAAAAAGTACGGCAACCGGATTTCCTGGGCCGATCTGATTTTGCTCGCGGGCAATTGCGCGCTCGAGTCGATGGGCTTCAAGACCTTCGGCTTCGGTGGCGGTCGCCCGGATATCTGGGAGCCGCAGGACGACATCAACTGGGGCCGCGAGGCCAGTTGGCTTGGCGATGAGCGTTACACCGGGGATCGTCAGCTGGAGCAGCCGCTCGGCGCCGTGCAGATGGGCCTCATCTACGTGAACCCGCAGGGTCCTAACGGTAACCCGGATCCTGTGGGCTCGGGTCGCGATGTACGCGAGACCTTCGCGCGCATGGCGATGAACGACGAAGAAACGGTGGCACTGGTCGCCGGCGGACACACTTTCGGCAAAGCGCATGGGGCGGGCGATCCAGCGCTTGTGGGTCGCGAGCCCGAAGGCGCAGCGATCGACGAGATGGGTCTCGGCTGGAAGAACGCGTTCGGCAGCGGCAAAGGCGTGCATGCGACCACCAGCGGCATTGAAGGCGCCTGGAAACCGAATCCGACACGCTGGGACAACGGCTACTTCGACATGTTGTTTGGTTACGAATGGGAGCTGACCAAGAGCCCCGCCGGCGCGCACCAGTGGGTCGCGAAGAATGTGCCGCCGGAACATCTGATTCCCGATGCGCACGAGCCGTCGAAGAAACATCCGCCGATGATGACGACGGCCGATCTGTCACTGCGCTTCGACCCGGTGTATGAAAAAATCGCGCGTGACTTCCATCGCAATCCGCAGAAATTTGCCGATGCCTTTGCGCGCGCCTGGTTCAAGCTGACACACCGCGATATGGGCCCACGCGCCCGCTATCTGGGGCCCGAGGTGCCCGCCGAAGTATTGATTTGGCAGGACCCGGTGCCGGTCGTCGACCACCCGTTGGTGGGCGAGCAGGACATCGCTGCGCTGCAGGCACAGGTGTTGGCCAGCGGACTGACGATCCCGCAACTTGTTAGCACCGCGTGGGCATCCGCGTCCACTTTTCGCGGCTCTGACAAGCGCGGCGGCGCCAACGGCGCGCGCATTCGTCTCGCGCCGCAGAAAGACTGGGAGGTCAACCAGCCGGCGGAGCTCGCGCGCGTGTTGCAGGCGCTGGAGGTGGTCCAGAAGAATTTCAACGTTGCGCAATCGGGCAACACGCGTATCTCGTTAGCCGACCTGATCGTGTTAGCCGGCGGAGCCGCTATAGAAAAGGCCGCGCAGCAAGCCGGGCACGACGTCAAGGTGCCCTTCAATCCCGGGCGCACGGACGCGTCGCAGGCGCAAACCGACGTCGCTTCGTTCGCGGTCCTGGAATCTTCCGCCGATGGATTCCGCAACTACCAACGCGCGGGAGACAAAACTGCGGCCGAAGAACTGCTGCTCGACCGCGCGCAATTGCTGACACTGACTGCGCCGGAAATGACCGTGTTAGTCGGCGGCCTGCGGGCGCTGGGTGCCAACGCGGGGCCGTCGCGGCACGGCATCCTGACGCACGAGCCGGGCAAGCTGAGCACTGACTTTTTCGTGAATCTGCTCGAGATGCGCACCGAGTGGCGGCCTGCTGCAACCGCAGGACTTTATGAGGGACGCGATCGCACGACGGGACAGCTCAAGTGGACGGGCACGCGCGCCGATCTGGTGTTCGGCTCGAACTCCGAGTTGCGCGCGCTCGCCGAGGTCTACGCCAGCGATGACAATCAGGCGAAGTTCGTGGCGGAATTTGTGGGCGCGTGGACCAAGGTGATGAATTTGGATCGGTTCGATCTGCGGTAGCGCGCGGCGGAGTGTCAGGCGTATCAATTAGTCGTGTACCAAGACATTTGCGGGGCACCGCATATAGACATGCCCGGCAGCGCCCCTTTGCGTGGAGCCCACTTGCGCGTATCTTCATTTGGCTAAAGGGCCAGTGACACTCATGGAACGCAGACAATTCCCGGGAGCGGGTGCGGCGATCGCCGCAGCAGGTACAGCGTCGGCGGCGACCAAACGCGCCTCGGTGCCGCTCATCGCGGTCTGACATGGAATTTCGGCAGTTACGTCACTTCATCAGC
>JANMYM010000059.1:0-5577 GCA_031382085.1 Gammaproteobacteria bacterium
CCAGTGGCCTTCACCATGGGTAAGGGCTTACCGGCGCCGCCGATGGTGGCTGAAGTCTTGCCGCCAGCGCCGATCGCTGCACAAATTGTCTTGCCACCCGCGCCCGTTGCAACACCGCAGGTGGCTCCGCCAGCGGCGCAACAAGTGATTGCCCAGCCACTTCCAGTTCAGGCTGTGCCCGTCCAAGCCGCACCCGTCCAAGCCGCACCCGTTCCGCTGCAAATCGATCGGAACCAGTTTCGCGCAGACCGGCAACCGCCCCGGTGGGCCCTGCGTCCCGATGCAGCGCCCTCCATCGCCCCGAATGCGCAAGTGCTCCTCTTTCTCCATGGAATGGATTCGCGTGCCGAAGAGGCGGATGACATTACCAAAACGCTTTTCACGCAAATAGCGACGACGCCGGCCACACCGCCACCGGCAGCGTATCCGCCGATCGCAGCCAATCGCGCCACGGTCCAGTTCACGGCGCCCGAGTCCTGTGACCACATGGATAATTTTTCGAACGGCCAGCGCAGCGCGGTTGTACCGTTCGACATGGTGAATGGGACTGCGACACGCGTCTATTTCTCACCGGTCATCCCGCCTCAGCTGCTCGATACGCCTGCGCCCGCCGGCAGGCAGATCAATGTGCCGGCCGCACGTAACATCGGCGCAAACGAGGGACGCCTGCGGCCCGAGCTCCGCGCGGTCGCGGGTCTCGCAGCAGCCCAGCCGTTCAACGCCTTGCGCCAGGCTTCGTTCAGATTTGCCGCCGGTGATGCCGTGTGGGGCAATGCGTTTGCCGACCTGAGCGTGACCGGTCACAAGGCCTTTGCGGCCTTTCGCCAGGCACTTCCGGGGGAGCCGTTCTGTCAATCGCTGGTCGCACAGGCGCCAGCGGCGCCGCTTACAGCGAACGATGTCGTGAACGGCTGTCGGGTAGCCCTCGATCGCGCGTACCGCGTCGCGAATTTTCTGCGCACCGGTGAGCGCGGCGACACGCCTGCGTTGAAGGCCGCAAAGACAGCCGAGAGAAATGCGCTGGGCTGGATCGCAGTGTCAGGCGAGGACGATTCGCCTCATCGACCGGTAAATGTCCCCTCGAGCGATTACCCGCAGTACGACCTTCAGGTCCTCGTCGAAGCGCCGCGCGCGATGGGACCAAAGACCGTTAGCGTACACACGCGCTATACGATCGCCCAGTCGCTGACACCCGGAAGGAATCTCGTGGTGATCAGCCTCGATCTTCCAACCTCGGGCTACGCCGACAATCTCAACTATAACGTTGTCTCGCAACTCAACGATATCGGCGCGCCGAAGGAGCCAAACGACTTCGGGGCGACAGGTGCCACGCCACTTCTCGATTTCATCGAGACGTTCGTGGTGCGCTTCGCAGAAACGCTCGATCAAAAGGTTCCGTTCAAGAACAACATCAAAGCGGTTATGGGTGGCAGCCTTGGCGGAAACATGGCGTTCCGGCTGGGCCGTCGGGCTAACGTTCCCTGGCTTCCAAAATTCGTGGTGTGGTCCCCGGCATCGATTTGGGAGTCACTCGGGGCGGGTAACGATCTAACAAAACATCTGGGGCCACGAGCCGCCTGGTTTAGCGCTGCCCAGGCCATGAACGCCCCCGGACCGGGCGACCGAGCGGCATTCTTCGGAAGCTGGGACAAAGCCATCGCCTGGCCGATCATTCCGATGGCGCAGTCTGATACCTGGACGAGCAACTACTACCTTTGCAAAATGTCGTCGGTCGCCGGAGCGCGGCTGGATCGCCAGGAGACTTACGATCCATTCTTTTATGCATGGCACTGGCGCCTTGGCGGCGAGCAACTGCTATTCAGCCATCAGAATAAGGACCCAGTGACTAATCAGAGGCTCTTCATGTTGAATCAAAAGCCGATGCTGCTCGCCTGCGGACTCGAGGATCGCGTGCCGTACAACGACATCTGTCCCGCGACGCAAAATACGGCCCAGTTCATGTTGACCCCCGGCAAGGCGGTGTTCCTCGCTCAGACGGGCCACTCAGTCGACAACGAAAGGCGAGGTTTTTGGGCGCAGCAAATGATCGGATTCCTGGGTCTTTAAGGAATGATCGGTTAATTGGCAAAGACATTCTGGCTGCCATTCATGACCTGACCGTTAACCGGAACCGTGGCCCCTGTCGTGCCCACCGGCACGTTGGTCTGCACGATGCTGCCCACGGTCGCCAGGCACTTCGTGCCGCCGTTCAGGCGCACCGATGACCCATCCATATTGAGCGCACCGGCGGCGCGAATGACCGTCTCCGCGGAGCTGCGCATATCCAGGACGCTGGACGCTTTGATATTCGTGTTAGCTCCAGACATCAGCATCAAATTTCTTGATGCCCGCAACGTGACGGCACCCGCGGCGATGGTGACATTCGGCTCCTGACCCGCTGTGCTGGCAGGCGTGATCTGTACGATCGCCTGCAACGCCGCAAGCTGGGCCTGCAAGGACTGCACCTGCTGCTGCAATTGCGCCAACTGTTGTTCGGCTGCAGGCGCGGCTATCGTGGACCTGACTGTCAATTCGGGAATCGGCACCGCCGCGCTTGTGACCGTGACTCCTAAAACCAGGATCAGGCAGCGCATCGATCGAGCATCCAACAGGTTCGTTTTTTTCACAGCTCTCTCCTCAAAATGAATTGGCACGGTGCAGGACTGTTCTCCGCAGGATCGGCTGTTCGCATCCTCAGGGCAGTCGTTCCACCTTCAGGTACATTTCGTAATACGCTGGCCGTTGCAGCCCGGTGATCATGGTCGAGTAAGGACCGTCGTGGTAGGGAATCATCATTACGCCCGGCTTCGGGAAACGCGGCCAGTACGGCGGACCTATTGCTGCGGGCATGTTGCCCGGTCCCTGCGGCGCCAACGCGGCCTCGACAATCTCGCGCGTCAGCACCACCATCTTGTTAGGCAACACCATATTGGCGTTAGCTGCGCCTGCCGGGATGACGCCAATTGGTCGGTCGACATCCCCTGCTATCAGCCGCTCCGCTATCTGGTAGCCAAACGATATACCCATGGTGGGTCCGGCGAGGCTTGCGCCGTTAGCGAGCAACATGGCCCCCCAGGCGTTGTCCGTCATGTTAGGTATCGCAGCTGTGCCGAACAGAATCGGTTCGAAACTGCCTTTGGCGACCTGACTCAGGATCTCCGGACGCTTGTAAAGGAAAGGTGCTATCTGGTTCATCTGGTTGTTCCAGACAGTGAAGGCGAGGTTGCCGTTGTCCTCTTCCCAGATCGTCGGCGAAATAACCAAAGCGTCGACCCCATTTGTCAGGATCCCGTCAAAGACTTTCAACGGAAACGCAATATCCGAGGGATTTGCGTTGCGCTCCGCCGGGTCGGAATTCGCCGGAATAGGATCGCCATCGCGAATTCCTCCCGAACCGCTGAAGGTACCGGCCTGAATGCGGCTGGTCCCACGATCATTGACGTCGCCATAGGTAAAGGCCGTCTTGTTCTGCCATACATTCACGACATTCTCGGTACGCCGATCATATTTTCTGGTGACCACGCCGACATAGACTTCATCGCCTTTGCCATCGCGAGACAACTTGTCGTCGACCGAAGCTTGGACCGCCCGCAAGCCCGTGATTGTCACCAAGTAGCGTCCCGCCGCGGCCGTAGCCAGCGTAATGTTAGCCACCGGCATGCCAGCGCCCTGCCAGGCGCCGCCGTAGTCTGCTGTTAGCTTCCAACTGTAGTCGCCGTCGGGTAGATTGGTCAGCTGCAGCTCGGTGCCTGTTACAAAAGTGCCGTCGGCTGGTTGACCCGATCCGTACAATCGATAGCCTTTGGCCAAGTCCACCGCTTGCCATGACAAGCGCACCTTGCCGGGTCCGGTCGGCTGCGCCGTAAATCCAATTGGCACCTGCAGCTGCGGCGGATTGGCGTAGACGAAATCCGTACTGCCCTGCCGACCGTCGGGGTACAGCGCGATCACCCGGTACTGCGCACCTGGCTGCGGAAAATTGCCGTCGGCATAAGTTTCGGCGAGCAGTGGTGCCGCCGTAGCTAACACCCAGGCACCTTTGGTCGCTGTATTGTTGACCAGCACGTTGTAGCCGTTGATGCCCGGCAGCCGATCCCAGACCAGCGTATGCACCAGCGGTCCGCCGGGCAGCATGCGCACATTCTGCGGCGCCGGGCCCACCGGTGTCTGCACACGCGTACGCGGCGTGGTAGTCGGCAAAGGCGCCGGCAAGGGCGTGAGCACGGTGCCCGGCGGCACGCGTTGTGCCAGAACGTCGGTTGAGAGCAGACCTGCAAACAAAGTTCCAGCCACAATTGCCGAAGTTGTTATTGCATGTTTAATCTTGATCATATTCACTTCCCTCTCGTCCAATTGTTAGGCGCTAGGACGCCGGCAGTGCGAACTGCATTTGCTCGCAATATAAATCAATCTGCACGCCCGCGGTCTTTTCGGCGCCCGCTTCAAACGGCTCCGGCGCATAGCGCACAATTCCCAAACCCTTTAGCTCGACGCTGGCCACGACCGTGGCCAGGGTTGGCGCCAGCCATTCCAAACGACCCGTCCGTTCGGCATCGGGCGCCCGGCCGCCACCCTTGATCACGGCACCGTCAAACCAACTGTAAAACGGCACCGCGTTTGCTTCGGACACGTAGAGCTTGATGTTTTGCATGTCCAGTCCGCCGCTACCAAGCCATTTGGACCTGACCGAAGTGCCAACGCTTCCCGGAGCGATTCGCTTGGCGCTGAGACCTTCTATTTTCCTGATGAATGGCGCCGCTGCCTCGAGGCCCGGAATGACCAGCCGGAAATCGCTGCCGATTCTTGTGGCTTTTAGCCCAGCATTTGCCACCGGCTTCCCCGAGCCACCGGTCCAACGCGTAGCCGCAGGCGCCAGACGCAGCGTCATGGGCGTAGAGTTTTTCGAGCTAGCTTCCAAACTAGGCACGCCAACCTCGCTGATCACGGCGTTGGAAAATTCCAATCGCTTCCACTCGATGTTGTTGAAATCGGCGTAAATGATGGCGCCGCTCTTGGCGCTGGGGCCTTTGACGAGCGTGCTGTTGATCCACGCCAGCAGTGCTGGCGAGACATTCAGCGGCAACTTGAGCGCAATGTCCTCGTACTCTACGCTACCCGCGCGCTTGTCGGGCAACAGTTCAGGACCTTGCTCTAACACGACTTCTGCAACCGCATTGCCGCCCTCAACGGCGCTCAGGAAGGTCGTGCTGCCGTCCAATTCCAACAACGCAAAGCCTCCCATAGTGGCTTTTGCGGCCAAAGCAGCAAGTGCCTCAAGTGGGGACCCAAGTACTAACAAGCCACCCGCGGAAAACCCCAGGCCACGCAGTACATCACGGCGACTCTGGCCCTCCACCCCGCAGCTAACCTGCGTTTTCTTGAACTTGCTCATACTGAATTCCTCTTGCTGTGTGTGTGTGTGTCGACTGCCAACGTGCGCAGGTTCATCAATCGGCGCGGCCCACGATCTGGAACGCGGCCCAGTACATCGGATGTGGAAACTTCGTGCGAGTCTCGATCTGCGCGAGGCGCAACGCTTCGCGCTTGTCATGATCCTTGAGATTGCCATAAAAACTG